>NZ_LGEN01000003.1 GCF_001507855.1 Halomonas sp. 54_146
GCGTATCCGTCCTATGTTGGTTGTGATCTGGCGAGATCAATCAACAGGATACGCCACCCTCTCTACTGCCCTCCATACACAAGAACTGAGCTTAACTCGCGTCGCTGCTTGCTGGGTGAAACCGTCGTCGTCACTGAGCGCCAGGACGAAGGGGAATGGGCATTTGCACTGCTTGAGGATGAACCCAATAGCGTTGTGAAACTACATAGCAAGGTCGATGCATTGCCTGAGCAGGGTGAGCGCCGAGTGCTGGTGAAATACTTACCTGACGAAGGGGCTTACCGCAGTGTCTCGGAGCAAGCGTATCTCGAAGCACGTATTCGCTTGAATAAACTGCGGCTAAACCGGAAAAATCGCCACTTCACTGATTACTCTACTTCTCACTAATACGTTTCCACCGCCGCCACTGCTGCGCCAGCCACTGTACTACGTGCTGCCAGCCAGTGGCGGTTTGCGTTTGGTCGCCTGGGGCTAACGGGGGTGGAGCAGGGCGGTTTAGAAAGTGGCGAATGGGGTCGACCTGCGTAGGTTTGTCCAACATGGGAGCATGGCCGCAGTTAGGCACGCTAAGCGTCACAAGCTCGGGGTGTGCTTCCGCCATTCGCGGCAGCGTTTCTGGGTCTAATAGCGTCGACTCCTCGCCGCGTATCACCATCACCGGGCAGCGAATATTCGCCCATTCAGCCCACATATCACGGGGCGTATCATGTATAAACTGTTCGCCGATGCGTGGATCAAAATGATAGGTCCAGCTGCCATCTGGTAACCGACGGGCGCTGTTGAGCGCTAGTTCGCGCCATGCACAATCATGGGCGATGCCAAAGCTTGCGTAATGCTGTTTAAGTTCTTGCTGGAGTTCGCTAAATGTTGAAAAACGGTGGGTAACGCCGAAATAGCTAGACAGTCCAATAAGGCCCTGTGTGTTTAGCTCAGGCCCAACATCGTTAAGCACCAGTCGAGAAATACGCGCGCTATGCGCTGGGCTGGCGGCAATTAACATGCCTAATAGGCCACCCATTGAGGTGCCCAGCCAGTCAACGCTTTCAAGTTTGAAGTGATCAAGCAGGGCGATCGCTACCGTGATGTAGTGGCTGTAAAGATAGTCGTGAGCAGGAAAGAGTGACCAACTGGAAAGCCCACGGCCAGGGGTGTCAGGGGCAAGAATTCGCCATTCGTTGCCTAATTCCCGTGCCAGTGCACTAAAATCACCGCCATGACGAGCAAGGCCATGCCAAGCGATCAATGTACGAGGGGCATTCGGGTTCCAGATGCGAACCGCCACTTCCAGTTCGCGTACGCGAATAAACTCCAGTGAATCCATAGGGTGCTTACACTCTTAGTCAATAACCTGCAGCTAATCTCGGGTAATCATTAACTGCTTGCAATCACATGAGTATACGCACACTTGCTGCGCTGCAGCAAAAAAAGTGTTGACCCTCTTTTAGCGCTGCATCATTCGAATAGAGGCATCAATTAACTCACCGCCCCGCTCACGAATGGAGTAAGCATCTGGGTTGCGTAACCAGTCATGGAAAAGACCGCCTAGCATAGTTTGCATCATACGCGTGGCAAGAGTGGGACTAAGGTCTTTACGCAGTAACTGCTGCTGTTGGGCAAGCTCAAATACCGACAGCATCTCCTCAAAACACTCATTGCCAATTTTGTCCTGCATTTCAAGCGGGTTAATATCGCTGAAGAACTCGCAGCGGTGCAGTAAAATCGACAGTATCCGTTGGTACGACGGTTGTTCGAGGCGCACTAAGCCCGCATGGCAGGCAAGACGTATCGCTTCTAACGGTGATAGGGCAGTGTCCGTTTTGTCGACTTCATCCATTAGCGACTGGAAAGGCATGCGTACCTGTTCAACGAGTGCCATGAACAGGTCGCCTTTATTTTTAAAATGCCAATAAACCGCACCGCGAGTGAGACCCGCATGGCGAGCAATTTGCTCAAGGGACGTGCGAGCCACGCCTTTGGCAAAAAATACCTCCTCAGCGGCATTAAGCAGTGCTTCACGAGTAGCAGCAGCTTCCGCTTTCGTCTTTCTTGCCATGGAAACGCACCCTCCTTATTGACACCATATGGTCACATTTTAACCTATGCGCGAGCATATTTACATTCAAAACTGTATGGATAAATAACCGGCCTCATAACATGGATTAACAAATTCGTCATTTTGCTACTGAAGGCGTATAAACAGTCAATGAATCAGCCCACCGCTGCACTGGCGTTGTGAGCATAACGAATTAAAAAAACAGGACATTAAGGATGGCGCGAACTCCTTTTCAACTGGGCGAGCATACGATTAAGCCCGGCCAGCGTTTACAAGTGGATGTGCCGGTGGCGCGTTTATATACCCACACGCCTTTGCATATTCCCGTCGAAGTAGTGCATGGCCGCAAGGATGGCCCGGTGCTGCTGGTATGTGGTGGTATTCATGGCGATGAAATTAACGGGGTGGAAATTGTCCGCCGAGTGCTGCGTTCGAAAGCAATCAACAGTATTCGTGGCACGCTGATTGCTGTACCGGTGGTGAACGTATTTGGTTTCCTGCAGCAAACCCGCTACTTGCCTGACCGGCGCGATCTGAATCGATGCTTTCCAGGCAGCGAGTCAGGTTCATTAGGTGGGCGCATCGCAGCCCTGTTTCGCGAACAAATTGTTGATCACGCCACGCATATTATTGACCTGCATACCGGGGCTATTCATCGCACTAACCTGCCGCAAATTCGAGCCCAGCTTCGCCCTGGTAGTGAAACCGAGCGCATGGCCGATGCTTTCGGTGCGCCTGTTGTATTGAACGCAGAACTTCGTGAGGGCAGCTTGCGCCACTACGCCCAGACCCGTGGAATACCGGTGCTCACCTATGAAGCAGGTGAGGCGCTGCGTTTTGATGAGTGGGCCATTGCCCCCGGCGTTCGCGGTGTACTTCGTGTGATGCGGCGCTTAGGCATGCTGACGGGTGAGCAGCGTCGCCGCACACCAGCACCGGCTGAGCTTGCTAATGGTTCAAGTTGGGCGCGTGCACCTATCGACGGCATTATGCGTCCCAAGGTGCGTTTGGGCACCCGTGTCGCAAAAGGGGAGGTGCTCGGTAAAGTGGCCGACCCCTTTGGTAATGACGAAGGCGAAGTTCTCGCGGTTGCGGATGGTATTGTGATTGGCATGAGCCGCTTACCACTCGCCAATGAAGGCGAGGCGCTATTTCATATCGCTCGGTTTGACGAGATTGAAGAGGCGGAAACGGCTGTCGAAAGCTTTAACTCAAGTTTGGTTCCGCCGCCTGATTCACTTTATTAGCTTTGAGTCTTATCAAAAAAAACTAAAGCTCTGATAGATAATGCCTAACCGCTTTAGATGGCAAGTTGGCGTTGTCTTGACTATACCTATGTGTGGGCTTTGTTAGCGGCTACTAGAATGAGAAAAATAAAATAAATAGCCAAGCTTTCATCGTACTCGAGCGCGTGGTGCTGAAGCGCCACGTTTACCGTGACATGGAGGAATAACGATGACGAGCGATAAACCGACGAGTGATAAACCCAAGCACACCACAACGGATGCGGGCATACCGGTCACCAGCGACGAACACTCTCTTACGATAGGCCCCAACGGGCCCATTCTGCTTAACGATCATTACTTGATTGAGCAGATGGCGAACTTCAACCGTGAACGCATTCCTGAGCGCCAGCCCCATGCCAAAGGCGGCGGCGGCTTCGGGCGTTTTGAAGTTACTCACGACGTCAGCCAATACACCAAAGCGGCGGTCTTTCAGCCCGGCACGGTTACCGAAACGCTCATGCGTTTTTCCACCGTAGCCGGTGAGCGAGGCAGCCCTGACACCTGGCGTGATCCGCGCGGGTTTTCGATCAAGTTCTACACCACAGAAGGCAACTTCGACATGGTGGGGAACAACACGCCGGTATTTTTTGTACGTGATCCGATGAAGTTTCAGCACTTTATACGCTCGCAAAAGCGTCGTGCGGATACCAACCTGCGCGATCATGACATGCAGTGGGATTTCTGGACGCTGTCGCCCGAGTCCGCTCATCAAGTGGCTTGGCTGATGGGCGACCGGGGTATTCCGAAAACCTGGCGTCATATGAACGGCTACTCTAGCCATACCTATATGTGGATCAACGCAGAAGGCGAGCGGTTTTGGGTGAAGTACCACTTTAAAACCGACCAGGGAATTGATTTCCTCACTCAAGAGGAAGCGGACAAAATGGCCGGTACGGATGCCGATTACCATACCCGTGACCTCTACCATGCCCTCAAGAATGGCGATCACCCTAGCTGGACATTGAAAGTGCAGATCATGCCCTTCGATGAAGCCAAAACGTACCGCTATAACCCCTTCGATTTAACCAAGGTGTGGCCCCATGCAGATTACCCGCTGATTGAAGTGGGTAAGCTCATGCTGGATCGTAACCCGACGGATTATCACACCGAGATCGAGCAGGCAGCATTTGAGCCCAACAACATGGTGCCAGGTACCGGTTTAAGCCCCGACAAAATGCTGCTGGCGCGTGGATTCTCGTATTCCGATGCCCATCGCGCACGGCTTGGTGTGAACTATCGACAGATCCCCGTCAACTCGCCTAAATCACCGGTGCACAGCTACTCCAAAGACGGCGCTATGCGCATGCACAATGTGACCGATCCTGTTTATGCGCCCAACTCGAAAGGTGGGCCATCAGCGGATGCCGAGCGCTACCCAATAGATAACACGTGGGAAGTCAGCGGCGATTTTGTGCGCACTGCCTACACCCTGCGCCGCGATGACGACGATTGGGGCCAAGCCCATACGCTGGTGCGAGAAGTAATGGACGACGCCCAGCGCGACCGCTTGGTGTCCAACGTTATCGGCCACCTTTCGGATGGCGTCACTGATCCGGTGCTTGAGCGTGCGTTTGAGTATTGGCGCAATATCGACCAAGAAGTGGGTGACCGCATTGCCCAAGGCGTGAAGGGCGGTTAAAGCGTGTCTTGAGCTTCTGGCTCGCGCACTAAACTTAAGGCTTCATCAAATAGGCGCAATCCTGCGCCTTCTTTATGCGCGTGTTCTGACAAATGACGCCGAAAACGCCTGCCGCCAGGGCAACCCTGAAACAAGCCCAGCAGGTGGCGGGTAATGTGATTCAGCTTGGCGCCTTCATCTAAGCGCTGCTGAATGTAGGGGCGAAACGCCTTTGCTGCCTCTAAACGGCTCGCCGCTGGGCCTGTCTCGCCAAACAGCAGCTCATCAACGCCGGCTAGCAGCCACGGGTTTTGGTAAGCCTCTCGCCCCACCATTACGCTATCCACATGGGTAAGCTGCTTTTGGCACTCGGCAAGCGTTTTAATCCCGCCGTTAATGCCGATGTGTAGCTCAGGACGGCTCTGCTTCAAACGATGCACACGGGGGTAGTTTAGCGGCGGCACATCGCGGTTCTGCTTAGGCGACAAACCCTGCAGCCACGCCTTGCGCGCGTGAACGGTAAATACTTCGCAGCCTGCGTCGGCCACAATAGCGATAAACCGCTCTAGATCGGCGTCTTCATCCTGGTCATCAATGCCAATACGGCATTTCACCGTGACCGGAATAGACACCGTTGCCTGCATGGCACGCACAGCCTCGGCCACTTTTTCGGGGTAGCCCATCAAGCACGCGCCGATCATATTGTTCTGCACCCGGTCGCTGGGGCAACCCACGTTCAGGTTGACCTCGTCGTAGCCCCACGCCTCGGCAATCGCCGCGCATTCAGCCAACTCACCGGCATCGCTGCCACCTAACTGCAGTGCCAGCGGGTGCTCTACCTCGTTATAGCCCAAAAAGCGCTCACGGGGCGTTCCGTGCAAAATCGCACCGGTAGTGACCATCTCGGTATACAGCAGCGCCCTCTTGGTTAATGTGCGTGCAAATGCTCTGTAGTCTCTGGTCGTCCAGTCCATCATAGGCGCTACGGAGAAAGTTCTATCCAGCGCCGGGCGGGCAATGCCAGACTTCATGCGGGTTTGCGCGGTTGTGGTATCATTCATAACTGTTCATATTTACAGTGGTTAGGCCACGTTTTTAGCAATACGTTTTTAGCAATACGGTTTTAGCAGCACGTTTTTAGCAATACTTTTTAACAAATTAGGTGTCACAAATTTGACGCTTTCATTTGCCATATTTTGGGGCAGGGGCGGCAACGATTGTGCAGTACCCAAAAAGGGCGGCAGTTTCGCATAAACAGCCAAGCATCGCATTATATGAAAGCGTTGGTTATCTAACGTCCGGGCTTTACGCATTAAACACCGTATACACCATCTGCAATGCGAGCCCCATCAGCATAAAAGCGAATACCCGTTTGAGTAGTTTGACGGGTAGCCTGTGAGCTAGCTTCGCGCCTATGGGGGCGGTAAGAATGCTGAAAGGTGCCATAAGCAGTAGCGCGGGTAGGTAAACGTAGCCTAGTGCCGCGCTTGGTAGGCCTTGGGTAGGCCAGCCGTTGATAATGTAGCCAAGCGCCCCGGCGACGGCGATAGGCAGGCCAATGGCCGCTGATGTGCCTATCGCGCGGGGAAGCTTGACGTTGCACCAGGTCAGAAAGGGCACGGTGAGAGAGCCACCGCCAATCGCAACCAGTGCGGAAATGCCGCCTATGCCAAGACCCACACCGCTTATACCGACAGGGCTTGGTAAGCCGCGGCTCGGTTTGGGTTTGATGTTTGCTAGCATCTGCAGTGACATTAAGACCATGAAGCAGGCAAAGAAAATAGCTAGGCCGCGGGTGGGGATAAGTGCCGCGATAAACGTTGCCAAAAAAGTGCCGATGAGTATGCCAGGGGTAATAAAACGCACGATGTCCCAGCGCACGGCTCCGTGGCGGTGGTGGGAAAGCAGGCTGGCGGAAGAAGCGGGAATGATAGCTGCCATTGCAGTACCCAAGGCTAAGTGAGCAAGATGCTCGTGAGGCACGCCTTGAAGCACGAAAAGGGCGGTTAGAATCGGCACCATAATGCCACCACCACCAATACCCAATAAGCCTGCCATAAGCCCAACAAAACCGCCTAACGCTATATAGGCCAACCACCAAATGATATCCAAAGCCATTGCTCCTAAAATTTATCGCTCGTTAAGCGCATTGTACCTGAAGCAAGGCTGTCGGCGGTGGTAAGCTGCAGGTCAGGTAATATTTTGGAGTTTGTATGCGCAATGTAATAAGTAGTGCTGGCGTGTTGATGGTGTTCGTTGTGCTGCTGGTGGGCTGTGGTGAAACGGAAGAACGGCCGAGTGAATCGGTGTCAACCGTAGAACAAACATCAGCCCCTGAACCGACAGTGGCCGAGGGGGATGTTGCTGAGGCGGACGTTGCTGAGGCGGACGTTGCTGAGACGGAAGAGATAACGCCGCTAGTCGTTGAGATATCTGCGCATGTGTCGCTGCGCAGCGACCGGCGCTTAATGGTGGAGGGCGAAAGCAACCTGCCAGATGGCACCCAGATACGGATTATTGTCGAGCGCGAAATCAGCCGAGTACGGTGGCAGGCACGCACGCAGGTAGAAGATGGAGTGTTTACAGCGGGGCCTTTTGGTTCGGGCAGCGGCTTGCCGGATGGCGGCTACGATGTGCGTGTGGAAGTTTCTGAAGGCAGCGTTCAGCCAAAAGCCGTGCAGGCACGTATTGGCCACGAGGGCCAGCACCTGGCAGGAGAGCTGGTAAGCCAATCCCGCCATGGGCTGGGCCAGGTGGCCACCTACTCACGGCGTTTCTTGGTGGGGAGTGAGCCAAGGCGAACGCGTGACCAGGTGGAGGTTCTAGAGAGTCCGGGGAGGTAGACGCTTTAGGCAGGATGCCAATGGGCTAGCAGTACTGCATGAATATCGGTGTCGCTTGGGGCTTTTGCGAAGTGCTCAATGACGAAGCGATCGTCGCGCTGCACAATGTAGTGCCCCGCTTTGTGGAACACCTGGGTCGGGCCAAGTAACAGTAAATCGCCAGCGCTAACCGGAGAAAAATCTGTATCTGGGCCTGGTGTTGCCATGACACACGGTGCTTTCCAGTCAATGTTCAGCGGCAGATGGCTAGGCACTTTGATAGTGGTTGCTTGTACCTTTTCCCAGGGGAGGGGGCCGGTGTGAGACAACGTTAACAGCTCAGGAGCGCTATCACCTTCTAATAGGGTGGCCAGGGAGCAGTCGAGAGCGTCCGCGAGCGCAACAAGGCGTTCGTGACCGATCTGCTTGATTGCCCCAGATTCCCAATAGGAAATAGTGACATCTGACACGCCTACTTTACGCGCAAGGGCAGCCTTATTGAGCTTGGCCCTAAGCCGCAGTTGCTTGATACGTGAGCCTAGCGATTCCATTTCATTTTCCTGATCATGAGCTAATACACGCTCGTTGAATGTCTTCCACTAAAACAGTGGCGCGATGAACATACATTATAAGTCTGACTCTCGCTCTTGAGGTGTTCACTCAAGAGGTTGCTACAGAGCCATACTAAGCGATTGTGCTTTAACGCGCATTAGTGGACAAATAACGTTGAGTTAATTTATCTGACGCTTCCTTGCGCTAGTTGTTCCCTGCGCAGCGCTGTTGGTTGCGCTTAAGGTGCGTATAATATCGCCATGCATTTTTGCCAATAGGACGTTTTCATGACCGTACGTACTCGCATTGCGCCTTCTCCAACAGGGGACCCCCACGTTGGCACGGCTTACATCGCGCTTTTTAACCTTTGTTTTGCGCGTCAGCATGGCGGCCAGTTTATTTTGCGTATTGAAGATACTGACCGGGTACGCTCTACGCCCGAGTCTGAACAGATGATTCTTGATTCGTTGCGTTGGCTAGGCCTTGAGTGGGATGAAGGCCCCGATGTTGGCGGGCCATGTGGCCCTTATCGGCAAAGCGAGCGCGGTGATATTTACGCCCAGTACGCCCAGCAACTGCTAGATGCCGGACACGCATTTAAGTGTTATCGCACCAGTGAAGAGCTAGATGAGCTGCGTGAGGCGCGCAAAGCCGCGGGGCTTCAGCTGGCATTGAAACCCGCCGATTTGGCGTTAAGCGCCGATGAGCAAGCGCGCCGCGAGCAAGAAAGCTGGCCTTATGTGGTACGCATGAACGTTCCCACTGAAGGTGTTTGCGTGGTTAATGACATGCTGCGCGGCACTATTGAAGTAGAGTGGGCGCAGGTGGACGCGCAAATTCTGCTCAAATCAGACGGTATGCCTACGTATCACTTAGCCAATGTGGTCGATGATCATCTCATGGGCATTACCCATGTTCTGCGTGGGGAAGAGTGGATTAACTCAGCACCAAAGCACCAGTTGCTGTATGAGTATTTTCATTGGCAAATGCCGCAACTTTGTCACATGCCGCTGCTGCGCAACCCGGATAAATCGAAACTCTCTAAGCGCAAGAACCCAACGTCGATCAACTATTACCGCAAAATGGGCTTTTTGCCTCAGGCGGTTACTAATTATTTGGGGCGCATGGGGTGGTCGATGCCCGATGAGCGCGAGAAATTCAGCCTGCAAGAAATGATGGCAGAATTTGACGTGCAGCGTGTCTCGTTAGGCGGGCCGGTGTTTGATCTGGAAAAGCTGACGTGGTTGAACGGCGTTTATATCCGTGAAGATCTGGATGATGACGCGCTGTTGAGCGCCTTACGCGAATGGGCTTTCAATGAAGCCTACGTTAAGCAGATTCTGCCGCAGGTGCGGCCACGGGTAGAGACGCTTTCCCAGGTAATGCCGTTGGCAGGGCATTTTTTCTCTGGCCTTCCGGTGCTGACAAAAGAGTCGTTTGATAGCGTCAAGCTTGAGGAAGAAGAGTTAGTCAAACTGCTCCAGTTCCTTGTTTGGCGGTTCGAGGGTGTTCCTGCTTGGCATAAAGAGGCGCTGCTAGACGAAGTTAAGCTTTTGGCTGAGTGCTTTGAATTGAAAATGAAAGTGTTCCTGGCACCGGTGTTTATTGCCATTACTGGCAGCACGTCCAGCACGTCAGTGATGGACGCCATGGCGATTTTAGGCTCTGACGTTACCCGGGCACGCCTGCGCAGTGCGATAGAGGTGCTAGGCGGTGTCTCGAAAAAACAGGCGAAGCGCTTTGAAAAAGAATTTCGTGAAATCGCCTAACCGCGATTGATGTGGTGCTGACGCCAATTTCTTATCTTTCAGAAATTGGCGTTTTTCCCTGTTGACGAAGGCCTGCATAATCAGTATTATACGCTCCGTCTTAACGACATGTGGGGCCTTAGCTCAGCTGGGAGAGCGCAACACTGGCAGTGTTGAGGTCAGCGGTTCGATCCCGCTAGGCTCCACCAATTAGCACTACCCTTTGTAAAGCATGTCTACGTCCCATTCGTCTAGTGGTCTAGGACACCGCCCTTTCACGGCGGTAACAGGGGTTCGAACCCCCTATGGGACGCCATCACTTTACTACTCCCTTCTTGATCATCCTTTCCTAGCAATGAGTTTTCTCATGTGCTGGATATTTGCGTTTCTATCGCTTACAAAATCACCTACAAAAAAAGCCAAAAACGGCTTTTCTTGGACGATTTTGTGCTTGACTTGTCCACTTTTGCAATTTGGCTTTCAAGGTTGTGCACAACCCCTTGTTGTTGACGCAAAAAAACTTGAACAGAACTTAAACTCTTTAAAAACAATGGCTTATGATAGGTCAAAAAATAACCAATTTAAGGCTGACCCACTGCCCATGGCGATTCTGGGACGTTTTAAAGTGGTTGTGAACAGGGTTATCCACAGATAGTGTGGAAAACCTTTATCAATGTGCCGCGACTCAAAAGTCAAGTGCTATTAGGGCTAACGTTAGTGTTTTCATGACAGCAGAATATTCCAATCTTTGCTCATCACAGAAGTCGAGAGGGTGGGCGTTGTTCAATTGCATGCATAGCGATTAATAAGGGGCTGCTGGGTGGCGTGCTTACACAAGACCATGCTTGGGTTAGCGATAAGCTAGTAAGCGCCTGACAAGGTCTTAGGCTTAAATGCTATCAATGCAAAAGGCCACCCGGAGGTGGCCTTTTAAGTTGCTATAAACTGCGATTATGCATAGTGCAGTTTATTTCTTCGGGTAGTCACGCTTGTCATGGCCAATATACAGCTGACGCGGACGGCCAATTTTATAGCTTTCGCTGAGCATTTCGTGCCAATGGGAGATCCAGCCAATGGTGCGCGATACCGCGAAAATCACGGTGAACATGTTGGTAGGGATGCCCATCGCTTTCAGAATGATGCCTGAGTAGAAATCAACATTTGGGTACAGCTTGCGCTCGATGAAGTACTCGTCTTCAAGGGCAATCTGTTCAAGACGTTTGGCGATTTTAAGCTGCGGGTCGTCGGCCATGCCGAGTTCTGCGAGGACTTCGTCACAGGTCTCTTTCATTACCTTGGCGCGCGGGTCAAAGTTGCGATAAACGCGGTGGCCAAAGCCCATCAGCTTGAACGGGTCATCCTTGTCTTTAGCTTTATCGACAAAGCGCTGGATGTTCTCTTCAGAGTCTTCCCCGATTTCGTCCAGCATGTTCAGTACCGCTTCGTTGGCACCGCCGTGAGCGGGGCCCCATAGAGCAGCGATGCCGGCACTAATGCACGCAAACGGGTTAGCGCCCGTGGAGCCTGCAAGGCGCACGGTAGAGGTAGAGGCGTTCTGCTCGTGATCCGCATGCAGCATAAAGATGCGGTCCATGGCTTTCGCGTATACCGGGTTGACCTTGTACTCTTCGCAAGGGTTGCTGAACATCATGTAGAGGAAGTTCTCTGCATAGCTCAGGTCATTGCGTGGGTAGTTGAAGGGCTGCCCAACGTTATACTTGTGCGACATCGCCGCCAGTGTCGGCATTTTGGCGATCAAGCGAATAGCGCTAACAATCCGGTCTTCTTCCTGGGTGATATCCATGTGGTCATGGTAGAAGGCAGCTAGCCCACCTACAACGCCACACAAGATAGACATCGGGTGCGCATCGCGGCGGAACCCTTTGAAGAAGTTGTTGATTTGGTCGTGAACCATGGTGTGGTTACGAATACGCGATTCAAAATCCGCGTACTGCTCATCATTCGGCAGCTCGCCAAATAGCAGGGTGTAGCACATCTCAACAAAATTAGACTCTTTAGCCAGCTGGTCAATGGGGTAGCCGCGGTGCAGCAGTACGCCCTTGCCGCCATCAATATAGGTAATGGCAGACTGGCAGGAAGAGGTGGCCATGAAGCCGGGGTCGTAGGTAAACAGGCCTTCAGCGCCTAAACCGCGTACGTCGATAACGTCGGGGCCAAGTGTGCCGGAGTACATAGGTAGATCGATCGGTTTATCCAGACCGTCTACCGTCAATGTCGCTTTCCTGTCAGCCATGCTGGCCTCCTTTCGAATTCGGGTTGGGACGTAAAGTCATTGCTGCGCATGCCGCGCCGGCGAAAAGGCTTGCCTACTATAAAAGTGTGCGACATTTTGTCAATTAGCCTAAGCGCTAGGCATAGGTTGTGCAAATATTATTGCTATGAGTAGTTTTTGTATAATATAAAAAAGCCTACAATATAATGAGGTGCCAAAAGCTGAGCAGCAGATAAGTAAGATGCGTCATAGCGCTTGTGACATAAGGCTTGTGCAAAAGGCTTATGAAAAAAGGCTTATGAAAAAAGGCTTATGAATCTGCTCATCGATTGTCACTATAACCATGCTGCAGCGCAAAATCGACTCGGAGTAGGGCATTTTTCTTGCACCATAGTCGATTTAGGGCTGCGTTCGGTTTGTAAGCGAGGGCGAAGGTTCTTATAATCCACGGCGCGCGACCGGCAGGTAGGTGGTCGTGCCCGACTTGGCAACGGCCGAGCCCTTCCAGCAACCACCGCCCGCTCGGGCTATGCCCGACCTGCCACAGAGTGGGCCAAGAGAGTGTGTATAAAGCCGTGAATAGCAAACGACCCGTAAACTTAGATCTTTCTACGATACATTTTCCACTACCGGCACTGACGTCAATTACCCACCGCATTACAGGTGTCATCCTGTTCGTTGGCCTGATTTTCGCTTTTTGGGCGCTGGGCAAGTCTTTGTCATCTCCGGCGGGTTTTGACGCCGTTAGCAATGTATTGGCCAATAACTTTTTGGCTAAATTGATTGCTTGGGGACTGTTATCCGCTCTGGCATTCCATTTTGTCGCCGGTATTAAACACCTGCTAATGGATGCTGACATCGGAGTAACCCTTGAGGGAGGCGTACAAAAAGCGCAGATCACCGTGGTGGTCAGTGCTGTTCTGATTATTCTGGCAGGAGTTTGGGTATGGTAACTAACATCACAAGTTTTGGCCGTAGTGGGCTGTCTGATTGGCTGATGCAGCGCGTATCCGCGGTGATTTTGGCTCTTTATACCGTCTTTATCGTTGCCTACCTGCTGTTTAATCCGAACCTTGATTATTACGCTTGGAGCGGCCTGTTCAATCAAACGTGGATGCGTATCTTCTCGCTACTGGCATTTATCGCCCTAGCAGCACACGCCTGGATCGGTCTGTGGACCGTCACCACTGACTATCTCAAGTCCACTCGCCTACGCGTAAGTGCCCAAGCAATCATTATTCTGGGCATTTTCGTGTACTTGGTGTGGGGCATTCAAATTCTGTGGGGAGCTTGATTACATGTCTAATCTGCGTAGCCTGACGTTTGACGCCATTATCATTGGTGGCGGTGGCTCTGGCCTGCGAGCCGCTTTGGAGCTGGCGAAGTCCGGCAAGAAGACGGCCGTGTTATCGAAAGTTTTCCCGACCCGTTCTCACACTGTTTCTGCACAGGGTGGTATTACTTGCGCGATCGCGTCCGACGACCCGAATGACGACTGGCGCTGGCACATGTATGACACCGTTAAAGGCGGTGACTATATCGCTGACCAGGACGCAGCGGAGTATATGTGTTCTGAAGGCCCGAAAGCCGTATTTGAGCTTGAACACATGGGTCTGCCGTTTTCGCGTTTAGATAATGGTCGCATCTACCAGCGCCCGTTCGGCGGCCAGTCCAAGAATTTTGGTGAAGGTGGTCAAGCGGCGCGTACCTGTGCGGCAGCTGACCGTACCGGCCATGCACTGCTGCACACGCTTTACCAGAACAACTTGAAGAACAACACCGTGTTCCTCAATGAGTGGTACGCGGTTGATTTGGTTAAAAATGCTAACGGTGATGTGGTGGGTTGTATCGCCATGTGCATCGAAACGGGTGAAGTCGTTCACGTTAAATCCAAGGCCACGGTGCTGGCTACCGGTGGTGCAGGGCGTATTTACGCCTCTACCACTAACGCCTTGATTAACACGGGTGACGGTATCGGCATGGCAATGCGTGCCGGCTTCCCCATGCAGGACATGGAAATGTGGCAGTTCCACCCGACCGGTATTTACGGTGCGGGCACGCTGGTCACTGAAGGTTGCCGTGGTGAAGGTGGCTACCTGATCAATAAAGACGGCGAACGCTTCATGGAGCGCTATGCGCCGAACGCCAAAGATTTGGCGGGCCGTGACGTTGTCGCTCGTTCAATGGTCATGGAAATCCTGGAAGGTCGCGGCTGTGGCGAGAAGGGCGATCACGTCTTCTTGAAGCTTGACCACCTGGGCGAAGAAGTACTTGGCAAGCGCCTGCCTGGCATCGTTGAGCTTTCCAAGACGTTTGCGCACGTTGACCCGGCGAAAGACCCGATCCCCGTCGTGCCTACCTGCCACTACATGATGGGCGGTATTCCGACCAATATTCACGGTCAGGCGATTACCCAGGACGAAAGCGGCAACGATCATATCGTTAACGGCCTGTTTGCCTGTGGTGAAGCGGCGTGTGTATCGGTACACGGTGCTAACCGCTTAGGCGGTAACTCGCTGCTAGATTTGGTGGTCTTCGGCCGCGCTGCCGGCATGTTTATCGAAGGCGCATTGAACGAAGGTATCGAATACCTGGATGCTTCTGAATCTGACGTTGAGTCAGCCATGAAGCGGATCACGCGCTGGAACGAGTCAGAAGGTGGCGAAAGCATTCCTGAGCTGAAAGCTGAGCTTCAGCAAATTATGCAGACCTCGTTTGGCGTATTCCGTGAAGAGAAAAACATGCTGGAAGGCGTCGATAAACTAGCGCAACTGCGCGAGCGTATCGGTAATGCCTACCTGCCTGACAAGTCCAATGCGTTTAACACCGCCCGTGTAGAAGCACTGGAACTTGATAACTTGATGGAAGTGGCAGAAGCAACGGCGATTGCTGCCCTTGAGCGCAAAGAGAGCCGCGGCGCGCACTCACGTTACGACTATCCAGACCGTGATGATGTCAACTGGCTGAAGCACTCGCTCTATTTCCCGTTAACCAAGCAGCTGAAACAGCGTGACGTTAACTTCAAGCCGAAAACTGTTGATATGTTCGAGCCTAAGGTTCGTACCTACTAAACGCCGCATTGACGAGAGGGAGTCACTATGTCCAATCTTCAGGTATCCGTATACCGCTACAATCCGGAAACCGACTCCGCACCTTATATGCAGGAGTTTCAGGTCGATACTAAAGGCCGCGATGTAATGGTGCTGGATGTCCTTCACATGATGAAGGAACAAGACAGCGGTCTGGCGTTTCGTCGCAGCTGCCGTGAAGGCGTTTGCGGTTCAGACGGCATGAACATGAACGGCAAAAACGGCTTGGCGTGTATTACGCCGCTGTCAGATGTTGTGAAAGACAACAAGCTGGTGCTGCGCCCACTGCCGGGCCTGCCGGTTATTCGTGATATGGTCGTTGATATGGGTCTGTTCTATAAGCAGTACGAGCGTATCCAGCCGTACCTGCAGAACGATACCCCAGCGCCTGCTATTGAGCGTCTGCAATCGCCGGAAGAACGCGATAAGCTAGATGGCCTGTACGAGTGTATTCTCTGTGCATGCTGTTCAACGTCTTGCCCGTCGTTCTGGTGGAATCCAGACAAGTTTGTCGGTCCGGCTGGTTTGCTTCAGTCTTACCGCTTCCTGGCTGATTCCCGTGACACGGCCACCCGTGAGCGTTTGAGCGATTTGGAAGATCCGTTCTCGGTATTTCGCTGCCGCGGTATCATGAACTGTGTAGCGGTATGCCCAAAAGGCCTCAATCCTACTCGGGCAATTGGTAAAATCCGTGAAATGTTACTTGCTGATGCTACCTAAGCCCATGACAATTTAGGAAAAAAGCGCATGCCACTTAAGTTGGGTAACAATGCCACTTAAATCATGGCGCTTCGCTTGTTATCATAGGGTTTGTCACGCAGTGCGGCGTCACGTCGCACTGCTGGTTCGACAAGTTTGAAAGCCGGTGCCTTGGGTACCGGCTTTTGAGCATGAACTGAAGACGAAACACCGTATGGCTAAGACCGTATGATTAAGACCGTACGGCTAAGATAGTAAAGCTAATATAGTAAATGTGGCATGCAGTGCTAGATAACGAATTGCCAGATGACAAATTGCTAGACGAACAGGGTTTCCGGCCGAAGGTCGGCACCGCCGGCACATGTCCCGCCCCGCCGGCAGGGCAATAGCGATGTCGCCGCATACTTGCGACGATACCGATACCACCCCATCAGTGTAGGGTGACCGAGAGATGCAACAAGGCATAATGGAGTTGATGTGGCGTTCCTCTCACGTTAGTGGCGGTAATGCTCACTACGTGGAAGCGCTTTACGAGCAGTACCTCGCAGATCCTGAGTCTGTCCAGGACGAATGGCGCAGCTATTTTGATCAGCTGCCGCGTCCCGAGGGCAGTGCCTCACACGATGTCCCACTAAGCCCAGTCCGTGATCAGTTCTACCAGTTAGGGCGTGAAAGCCGCTCAAGCCGTGTAGTCGCCGCTGTCGATAGCGGTGAGAATAAAAAGCAGGTGAAAGTCCTGCAGCTGATTAACGCCTATCGCTTCCGTGGCCATCAAAAGGCCAATATCGACCCGCTAGGGCTGCGTAATCCCACCCCCGTCCCCGATCTCGATCTGTCGTTTCATCAGCTATCAAAAGCTGATTTGGACACCGAGTTCCAAACCGGTTCTTTCTTTTTAGGCATCGACAAAGCGCCCCTGCGCGAGATCGTGGATGCGTTGGAGCGCACGTATTGCCGCTCCATCGGCTGCGAGATCATGCATATTGTCGATACGGAAGAAAAGCGCTGGCTGCAGCGGCGTTTTGAGTCGGTACGCAGTGCGCCGGAATTTAGTGCCGATGTGCGTAAGCACGTACTGGAGCGCTTGACGGCCGCCGAAGGTTTGGAAAACTACCTGGCCTCTAAATATCCAGGTACCAAGCGCTTTGGTCTTGAAGGCGGCGAGTCTTTTGTACCGATGATGGATGAGCTCATCCAGCGTGCCGGCGGTTATGGCACCAAAGAAGTGGTCATCGGTATGGCGCACCGTGGGCGGCTTAATCTGTTGGTCAATATTTTGGGTAAAAACCCCGCTGATTTGATCGACGAATTCGATGGCAAAAAAGTCATCGAGCGCGGTTCAGGTGATGTGAAGTACCACCAAGGCTTCAGCTCGAACGTCATGTCTCCAGGTGGTGAAGTTCACTTGGCGATGTCGTTTAACCCATCGCACCTGGAAATCGTTGCTCCTGTTGTAGAAGGTTCGGTGCGTGCCCGCCAGGATCGTCGTAATGACGAAGAAGGCAGTAAAGTACTGCCGATCAACGTCCATGGTGATGCGGCCTTTGCCGGTCAAGGCGTGGTGATGGAGACATTCCAGATGTCCCAGACCCGAGCCTATAAAACCGGTGGTACGATCCACATTGTGATTAATAACCAAGTGGGCTTTACCACCTCGCATCCGCAGGATGCACGCTCCACCGAATACTGCACTGATATTGCCAAGATGGTTCAAGCGCCTATTTTCCACGTTAATGGCGATGACCCTGACGCAGTGCTGCACGCAACTCAAGTGGCTCTTGACTATCGCCAGCAGTTTAAAAAAGACGTGGTGATAGATCTGGTTTGCTATCGTCGCCGTGGTCATAACGAAGCTGATGAGCCGTCAGGCACGCAGCCGATGATGTATGCCAAGATCAAAGACCACCCCTCTGCGCGCACGCTGTATGCCCAGCGCTTAGTTGAACAGGGCGTGCTTTCGGAAGAATCTGCCAAAGAAATGGTGGAAACCTATCGCAATGATTTGGTGGCGGGTAATCACGTTGCCAATGCGTTAGTGCAAGAGCCGAATGCGACGCTGTTTGTCGACTGGGCTCCCTACTTGGGGCACGAGTGGACCGGCGACGCTGATACGACGTTTGATATGAAGCGTCTGCAGCAGCTAGCCGCCCGTATGTGCGAAGTGCCGGATGGCGTCGATGTGCAGCGCCAAGTTGCCAAAATTTATGAAGACCGACGCAAGATGCAGGCCGGCGGTTTGGCACTTAACTGGGGCTTTGCGGAAACGCTGGCCTACGCCACGCTGCTTGATCAAGGCCACCCGATTCGCATTACCGGCCAAGATGTAGGTCGTGGCACTTTCTCCCACCGTCATGCGGTGGTGCATAACCAGAAAGATGGCAGCACCTACGTACCCCTTCAGAACATGGCCGATGGTCAGCCGCGTTTCACCATTCATGACTCCTTCCTTTCGGAAGAAGCCGTGCTGGCGTTTGAGTATGGCTACTCAACCACCGCACCGAATGATTTGGTGATCTGGGAAGCCCAGTTTGGTGACTTCTTCAACGGTGCCCAAGTGGTGGTGGACCAGTTCATCTCCTCGGGTGAGACCAAATGGGGGCGTCTATGTGGTTTAACCATGCTGCTGCCCCATGGTTATGAAGGCCAAGGGCCTGAGCACTCATCAGCCCGTTTAGAGCGCTTCCTGCAGATGTGTGCCGAGCACAACATGCAGGTATGTGTGCCGACCACACCCGCGCAGATTTACCACTTGCTGCGTCGTCAGGTGATTCGCCCGCTGCGTAAGCCGCTGGTGGTGATGACACCTAAATCGCTGCTGCGTCATAAAGAAGCGATTTCGAGCCTAGAAGATTTGGCCCACGGCAAGTTCCACATGGTGCTCGCCGACCAAGCCGATCTTGCGCCGGAGAAAGTCACTCGCGTTGTGCTGTGTGCTGGCAAGGTCTACTACGACTTAGTCGCGTGGCGCACTGAGAACGAGCGCGATGACACGGCGATTGTGCGTCTTGAGCAGCTCTACCCCTTCCCGAAAGAAGAGCTTCTGGAAGCGCTCAATGGCTATGCCAACGTGGAAGACATTGTGTGGTGTCAGGAAGAGCCGTTGAACCAAGGCGCCTGGTACTCCAGTCAGCACCACATGCGTGCAGTGGCCGATATGCTGAAAGATGGCCTCGGACGCGATTTGAAATTTGCAGGACGTCCTGCCTCTGCTGCACCGGCAGCTGGCTACATGTCCGTCCATACTGAACAGCAGCGCCAGCTGGTGGAAGACGCTTTTAACCTATAAGCGGCCGCCGGATTTAAAGAACATATAAGGGAAACGACATGGCTACTGAGATCAAAGCGCCAACCTTTCCGGAATCCATTGCCGAAGGCACAGTGGCGGCGTGGCATAAAAAACCGGGTGATAGCGTTGAGCGTGACGAGCTGATTGTTGAAATTGAAACCGACAAAGTGGTGCTAGAAGTCGTCGCACCGGAAGCGGGTACCCTGACCGAGGTAATGGCCGAAGAAGGCGATACCGTTGAGTCCGAGCAGGTGCTGGGCAACATCGGTGAAGGCAGCGCATCAAACAGCAAAAAAGAAGAGAAATCTTCTGGCGGTGACAGTGCTGCAAAATCCGAGCAGAAATCTGACGCTAAGCAAGAAGACAAAAAAGCCAGCGGTGGTGGCAAAAAGCACGATGTAAAAGCCCCCAGCTTCCCTGAGTCTATTCAGGAAGGCACCGTGGCTACTTGGCACAAAAAAGTGGGCGAAGCGGTCAAGCGCGATGAAGTGCTGGCCGATATCGAAACCGACAAAGTGGTGCTGGAAGTTGTCGCACCGGCCGATGGTGCCCTGGCTGAAATTAAAGCCGAAGAGGGTAGCCAGGTAGAATCTGAAGCCGTTCTCGCCATCTTCACCGAAGGTGCTGGTGGTGATAGTGCTGGGGATAGCGGCGGCGATTCAGCGGCTAAAGCTGACGCCAGCAGCGACGACGATGGTGCCGATGAGAACGTCGGTGGCAAAATCCTCGCGCCTGCTGCGCGTAAAATGGTCGCCGAGCACGACCTGGACGTTGCCAAGATTGAGGGCACCGGCAAAGGTGGCCGCATCTTGAAAGAAGACGTTCAAAAAGCGGTGAAAGACGGCTCTGCCAAGAAAGCAGCAAAATCTGCAGCACCGGCAAAAGCCGCCGCTGCACCGGCTGCTGAAGGTGAGCGCATCGAGAAGCGCGTACCGATGAGCCGCCTGCGTCAAACCATCGCCAAGCGGTTGGTTCAGGCGCAGCAAACCGCTGCCATGCTGACCACTTACAACGAAGTGGACATGACCGAAATCATGGCTCTGCGTGCGCAGTACAAAGATACCTTCCTAAAAGCTCACGATATTAAGCTGGGCTTTATGGGCTTCTTTGTAAAAGCAGCCTCTGAAGCGCTCAAGCGCTACCCGGATGTGAACGCATCTATCGACGGCACCGACATCGTGTATCACGGTTATCAGGATATCGGCGTTGCTGTTTCCACCGACCGCGGCTTGGTCGTGCCGGTACTGCGCGACACCGACAGCATGAAAATTGCCGACGTTGAGCGCAAGATTGTCGACTTTGGCAAGCGTGGCCGTGACGGCAAGCTGGGCATGGACGACATGATCGGTGGCACCTTTACCATCACCAATGGCGGCACCTTTGGTTCGTTGATGTCGACCCCGATCATCAACCCGCCGCAAACCGCCATCCTGGGTATGCACAAAATCCAGGATCGACCAATGGCCGTTAACGGCAAGGTCGAGATCCGCCCGATGATGTATCTGGCGCTCTCCTATGACCACCGTATGATCGACGGCAAAGACGCCGTGCAATTCTTGGTGACGCTGAAAGAATTGCTGGAAGACCCTGCACGTTTGCTGCTGGATATCTAACACTGCTGGATATCTACTACTGGGTACTAAAAAAGTATAAGCGTCATCTTCATTCATTACGCTAATACTTGACCAGGATTGATCTGCAATCGTACACAGCCTCCTGCCTGCGCTGAAGAAAGCAGGGGGAGGCAAGCAAGCTAAAGGAGCCAACATGGCTGATAAGTTTGATGTGATCGTTATCGGTGCCGGCCCCGGTGGTTATGTAGCCGCCATCCGCGCAGCACAGATGGGTCTGAAAGCGGCCTGCGTCGAAAAATGGATTGGTAAAGAAGGCAGCGTTGTACTCGGCGGTACGTGCTTGAACGTTGGCTGTATCCCCTCGAAAGCATTGCTTGAAGCATCGCATAAGTTTGTGGAAGCCAAGCACGATTTCGACGATATGGGTATTCAGGCGGGCGACGTCACGATGGACGTTACCAAGATGATTGCCCGTAAGGACAAGATCGTTAAGAACTTGACCGGCGGCATTGCAGGCCTATTCAAAGCCAATGGCGTCACTGCGCTTGAAGGTACCGGCAAAGTGGTTTCTGGTAAGCAGGTTGAGGTCACCGACCTTGACGGCAACGCCACCACTTATGACGCTGACAACATCATCATCGCCGCAGGCTCTGTGCCGGTTGAAATTCCGCCGACCCCGCTGACCGAAGGCCTGATCGTTGACTCTACCGGCGCATTGGAATTCACCGAAACACCGAAGCGTTTAGGCGTTATCGGTGCTGGCGTTATCGGTCTTGAGCTAGGCAGCGTGTGGAACCGCCTGGGTTCTGAAGTGACGGTACTTGAAGCGATGGATTCTTTCCTGCCGATGGTCGACACCACGGTCGCTAAAGAAACCCAGAAGCTGCTGAAAAAGCAGGGGCTGGACATCAAACTCGGCGCACGCGTGACCGGGTCTGAAGTCAAAGGTGAAGAAGTCGTGGTGAAGTACACCGATGCCAACGGCGAACAGGAAATGACCTTCGACAAGCTGATTGTTTGCGTTGGCCGCCGCCCTTATACCAAAGGCGTGATTGCCGATGGCGTGAGCGTAGAGCTGGATGAGCGTGGCTTCATCTTCGTTGACGACCAGTGCCGCACCAATGTACCGGGCGTTTACGCCATTGGTGACTGTGTGCGTGGCCCCATGCTGGCGCACAAGGCCTCTGAAGAAGGCGTTATGGTAGCTGACATCATCGCCGGCCACAAAGCCGAGATGAACTACGACACGATTCCGAACGTGATTTACACCTTCCCGGAAGTGGCATGGGTCGGTATGACCGAGCAAGATGCCAAAGCCAAAGGTATCGACGTCAAAACCGGTACTTTCCCCTTCGCGGCAAGCGGTCGTGCTATGGCCAACAACGCCACCGAAGGTAGTGCTAAAATCATCGCCGATGCGGAAACTGATCGTATCCTTGGTATGCATATCGTGGGTCAACACGCCGGTGAAATGATCGCCCAAGGCGTGATTGCCATGGAATTCGGCTCTAGCGCCGAAGACCTAGCGCTCACCTGCTACGCACACCCGACCATGTCGGAAGCTGTGCATGAAGCAGCGCTTGCGGTTGATGGCCATGCCATTCATATGGCTAACCGCAAGAAGCGTAAATAATTCAGTAAGCAACAACGAAGCGCCACCGTTAGGTGGCGCAACACTTTCGGCTTTGTCTTAACCCACAAAGATCGAAAGAACGGGGATGACCAGTGCTTTTAAGACCGTTCTTGTAAGGCAGTTCTTGTAAGGCAGTTCTTGTAAGACAGTTCTTGTAAGAAAGTGCTTAAAAGAAAACGGGTCATCGTTCGAGTCACATGCAACCAATGGCATGAATCGATGAATCTTCACGAGTATCAAGGTAAACAGCTGTTTGCCGACTATGGTCTACCGGTGTCTAAAGGCTTTGCAGTCGACACTCCCGAAGAAGCGGAAGAAGCTTGCAAAAAAATCGGTGGTGACATGTGGGTGGTTAAAGCCCAGGTGCACGCCGGTGGCCGTGGTAAAGCGGGTGGCGTTAAGCTGATTAAAGACCCGGCTGAAGCAAAAGCGTTTGCTGAGCAATGGTTGGGCAAGAACTTAGTGACTTTCCAGACTGACGAAAAAGGTCAGCCGGTTGCTAAGATTTTGGTTGAAACCTGCACCAACATCGCCGACGAGCTTTACCTCGGTGCTGTGGTTGACCGTACTACCCGTCGCGTGGTCTTCATGGCCTCTACCGAAGGTGGTGTGGAAATTGAGACGGTTGCAGAAGAAACACCAGAGAAAATTCTTAAAGCCGAAATCGATCCGCTGGTAGGTGCACAGCCTTACCAAGCGCGTGAGCTTGCGTTTGCGCTGGGCCTGAAAGGCGACCAGATCAAGCAGTTCACTAAGATTTTCCTGGGTCTTTCCCAGCTGTTTCATGACAAAGACCTGGCGCTGTTAGAAATTAACCCGCTGGTAGTGACCGACGAAGGCAACCTGCACTGCCTCGACGCCAAACTAGGCCTGGACAGCAACGCGCTGTACCGTCACCCGGACCTGCAGGCAATGCGCGATCCTTCGCAAGAAGATCAGCGTGAAGCCGACGCAGCGAAGTGGGAACTTAACTATGTAGCGCTTGATGGCAACATCGGCTGCATGGTTAACGGCGCAGGCTTGGCCATGGGCACCATGGACATCGTTAACCTGAGCGGCGGCAAGCCGGCTAACTTCTTGGACGTTGGCGGCGGCGCGACCAAAGAGCGCGTGGCAGAAGCGTTCAAAATTATCCTCTCTGACGACAATGTTAAAGCCGTATTGGTTAACATCTTCGGCGGTATCGTGCGCTGTGACATGATTGCTGAAGGCATTATCGGTGCCGTTGAGCAGGTAGGTGTTAACGTACCGGTTGTTGTACGTTTGGAAGGTAACAACGCCGAACTGGGTGCTGAAAAATTAGCGTCTAGCGGTCTGAACATCATCGCGGCTACTAGTCTGACCGACGCGGCTCAGCAGGTCGTTAAAGCGGCGGAGGGCAAGTAATGAGCATCCTGATCGATAAGAACACCAAGGTCATCTGCCAGGGCTTTACCGGTGGCCAAGGCACGTTCCACTCCGAGCAGGCGATTGCCTACGGTACGCAAATGGTCGGCGGTGTTACGCCGGGCAAAGGCGGCCAAACGCACTTAGGCCTGCCCGTTTTCAACACCGTGAAAGAAGCGGTTGAGAAAACCGGCGCGGAAGCCAGCGTGATCTACGTTCCGGCACCGTTCTGTAAAGACTCGATTCTTGAAGCCGCTAATTCAGGCATCAAGTTAATCGTGTGCATCACTGAAGGCATCGCCACGCTAGACATGCTTGACGCTAAAGTGAAGTGCGACGAGCTGGGCGTACGCCTGATTGGCCCGAACTGCCCGGGTGTTATCACGCCAGGCGAATGCAAAATCGGCATCATGCCGGGTCACATTCACCAGCCGGGCCGCGTAGGTATCGTTTCCCGCTCTGGTACCCTGACCTATGAAGCCGTTAAGCAGACCACTGATCACGGTTTCGGTCAGTCTACTTGCGTAGGTATCGGCGGCGACCCGATTCCGGGCTCTAACTTCATCGACATCCTTGAGATGTTCGAGAATGACCCGAAAACCGAAGCCATCGTTATGATCGGTGAAATTGGTGGTACGGCTGAAGAAGAAGCCGCGGCTTACATCAAAGCCAACGTTTCCAAGCCAGTGGTTTCCTACATTGCCGGTGTTACTGCACCTCCTGGCAAGCGTATGGGCCACGCGGGCGCGATTATCTCTGGCGGTAAAGGCACCGCTGACGAGAAGTTTGCTGCCCTGGAAGACGCCGGTGTTAAAACCGTGCGCTCTTTGGCTGAGATTGGCGATGCGCTGAAAGAAGTCACTGGCTGGTAAGCCGCTGACGTTTAGCTGCACGCTATAAGGGCACCCCGAGGGGTGCCCTTATTTATTTCTGCTGTATGCATTTGTGCTATGTGCATTTGTGCGATCGCGCCGGTGAGCGCCGCAGCATTCGATAGCTATATAAAATAAATAACGGGGCACCAGCCGCCAAGTAAAGGTGGTAGCTGACTAATCGCCACACCAATACTGCCGCTGCGGCCTGCTCGCGTTCCATCAAGGGTAGCAGCAGGCTGCCAACGCCTACTTCCGCAGCGCCCGCACCGCCGGGTAAAAAGCTAAGCTGGCTGGCCGCCATGGCCAGCATTTGGGTTAGAAAGGTCCATATCCAATCCGCCTGGCCGCCTACCCCCAGCACCGCTAAATACAGCAAGCTATAGCGCATCAGCCAATGCGCGGTGGTCAGCAGCAGCATCGCGAATAGCGTGGTACGTGGAAGCGCAAGCGTGACCTTCAGCGCCTGTCGGCATTTTAATAGACGCCGCGCAAGCCAGCGACGCCGATAACGGCTGGGCCATGGCGTGTTCACTCCGGTTGAGCGCAATAGGCTCGGCAAATAGCGCATTACCACGCTCACCAGCATGGCCATCAACGCTAAACCGACCAGCGCCCACTGCACGAGTGATTGGTGGGGCCACTGGGTGTCGCTTAGCAGCGAAAAAAGCACTAAGCCGCTCAGCATAGCCAGGAAAAACAGCAAGTCACAGCCTTGGTCAATCAGAAACACCGCCGCGCCTTTGGCAGGCGGAAAACCGCGCTGGGCGAGTAGCAACAGCAGGGTGGCTGGGCCGCCACTGCCGCCTGGGGTGGCGCATAGTGCAAACTTCGATGCCAATTCAATACCCAGTGCACCACGTTGGCCAAGCTTGCCTGCACGGCCGCCCAGCATCAAACGCAGCCTCGCCGCATTAAGGTTCCAGCACACAAAAGCCACCGCCAGCATTAACAGCAATAAACTCAGCGGGAAGTGTTTGACGCGCTGCAGTGCTTCAGCGCCGCCTAGCCACGCGGTGAGCACCAGCGGTGCAAGCAGCGCCAGGGCGATCATCACGCCGTGGAGTGGCCGCCACTTCAGCAGCTGGCGACGGCTAGTGGTGTTGGTGGAGGGCATGGGGTTGGCTGCCGTGGCAAAGCTGCTGATAATGCTCCAGCAGTGAGTGCATAACGCCATCCCAGTTGAAATGGCGCTCCACATGACGACGGGCGTAGCGCCCGCTTGCGGCGAGATCATTACTGAACAGCGCCTCGCATGCCGTGGCCATGGCCGCTGGGTCGAGCGGTTTGCATAAAATTCCCGCCCCCAGCGGCACGTTTTCTGCCAACGCACCTGTGTTTGCCGCTATTACCGGGATACCACTCGCCATCGCTTCCTGGGCAATTAAGCCAAACGTTTCACGGGTACCCGCGTGTAGCAGGGCATCGCTACTGGCCAAGGCGGTCGCTACCTCGTACACGCCGCAGCAGCGGTCAATAACCGTGACATTACTGGGCACGTGATGCGGCATGCCAGGCCCCATCAGCAGCAAATGATAATCGCGCCCTAGCGCTCGCATCGTCGCCAGCAGTACATCAATATTTTTCTCGCGAGAGTTGCGCCCGACAAAGATCAGCAGCTTTTTGTCGTTGGGTATGCCCATAGCCTGGCGGAACGCCGGGTCACGATGCTGGGGATTAAATTGCGTTAAATCGACGCCCAGTGGTTGCACGCGAACGTTCTCAATACCCCAGTCACGCAGTCGATTAGCCATCGCGTTACAGGGTGTCAGCACGCTATCAAACTGGCGATAAAGCTCTGTGACATAGCGCGTTAAGCGCTTTTCAATATAGCGGCCAAAGCGGTCCCCCATTAAACGCGGAAGGTCCGAGTGATAAAAGCCCACCACCGGCACGCCCAACCGCTGACCGGCGGCCAACGCTGCCCAGGCGGTTACATAAGGGTCGCCAGCCTCAATAAGGTCAGGCTTTAGATCAATCAACGCATCGCGCCAGGGTGAGCCCCTCAGTGGAAAACGATAGCCTTGACCCAACGGGAGGTGCAGCGCCGGTAAGGTGTGATGATCGCCAAGGCTATCGCGCTCTGCCCCCGGCACCAGCAGGCTGGTGCGCAACTGTGGAATGCGCGAGAAAACGCGATGCTTGGCCTGCAAATAGGTACGCACGCCGCCGCTGGCGGGTGCATAAAACATCGTTACATCTGCAATGTGCAAGCTAACCTCCTAGCTCTCCTTGGTACTCAGGGCCGCAAAAACTGTCATCGTTTCACCATAAAGGAGAAATAAGTCAGTTCAACGACAGCTGAGCCGAGGCGTTTGTTTTGCTTATTTGTTGACTATTGGCTGAGCTAGGCTAATATACCATCCATATGGATGGTATATGGAATCCAATTAGATGGTTTTGGTGTGGGCTTGATGTTAGTACGCAGCATCAAAAAGCCGTCCGGTTACTTAGCACAACAAGGAATAACACATGAGCGTGCATGAACTTCGCCGTAAGAGCGGTGACTCCAGCGAAAAAATCACCATCAACCTTGGGGTGGTTGATCTGGGGCAGATCGATTTATTGGTTCAGGAAGGTTTTTACTCCAATCGAACCGATTTGATTCGTACCGCTATTCGTAATCAGTTGGCGACCCATGCTGACGTTGTCAAAGAGACCGTGACCCGCAAGGCGTTTGTGCTGGGGCTTGAGCACTATAGCCGTGCAGATTTAGAAGCCCTGCAGTCGGCGGGCGAGATGCTGCAGATTCAAGTGTTGGGCATGGCCAGCATTGCCGACGACGTAACGCCAGAACTTGCCCGCGCCACCATCGAGTCGGTGGTGGTGCTGGGTGCCTTGAATGCCAGTAAAGCGGTTAAGGCCGCTTTGGCGGATCGAATCCACTGAATCACTCATTCAAGCACTCACTTAATCACTACGTAATCACTCACCACGCCATCATTGAATAAGGATATTGAAGATGATCGATGCCACGATGACAAAGCGAATGGAAGAAGCAACGCGGCTAACCCGCGCGGGGAAACTGCACGAGGCTATGGCCTTGCTTCAGGGCGGCGTGCCCGAAGCGAGAAGCGCGGCAACACCTAATACACCTTATCAATCATACCAGGGCGGCAATACCTTCGACGGAACCTGCGAAGTCATTGACGGAACCTGCGAGGTCATCGACGAAGAAGCCACAGTATCGAAGCCAGATCCTGCTGAAGCGCCAACGGGAGCATTTTCACCCGACGATATTAAGGTACCTGCCGCATGGCGGGAAAAGTGGATGAAGTTTCGTGGCGGCATGGCGCATTTCGAGCAAGCTCAACCCGAGCAGGCGCGGAGCGCTGTCGAGGAGCCACAGCCTGGCGCGTTCACTGCCGGTCGTTTTACCAACCAAATCGGCACGCGTGATTACAAGCTGTATATCCCCACTGGCTATAGCGGGCAAGCGCTGCCGCTGGTGGTTATGCTGCATGGCTGCACGCAAAACCCTGATGATTTTGCCGCCGGAACCGAGATGAACCGGCTGGCCGAAGAGCAACTGTGCTGCGTGCTCTACCCAGCCCAGCCGATGACCGCCAATACCTCGAAATGCTGGAACTGGTTTAAAGCCGAAGACCAGCAGCGCGAAGGCGGTGAGCCGGCGATTCTGGCGGGCATGACCCGCCAGATCATCGACACCCACGGCCTTGATGAAAATCGGGTCTATGTGGCAGGGCTTTCGGCAGGCGCGGCCATGGCGACCACTCTGGCGATGACCTACCCGGACCTGTTTGCGGCCGTGGGCGTGCACTCCGGGTTGCCCCACGGCGTGGCCCAGAGTCTTCCCGATGCGCTGGGTGCAATGCAAGGGGGTACGGGGCCTCTTGGCGGTGGTAAACCGAAAGGAGCCGGTTGGGCATCAGAAGTACCGGCGATTATCTTTCATGGCGACCGTGACACCACCGTGCACCCCAGCAATGCGGAACGTGTTGCTGCTCAGTACCGCGCATCGGGTGCTTCCAATGTGGGCAAAGCCGGGGCGAAGGTAGAGCAGGGAAAGGTGGCTAATGGCCATGCCTATACGCGTACCACGCATCACGATGAAAAAGGCAAACCACGCCTGGAGCAGTGGCGCATTCAAGGGGCGGGTCATGCCTGGTCGGGTGGCAGCAGCAAAGGCAGCTATACCGACCCGAAAGGCCCCGATGCCACGAAAGAAATGCTGCGCTTCTTCTTGCTTCATCAGCAGGCTTGATAAAGGCTAGCTACACGACAGAAACAGCAACGGCGCCAGTAGGCACCGTTGCTGTTTGTTGCTAGATGTTTGTGCTAAGCGCCGATTTACTCGACGGGCTTTGCCACCAGCGAGCGTGTTTCTTCGCGGGCTTCGGTGAGCGCCACGCGAAGCGGGTCGCCAAGCTTGTAACGCTCTTCGCCTTCGATCTGAATCCGACCCTCTTTATCATCAATCACCACTTTGCTGCGGTCACTGTGCATTAAGGGCGCGGGCACAAACGCAGTCGCACCATTTTCCAGCAGGCGAACGCGCATACCGCCACGGTTGATGGCCATGATTTCGGCCTCAAAGGTGTCCTGGTTTTGCGCGGCAGGCGTTAGGTAACGCACGTAGAGCCAATCTTTCACATCGCGTTCGGCCATACGGTTCAGGCGGCGGCGCTCTGTTAACTGCTCGGTGAGCTGCTGGGTAGCCTCGGCGGGTGCCTGTTCGCCTTTAAGCACGCGTTTGATCAAGCGGTGGTTGACCATGTCGCCATACTTACGAATCGGCGATGTCCATGTGGCGTAGGCAGCCAGGCCCAGGCCGAAGTGCGGGCCAGGCTGGGCAGACATGCTGGTAAACCCTTGGAAGCGGCGCAGGCGCGCATCCAGCCAGGCGTCATCGCGGCTTTCCAGGGCGCGCTTAAGCTCGGTGTAGCGGGCAAGCTCGGTCAGCGCTTCGCGTTCAACCACAATCTCTTGGCCTGCCAAAAACTCCTGGGCGGCTTCGGCTTTCTCAGGCTCGAACGCGCGGTGTACGTTAAAGATACCGTGACCGATATGTTTCGCCAGGAAGTCCGCGCAGCAAGCGTTGGCCACAATCATCGACTCTTCGATCATGCGGTTAGCAATGCGGCGCTCTTCGGTGCGCACAGCCAGCACGTTGCCTGCGGGGTCTAGGTCAAACACGTAGTCGGGGCGGTCTTTAAACACCAGGGCGTGTTCGTTGCGCCAAGCGGTACGCGCTTCGGTCAAATCGCGCAGGGCGGTGAGCTGCTCGGCAATCCCATCCGCCGGTGCCCAATCGCCTTGACCTTCGATCCAGTCAGATACGCGGTCGTAAGCAAGCTTGGCGTGGGATTTGACGTTCGCCGCAAAGAAGCGGTAATCGCCGAGGCTGCCATCGGCATTGATATCTAGCGTACAGGCGAGGGCGGGGCGCTCCTGGCCTTCCCACAGCGAGCAGAGATCATCCGCTAGCTGCTCCGGCAGCATGGTCACGTTCTGGCCGGGCAGGTAAACGGTAAAGGCGCGCGTGCGGGCTTCTAAATCAGCCGCATGGCCTTCTTCCACGTAAGCGGTGGGGTCGGCAATCGCTACGCTCAACCGCCAGCCGCCTTCGGCGCGAGGTGCGATGTGCAGTGCATCATCCATGTCGCGCGTTTTCTCACCATCAATGGTGAAGAAGGGCGTTGCGGTTAAGTCTTCGCGGGTGAGGCCTTCGTCCATCAGCGGCCATTCGGTGCCCGCATCGGGGCACTCTTGCTCCAGCGCGTGGCGGGCAAGCGTGACGCGCCATGGCACCGTCGGGTCATCGCTTTTAGCGACCAATTCATCAATCTGGGCAAAGAAGGCGCGGTCGTCGGCTTTCAGCGGGTGGCGCACCAGGCGGGCTACCACCCAGTCGCCGTCGGCAATGCTGTCTTCATCCAGGCTGCGCTTAATGCGCGCCTTGAGCACATTTTTAATCGAAGGATGGTCGGGTACTACAGCAAGGCGGCCTTCGCGCTTTTGAACACGGGCAACAAACCGATCCAGCCCCGCTTCAATCAGTTTTTCAGGCTCAACGGATTTTTTGTCACCGTTCTCGTGGATAACTGCTTCCACGCGGTCACCGTGAAGCACTTGCTTCATGGCGGGCGGCGGCACGAAATAGGATTCACCGTCGTCGGTTTCGAGAAACCCGAAACCTTTGTCGGTGGCTTTGATCACCCCTTCAGCACGGGGGGTGGTTTGACGAATCTGTTGCTTGAGCTGGGCAAGCATGGCGTTATTCTGAAGCATGAGCTCAATCAGTTGGCGAGAGTTAGGGTGCCACTATACGGATTCCCGCAGGCTGCGCCAATTGTCGCCATGCGAAGTTGGCGTTGATGACGGTGAGTCAAAGGCTTACAAGCGTTCAAAGGAATCGGTTAAGCTGAATGCCCATGCCGATGGAGCGCGCTATGACCCCCCGCCTGATTGTTTCTGACCTTGACGGTACGCTGTTAGGCCGCCACCACACCCTGCACGAAAGTACCGTTGAAGTGCTGCGAGCACTGGTGAAACAGGGCCATCATGTCGCGCTGGCATCCGGTCGCCACTATCACGATATGAAGGTGTTTCGCGATGAGCTGGATATTCCCGCACACCTGATCAGCACCAATGGTGCCTATGTTCACGACCCGAAAGGCATCTTGCTAGCCGCTAATCACGTAGATCCTGAGCATGCCAAAACGTTAATTGGGCTTGCGCGCCCGCCTCAGGTACGGCTCAGCTTATATCGTGAAAGCGGCTGGCATATAGATGCAGAAGCCCCTCAATTACTGTCCCTTCACGCCTCTACCGGTTTTCGCTACACCGTCGTGCCCCCAGCGCAGATGGACACTAACGGCGTAGGCAAAGTGCTTTATCTAGGCGACCCAACGGCACTGAAACAGCTAGAAGCACATGCCCGGGCGGCTCACGGCGAAGGGCTGCATATTACCTATTCAACGGCGAATGCTTTAGAAATCATGGCCGGCGGGGTCAACAAAGGCGTGGCGCTGGCGGCGCTACTTGAGCGGCTGGGCTTAACGCCCGCAGAGTGCCTAGCGTTTGGCGATAATCTTAACGATACCGAAATGCTTAATTTAGCAGGCGAGGCTCAGGTAATGGCTAACGCACACCCTGAGCTATTCGACCGTATAAAAGGCGCTGAGCGCATCGGCCAGCACGATGAGGCCGCCGTTGCCGAGTGGTTGAAAAAGCGCTTTGGGCTGTAGAGCTTCAACAGTTACTTAAGCCACTATCACTCTTTGCGCTGCGCAGGCACGGGCTCTTTATCTAAGCGCTTGATCTGTCGCCACAGGTCTTGGCGAAGATCGGCAAGCTTAGGTTGCTCATCGGCCGTGAAAGGTACCGGGCGGCACAGGCGTTGGGCGCGAAGGCCTAAGCGTGCACTGAGTAGCCCGGTGGCGAGGCCTTGGCCCGCCCGGGCGGAGAGCCTGCCTGCCAAGTCGAGTGAGAGCATATCCATGCTGGCATCGGTGGCCAATTCGCTGGCACCGGCAAACGCCATGTTGTGCAGCACGTTGCGAAACAGCCGCAGGCGGCTGGCGTAGCCTAACTCAAGCCCGTAAAGGCGACATAACCGATCTACCATTGCCAAACTGCGCCAGGCTACCAATGCCATATCCACTAGGGTCAGCGGGCTAATGGCGACCATAATGGCGGTTTCACCGGACATACGGGTAATCAAGCGCTGGGCTTCGCGGTCGCGCGGTGCCAGCAGGTGGTAACGCAGCAGGGTTTGGAGCTCTTCGCCGCTATGGTGAGGCTGGCTGGCGCGCTGAAAGGCCAGCCAGTGCGGGTCATCATCGGCCAGTTTTAGCTGGTGCCTAAGCTGCTCGGCCATGGCGCGAGCCTGCTGCGGCGAGCGCAGCGGTAGTTCGGCAAGGTCGGCGCGCAGTTTGTCGTGGCGTTTCAGGCGGCGCAAACGTCCCAGCTCTTTAAGCAGCGAGATTCCGCCTAAGCCAATCAGGCTAATACCAAACAGCTGCCAGGCAATGGCCAGCCATTGCGATTGCGCGAGTGCATCGGGTATGCCGGTGACGAGTTCGGCGGTGCCTAGTGCAGCGCCGCCGCCCAGGGCAAATAGCAGCCCCCAGCGGCGCTTGCGCGGTGCGCCTAAGCTGGCGGCAGGCAGGGCTTTCTCTTCTGCCAGCGGTGCCAGGGGGTGATGCTCGCTGGTGTCGGCAAAGGCTTCACGTTGGCGCAACGCCGAAGCTGCTTCGGCGGCCTCTTCTGGCGTGTCATCCAGCGTAAAGTGACGGCGTGGCTGTGGGGTAGTCATGACAGTTTATCTCCAATCAGCCAGTCGATGGCGGCGTCCATGCGGATATGATCCAGCGCTTCTGAGCTGGTGGGCATTGGCCGAAAACTGGGGAAGTCGAACCCTTGCTGCTGCCAAAAATCGGCAGCGGGTAGCCGGGCGGGCACATCGCCGGGGTAAACCAATACCTCTTCACCCTCTAAGGTAGTGCCGCGCAGAGCAGGTGAGCGCTTACCCTCGTGGGTGACCTCGCGGGCTTCAGTGGCGCGAATAGCCGCTAGCGAAAGTGCTTTAACCGGCACGTTAGCAAAGCGTAGGTCTTTGAGGGGCTCTGCCAGTAAGGCTTCTAATAGCTGTACCACGTTGCCGTGTTGGTCAGGGGTAACGTGATCCGCTTTGGTAGCGGCAATGGCTAAGCGGTCGATTTTGGGCGCGAATAGGCGCGTGAGCAGGCTGCGTTTGCCGTAGTCAAAGCTGTGCATTAACTGTTGCAGCGCGTGGGAAAGATCTTCAAAGCGTTCAGGCCCGGCATTAAGCGCGCCCAGCACATCCACCAGCACGATTTGGCGGTCAAAGCGGCGGAAGTGGTCGCGGTAAAAGGGTTTAACCACCTGCTGCTGATAGTAGCGAAAGCGTGCCGCCAGGGTGGCATAAAGGCTATTGGTGGGCAGTGCTTCCAGGGTCTCTTTGGGGGTGCGAAGCGCCGGTAACGGAAAAAACTGTAGCACCGGCGCGCCTTCCAGCTCACCTGGCAGCAAAAAGCGCCCTGGCTGCAGGTCAGAAAAGCCGGCTTGTTTGGCGCGGCGCAGGCCTTGGGCATACTCCTCGGCCAGGGTCGCAAGCTGGGCTTCATCTGCTTCGCTGGCAGGGTCGAGTTGTTCCACCGCTGCCAACCACTCGCTAAACAGGCCACGGCGCTGTTCGCCTTCGTGTAGCGCTTGTGCTTGGCTCCAGCTGTAAAAGTCGTGCTGCAGCAGCGGTAAGTCGAGCAGCCACTCGCCGGGGTAGTCGAACAGATCCAGGGTGAGGTGGGCTATTTCAGGCGTTAGCCAGCCGCTGCGGGCAGGGCGGTAGCGTAGCTGTAACCGTAGTTCGCTGATGCCGCGGGTCGGTGCTGGCCAGCGCGGCGGCGTATCACGCAGCGCAGCCATGCCAGGGTCATAGGGAAAACGCGGTACGCCCAAATCAGGTTGATTAAGCCGCTGAGCACCGAGCAGGCGGCCTTCCCGTGCCGCAGGTAATAAATCAAGCCGTGCCTCAACGCCCGCGTGGCGCAGTTGATTAACCAGCGAGGTCAAAAAAGCGGTTTTACCTGCTTGAGAGAGGCCGGTGACCGCTAAGCGCAATTGGCGATCTCGCCCGCGCTCTAACAAATTGCTCAGTTCGCGACTTAACGGCTGGCGCATCCTATCGACCCCTTTGTGGTTCTTGGCTACTTTTAGCGAAAATCCGCGTAAACCCTCGCCCGATTGAGGGCGGGGATACAAGCGGGCAGCGCGCTAGCGCTGCGGGGTTGTAGTGTAGCATTCATCTGGTACTATACATTCATACAGTCAACGAGTTGAAGCGCCGTGCTGAAAGCCACCAAAGTACGCATTTACCCCACCCCCGAACAGGCTGATTTCTTGAATCAGCAATTCGGCGCGGTGCGGTTTACGTACAATAAGGCACTGCACATTATCAGCTCGCAGTACAAACGGCATGGCACTAAGCTGCGCGCTAAGAAAGACCTCAAGCCGTTGTTGGCGGTGGCGAAGAAGTCTCACAAATACCACTGGCTCAAAGCGTTTGATTCTATCGCACTGCAACAGGCGTGCATTAACTTGGATCGCGCCTTCCAAAACTTCTTTAACCCTCAGCTTAACGCCCGCTACCCTCGCTTTAAACGCAAGCATGGCAAGCAATCGAGCTATCACTGCACCAGCGTTAAGGTCGGTGATGACTGGATCAAAGTGCCGAAACTCACGCCGATTAAGGCACGACTTCACCGTGAAATAACCGGCACGCTAAAAAGCATCACCTTAACCCGCACCCCCACGGGCAAGTATTTTGCCTCACTCCTGGTGGAGGATGGTATAGAGGCACCGATACCCCTGCAAACGGTGGAGACCGTGCTGGGGGTCGATATGGGCTTGACGCATCTGGCCATCGACTCCACGGGCCGCAAGGTCGCCAACCCTCGCTTTTTAAAGCTGGCGCGTGCCAACCTACGCCGCAAACAGAAAGCGCTCTCACGCTGCCAAAAAGGCAGCAAGCGTCGTGCGAAAGCGCGGCTAACGCTGGCCAAGGCGCATGAGCGGCTGGCGAATGCGCGTGCTGACTTCCAGCACAAACTGTCTCGACAACTCATTGACGACAACCAAGCGGTGGTGGTCGAGACCCTAAACGTCAACAACCTGCTGAAAAACCGTAAGCTGGCCAAGCATATTGCGGATGCCAGTTGGCACAGCTTGATCCAAAAACTGGACTACAAGGCGAAGCAGCAAGGTAAGCATCTGATTAAAATCGACCCGTGGTTCGCCAGCTCCAAAACCTGTGCAGGCTGCGGGCATAAGGTCGAACAAATGCCGCTAAAGGTTCGCACCTGGGATTGCCCAGGCTGCGGCACCCAAGGCATCGACCGTGACGTGAACGCCGCGATCAATATTCGCCAGCAAGGCATCTTGCAACTAAAGGCCGAAGGACTGTCGGTCTCTGCCCATCGAGGCCTGTGTAAGACCGGTCACGCACCGGCTGCGGCCTAAGACGTGGTAAGCCTCACCTGTGGTCGCGTAGCGACATAGGGTGGGGAGCAGTCACCGAAACAGTAGCAGTAGCTGTGACAGCATCGGCAGGGTGGCGATCAAAAAGCCAACCCCCGCCAGGGTGTAGCCAGGCCAGCGGCGGGTCATCTTTTGCGCCAGAGTGAGGCCGACTAAGCACACCACCATACCGATTAAATTGAAGGCTAGCGTGGCGGCCTCTAACCATTGCTGCGGATCCATCGGATCTCCCTAGCTCAACGCGTAGTGAGCGTATAAACGTATGTTGAAGGTGCAAACGTATGCTGAAAATATAATAACAACGTGTTAATGAACCGAAGGTTAACCGCGGCTGAGGGTGGTGCCGAGCAGGTGCTGGGCGCCGGGCACTAGCCACACTGGGTCTAGGCGGGTATTGGCGGCTTCAACACAAATAAAGTGGCGCGCTGCCTCGGCGGGGGTGTCGCTGGGGAGGTCGCTATCGGGGTGCCACACTACCGTGGAATCACTCGATTGCTTACCGATGCGTAGGCTGCGCTGGCCATCATTGAGCAGCACGGCTTCATTGGTATGATAAATGCGGTCAACGGCACCGTGAACGGCCAGCGTGCCCTGCTGCTCGCTTTCCGCAAAGCCACGCAGTTTATCGAGGTAGCGCGCACCGGAAAGGCCTTCCAAGCGGCACTGGTGAACATCCGCAACGGCAAGGTAGGTGTGCAGCGCGCCGCTGGTTTTCACCGGCGTTTCGCCGATGTTTTCGCTAATCAACTCAACGTTTAAGCGCTGGGCGTTGGCTTGCACTACCAAGCGGGCGGTGAGCTGGGTATGCAGCGGGTGTTCCGGTGAAAGGTGGACTTCAATGCCTTCGGCGTGTTCATCAACAGCATCTAGACGCCAGGCGGCATGGCGGGCGAGGCCATGGAACGGGCCGTCGCGGTTGGGGCTTTCATCGGCATAACGCTCGTCAGCAAACCACGGCCAGCACAGTGGAATGCCGCCGCGGATAGCGCCTGGCAGCGCTTGGGGCGTAGGCGTCAGCCATAGCCAGCCGGTATCCCCCGCGGGGCAGAAGTGCAGCACTTGAGCCCCCTGCAAGCTGATCACCAGCTCCCCCCACGGCATATTGAAAAGCACCACATCGCGGCCTTCCCAACGGGCCGTTTGCTGCCCTTGGGTATGGTTAACCAGTTGTGTGAGCGAGTCGGGGGTCATGACTTTTCCTTTAAGAGTTGCCAGGTATCTATACTGAGAGGCTGCGAACAACCGATAGGCATCGAACACTAACGCTGTGTGCTATGGTAGAACAAGCGTGACGGCTAGGTAAAACGCGTATACGTAAAACTAAAACCCGTCACTTTAAACCGTAAATTTTAAAACGTTAATAAATGATAGTAAGGAGACTATATGGGCTTTATTGCATGGTTGATCATTGGTGGCTTGGCTGGTTGGATTGCCGGCAACATCATGCGCGGCGGCGGTTTTGGCATTTTGGGTAACATCGGTGTTGGGGTCGTTGGTGCGGTCATTGGCGGTTTTTTGTTCAGCCTTTTAGGCCTCTCATCCGGTGGCTTTATTGGCTCGTTAGTCACCGCGATTGTAGGTGCCGTGGTGCTCTTGTGGGTGATTAGCAAGGTGAGACAAGCGTAGCGGATCAAATAGCGACTGAATTAACCAACTGGTATGACAACCGCCCGGCCTTGTGCTGGGCGGTGTTATTTTGTATCTACCGATATCTATTAATGCCTATCAGCGCCTAATTAGTACCTACGGCTGTCGGTGTTCTCGCCACTTTCCGTTACACTAGGCGGCTTTATTCCGGCGTTTGGCTGGTGATGACATTGTGCTTTTTCGAGGTGCCTCTTGATCGATGCGTTAAATGCCTGGTGGGCCCAACAGCTAGTGCTGTGTGATTGGGCGTTTACTCCTCATCCGCTGGCGGTCGATGCAGGGGCAGCCGAGCAGCGTCTGCTGCAGCTGGGAATTACCGACCGGGGAGAGCTTGCCGAGCAGCTATTCCACGGGTTGGGAGCACCCGCAGGCCATGCCGACCGTTTGCTCTGTGCGCTTGAGTGGGCGGCGCTGGCCGGTGCCGCGGGCTGGTTAGAGACTGAGCAGGCGCGAACCTGGGCGCATCATTTAACCCGCCGCATCACCAGTGATTATAGCGATTTACGCGCTTGGCTGGCCGATTTACGCCGCGCGCTAGGTGCGCGGGGCTGGGAAGTAGGCGCTGATGATCGCTTTATTGACGCTTGCCAAGCGTTGGCCAATCTTGAATCAGACGGCGAGGGCGTTACCTGGGAGACCCTTGAAAACGCGCTGAATGAACTTCCCGCCCCCGCTTCGCTCTGGCCCCAGCAGCCCCAGGCGCAAAGCTGGCGGCTATGCGCGCTATTTCGGCCGATTATTGTCTATCCTGCTAGCCAAACCGATTGGCCTGACGCCGCCGAATGGCTGGCCCACGTGTGGGATGTCCACGACCGTGATGCGCTACTGGGGGTGATGCTCTGGTTAGGCGCTCAGGGCGAGCGCCAGCGCTGGGATATCGAAGCCCGCGAGCTATTGAGCATGGATAACGCTCAACGCATGGAGTGGCAGCGCAGCGTGGTGGAAGAGTCGCCCTATGCGCCGGTGCTGAATAAGTTCGTAAGCCAGGGGGAACCTCTAGAATGGGCGGCGTGGGATTGGCTGCGTATAGTCGAGCTTGCCTGGGCCGGGGCGTGCTGTGGCTGGCTAAACCAGGAGGAGGCCGATGACTTGGCGGGGCACGCCGCCGACTTGATCAGCCGCCGTTATCATGATTGGTACGCGGTGCTTAACGCCTATGGGCGTGGGCAGAGCCTGTTTGACGGCATTGACCGGCGGGGTAAAACGCCCAGCGAGCGGCATCAGCTACTGCTGCACAGTGCCCATAGCCCCTGGAAGCGTTCTCCCGGTGAGCTTTTAGATGAGCCTACCCGCAAGGCCTCTCAGGCGCGTATTCGGCAATGGCGTAATACACCCCATCACTGGCTGTTGGCACTGGCAAGCGTGCGCGAACCGGATGCCATGCTGCGCCAGATCGACCCCTCAGCGGCGCTGCCTGAAGAGCAACGTGCCGACGCCGCGCTGTACCTACAGGAGTCACTAGGCCTGCATGCCGATGAGGGCGCGGGGGCGTTGGCGCGTTACTGGTTGCCCGCCCAGGCGCACCATCTTAATCAGCTGGCGGCTGACGCTGTACACGGCGTTTTACCGCCCTCGCAAAGCTGGTTTGGCCAGCCAACACCCGAAGAGCTGAAGCAGCGCAACGCTCTTAAAGGCGTCAGCAGGCACGCGGCCACTATTCATATGGCTGAAAAGTTTGCTTTCTACTTACATATGTCGTTAGACAGCGGCCTGTTAGCGCATGACCCATTAATGGAATACGCTAGTGCCCTGCGCAGCTGCCTATGTCGATTTTACCCTAATGCCAAGCGCTTATTAGAAGCGTGGTTTGCCTGGGAAAGCTGCCTGCCCGAGCCTGAGCATGCCTCGCTGGTGAATGAAGTTATTTGGCACATGGAAGATCCTGGCAGCCTGTTTCACTGGCTGGACTGGCGCCACGATGCCTGGCGCGAGCCGGGTTGCCGTCCTACCTTGAGCCACTTCACCGCGATGTCGCTGGTGGGGCCATTGAACAGTGCGGTGTGGAGTGAACCACAGCCCGAGAGTGCCCGTGAGTGCGCTGAGATTCGCGAGTGGGTGGATAGCCACTACCATTTGAACAGTGCCGAGGATATGCAGGAGTTCTTGGCTTATATGCTTGAGTCAGGAGATCGCCAGGAGTATCAGATTAACTACGCCCCCTATACGCTGAACCCTGAACGGCTGGACGCTGAAATCGCCATTATGGAGTCTGGCGACTGCGCTGAAGAGGATCGCCAGCATCTCCTACGCTTGTGCCGCGTGCGCGACAATGAAGATGGCTGCAATGAGGTGGATATGGCGGCCTGGGATATTGCCCAGCTGGTGGATTTAGCCATTGCGGCGCGTCAGCTAGGCTGGCTCGATAGCGCTGCCTTTGCCAAGGTGTTGGATAGCGCTTATCAATTGGCAGCGGATCATTACGCCGGATGGCAGGAGTACGCCATGGGAATGTATGCAGGCTTCTCGTTTTTTATGGGCGAAACGCCTGAGCGGGAAAGTTTTTTAGCGGGTTTTCGCCAGGCGCTAGTGGCTTGGGTATGCGGTGCGCCGGTGTTGGCTGGCCCGTGGGTGAGCCTCGATTTTCCAGGCAATAAACCGCGCCATTTCGCGCCATTGCATATCGATACCCTTCCGGGGGATCAGCGCACCTTACATTGACGCTCGCCAAACCTATGAGAACTAGCTTATAGTCGTGAGCGTAAATAATTGGTTTAGGCATACCTTGCCCTTATCAATATTCTTATCAATGTCATGAGGTTAATCGCATGGTTGCGCTGCCACGCCCCGCTGTGACCGCTGTCCGTGTTGTAAGTGTTTGTTTTTTAGTTACGTTGTTTGCTGGGTGTGCAGGCTCTGCGCGGCAGAGCAATATGCAGGCTCCAGATAATTATTTTTCGATGTCGTTGCCAGGCATGGGGGCAAACCCGCAGATGTCGCCGGTTGACCCCATCAACGCCCAGTTGCGTAGCCTGCAAGTACCGCCGCCAACGGCGGTGCGCGAGGCGCTACTGGCACAGCACCAGCGCTGGGCAGGAACGCCGTATCGAATTGGTGGCACCTCAGAACGAGGGATTGACTGTTCTGCCTTGGTTCGCAATGTTTATCGAGACACTTTTAATTTAGAGCTTCCGCGTTCCACCCGTGGCCAAGTACACGAGGGACGCCCGATCGACCGCCAAGAGCTGCAGGCGGGCGATCTGGTGTTCTTCAATCCTCCGGGGCGCTATAACCACGTGGGAATCTATGTGGGTGATGGCTATTTCCTCCATGCCTCGACCTCTAAAGGGGTGATTATTTCCAGCCTGGACAATAGTTACTGGCGTCGCCATTACTGGCAGTCACGCCGTGCCCTGGAGCCCGCTCATTTGGCCCAGCTAAGCGGTAGTGTTTTCCAGTAGTCAGACCTTTCACTGTTAGGAATGGCATGATTGAAGCCAAAACGCGCGCCTGGTGGCGCGCCACCTTGGCGCTTTGCCTTGGTTCATTTCTTGTTTTTATTAATCTGTATGCGCCGCAACCGCTGTTACCCGGGTTAAAAGAGGCTTACGACGTCTCGACCCTGGGCGTTGGCCTGTTGATGTCGGTATCGACGCTCTCTCTGGCTCTAGCATTATTAGTATTTGGGCCGCTCTCGGATGCCATCGGTCGCGAAGGCATCATGCGCATTACTCTACTGCTTGCCGGTGCCTGTTCCATTGCCTTGGCATTCGCGCCCACCTTTGAAAGCTTATTGCTGTTGCGCCTTGTGCAGGGGTTTGTGTTGGGTGGGTTGCCGGCGGTCGCTATTGCCTGGATGGGCGATGAGTTCGAGAAGCCCGCTCTATTAAGCGCTGTGGGGCTATATATCGGCGCTAACTCACTCGGTGGAATCAGTGGGCGTATCGTCGGTGGTGCCGCGGCAGAGGTGGGCGGCCCCTCCGCGGCGTTTCTTGCCGTAGGGGTAATGACTCTGGTCGGCTGCGTGGTGTTTTGGCGCCTGTTGCCCAATAGCCGCGCCTTCACTCCCCAGCGCTTTGAACTGCGCAAAGCAGCAAGAGATCTGCTCGGCCATTTACGCAGCCCGGTGCTACTCGCCGCTTATTGCTTGGGTGGTATCAATTTTTTGATCTTTATTAACCAATACAGTTACATCACCTTTCGATTGGCGGCAGCGCCGTATCAGCTAGCCGCTAGTGGGCTGGGGCTGATTTTTTTGACCTACCTCGGCGGCACCTTCGGCTCGATGATTTCCGGGCGTTTAGCCGCGCGGTTTTCGCCTGCCGCCTGCATGATGGTGGGCGTGATGATTATCATGCTGGGCACGGCGATCACCTTATCGAATTCGCTAGTGATGATTATTGTCGGCTTAAGCGTTAATGCCTTTGGCTTTTTCCTGGCGCATTCGCTGGCTTCAAGCTGGGTAGGGCGTTATGCCCAGGGCGCTCGGGGCAGCGCTTCTGCGCTCTATCTGGTGTTTTACTATGTAGGGGCGAGCTTAGGAGGGTTCTGGCTGGAGCCGTTCTGGCGCTGGGCCGGTTGGCCGGGGGTGAGCGTAGGTTCGTGGCTGCTGCTCAGCATTACGCTGATGATCGCTTTCGGCCTATGGCGTTTTGAGCGTCGCCAAACGGTTAGCTAGCGTTGTGTTAGTTAAGTTTTAAAGCAATAGGCATAAAAAAGGTGACCCGCAGGAGGCATAAAAAAGGTGACCCGCAGGTCACCTTTTTTGAACGCTTTCTTCAGAACAAGCGCGCGGGCGTTTTAGTGCTCAACGCCGCCTTCACCGTGCACGTGGCCGTGCTCAACTTCTTCAGCACTCGCTTCACGTACTTCAGCGATCTCAACGTCAAAGTTGAGCTGCTGGCCTGCCAGCGGGTGGTTGCCATCAACAACGACCGTGTCGCCTTCAACTTTCTTGACGGTAACCATCAACGGGCCGCCTTGAGTCTGGGCTTGGAACTGCATGCCCGGCTCAATGCTCTCAACGCCCTGGAAGGCATCGCGAGGTACTTCTTGCATCAGCTGCTCTTGTAGCTCGCCGTAGCCTTCTTCGGGAGATACAGTGACGTTTAGCTTGTCACCTGCTACACGGCCTTCTAAACCTTTTTCAAGGCCCGGAATAATGTTGCCAGCGCCGTGCAGGTAAGTGAGCGGCTCACGGCCTTCAGAACTGTCTAGCACTTCACCTGCATCGTTGGTCAGGGTGTAGTGAAACGCGACAACCGAGTTTTGCGCAATTTGCATGGAATAACCTTTCGGTGAGTGCATGTCCCAACATGGTAACGCGTGTGGGTCGGCTTGTCAGGGGGTAAGCCGGGTTTTTCCACCCTCAAGCCTTTAGCGGTATTGCGCCTGGGAGGGTCCGAGGATACCCTACAGCAACCACTTTTCCACCTGACATACACTCACTGGAGTCCGTTATGACCATTTTCTTGATTTGGGTTGTTGCCTTTGTCCTGATTGCTTATTTTGCTAATAAGCGTTGGGAAAGCGGCTTTAGCCAAGGGCTAGACAAAATGTTGCCTAGCGTGATGAAAAGCCACGGCGACAACCGCTATATGTGGGTAGCTGCCGTTGCAGTGCTGGGCGCGACGACATTGATCCGCCCCGTTGATGTGCTGCTGGTGGTCATTTTGCTGGCATTGATTGGGTTGGCGGTGTTCAAACTGGCCAACTGGGCGAGCAGCAAAGCCACTCATTAAAGCGACTCATTAAGAGCCCCGCTTTAAAAGCAAAACAGCCCGGCCATGTTGATGGTCGGGCTGTTTTTTTATGGTGTTACTTAATATTTCATGGTGTAAGTTAATAGGGCGCAACGCTCATGCTGGCCCCGCTACCAATCAAGCGTACTCGCTGGCCGGCCTGGAACTGACGGTCTGCACGTTGAACAACGACAACATCGGTACCGTCATCACGACGAATTTCCATTTCCAATGCGTTAACGCGGTTAGTCGCATCTTCAGCGGCCGTACCCGCTACTGCACCGCCTAGGGCACCTGCAACCGTTGCCAGCTGACGACCCGAGCCGCCGCCTACCTGATTGCCCAGAAGCCCACCGATAACCGCGCCACCACCGCTGCCTAACAGACCGCCTGCGCGGCTTTCAGCCTGAATCTGTACCGGACGAACCGCCACGATGGTGCCATAAGTGACGCTTTGCCCCGTTTGCGCTTGGCTGCCGCGATAAACATCGCCAGAGTAGCCAGCCGTGTTGGCGCAGCCTGCTAGCGTGAGAATACTTAGTGCGGCAACAGGTAAGAGAAGACGTTTCATTAAAACCTCCGTGGCATATCTATTCGTATAACCATCATAGGATTGATAGTAGTTTAAAATTGATAGCAGTTATAGAACGGTGTTCGTTAATAGTAACCGATGCTAATACTTTTGACCAGCAAGCGGCAGAAAAGATCAAAGCTGAATACTGAAAACGGTAGCTAAAAAAGTAGCCAATAAAAATAGCATAGACGAGAGTGTAACAGCGTAATAAGAAAACAGTGTGTAAATAGCGGTAGGTAACCAACAGGCAACCTGGCCAACAGGCAACCTAACCAACAGGCAATCAAAAACAGGAGACCCGGAGGCCTCCTGCTGCAGATTTTACAAAGTGGATTTTACAAAGTGAGAAGGCGTTAACGCCTGCTCATTAGCCAAACTGGTTCATGGTGTTGTCTTTACCGCCGGCTTTGAGTGCTGCATCGCCGTGGAAGAACTCTTTGTGGTCATCACCGATATTGGAGCCAGCCATATCCTGGTGGCGAACCGTGGCGATTCCCTGGCGAATTTCCTGGCGCTGTACGCCTTTCACGTAAGCCAGCATACCTTCGTCGCCGAAGTAGCCTTTTGCCAGGTTGTCGGTAGACAGCGCCGCCGTGTGGTAAGTCGGCAGAGTGATTAAGTGGTGGAAGATACCCGCTTCGCGAGAAGAGTCGCGTTGGAAGTTGCGTGTCCACTCATCGGCTAACTGGCCAAGCTCGGTGTTGTCGTATTCAACGCTCATCAGCTGGTCACGCTGGTAAGCGGAAACGTCTTTACCTTCTTTCTCCCATGCATCAAACACTTGCTGACGGAAGTTGAGCGTCCAGTTGAAAGACGGTGAGTTGTTGTAGACCAGTTTTGCGTCAGGGCAAACTTCGCGAATGCGGTTAACCATGCTCGCAATCTGGCCAACGTGAGGCTTCTCGGTTTCGATCCACAGAAGGTCAGCGCCGTTTTGCAGGCTGGTGATGCAGTCAAGAATAACGCGGTCTTCGCCGGTGCCTGCTTTGAACTGGTACAGGCCTGATGCCAAACGCTTGGGTTTAACCAGTTTACCGTTTTGCTTAATCACCACGTCGCCGTTGTTGATGTCGTCAGCGTTCTCAATAATATCGCCATCGAGGAAGCTGTTGTACTGGTCGCCCAGATCGCCTGGCTCGTTGGTGACGGCAATTTTCTGCGTCAGGCCAGCGCCGAGTGAGTCGGTACGCGCAACGATAACGCCATCTTCAATGCCGAGTTCCAAAAAGGCGTAACGCACGGCGTTGATTTTGGCCAGGAAGTCTTCATGGGGAACGGTGACTTTGCCATCCTGGTGACCGCACTGCTTCTCATCAGAGACCTGGTTTTCCAGCTGGATGCAGCAGGCGCCTGCTTCAATAAACTTCTTGGCTAGCAGGTATGTGGCTTCTGCGTTACCAAAGCCTGCATCAATATCGGCAATGATCGGTACGATATGGGTTTCGTAGTTATCAATTTTGCTGATCAGTTCTTGCTCTTTCGTTTTGTCACCCGCCTCTTTAGCATCATCCAGCGCGCGGAACAGGTGGTTAAGTTCCCAAGCATCGGCTTGTTTTAGGAAGGTGTAGAGCTCTTCGATCAGATCCGCAACGGAGGTCTTTTCATGCATGGATTGGTCGGGCAGCGGGCCAAACTCGGAGCGCAGCGCGGCGACCATCCAGCCAGACAGGTACAGGTAGCTACGTTTGGTGGTGCCAAAGTGCTTTTTGATTGAGATTAGCTTCTGTTGACCAATAAAGCCGTGCCAGCAGCCCAGTGACTGGGTGTACTTTGCGGTATCGGCATCATAGGCGGCCATATCTTCGCGCATGATTTTGGCGGTGTAGCGAGCGATGTCCAGGCCGGTGTGAAAGCGGTTTTGAGCACGCATACGGGCGGCGTACTCAGGTTTGATGGCTTCCCATTTGCCGCCTTGTGCTTCGCGTAGTTGGGCCATGGCTTTGATATCGTCGAGTAGTCCTGACATGAGCTAACCCTCTTTTTTGGTCGTGATGGTGTTTGGACGTAGTAGTGTTTGGTCGTGATAACGTTTTTAATATCAGTGTTTGTTTATGTTGCACCTGCGAAGTTGCACTCAGCATCATCGAATTTCGCGTTTTTGTCTTTACGCCAATCGTCTCTAATCCAATCGTCTTAGGAGTAGAGCCCGCAGTGTTAAAGGCATCAACCGCTTCGCTATGACGCTGCAATGCAATAACTATCCACTAGGTTGGCTCATTCAACAATTGACACTTGGGGGCACAGGGCGTTGTAACCTGACTACAGCGGGGTAGCAAAGGGGTGGGTTTGTGTAGTGGTTTTTCGTCAGGTGGGCGTCAAGAGAGCATAAAAAAGCACTGCCGGAGCAGTGCTAGAGATTCATCAAGCTAGTTAATTACGCGAGCGAAAGCGTCATTTCCCGGTGGGGGATGCCCGCATCCAGAAACTCATCGCCGTGGGCGACGAAGCCGAGACGTTGATAAAATGCCAAGGCATGAACCTGCGAACTTAGCGCTGCTTGAGCGTGGCCCGCATGGCGAGCCGCCTCAATTGCCGACCGCATCAGCAGTGCGCCAATGCCCGTGCTGCGGGCACCTGCAAGCACCGCGACACGGCCAATATGCCCATCAGGCAGCAGGCGGGCCGTGCCTACCGGTTGCCCGTCAAGCATGGCCAGAAAGTGCTGGCACTCAGGGTCCAGGCCATCCCACTCTTCCTCCTGAGGCACGTTCTGCTCGTCGATAAAGACTGCTCGCCGAATCTCACTGGCCGCCGAGCCAAGGGTGTCCCAGTCGCCGGTGCTAATGCTTGCCACTGCCATTAATTAATATTCCTCGTCGTCATCACCTTCATCATCACTCATAAAGCCGAGGCTGCCGGAGTTAACCAGCTGTGTAAGCAGTGCCGCTGCGCCCTCAAGCTCAAGGTCATCGGCGTAAAGCGGCGTGGTGTCGGCTAGGCGCTTGGCTAACTCTGCCGGGCAAGCATGGCCGTCGCCATCCACAAACAGCGTGGTGCCGCTGGCATCACTACGCCAGGCGAAGCGCGAACCGGGCATATGATAGAGCGGATCACCATCTTGTAGTTGAGCAACAAGCGCCGCTTCGTCCAACGGCGTTTCTAGTGGTACTACTTGATCGACATATTTTGGCTGAGTCATTACTCGGCCAAACCACTGAGCGACCTGGGTAGGATTATCCAGCGTTGAGATAATCAGCTGGCGCATACGCTCGACCGCAGTGTCATCCAGTTCACCTGCCTGCTGAGCAGGCGCCATGCCCGCATCGCTGTAACGCTGGGAAGCAGGCAGCTGCTCGCCCAGGTAGTCAGCGTAGGAGGTGATGGCCTCATCGGCGGAAGGTGCGCGAAAACCAATCGAGATGGTCATGCAGTCATCGCTCTGGCTAACGCCGTGGTGCGCCCAGCCAGGAGGAAGATAAAGCATGTCGCCGGGTTCAAGCACCCAGTCAGAGTCTGTCTCTACGGTGAATTCCTGCAAAATGCGCAGGTCGATACCTTGGATAATGGGGGCATCGTCGGTCAGTTTGCCGCCCAGCTGCCAGCGGCGGTGGCCACTGGCTTGGAGTAAAAAGACATCGTATTGGTCAATGTGCGCGCCCACATTGCCGCCAGGAGGCGCGTAGCTGATCATTACGTCATCGAGCCGCCAGCGGGGCAGGAAGTCAAACTCATCCAGCAGCGCCGCCACCGAGGGCACGTAGTGGTCAACTGCCTGAACCAGCAGGCTCCAGTTAGTTTCTGGCAGCCGCTCAAAAGTGGCTTCATCGAAAGGGCCATGGGAGACCTGCCATGGGCCATCGGGCCCATCCTCTTCAACCAGGCGCGCCTCAATGCCTGGCTCGCAGGCGAGCCCCGCTAGTTCATCGGCCTCAATGGGGCTAATGAAATCGGGCATCGCGCCGCGGATCAGCAGCGGCTTTTGCTGCCAATAATTGGCCAAGAAGTCTGCGGCAGTAAGGTCGCCCAGCAGGGTGAGAGGCTTATCGTGATGGCTCATGGCTGTTCCTGGCGTTAGTAAGATGGCGTAATGAAATGTCTTTATAAAATGTTGTTATAAAGAGCTTAGCTGCTGCGTCAGCGCTTCGGCCTGAGCCTGGGCATTACCAATATAGTTGGCCGGTGAAAGCGCCTTCAACTCGGTTTTGACTTCGCTGGGCAGTTCCAGGGTATCAATAAACGCTGCAAAGCCCGCTTGGTCAATACGTTTGCCACGGGTCAGCTGCTTGAGTTTTTCATAGGGCTTTTCGATGCCGTAGCGGCGCATTACCGTTTGAATCGGCTCGGCAAGCACTTCCCAGCTGTTATCCAGGTCAGCCGCTAAGCGTTCGGGGTTGGCTTCCAGCTTGCTGATACCTTTCAGGCTGGCGTGGTAAGCAATTAACCCATAGGCCAGGCCTACGCCCAGGTTGCGCAGCACGGTGGAGTCGGTCAGGTCACGCTGCCAGCGGGAAATCGGCAGTTTTTGTGCCAGGTGGCTAAGCACCGCATTGGCCAAGCCCAGGTTGCCCTCGGAGTTCTCAAAGTCAATCGGGTTAACTTTATGCGGCATGGTGGAGGAGCCAATTTCGCCTTCCACCGTGCGCTGCTTGAAGTAGCCCAGGGAAATATAGCCCCATACGTCACGATCAAAATCAATCAGGATGGTATTGAAGCGGCAAATGGCATCAAACAGTTCGGCGATGTAGTCGTGAGGCTCAATCTGGGTAGTGTAAGGGTTGAACGTGAGCCCTAAACCTTCCACAAACGTGCGCGCATTGGCTTCCCAATCGATGTCTGGGTAGGTGGTTAGGTGAGCGTTGTAGTTGCCTACGGCGCCATTGATCTTGCCCAGCACTTCCACCGCTTCGACCTGCTTTAGCTGGCGCTTCAGGCGATACGCCACGTTGGCCATCTCTTTGCCCAGGGTCGTGGGCGTTGCGGTCTGCCCGTGGGTGCGCGATAGCATCGGCTGGGCGGCGTGGGCAATGGCCAGCTTGGCGATGTCATCGGCCACTTCGTGCATGGTGGGCAGCATGGCGTTTAGGCCATCGCTGAGCATGACGCCGTAAGAGAGGTTGTTGATGTCTTCGCTGGTGCAGGCAAAGTGAATGAACTCGGTGACCGCATGCAGCTCAGCCTGACCCGCGATTTTCTCTTTTAGGAAGTACTCCACGGCTTTGACATCGTGATTGGTGGTGCGCTCAATCTCTTTGATGCGCTCGGCATCTTCAAGCGAAAACTCGCGAATCAACTGCTCAAGAAAGGCGGTCGCTTCAGCGGAGAGAGGCGGCACCTCGGTAATTTGCGTGTGCTCTGCCAGGCGCTGGAGCCAGCGAACTTCCACAATCACACGGGCGCGGATCAGGCCGAATTCACTGAAGTGTTCGCGCAGGGCGGCCGCTTTAGAAGCGTAACGGCCGTCAACGGGGGAGAGAGCGGTCAGAGCGGAGAGTTGCATGGCATGGTTTCCAGGTAGTTCGAGGAGAAAATTAATCGAGAGTAGGCTAGTCGAGAGCAGGGCTAGTCAAGCGCAAGACGTTTAAATAGATGAGCGGACTAGCTGAGGCTGTCTAGCGCACGACGAAGCGCTTTGCGCTGGAAGACCAGCTTCCAGCGTCGCCCGCCTTGCTGGTGCCACAATAGCCCAAAGCGAATGCCCGCCATTAAGCAGGCGCGCACCCGCTCGGGCATCATGCGGCTTTGCAGTAGCGAAGGGTCGCCTTGCACCACAATGCGGGTTTTGAAGGTGGAAATGGTCTCTTGGTAGGCTTCACCTAGGCTTGCAATCACGTTTTCATGGGTGGTGCCGAAGTGCTCGGCTTGCCCTTGAATGCGGGTAAGCTTCTGGCCGAGTGAATCCATCATAGCGGTGTTGGTGCGCAGCTTATTCATTAGCAGCAGCAGCGAAAAGCCGTAGCGCAGCACCACTGGGTTCGCCTGCTTGCGACCCACCAACGCTTCCAGCGTATCCAGGCCGCGGCGAAGGTTGTTGGGGTGCCCGCCGTAAATGGCTTCAAAGCTTGGCGGGTTGGTATCCACGGTGGCCTGAATCAGCGTTTCCCAGGCGCGAGTGTCGACCTGGCCGGTGCGGGCGAGCTCGTCGACTAGGCTGGCGGCTTGAAACACGCCAGCCAAGGCAAGCGCCTGGCGGGCGGCCGGGGAATCTGGGGCGCGATGAATCGGCGTGGTGGGATTCATGCAGCAGCCTCCGTGGGTTTTTTCCAGGTAGCGCGGATAACGCCGCCGCCCAAGCAAATGTCGCCATCGTAAAGAACCAGCGATTGGCCAGGGGTGACCGCCCACTGCGGGTCGTCGAAGGTGACCTCTACACCGCCGTCGGGCAGCACGCGCATTTCGCAGCCACAGTCGCTTTGCCGGTAGCGGGTCTTGGCAGTAAAGCGGCCCTGTTGAACCGGCGGCTCGCCCGCTACCCAGTCCATGGCTTCTGTCGCCAATATGTCCGAGAAGAGCAGCGGGTCATGCTTACCCTGCACGGCGATCAAAACGTTCCGATCAAGGTCTTTGGCCGCCACGTACCAGGGCTCTTCTGAGTAGTTGGCAAGCCCGCCAATGCCCAGACCCTGGCGCTGGCCTAAGGTGTAGTACATCAACCCCATATGTTCGCCAATTACATCGCCATCGGGCGTTTCGATGTTGCCAGGCTGTGCGGGTAGGTATTGCTGCAGGAAATCGCGAAAACGCCGCTCGCCGATAAAGCAGATACCGGTGGAGTCTTTTTTCTTGGCGGTAATTAACCCGTGCTGTTCAGCTAAGGCACGCACGGCGGGTTTTTCCAGCTCACCCACGGGGAACAGCGTGCGGGCAATGGCGGCTTCTGGCACCGCGTGCAGGAAGTAGCTTTGATCTTTGTTGCCATCCAGGCCTTTTAGCAGGCGCGGGCGTCCTTCACGCACGCCTTGCCGCACATAGTGGCCGGTAGCGATTTTCTCAGCCCCCAGCATTTCGGCGTACTCAAGGAACACCTTAAACTTGATTTCCCGGTTGCACAGAATGTCCGGGTTGGGCGTTCGGCCGGCCTTGTATTCGGCTAAAAAGTGCTCGAAGACGTTATCCCAATACTCTGCGGCAAAGTTGGCGGTATGCAGTTTGATACCCAGCTTTTCGCAGACGGCTTCGGCGTCGGCGAGATCTTCTTTAGCTGTGCAGTACTCGGTGCCGTCGTCTTCATCCCAGTTTTTCATAAACAAACCTTCCACCTCATAGCCTTGCTGCATGAGGAGAAGGGCAGAAACGGACGAATCGACGCCGCCAGACATCCCGACAATCACTTTGCCGTTAGTGGAGGGCTTAGCGGTGGATGACATAGCAGTGGATGGCATAGGCATCCTCAGTAAAAAGTGTGCAAGAGATTGGGCGACGATTATACACGATGGGGGGTGGCCTTGCGTACTGCGCTCGGCTTCACTCCCGAATCACCGCCAGTGGATAACAAAGCCCGCTGAGCGCATCTTCAATACGTTTGAGTACCAGCGGGCTGCGTAGGCGAGCCTGTTGATCTAGCGCGCGTATTTGCGCCAGCGTTAACCAATGGGTGGCGGTAATATCAGGGTCAAGAGCGAGATCGAGCTGATTAAGCGGCTCGGCAATAAAGCCATGGCTGTGGAAGGTCTGCCCATCGTCGGTATGAAATACATACAGCCCCAGATAACCGGTGAGCGACACGCGCCAGGCGGTTTCTTCCTGCACTTCGCGCAGAATAGCGGCCATGGGGCCTTCGCCGGGTTCGATATGCCCGGCGGGCTGGTTAAACACGCTGTATGGGCCGCCGCGCTGTTCTTCTACCAGCAAATAGCGCTCACCCTGCTGAATCACGCAGGCTGCCGTGCTGCGAATTAGGCTCATGATGGCTTCCTGCGTTTTGTGGTGGGCCGCGCTCGTTGATCTTTTAGCTTCTTGGCTATTCGCTGATTAGGCGGCGGATTAGTCGGCTGGGGTGCGTGTAAAATTTCTTTGCGCCATTGGCCGGGGGCTAAGCCATCCAGCCGCCAGGGGCCAATCGCTACGCGAATCAAACGCAGCGTTGGAAAACCGACATGGGCGGTCATACGGCGCACTTGGCGGTTGCGCCCTTCATTGATGGTTAGCTCTAACCAGCTGGTTGAAGGGTGGCGTTTGGGGTCGATAGCGGGCTGGCGCGGCGCGGTAATGGGGGGCGCTATTTGGCGTGCCTTGGCGGGCAGAGTAGGGCCATCTTTTAGCGTAATGCCCTGGCGCAGCGCTTTTAACGCCGCCTCATCAATGTGCCCCTCGACCTGAGCCCAGTACGTTTTGGGCTGTTTGTGACGGGGGTGGGCAATACGGTGAATGAGGCTGCCGTCATCGCTTAATAGCAGCAGGCCTTCCGAATCATAATCAAGCCGCCCGGCGGCATACACGCCCGGCACCGTAATGACATCGGCTAATGTGTCTCGGCCTTGCTTATCGGTAAACTGAGAGAGCATACGGTAGGGTTTATGCAGTAAATATAAAGTGCTCATGATCTCTTTAGGGGTTGCCCTTGATTTGTCGACAATCTCTCATGTGATTAAAATGCAGCGCTGGTATACTTTTCAAAACGGTCTCAATAACCAGTTCAGCAATCAGCGCAACAGCCAACGATCGATCATTGAGAAAGCTAGAAAAGCTAGATTAGAAAAGCTAGATAAAGCCAAATAAAACGGCCCCGCCTGCTTCGCGGCATGGTCTCTCGTTGAATAAGTCGCGTCGCTCAGGGTCTTTATAATCACAGCGATAGAAAAAAGAGGTTAACGCAAAATGTCGAAAACGCCGAAGATCATTTACACGCTCACCGACGAGGCACCTGCGCTCGCAACATATTCTTTGCTACCGATTATTGACGCCTTCACCGACGCTGCGGGTATCGAAGTGGAAACCCGGGATATCTCCCTGGCGGCGCGCGTTCTTTCTTTATTTCCCGACTATTTGACCGAAGAACAGCGTATTGAAGACCACCTGGCCGAGCTGGGTGCACTGGCCAAGGTTCCCGAAGCCAATATTATCAAGTTACCGAATATCAGTGCTTCCATGCCGCAGCTGCGCGCCGTCATCAAAGAGCTGCAGGAGCAGGGCTACGCACTGCCTGAATACCCTGACGACCCAAGCAGCGATGAAGAAAAAGATATCAAAGCGCGCTACGACAAAGTGAAAGGCAGCGCGGTTAACCCCGTATTGCGTGAAGGTAACTCCGACCGCCGTGCACCAAAGGCCGTCAAAGAGTACGCCCGCAAGTACCCGCATTCCATGGGGGAGTGGAGTCAGGCATCGCGTACCCACGTTTCGCACATGCACAGTGGCGACTTCTACCACGGCGAGAAGTCGATCACCCTGGACCGCGCCCGCAACGTCAAGATGGAGCTGATCACTGCCAGCGGTGAAACCAAAGTGCTCAAGCCGCGGGTCGAACTGCTGGAAGGCGAAATCATCGACAGCATGTTTATGAGCAAGAAAGCACTGCTGGACTTTTACGAGCGTGAAATCGAGGATGCCCGCAAGACCGGCGTGATGTTCTCACTGCACGTAAAAGCAACGATGATGAAAGTCTCGCACCCGATTGTGTTCGGTCACTGCGTTAAAATTTTCTACAAAGACGCTTTTGAGAAGCACGGTGAGCTGTTCAAAGAGCTGGGTGTCGATGTTAATAACGGTATCGCTAACCTTTACGACAAGATTGCGACCTTGCCAGAATCCCAGCGTGATGAAGTCATCAGTGACCTGCATGCCTGCCATGACAAGCGCCCTGAACTGGCGATGGTTGATTCGGCGCGCGGCATCACCAACTTCCACTCGCCCAGCGATGTGATTGTCGATGCTTCGATGCCCGCGATGATTCGTGCCGGCGGCAAGATGTACGGTGCTGACGGTCGTCTCAAAGACGTCAAGGCAGTGATGCCAGAGTCGACATTCGCGCGTATTTACCAGGAAATGATCAATTTCTGTAAATGGCACGGTGCGTTTGATCCGGCCACGATGGGCACCGTGCCCAACGTTGGTTTGATGGCGCAAAAAGCCGAAGAGTACGGCTCTCACGACAAAACCTTTGAAATTTCGGAAGACGGTGTTGCTAACATCACCGACCTGGACACGGGCGAAGTGCTGCTGTCGCAAAACGTGGAGCAGGGCGATATTTGGCGGATGTGCCAGGTTAAAGACGCACCGATTCGCGACTGGGTGAAGTTGGCCGTGGAGCGCTGCCGTGATTCGGGTATGCCGACAGTATTCTGGCTCGACCCTTACCGCCCGCACGAGAACGAGCTGATCAAAAAGGTCAAAACGTACCTCAAGGATCACGACACCGAAGGGCTTGAAATCCATATCATGTCCCAGGTGCGGGCAATGCGTTACACCCTGGAGCGTGTGATTCGTGGCCTGGATACTATCTCGGTGACGGGCAACATTCTCCGTGATTACCTGACCGACCTCTTCCCAATTCTTGAGCTGGGCACCAGTGCCAAAATGCTGTCTATCGTTCCCTTGATGGATGGCGGCGGCCTGTTTGAAACGGGTGCCGGTGGTTCCGCACCGAAGCACGTTCAGCAGCTGCTGGAAGAGAACCACCTGCGTTGGGACAGCCTGGGCGAGTTTTTGGCGCTGGTGGCCTCTTTGGAACACCTTGCCAAACGCTTTGGCAACGACCGTGCTAAGCTGCTGGCGAAAGCGCTGGATGAAGCGAACGGCAAGTTCCTTGAAAGCAACAAATCACCGTCACGCAAAGTGGGTGAGCTAGACAACCGCGGCAGCCATTTCTATTTAGCGCTTTACTGGGCTGAAGCCTTGGCGGCTCAGGATCAAGACGCGGATCTGAAAGCACGCTTTGCCCGCCTTGCCGAAACGCTGAAAGCCAATGAAACTAAAATCATTGACGAGCTTAATAGCGTTCAAGGGCAGCCCGTTGACCTTAAAGGCTATTATCACCCCAGCGGAGAGTTGGCCGGCCAGGTCATGCGTCCGAGCAAAACGCTCAACGAAGCGCTTGCTATGGTGGCAAACGGCTAAGGTTTTAAAAGCTAAGGTTTTAAAAGCTAAGGTTTCAAAAACCAAGGTTTCATAAACCAACGTTTCACAAGCAGTTTGCGCGGCCACTGGGTCGAGCGCATGAAAACGCTGCAATATCCCTCGCCCGCCTTAGTGGGCGAGGGTTTTTTGTCTTACTAGTTTTTGCCTTGCTGGGTAGCGCTACGCCCTAGTGAGTATGCTAATTTTGTATTTTCCATGAACCCTTGCTGATCGGCAGCGTCTGAAGGGTAACCAACACCCTTCAGACGCTTTCATCGGTCAGTGCCGAGATAACCAACCGTGCTGCTTATGTCCAACCTAGAGAGTTCATCTTTGGCTACTTTTTCCATGCAAGCAGGAATGACGCGGCCGATTATGTCTAGTAACACTGTGTCTAGTAAAACTGTGTCTAGTAAAACGGTGTCTAGTCACACCATGCCCGATGAAGAGGGTGATCTGGCGGTGCAGTCAGCAGAGCCAGCGCTGGCGCAACCGCCGCTTTACAAAGTGGTGCTTCACAATGACGATTACACGCCGATGGAATTTGTCATTGAAGTGCTGCAAGATTTTTTCAACATGGACAGCGAGACGGCCGTTCAGGTCATGCTCGCGGTACATACTCAAGGAAAGGGCACCTGTGGTGTGTTTACGCGTGATATAGCGGAAACCAAAAGCTACCAGGTAAACGAGTACGCCCGGGAGTGTGAGCATCCGTTGATAAGTGATATTGAGGCCGCCAATTAAAAACGTTGAGAAAAAATTGGTGGTGAGGCTTGCAACCGTGCCATTTGTACCCGATGTTGAGAATGCCGGTCGATTAAACTGATCCGACGCAAGCCCTAGGTGGCGATACGCCCTAGGTAGTAGCGAAAAGGGGACTGCCATGCTGAGCAAAGAACTTGAAATGACCCTGAACACGGCCTTTACCGTGGCGCGTTCCAAGCGCCATGAGTTTATGACCGTTGAGCACCTGCTGCTCGCGTTGCTGGATAATGCTTCAGCGGCTGACGTGTTGAAGGCTTGTGGGGCGAATCTCGACAAGCTGCGGTCCGATCTGCAGGATTTTATTAACTCGACCACGCCGCTGATCCCTGAAGGTCATGGCGATCGTGAAACGCAACCTACGCTCGGTTTTCAACGTGTTTTACAGCGTGCGGTATTCCACGTTCAATCCTCTGGCAAGAGTGAAGTAACCGGTGCCAATGTACTGGTCGCTATTTTCTCAGAGCAAGAGAGCCAGGCGGTTTACTTCCTGAAGCAGCAGAGCGTTGCGCGTGTTGATGCGGTTAACTATATCGCTCACGGCATCTCTAAAGTGGCCGGCCACGGCCCTTCACCTTCGCCTTCTTCCTCAGACAGCGAAGAGGCGGAAGAGGGTAGCAATGAGGGGGCTGCGCACCCGCTCACCGGCTATGCCACCAACCTGAACGAGCAGGCGCGGCTGGGTAAGATTGACCCGCTGATTGGCCGTGACCATGAGCTTGAGCGCGTCGTGCAAATTCTGGCGCGTCGGCGTAAGAATAACCCGCTACTGGTAGGTGAAGCCGGTGTAGGTAAAACCGCGATTGCCGAAGGCTTGGCCAAGCGCATCGTTGAAGAAGACGTGCCGGATGTTATTGCTGACGCCGTGGTCTACTCGCTGGATATGGGCGCGCTGCTAGCGGGCACCAAATACCGCGGTGATTTCGAAAAACGCCTCAAAAGCCTGCTGACCGAGCTGCGCAAGCAGCCTAACGCCGTGCTGTTTATTGATGAGATTCACACGGTGATCGGTGCCGGTGCGGCGTCTGGTGGCGTGATGGATGCGTCTAACCTGCTCAAGCCGCTGCTTTCCTCGGGCGAGCTGCGCTGCATTGGTTCGACCACGTTCCAAGAGTTCCGCGGTATCTTTGAGAAAGATCGCGCTCTGGCACGACGCTTCCAGAAAGTGGATGTGATGGCACCCTCTGTGGATGACACCATTAAAATCCTCAAAGGGCTGCGTTCGCGCTTTGAAGAACACCACGAACTGAAATACACCGACGGTGCGCTGGAAAGTGCGGCGCGCTTGGCGGATCGCTACATCAACGATCGTTACCTGCCTGACAAAGCCATTGATGTGATCGATGAAGCGGGTGCGCACCAGCGCCTGCTGCCGCCGGAAGTGCGGGCTAAGACGATTGATGTTGAGCAGGTGGAAGCCGTGGTTGCGTCAATTGCGCGTATTCCGCCGAAAAGCGTTTCAAGCTCCGACCGCAAGCTGCTTGAGAAGCTGGACCGTGACTTGAAAATGCTGGTGTTTGGCCAGGATGAAGCGATTGATAGCCTCTCTGCTGCCATTAAGCTGTCGCGTGCCGGGCTTAAATCGCCCGACAAGCCTGTTGGTAGCTTCCTGTTTGCAGGGCCCACCGGGGTGGGTAAAACCGAAGTGGCTAAACAGCTTGCGCATATCATGGGCATTGAGCTGGTGCGCTTTGATATGTCCGAATACATGGAACGCCACACCGTTTCACGCTTGATTGGTGCGCCTCCAGGGTATGTGGGTTACGACCAGGGTGGCCTGTTAACCGAAGCCGTGACCAAACAGCCCCACTGCGTGCTGCTGTTAGATGAAATTGAAAAAGCGCACCCTGAAGTCTTTAACCTGCTGCTGCAGGTCATGGATCACGGGCGTTTAACGGATAACAACGGGCGCGAAGCCGATTTCCGCCACGTTATCCTGATCATGACCTCTAACGCAGGGGCTGAGCAGTCGTCACGCCGCTCGATGGGCTTCCAGCATCAAGACCATTCAACCGATGCGATGGAAGTGATTCGGCGTACCTTCTCACCTGAGTTCCGCAACCGCTTGGATGGCATCATTCAGTTCCATGCGCTGCCGGTTTCTGTGGTGCGCAACGTCGTCGACAAGTTCCTGATCGAACTGCAGGCGCAGCTAGACGAGAAGCGTGTGCAGATGGACGTGGACGATATGGCGCGGGATTGGCTAGCGGATAAAGGCTACGATCCTGATATGGGCGCACGCCCAATGGCGCGCCTCATTCAAGAGAAGCTGAAGAAGCCATTAGCCGAGATGATTCTGTTTGGCGAGCTGGCTGATAACGGCGGGATCGTTCACGTTAGCCTGGAAGACGGCGAGCTGCACCTTTCCACCGAGGCTGAAATGGCCGATGCGCCCTGAAAAGGGCGCTAAGCCACTCACTAGCAAAAGCAGTATGTTAAAAAAGCAGTATGCGTAAAAGCACAGCGCCCTGTCATTGACGGGGCGTTGTCGTTTACAGCGACAGGGTGTTTACAGCAGCTTATGTTTACAGCAGCTTAGCGTGAACGGTAAACGATACGGCCTTTGGAAAGATCGTAAGGTGTCAGCTCAACTTTTACCTTATCGCCCGTCAGAATGCGGATGTAGTTTTTGCGCATTTTGCCGGAGATGTGAGCGGTAACAACGTGACCGTTTTCCAGTTCAACACGAAACATGGTATTCGGAAGGGTATCGACGATAACGCCTTCCATTTCAATATGATCTTCGCGTGCCATATAGGCATTTCCCCACTTATGAGTTAGTAAACTGTCGTTAGTAATGTACGGTTGGCAATGGCCGATTTGGTGCGCTAACCCTACATCAGAATTCAAGTGTCGCTAGGCGAGCGCTTAAGAAACAGCGCTATATTGTGCCGTAAGCCCGCCGCCAAGGCAAAAAAGCTCGCGTGTTTAGCGAATTAATGGCCGCCAATAGCGCCCATCAAGTATTTCCAGCGGTTCAAAAGCCTGCTTGTAGCGCATTTTACGGCACTCTGCGATCCAATACCCTAAATATAGATGCGGCAGCGCTTTTTCTCGGCTTAGCTCAACTAACTGGAGAATAGCAAAGGTTCCCAGCGAGCGCTTATCAAATGCCTCATTAACGGCAAAGAAGGTGTAAATCGCGGATAGCCCATGCTCTAGTTGATCAAAGGCGGCCACGCCTACCAGTTCGTCATCAAGAAACATTTCCATTAAGTGCGCGTAGGGCTCATCTGAGGTGAGAAACGTTTGGTACTGCTCGCGGGTAGGCGGATACATATCGCCGTCGGCATGGCGCAAACGAATATACTCCGCGTAGAGCGCGTAGTGTTGAGAAGAAAAGCGCGCGGGTACCACGCGAACGGTAATATCAGCATTACGGCGCCAAATTTTACGCTGCGTGCGGTTAGCTGCAAACGTGTCAACGGGGATACGCACCGAGCAGCACGCGTTACAACCCTCACAGTGAGGGCGGTAAAGGTGGCGTCCACTGCGGCGAAACCCTAATAGCGCCAGCGAGTCATAGACGCCTGGGATGGGCGATTCTTGAGGGTCGAGAAATAGCGTCGTCGCTTCTCTGTCAGGTAAATAGCTGCAGGCATGTGGCACAGTAAGGAAGAAGCGCAAATCGCGCACCGGTCGACGCGGTGTGTTACTACTCACGGTTCTCCTCCTTGGTAAAACAGCATGATGTTGTCAATATGCGTTACGCTCAGCGGCAATCGCATTCAGCCAGGGTGACGCGGGCACAGACGGTGGTTGCTCGTCTGATAAGGCTATCGTAAATGCCTTATCAGGCAACCAATTATTAAGATAGTTGATGAATGACGCACGAGCGACTGTAATAGCGCCCAGGCTTTCGAGGTGAGGGGTATGCATTTGGCAGTCGATGAGTTTACCGCCATACTCGCGCATTGCCCTGGCTAGGTGTGCTAAAGCCACTTTGGAGGCATCCGGGGTGCGGGAAAACATCGATTCACCGAAGAACACCGGCCCCATGGCTAGGCCATAGAGGCCGCCGACTAATTGCCCGTCTTGGTGAACTTCAATGCTGTGGGCAATGCCTTGGGTGTGCAAAAGGCAGTAGGCGTCGTGCATCTCAGCGGTAATCCACGTGCCTGTTTCTTCGCCCCTTGGGGCGGCGCAGGCGTGAATCACCTGGTCGAAGTGTTGATCCAGCGTGACATGAAAGCCACCATGGCGTAATCGTTTGGTTAAGCTACGACGCTGCTTAAATTGCTCAGGTAGGAGTATCATGCGCGGGTCTGGGCTCCACCACAAAATAGGGTCGTCGTCGCTGTACCACGGAAAAATGCCGCGTCGATAAGCCTCGACCAGCCAAGCAGGGGATAGCTCGCCGCCAGCAGCCAGCAGGCCGTTGGGTGAATCCAGTGCTGTATCAGTAGAAGGAAAGCTAGGATGTGGCGAGGAAAGCCAAGGTAGCATTGCGTGCTCCAATTGTTGCTACGTTCTTTACGACGTCCTTGCGCTGAGCGCTTAGCGACAGGCGCTGTGACGGCGAAAGGATGCTCGGTATGATGCAAACTCGCAAGTGGATTAAAGACGCCATTAAGGTGTAAAGGGAGAGTCGCTTGAAAGTGAATAAAGCAGTCAACAAGCGAACGCAGCGTAACGCGCGTCAAACACCATCATCGACTTCTTCAGCGCGCGTTAATGCCGCGAAAGACAAAGCTCGTCGTTTTGGGCTGCGTCTGCAAGGCTCGGTGCGCGAAGGCGTGGTCGTGGTACTGCTGGCGCTGTGTGTTTTCTTATTATTAGCACTATTTAGTTATCATCCATCTGACCCCGGCTGGTCATACCAGGGGCCTGAAACCGATGTTCGTAACTGGATGGGGCAAGTAGGTGCCTGGTTAGCCGATGTGCTCTATTCACTGTTAGGTGCCAGTGCGCTGTGGTGGCCAGGTATGTTTGGCTTTGCCGCCTGGTGGCTTATTCGCTCGCGCCAAGTACGTTTTGAGCTAGACCCGGTGGCCATCGCCGTGCACGCGGGTGGCTTATTGCTGCTTATTTTTGGCACTACCATGCTGGGGGCGCTGCATTTCTATCACCCTGAAAGCATGTTGCCCTATGCCTCTGGCGGTATTTTAGGCGAAGGCTTGGTCGGTGCGCTTAGGCCGTTGGTGGGCAGCGGCGGCGTGGGGTTAATCGCTGCGGCGTTAATTTTAAGCGGCTTTCCGCTGTTTAGCGGTATGTCATGGCTGCAGGTGGCGGATGAACTCGGCAAACGGGTATGTCGCCTGGGTAACTGGTTATCGGCACGTAGGGAATCGCGCCGCCTGCGTGCTGCCCAGCGTGCGGCTGCTAAACCTGCGCCCGCGCCGAAGCCTCACGTTAAGCCACAGGTAGCGCCTGACGTTAAACCTGAAGCCGCACCCGCTGAGGTGAAGCCCGCTGCAGAACCGGTAAGCAAAAGCCCCAGTGGTCGCGAACGCCGTGAGCCAGGCTTTTCTGTGCCGTTTTCCACCAGCGCTTCAGAGAACGGTTCTTCCGAGATCAGTACTTCAGAAAATAGCCCTTCAAATAACCGCGAGACCACGGATACCTCTATTCCCTGGGAAGCCGCAGCGTTTTCAAGCAATAAGCATGTTCCCGCTCAAACAGCCATAGCCGCCACGGAATCGCCGTTGAACGTGGCTGAAGAAGCTGAATATGAGACTGAATATAAAGCGCCTCAATCTTTCGAGCCCCAATCTTTCGAGCCCATAGCACCGCGTGAAAATGCGTTTGTGCAGGCTGAAGCAGCGTCACCTGTCGTTGAGGAAAGTGTTGAGGAACGGCTTGAAGAGCGGTCTGAAGAACGCATTCAAGAACGCACTCAAGAACAGGTTAAGCCGCCGATTAATGCGCAAGCCGATGTGCAAAGGGAAGAAGCGGCTTCTTTCCCGCTGCGTGCGTCGCGTCAAGAACAAGCCCCGGTGCCTGCACGACAACCTGAACGTGTCGCTGAGGTGGTTCCAGAGCCCGTCTGGGGCGATGAGGAAATGAGCGACGATACGGGCTACGAGGATGAGGGCGACGAGGACACGGGCGACAAAAATGTGAGTGATAAGCCCTCAGGCAATGAGAATGTGCGCAGCGAGTCGCCTGCCGTCGCAGCGCCTACGCCGCCCGCGTCACCTGTGCAGCCCGCAGCGCGCCAAGAGCCCACCTTCGCGCCCGATGAAAGCACGCCAGAGGCCGACGAAGGCCCCGCGCTATGGACCGTTGAGCATTTGCAGAGCCAGCGGCCTGCCTTTGAAACCCTTGACGAGCCCGAGGGCGATGTGCCGAGCCTGCAGCTATTAACGCCGGCAGAGCCGCACCAGCCCAATTACAGCGACGAGCAGCTGGCTGATATGGCCGAGCTGCTTGAAGTGCGGCTGCGCGAGTACGGTGTTAAAGCAGAAGTGGTGGATACCTGGCCTGGGCCGGTGATTACCCGCTTTGAGATCAAGCCTGCCGCGGGCGTCAAAGTGTCTAAAATCAGTAACCTTGCCAAAGACCTGGCGCGCTCACTGATGGTGAAAAGCGTGCGGGTGGTAGAGGTGATTCCAGGGCGCCCCACGGTGGGGATTGAAATACCTAACCCCAATCGTGCCATGATCCGCCTGCGCGAAGTTATCGATTCCGACCGTTATCAGCAGGAGACCTCGCCGCTGACCATGGCGCTAGGCCAGGACATTGGCGGCAGCCCGGTGGTGGCTAACCTGGGCAAGATGCCCCACCTGTTAGTGGCGGGCACTACCGGTTCGGGTAAGTCGGTGGGCGTTAACGCCATGCTGATCTCGATGCTGCTCAAGGCCAAGCCTAACGAGCTAAAGCTGATCATGGTTGACCCGAAAATGTTGGAGCTGTCGGTGTATGACGGCATCCCGCACCTGCTGGCACCCGTGGTTACTGATATGAAAGAAGCGGCTAACAGCCTGCGTTGGTGCGTTGCAGAGATGGAGCGCCGCTACAAGCTGATGGCCGCCATGGGGGTGCGTAATATCGCCGGCTTCAATGGCCGCTTGGATGAAGCCGAGCGCGCCGGTGCCCAAGTGGCCGACCCGCTTTGGGAACCGCAGCCGTGGGAGATTCATCAGCCGCATCCGGTGCTTGAGAAGCTGCCCTACATCGTCGTGGTGATCGACGAATTTGCCGATATGTTTATGATCGTCGGCAAAAAAGTCGAAGAGCTGATTGCACGCCTTGCGCAAAAGGCGCGCGCCGCGGGTATCCATTTAATTCTGGCAACCCAGCGCCCCTCGGTCGATGTGGTAACGGGCCTGATCAAAGCCAACATCCCGTCACGGATGGCGTTTCAGGTCTCCTCAAGAATTGATTCGCGCACCATTCTTGACCAGGGCGGCGCTGAAAGCCTGCTGGGGCATGGCGATATGCTGTATCTGCCCGCAGGCTCTGGGCCGCCTAACCGCATCCACGGTGCCTTTGTGGATGATGACGAAGTGCACCGGGTGGTCGATGATTGGAAGCGCCGCGGCGCACCGGAGTATATCGAAGAGATTCTCTCTGGCGGTGTATCGGCGGATGCCTTAACCGGCCTTGAGGCCGACGGTGCCGATGGCGACGATGCCGAGCAGGACGCGCTTTACGATGAAGCTATTCAGTTTGTCACTGAAACGCGCAAAGCCTCGATTTCTGCCGTGCAGCGCCGCTTTAAGATCGGCTATAACCGGGCGGCACGTTTGGTTGAGGCAATGGAAGGTGCCGGTGTAGTAACGGCGATGGGGTCGAATGGCGCACGTGAAGTACTTGCGCCACCCCCAGTGGGCCACTAACCGCTTGGTGTTAGTCACAATTATGCAATAAGCGTGGAAGTCGCGCCGCTGGTGAAACCCAGCGGCGCTTTTTACGTCTGAGAACGTAGCTGAGAAAAAAGTACTTGGGAAAGAACGTACTTGAGAAAGCATCTGGGAATAATTATTTGGCAACGGTTGCCTTGGGAGATCACATGCGCGATACGCAAACACGACGAGCTTCATCACTGGCATTAGCAGCAAGCGCCTTGGGCTTAACGTTTGGTGCCCCAGTGTGGGCGGATGACGCCGCCGAACGACTGACTGAGCGTCTGGATCCCTTGGTGAGCTACCAAGCTACTTTTGAGCAGCAGATTCTTGATGGCAGTGGCGACCGTCTGCAAAGTGCCCGCGGTGAGATGTGGCTTTCGCGCCCTGGCCTGCTGCGCTGGGAAGTGGATGCACCTTATTCCCAAACCGTCGTTTCAGACGGCGACGATGTATATATGTATGACCCCGATCTTGAGCAAGTCACCGTTCAAGCCATGGATGACCGGGTAACGCACACCCCCGCACTGCTGTTATCAGGCAGCGTGAGCGAATTAACCGAGAGCTACGAGGTTTTTTACGAGCAGGACGGCGGTGACGATGTCTTCACCCTGGTGCCTATCTCTGCCGATACGCTGTTTGAAGAGTTGAGCATGGTGTTCGATAACGAAACGTTAACCGAACTATGGATGATGGACAGCACCGGGCAGCGCACTGCGATTACCTTTAGCAATATTACCAGTAACGGCAATATTGACCGGAGCATGTTCGACTTCAAGATCCCCGAAGGCACTGATGTTATTCGCCAGAATGAGTCGTTAAGGTAGGCGAACGTTTTACATCGTTGGTTTTGAATGGTTGGTTTTATGTTTTTGGTTTCATATAGCTAGCTTCGCGAGTCAGGCGCCTTAGGGTGCCTGATCTGTTTCTTGGTCGCGAGATTCCCGCCACGCCATAATGTCTCCAAAGCGTTTCTCATGGCCGAACGGGCTCGGCTTAAAAAACGTCGCTTTAGGCAGTTCTTCAGGCCAGCAGTCGTGGGCGCTACCCGCCGGGTAGCCGTCTGGCTCCTTATGTGCGTAGCGATACCCGTCACCGTGCCCCAACTGCTCCATCAGTTTGGTAGGCGCGTTGCGTAAGTAGGTGGGCACCTCAACCTGGGGCTGCTGGCGCACGTACTGCTTAGCGTCGCTCCAGGCGCGGTCAATGCGGTTGCTCTTGGGCGCTACTGCCAAATGAATCGCTGCATGGGCAATCGCCCGCTGGCCTTCGTAATCGCCCAAGCGCAGGTAGGCATCCCAGGCGGCAATCACCAGCGGTAGGGCGCGGGGGTCGGCATTGCCGACATCTTCTGACGCGATGGCGGTCAGCCTGCGTACCACGTCCAACGGGTCGCCGCCGCCTTGTATAAAGCGCGCCATATACAGCAGTGCGGCATTGGGGCGCGAAGAGCGTATCGATTTATGAATCGCTGAAAGCAGGTCGTAATAGGCGTCACCCTGCTTATCGAAGGCGCTGGCCTGATGGCCAATCACATCGGCGAGCACGTCTTTATGAAGCACCTCATGGCCCGCTTCCTGGGTAGTGAAATCGCACGCGGTTTCTAATAGCCCCAGCGCCCGGCGGGCATCGCCTGCGCTGGCGTGGGCTAGGGCGGTCAATACCTCGTCATCCACATGGATAGCCCGCTTACCAAGGCCGCGCACGTCATCGCTAATCGCCTGGCGCATCACCGTGATTAGCTCGTCCTGGCTGAGCGGTTTCAGCACATACACCCGCGCCCGAGAGAGCAGCGCCGAGTTGACCTCAAATGACGGGTTTTCGGTGGTAGCCCCAATCAGCGTTAATAGCCCCGACTCCACATGGGGAAGCAGGGCGTCCTGCTGGCTCTTGTTGAGGCGATGAATCTCGTCTAGAAAGAGGATAACCGCGGAAGACATTTGCTGGGCGCGCTCTACCACGGCGCGAATCTCTTTTACCCCGGCCATTACCGCGCTGAGGTGTTCAAGGTGGGCTTGAGAAGCGCGGGCCAATAGTTCTGCAAGCGTGGTTTTGCCAACGCCTGGTGGCCCCCAAAGAATCATCGAGCGCACGACACCTGATTCCACCATGCGGCGTAAGGGTTTATCCGGCCCCACTAACGCCTGCTGACCCACGTAGTCGTCTAACTGGCGTGGCCGCATACGAAAGGCTAATGGGGCATCCTCAGCAGGTGCGGCTTGGGCGCTATCAAAAAGATCCATGTCGGCTTCCGTTGTAAATCAAACTGTTAAGCAATAAAGCCCCGGCAAGTACCGGTGGTAAACCCTGTCTGAGCGAACTACCTTTGGCATGAGCTTTCAAAAGCGCTGACCTTCAAAAACATAAGCTTTCAAAAAGATACGCTTGCTAGGATAACGCCATGAAGGCATTGTTATCACAACCGTTGATGATAAACCCCATACGCCTACGATCACATGCCTTCAACCGGCAAGGCTTGGCAGCAGGCATGACACAACAAAGGAGACGGTTCAATGTTAAACCAACTGCGTCTAGATCATGCCAACATGGCGAGATTACTTCATGTGCTTCAGCTTAAGCACAAAACGCTCGCTCAGGGCGAGCGCCCTAATTTTCAACTGATGCGCGAGGTGGTTGATTACATTTTGTCCTATATGGACGGTTTTGCGACACCGCTAGAGCGTGTCTGCGTCGAGCGGCTGCAAACCCAAGCCCCAGAGCACGCTACCCTGACCGAGCAGATGGCCAGTGATTACCGTGAACTCAAGCCGCGTTTACAGCGCTTATCTAACGATATCGATATGATCTTGATGGATAACGTGCTGCCCATGGACCGCTTTGCGGGCGATTTGAAAGCCTATTTGGAGGCACATCGTGCTTATCTTCGCAACGAGCGCGAGGGGTTGTTCCCGCTGATTGACGAGCACTTTAGCCAGGAAGATATGGAAGAACTGCGCGAGACACTCCCCGCCGGCGCTGAACAAGAATTAGAGCGCCTACAGCAAGCCTACCCTGAACTTTATGCAGAGCTGCGCGGGGCAGACGTGTCCGCCGTATAAGCCGCACGCCGAGCTGCACATTCAAGTGAATAGCCGTCATCACCGCCGATAAACCTCTAAAGCGGGGCATGCTAAACTGGCAGCCCCATTTTTTTCAGGCAGAGTCATGAAAGGCCCCGTGTTAATTTTTGATTCCGGTGTCGGTGGCCTATCGGTGGCGCAGTCGCTGCGCCAACACTACCCCGATGCCGCGATGTGCTATGCCTGCGATAACGCTTGGCTGCCCTATGGGCTGCGCGAAGACGTAGCTTTGGCTGCGCGTATCGTAGCGGTGTGTCGCGCCGCTGTAGATGCCTGCAAGCCCAGCGTGCTAGTGGTTGCCTGCAATACCGCCAGTACCCTGGCGCTAGAAAGCTTACGCGCGCAGTTAGCGATTCCCGTTGTAGGCACCGTGCCCGCGATTAAACCAGCCGCAGCGATTAGCCAAACGCGCCACATTGGCCTGTTGGCTACCAAGGCCACGGTAGGGCGGCCTTATACACAGCGCTTGATTGATAGCTTTGCCAGCGACTGTGTGATTACCCGCGTCGCCGCTGATGCCTTGGTGGTTGAGGCAGAGGCCTACCTGGCCGGTGGCACGCCCGATATTGGCCGCATGCAGGTAGCGCTAGCGCCGCTGTGGAATGCCGCTACGCTTTCATCTTCTGTTCACTCGTTATCTTCTGCTCATTCTTTGTCTTCTAATGGCCAGGCGCTGGATACCGTGGTGCTCGGCTGCACTCATTTTCCGTTGCTAAAGCCCTGGCTGACCAAGCTTGCCCCTGTGCCGCTGCACTGGATTGATTCCGGCGATGCGATTGCCCGCCGAGTCGCGCAAGTGGTTGATGAATTAATCAGTGATCAGCACGATAACCGCTGTTTTACCACCGCGCCCGCCGCCAATCTGACCGCTGGTTTTGCCCGCTACGGGTTTAAGGCGCCTCAATGGCTAAACAACGTTGGCGCTTAATGTGGCCCTGGCGTGTTGATAAACACCGCTACCTTTATTTATCCCTAATCACCTTCATGAGGAGCAGCCTTGGCTATCCCCGTTGTAGAACCAGAACGTTACGCTGAACAGCTCGCTGCTAAACGCGACTACCTGGAAAGCACCTTTGCCGCTTTTCAGCCACCGGCGCTAGAAGTGTTTGAGTCGCCGCCGGGCTACTACCGCCAGCGCTGCGAGTTTCGTATATGGCACGAAGACGACGATCTTTTCTACGCCATGTTCGAGGTAGACCCTGAAAACCCGAAGAACAAGCGCGTGATTCGGCTAGACCAGTACGCAGTGGCCAGCGAACGAATCAATCAGCTTATGCCGCAGCTGCGCGAAGCCTGCCTTAAATCTGACGAGCTGCGCCGGCGGCTGTTCCAGGTTGAGTTTTTAACCACGCTCTCAGGCGAAGCGCTGGTCACGCTGATTTACCACCGCCCGCTGGGTGAGGAGTGGGAGCGGCAAGCCCGCGCCCTGGAAGCTGAACTAGGCATTATGATTATTGGCCGTTCCCGCAAGCAGCGCATCGTGCTGACCCGTGACCATGTGTGGGAGCGGCTAGAGGTTGATGGCCGCACGCTGCATTACCAGCAGGTCGAAAATAGCTTCACTCAGCCCAATGCGCATATTTGCCAGAAAATGCTTAGCTGGGCGCGGGAGGTAACCGCCGGCCAGCAAACTGAGGGCATAAACCAAGCTCTCTTAAACCAAGACCTGGTCGAACTCTACTGCGGGAACGGCAATTTCACCATTGCCCTGGCGGAGAACTTTCGCCGCGTGCTGGCCACCGAAATTTCCCGCACGTCAGTGGCCAGCGCCAACGTTAACCTGGAGGCCAACGGCGTAACGAACGTGCAAATCGGCCGCATGTCAGCAGAAGAGTTTTCGCTGGCGCTAAAGGGTGAAAAAGCCGGTCGCCGCGTGGCAGAAATGGCGCTAGAAGAGTACGATTTTTCCACTGTGTTAGTGGACCCGCCCCGCGCTGGGCTAGATGCGCACAGCTGTGAGCAGCTCAGCGAGTATGCTCAAATCGTCTATATTTCATGCAACCCCGCTACGTTAGCTGAAAATTTGACCATACTGATCAAGACTCATCGGATTGAGCGCTTTGCGCTGTTTGACCAGTTCCCGTTTACCGACCACTGTGAATGCGGCGTGTTATTACAGCGGCGTGATGTCTAGGTGTGTAAGGTCTAGTCAGTATTTGATCCGATGCGTAAATGGTATGCGCCATGAATAACACGTCAGATGATTAGGGAGGCGATGATAGGTAGCGTAAGCTAGCGGTTATGTTGGCTTAAGGGCCTATTGTCCTTCGTTTTTTTGGCCGATCAATGGCCTAGGCAGTCGAGGTGATGGATGCACTACGTTGCGATTGAAGAGAGTCGGCAAGATCTTTTGAAACAGTTACAAGAACGGCTCAATGCGCGGCTAGAACCCGCCCGAGCTGATACTGTGAATGACTTTGCTCGACACTTTTATGCCACCGTGCCGGTGGAAGACCTAGTGGACCGTCGCCTTGACGACCTGTATGGCGCGACGCTGTCGGTCTGGCAGTTTTTGCAGCATCACGACCCGCAAAGCCCCAAAGTGCGGGTGTTTAACCCGGATTTCGAAGAACATGGCTGGCAGTCAACGCATACGTTTGTGGCGGTTCTTCATGAAGACATGCCGTTTCTGGTTGACTCGGTGCGCATTGAACTCAACCGCCATGGCCTGACGGTGCATGCGATTCAAAACGCCGTGCTGGCCGTTGCCCGGGATGAACGCCATCAGCTGCAGTCGCTCGCCTCGCCACGCGACGAAAAGGCGCCTGAAGCGCGCGAATCGCTGATCGTGATTGAGGTGGACCGGCACACGGATGTCGCGCTGCTGGAAAAAATCGAACACAATTTGCATGACGTGCTTCGCGATGTGCGCACCGCCGTGGGGGATTACGACGCCATGTGCGCAAACATCACCGCGTCGATTCAAGAACTTGAGAAAAATTGCCCGCCGCAAATTGACCCTGATGACCACGAAGAGGCCATTGCCTTTTTAGAGTGGCTGCTCAAAGATAATTTTACGTTCCTGGGCTACGACGAGTACCTGCTGGAAGGCAACGAGCTGCAGCGCAATGCCGAGAGCGTGCTAGGCGTCTTCCGCCTGGATCAGCCGCGTTACTGCGAGCGGATTCGCACCGAAGAAGGCATGGATGAGCACAATGAGTATGTGCTGGTGCCGCAGCTGCTGTCGTTTGCCAAAAGCGCCCATCATTCACGGGTACATCGTCCTACCTACCCAGATTACATCACCGTGGACCGCTACGACGACGACGGCAATGTGATTGGCGAGCGGCGCTTCTTTGGCCTGTTCACCGCGACGGTGTATAACGAATCGCCGCGCAATATTCCGCTGCTGCGCCGCAAGCTTAAAGCCGTGATGGACATCGCCGGGTTTAATCCCCAAGGCCACAATGGCAAGCAATTGCTGCAGGTGCTGGAAGTCTACCCGCGCGATGATTTGTTCCAGATTGACACTGAATCGCTGGCCAGTACGGCGCTGGGTATTCTCAATATCCGCGAGCGCCGTCAGGTGCGGCTGTTTATCCGCGCCGATATCAGTGGCAAGTTCTACTCCTGCCTGGTGTTTGTTTCCCGCGACGTGTTCTCGACAGACCTGCGCCAGCGCATTCAAAACGTGCTGTGCGAAGAATTAGACGCTCATTTTGGCGATTTCAACACCTACCTATCTGAGTCGGTGCTGGCGCGTATTCAACTGATCCTGCGCTTTAACGGCGATGCACCTACCGCCTACGATCTCAAGCGTCTTGAAAGTAAAGTGGCTCGGCTAGCGCGCAGCTGGCGCGATGAGCTGCAGAGCGCGATGATTGAAGGCTTTGGTGAAGAACGCGCTAATCACCTGATGGATCATTTCCGTGAGGCGTTCTCAGCCAGCTACCGTGAAGATTTTTCTGCGCGCACGGCGGTGTTTGATGTTCAGCACCTGTTAACACTGAACGACGGTAATGATTTGTCGCTGTCGCTCTACCGCCCGCTGGAAGAGCAGGGCGGCGGCGTGAACCTGAAGCTGTTCCACCGCGAATCGCAGATTCCGCTCTCTGACGTGCTGCCGATGATGGAAAACCTCGGCCTGCGGGTCATTGGCGAACGCCCTTATGACATTGTCGCCCCCGATCAGCGCTACTGGATTCACGATTTCGAGCTAGAGCACAGCGGTGCGGATGTCAGCCTGGGCGATATGCGTGATGTGTTCACCGAAGCCTTTAAGCGCATCTGGAGCGGCGAAGCCGACAACGATGCGTTTAACCGCCTGATTATTGGCGCAGGGCTGGATTGGCGCGAAGTCGCCATGCTGCGCGGCTATGCCCGCTATCTCAAGCAGATCCGCTTTGGCATGTCACAGGATTATATAGCGGCCACGCTGGCTAACTATCCGGCCATCACCCGCGAATTGGTTAAGCTATTCCGGTTACGTTTTGACCCTGAGCAGCAGAACCACGCTACCGAGGAGTGCATCGCCAGCTTAAACGAGCGCCTGGAAGGCGTGGCCAGCCTTAACGATGATCAACTGCTGCGCCGCTTTATGGAGCTGATCCTCGCCACGCTGCGCACTAACTACTACCAGCTTGCTGAAGACGGGCGCTTTAAAGACTACATCGCCTATAAGCTTGAGCCTTCTAAAGTCACCGGGATGCCCAAACCGCGGCCGATGTTTGAGATTTTTGTCTGCTCACCGCGAATCGAAGGCGTGCATTTGCGTGGCGGCAAAGTGGCCCGCGGTGGCTTGCGTTGGTCCGACCGCTTTGAAGACTACCGCACCGAAGTGCTGGGGCTAGTGAAAGCGCAGCAGGTGAAAAACGCGGTGATCGTGCCGGTGGGTGCTAAAGGCGGCTTTGTGTGCAAGCGCATGCCCGAGAACGCCAACCGCGAAACCGTGCAGAAAGAGGGTATCGCCTGTTATCAAATCTTTATTCGTGCGCTGCTGGATGTCACCGACAACTTAGTGGGTGGCGAGGTAGTGCCGCCCAAGAATGTCGTGCGCCATGATGAAGACGATGCTTACCTGGTTGTGGCCGCCGATAAAGGCACCGCGACGTTCTCGGATATCGCCAACGAAATTTCCCTTGAATACGGCCACTGGCTAGGTGATGCCTTTGCCTCTGGCGGTGCTAACGGCTACGACCACAAGAAAATGGGCATCACCGCACGCGGTGCCTGGGAATCGGTCAAGCGCCACTTCAAAAACCTTGATGTGAATACCCAGCGCGACCTGTTTAGCGTGGTGGGAATCGGCGATATGGCGGGGGACGTATTCGGCAACGGCATGTTGCTCTCTGACAAGATTCAGCTGGTGGGCGCGTTCAACCATCTGCATATCTTTGTTGACCCCAACCCCGATGCCGAGGCGTCTTTTGCAGAGCGTAAGCGATTGTTTTCACTGCCACGTTCTAGCTGGGAAGACTATAGCAAGGAGCTGATTTCTGCCGGTGGCGGTATCTTTAACCGCAGCGCTAAATCGATTGCCATCACGCCGGAAATGCAGCAAGTGTTCGGGATTAGCGAAGAGCGCCTTTCGCCCAATGAATTGATTCGCACCATGCTCAAATCAAACGTGGATTTGATCTGGAACGGCGGGATCGGCACCTATGTGAAAGGCTCTGATGAAACCGATGCCGATGTGGGCGATAAAGCCAACGACACGCTGCGCATCAACGGCGCTGAGCTAAACTGCCGTGTGGTCGGCGAGGGCGGCAACCTTGGTTTTACGCAGCGCGGGCGCATGGAAGCCGCCGCCAAAGGTGTGCGTATCTATACCGACTTCATTGATAACGCCGGTGGGGTGAACTGCTCCGACCACGAGGTCAATATCAAAATCTTAATTGATGAAGTGGTTAAACGCGGCGATATGACCGACAAGCAGCGCAATCAGCTGCTGGCGGAAATGACCGACGAAGTTGCTGATCTGGTCATTCTGGACAACTATCGCCAAGGCCAGGCGTTGGATCTATCGGCGATTCTTTCGCATCAGTCAATGGGGCCTTACCGCCGCTTTATCAGCGAGCTGGAATCTGCAGGCCAGATTGATCGCGAGCTGGAGTTCTTGCCTACCGATGAAGTGCTAAAAGAGCGCTCAAGTAACGGCCAGGCGATGCGCCTGCCAGAACTCTCGGTGTTGATCTCCTACGCTAAGAGCACCTTGAAAGGCGACCTGATCGCGTCAGACGTGCCGGATGATAGCTATATTCATCGCCATTTAGAGCGGCTGTTCCCGGTGGTGCTGACAGAGCGGTTTAACAGTGAGATGTACGAGCACCGCCTGAAGCGTGAAATTGTCGCTACCCAGGTGGCTAACGACCTGGTTGACCATATGGGTATCGTCTTTGTACGCCTGCTGATGGATTCCACCGGCGCGGGTCGCGCCGATATTGCGCGAGCCTATATTGTGGCGCGGGATAGCTTCAACTTCGCCGGGCTCTGGGCGCAGATTGAGGCGCTGGATAATCAGGTGCCCAACCGCATTCAGTACTCAATGATGCTGGATTTAATGCGCCTGATTCGTCGTGCCACGCGCTGGTTTGTGCGCCAGCACCTCGGGCTTTCTACCCAGGATACGATTGAGTATTTCGCCCCTCGCTTGGCGCAGTTGCAAGAAGGAATTGGTGAGCTGCTTAGCGGTGAAGAACTCAGCGGTTGGAATGCGCGCCGCGATGAGCTGATAGACGCCGGCGTGCCAGAGGCATTAGCCTCAACGGTTGCGGCTTCATCAAGCCTTTATGCCGGTTTAGGCATCATTCAAGCAGCGCGCCTGACCAACGAGAAACCACAGCGCGTGGCGGAAGTGCTATACGAAATTGGCAGCCGCCTGGAACTGCCGTGGATGATTCAGCAGGTAACGCAGTTGGAAGTGCGCGATTCCTGGCAGGCGCAGGCACGGGAAACCTTCCGTGATGATATCGAGCGTCAGCAGCTGGCGCTGACGACCAGCGTGCTGAAGCTAGACGCCGCTAGCCGTGATACCGAAGAACGGGTGGCGCAGTGGTTGGATCAGCACGCTGACCTGCATCGCCGCTGGTGTCGTCTCATTGAAGAGGTGCGTGGGGGCAGTGAAGTGGGCTTTGCGCTGTTCGCCGTGGCGGTTCGCGAACTGGTCGATCTCGCTGAGAGCGATAGCGAAGCGTAAACGCTGCGCCCGCTATGAAGGTAACGAACACCGCCCCCGGCTAATCGGGGCGCGGTGTTTTTGTTTGCGCTATACTAGCGCCCGTTTTTGACTCTGCGCCCATTTTTGCCCCTGCGCTCATTTTTGCCCCTGCATCAAGAGACCCGCCATGTACAACCTCGCACGCTCATTGTTTTTCCGCGTTGACCCAGAAACCTCCCATGGCATGGCGCTAAGCGCATTGGAATCACTGCACCGTGTTGGTGGGGTAGCGCGCTTGTTTGGTCAGCCGGTCAACGACCCTGTTGAGCTGATGGGGCTGCGGTTTGCCAATCGCGTTGGCTTAGCCGCGGGGCTGGATAAAAACGCTGACCACCTTGATGCCCTAGGCGCGCTGGGCTTTGGCTTTGTTGAAGTGGGCACCGTGACGCCCAAACCACAGCCCGGTAACCCGAAGCCCCGGCTTTTTCGATTGGCGCAGCATGAGGCGATCATCAACCGCTTTGGCTTTAACAACAAAGGGGTTGAGCATCTTATCCAGCAGGTGAAACAGCGCCACTATGGCGGCATTGTGGGCATCAATATTGGCAAGAATCTCACCACGTCGGTTGAGCACGCCCTGGATGACTATCTGCTGTGTTTAGATGCGGTTCACCCTTGTGCCGATTACATTGCCGTTAATGTCTCTTCGCCCAATACCCCTGGGCTGCGCACTTTACAGTTTGGCGAACAGTTAGACGCGCTGCTAGCACCTATTCGAGCGCGAGCCACCGAGCTTGATGCCCAGGCGGGTCGAAAAGTCCCGCTGCTGATTAAAATTGCCCCGGATATGAGCGCCGAAGAAGTCGCGCTAATGGCAGAAAGCATTAAACGCAACGCTCTTGATGGCGTGATTGCCACCAATACCACGGTTTCCCGCGAGGCGGTGCAGGGCGACCCTCAAGCGAATGAGGCCGGTGGGCTTTCAGGAAAACCCGTCTTTGAGGCATCTAATCGAGTGATTCGCCAGCTGCGTGAGCATCTCCCCCGGCTGCCGATCATTGGCGTAGGCGGTATTGACAGCGCTGCCGCTGCCCAGGCCAAAATAGCCGCAGGGGCAGATTTAGTGCAGCTTTACTCGGGGTTGATTTATCAAGGCCCCAAGCTGGTAGGCGAGTGCGCCAGCGCGTTGAAGAGGTTAGCCGCTGAAACGCCCGCAGCTAAAAAGCCCACTTAAAAGTGGGCTCGTTTAAAGTCTGTCGTTTAAAGCCTCTCGTTTAAAATCAGTCTTTTAGAACCAGTTTTTTATAACCGATCGTTTAAACGTTAATCTTCACGTTCATTTAAACATCAGAGCGTATAACACAGAGAAGACAAAACGTTACGTCATGACCATGGGATTTTTATGGATACCGGAGATGCCGGTCATCCCATCCCACTGGTCGCCGCGACCTTCACGCCAACCGCTCATCCAGTATTCGCGTAAGTTGATATCTTGGCTGGGACAGTCGTCACGAGAACGACCCGATACACCTGCTTTATAACCGTGGACATAAGCCCGCTGGAAGCGATCACGTTTTTGCCGTTTCATTGGCTAACCTCTTTTCTCGAAAGTCTTTGTTTCACGAAAGCCTTTGATAGCCTTTGATAAGAGATAGAATGTTATCTAAGCAAATGGCACAGCAGACGTATGCGCGTATGCGTGAGTATGTATGCTTGAAAACATCGCTACTCCAAGAGCTTGCTTCAAGAACGAAACGCCACATCAACTCAACTGTTTGGCACTCACGGGCTGAACGAACCGAGCGGCGATCTCTTGCAAAGAACACTCACCCACCATAAGTCGAATGTTGAACCAACCTTGGCAGGCAACGCATGCGTTTTTCAGTAGCTACTCTCTTATTGTTAGACCATGATGGTGTCATCTGTCGACTATCAAATTGTCATAAAACGTAAACTCATTTGCTTTATACAGGAATATCGCGCCTTTAAGCGCCGCTATTATCATGACCGAGTCGAACCAAACCGCTCCCCTGAACTTGCTCGCCACTTGCCCGAAAGGCATTGAAGGCCTGCTCCACGATGAACTCATCGCGCTGGGCGCCACGCCGGGTAAAACCACGGTAGCAGGCGTTTATTTCACCGCCAGCCAAGCCATTGCCTACCGTGTGTGCCTGTGGTCGCGCTTAGCCAACCGGGTCATTTTGACGCTGGTACGCGAGGCGATGATTGATACGGCCGAACAAGTGTGTGATGTGGTCGCCCGCATTGCCTGGAGCCAGCACCTAGCGCCAGGTAACACGCTGGCGGTGGATTTTCATGGCCGCAGCGAACATATCCGCCACACCCGCTTTGGCGCGCAAACCGTTAAAGACGGCGTGGTTGACGCACTGCAGCTGGCCGGGCAAGAACGCCCCAATGTCGATACCAAAACCCCGCATTTGCGCATCTACGCGCATCTCCACCGCATGAATTTAACCATTGGCCTGGATCTCTCTGGTGAAAGCCTGCACCGCCGGGGTTATCGCCGTGATGTAGGCCACGCGCCGCTAAAAGAGAATTTGGCCGCAGCCCTCTTGGTGCGCGCGGGCTGGCCTGAGCGCTTAAAAGCCGGCGAACCGCTGATTGACCCGCTGTGTGGCGCAGGCACGCTGCTGATCGAAGCCGCCATGATGGCCGCCGACCAAGCGCCCAACCTGAACCGTGAGCGGTTCGGCTTTCACGGCTGGGCAGGGCACGACGCCGCCGCGTGGAGCGAACTGAAGCGCGAAGCCGAAGCGCGTGCGTCGATTGGTCGCAAGCGCTGCAAAGCCCAGCTATTAGGCTTCGACCAGAGCCCGGCGGCGCTTTCTGCGGCGAAAGCCAACGCCATGCGGGCAGGCATTCCCGCGCTGATTACCCTGCACGGGCAGAGCCTGGCCCAGCTTACTCGGCCAGAGTCACTTACCGCTGAACGCGGCCTGCTGATCACCAACCCCCCCTACGGCGAGCGCCTGGGCGAGCTGCCCGAGCTGGTGCGTTTGTACGCCCAGCTGGGTGAGAAAGCCAAAGCGCTGTTCCCCGGCTGGACCCTGGCGGTATTTACCGGCAACCCTGATCTCGGCCACCGGCTGGGGATGCGAGCGCACAAACAGTACGCGCTCAAAAACGGTGCCTTGGATGCCAAGCTGCTGCTGATGGAGATTGGTGGCACCGAACATCCGCCTGCGGTTAGCGATACAAAGCCTGTTCAGAGCAAGAGCGGTGTAGAGGTAGCGCCCGCTTTAGAAGTTAGCGAAGAGCAAGCTGTTCACAAAAACCAAGACAACGCGCAGATGTTTGCCAATCGTCTGATTAAAAATCAGAAGCGCTTGAAGAAATGGCTGAAGCAGAGCGGTGAAACCAGCTATCGCGTGTATGACGCCGATATGCCTGAATATGCCCTAGCGGTGGATCGTTACGGTGACCGCGTGCATGTGCAAGAGTACGCAGCGCCTAGTTCGATCAACCCGGCTCAAGCGCAAAAACGCTTGTACGATGCCTTGGAAGTGATGCCCGAGGCGCTTAACGTTGACGCCAGCAAGATCTATATCAAGCGCCGCGAGCGCCAAACCGGCAGCGCTCAGTACCAAAAACGCGCTGCCAGCGGCGAGCGTTTTGAGGTGCAGGAAGGCGAGGCACGGCTATGGGTGAATCTGCGAGACTATCTCGATACCGGGCTGTTTCTTGATCACCGCCCGGTGCGGCGTATGCTGGGCGAAATGGCCAGCGGTAAGCGCTTTTTAAACCTGTTCTGTTACACCGCCACGGCGACGGTGCAGGCGGCCTTAGGCGGTGCCAGCGATAGCGTTAGCGTGGATATGTCCAATACCTACCTGGAATGGGCCAAGGACAACTTTGCGCTGAATAAGCTTGATACCCGGCTGCACCGGGTGGTGCGCGACGACTGTTTCCGCTGGCTGGAAACCGCCAACGCCGAGTTTGACCTGATCTTTATGGACCCGCCGACGTTCTCTAACTCCAAGAAAATGCGCGATACGCTCGACGTGCAGCGTGATCATCCACGGCTGGTGGAACTCGCCATGGCGCGCTTGGCACCGGGTGGAACGTTAGTGTTTTCTAATAATCAGCGCCGCTTTAAACTGGATGAAGCACTCAGCGAGCATTACGCCGTAGAGGATATCACCGCGCGCAGTTTCGACCCCGATTTCCAGCGGCGCACCAACCTGCACCATGTGTTTTTGCTTCGTCATAAGGCGTCATAATCATAAAACGTTATAAGCGAGCCATCGTATGAAAAGAGCATTGGCATGATTCAGCTATCGCTGTACACGACCCTGGGCTGCCACCTGTGCAGCCAATTAGAGGCGCTGGTGGCCGCACTGGCGAATCAAGAGGTGTGGCTACACCACATTGAGATTAGCGACGACGACGCGCTGGTTGCGCGCTACGGCGTGCGGATACCGGTGCTGGTGGATAGTGACGGCAAAGAGCTGGACCGTGGCTTTGAGCAGGAGCGATTAAGCGCCTGGTTGCGCGAGCGCGGCTGGTTGGATGAAGCGGCGCTGGCGGCGTTTACAGCGCAGGAAGACAGCGCAGCACCCAAGGGTGCCCATGAGCGTGACGGTCGGCGCTTTTTGGTCTAGTTGTTTTGGGTCAGTCGCCGTGAGGGCTTAAAGCGCGTCCAGCAGCGAAAGCTGGCGCATGGCTTCTTGGCCTTCCGGCGAGTGGTCGGCCACTTCCAGCACCTTGCGAAAGCCCCGCGAGGTTTGGATAGTCGTCTCGTCTTCCAGCCACATCTGGGCTTGGTCCAGCGTATCGGCTAGCTGATGCTTCAGGCCGCCAAACTGAGTGCCGATTTGGCCCCAGGCACGGCTGAAAATCCAGTCACCAAACATATCCTGGTGAATATGAACCAACACATAGTCATGGTTGGTTTCCCAGCGTACGATCACAACACTCTCCTTACTTAGTCTTTAAAAGATAGCCTTTAAAAGATAGCCTTTAAACACGCCTGCCCATCAAGCCGTGGCGGGCGTATTGTAAAGCCCGGATACCCAAACGCCTATGAAACTTGTCATCGACGCCAACATCCCCGCTGCAGACGCCTGCTTTGGTTCATTGGGTACGCTAACCCGCGTGCCGGGGCGGGAGATAAACGCCGCTCATCTTAAAAATGCCGACGCGTTGATTGTGCGTTCCATTACCCAGGTTAACGAGAAACTGCTGGCCGACAGCCCTGTGCGCTTTATTGGCACCTGCACTATCGGCACGGATCATATCGATCAGACGGCGCTTGCCCAGCGCGATATTACCTTTGCCAGCGCCCCCGGCTGCAACGCCGAAGCGGTGGTTGATTACGTACTAAGCAGCTTGCTAACGCTTGCCGAACGCGATGGCTGGGCGCTTCGCGAGCGTACCGTGGGTATTGTGGGGGTGGGCAATGTCGGCAGCCGACTGCAGGCACGGCTAACCGCCATGGGCGTGGCCACGCTTCTATGTGATCCGCCCCGGGAAGAGTCTGAGCCTGCAAAGAAGTTTCACTCTTTAGACACGCTGATTGAGCGCTGTGATGTGCTCTGCCTGCATACGCCGCTAACCCGCCAAGGCCCCCACGCGACTTATCAACTGCTTAACGCTCAGCGCATTGAAGAATTGGCACCGGGCAGCGTGCTGCTAAATGCTGGGCGTGGCGATTGTGTGGATGGCCTAGCGCTGCGCAGCCGTTTAGCGGGCAAGGGCGATATCAGCGCAGTGCTGGATGTGTGGGAAGACGAGCCGGATATTGACGCAGGCTTGCGTGATTTAGTCTCGCTGGCAACACCGCATATCGCTGGGTACAGCCTAGACGGCAAGCTGCGCGGTAGCTGGATGATTGAGCAGGCATTGGCGCGCCACGTTGGCCAGCCAAGTAATCTAACGTTTGCCGATATTTGCCCACCGCCCGCGCTGGCGTCGCTGCATTTGCAACACGCACTGCCCGCAGAAGACGCCCTGCGGCTCTGCATGAGAGCGGTGTATGACGTTCGCCGCGACCACGATGCGTTACAGCACCAAACGCTGCATCACGGCATGCACAAAGGCTTTGATGACTGCCGCGCCAACTACCCGCTGCGGCGTGAATTCGCCACGCTCAATGTACAGCTGTCAGGCGAAGCGGTAGCGCTGGAAGGCCTACTGCGTGGGGCAGGGTTTGCAGTGAGTAGCAACTAAATGATAGCGAGCGTAATCACAAGTGTAGTTATGAGCACGAATACGTTACTAGAGCAATTTTGACGCTTTGATGTCCTGACGCTATAGTGCTAAGACGTCACGAAATTTGGAAGCCATCATGAGCGAGACATCGAAGCGTTCTACCGTTTATTTTGATCCTCAGTTACATGCTGCGTTGCGGTTAAAGGCCGCACATACGCACCGCTCGCTATCAGATATCGTCAACGATGCTGTTCGTATGGCACTTGCTGAGGATCAAGAAGATTTGGCGGCATTCGAGGAGAGGGTTTCCGAGCCAACAGTGAGCTATGAAGCGTTCCTGGACGATTTGAAGGCTCATGGCAAATTATAAGCTTGTCTTCAAGAAATCTGTCTCCAAAGATTTTCGGCCAATTCCTAACAAAGACGTGACCCGCATTCTTCAGCGTATAGAGGAATTGCAGGAAGACCTTCGTCCTATCGGTAGTGAAAAGCTTTCAGGACAAGAGCGCTACCGCATTCGGCAGGGTGTTTATAGAATCATATATGAAGTAGTAGATGAGCTTCTTATCGTGACTGTTGTGAAGGTTGGGCACCGAAAGCACATCTATAAGCGTAGCTAATTAGCCTGATGCTAGACTCACCGAATAATAAGGCCCGCAGATGCGGGCCTTAAGCGTATGAGGCTGCTGAAAAACTTACTGACGATAAGCGGCTTCTTTTAGTGCGCGGATACGCTCATCTAGCGGCGGGTGGCTGGCGAACATTTTCTCCAGCAGCGAACGCGTTTGGCCTTTGGTGATGGCCATAGCGCGCAGCGTATCGGGCATTTGATCGGGCATTTCGGTTTCGGTTTTCAAACGTGCCAGCGCGCTGACCATGGCATTGGTGCCGGCCAGGCGAGCGCCCGCTTCATCGGCGCGGTATTCGCGGTAGCGCGAGAACCAGGCGACGATGGCCGATGCCAACACCCCAAACACAATCTCAGCGACCATAACCACCGCAAAGTAGCCCATAAAGCCTAGGCCGCCTTCACCATCGCTGCGGCTTTTCAGGAAGTTATCGACTAAATGCGCCACTACGCGAGCAAAGAACATGACGAAGGTGTTCACCACGCCTTGAATCAGCGCCAGGGTCACCATGTCGCCGTTGGCGACGTGGCCAATTTCGTGGGCCAGTACCGCGCGTACTTCTTCCGGGCGCATACGGTTGAGTAAGCCGGCAGAGACGGCCACCAGCGCATCATCCTTGTTCCAGCCGGTAGCAAACGCGTTGGATTGCTGAGCCGGGAAGATACCGACTTCCGGGGTTTTAATACCTGCCTCGCGGGAAAGCTCCGCGACGGTATCCAACAACCACTGTTCGGTGGAATTGGAGGGCGTTTCGATAATCACCGTGCCGGTTGAGCGCTTGGCCATCCATTTGGAAATGAACAGCGAGATCAATGAGCCAACCATGCCGAAAATAAAGCAGAAAATCAGCAGGCTGGTGAAATTAATGCCCTGGCCGCGCAGGTAGCCTTCAACACCTAGCAGGCGCAGAGTGATACTGGCGACCAGCAAGACTGCTATGTTGGTGCCTAAAAACAGCAAAATTCGCATCATCGTGCAGGTACTCCCTAATCGTTTAGAAGCCGGTTTAAAAACGGTCAGTCAAATGGGTTATAGAATGGTTGTTTAGATACGCACTGTTCATGGCAGTTTCAAGTCATGGCGTTTTTTACTGCCGGTAGCGCGACAAGAAATTGGCAAAGCGGTCGAGCGCATCACCGAGCTGGTCGGCCCAAGGCAGCGTTACGATGCGCACATGGTCTGGCTCGGGCCAGTTAAAGGCCGTGCCCTGCACCAGTAAGATTTTTTCTTGAAGCAGTAAATCCAGCACCATCTGCTGATCATCTTTGATATTAAAAACCTTGGGGTCGAGCCGCGGAAACGCGTACAGCGCGCCTTTGGGTTTCACGCAGGAAACGCCGGGAATCGCATTCAGTTTCTCAACGGTGATATCGCGCTGGGCCAGCAGCCGCCCACCGGGCAGGATTAAATCGTTGATCGACTGATAGCCACCCAGTGCGGTTTGAATCGCGTGTTGGGCGGGTACGTTGGCGCATAACCGCATGGAGGCCAGCATATTAAGCCCCTGGATATAGTCCTGAGCGTTTAGCTTGGCCAGGGTGCCGGAAATAATCATCCAGCCCGAGCGAAAGCCCGCACAGCGGTAGCTTTTGGAGAGGCCGTTCATGGTGATGACCAGCTGGTCGTCGTCCGCCAGTGCGCCGGTAGCCGTATGTTCAACGCCGTCATACAAAATTTTGTCGTAGATCTCGTCAGAGAACACTACCAAATTGTGCTGCTTGGCGATCTCAAGCACCTCTTTCACCACCGCGGGCGGGTACACCGCGCCGGTGGGGTTGTTGGGGTTGATTAGCACAATGGCGCGCGTGTGGCTGGTGACCTTGGCGCGAATGTCTGCCATGTCAGGCGTCCAGTCGGCTTGTTCGTCGCACAGGTAGTGCACCGCATGGCCGCCAGAAAGGTGGGCGGCGGCGGTCCATAGCGGGTAGTCCGGCGCCGGAATGAGCACTTCATCGCCGTCGTTAAGCAGCGCCTGCATGGCCATCACAATCAGCTCAGAAACGCCGTTGCCGATGAAAATATCCTCAATACCAACCCCTGGAACCTGCTTACGCTGGCACTCCTGCATAATGGCTTTACGGGCGGAGTAAAGCCCTTTGGAGTCGCAGTAGCCTTGGGCCGTGGGCAGGTTACGCATCACGTCTTGAAGGATCTCTTCTGGCGCTTCAAAACCAAACGGCGCAGGGTTGCCAATGTTGAGTTTGAGAATGCGCTGGCCTTCCTCTTCCAAACGCTTGGCGTGGTCGAGCACCGGGCCGCGAATGTCGTAGCAGACATTGTGCAGCTTATGAGATTTCTTCAGCGGTGGTAATTCGTGCGTCTGCGGGGTATCCATGAGGTGTTTGTCCAAAAGTAGCTAGAGGCCCAAGGGTATTCAAAAGCAGGTAAGCCGTCTTCGGCTGATAGAGCGTTCAGGCCATTATGCGTCGGAAAGTGGTTGATTGTCTTCGTCGTTTTGCACCGGCGGCGGTGGAATATCCGCAGGGGTTTCAAGCGTTAGCCTGCCCAGCTTGCCATCGCGTAGTTCGTGCAGCAGCACTTCCGCGCCGCGATGTAGATCCACCGCACCGCCAGGGCGCAGGCCGCCGCGGCGGGCGGCGATATCTTTTAAAATGGCGTTGCCATCAAAGCCAGCGATAGCGAGAAAATCAGGCTTTTTCGGGCCATCTGCATCAATATCGTGGGGAATATCCGGCGCGGCGTAAGGCGGCAGTACTTTGAGCTTATAGCGCTCAGTGAGCGCTTCGGGGTAGCGCTTGGCTAGCTCCGCACTGGTGACAATCGCTACATCGGTGTACTCAATGGCGGTATCGCGAATGGCTCCGGTGGCGGCCAGGCGATAGGCGCTGGCCTGGTCTTCAATTTTTGGCCATAGCACCCCAGGGGTGTCAGTAAGCGCGACACGGCCATCAATGCGCACCTTTTGCTGGCGCTTGGTGACCGCAGGCTCATTGCCGGTTTTGGCGATTTTACGCCCGGCCAAGCCGTTAATCAGCGTGGATTTACCCACGTTAGGAATGCCCATCACCATCACGCGAACATCGCGGTCGGCGCGCACGGCACCGGCTAGCTCATGGCACAGCTTGGGAATTTTCTTTAGCTCGCGGGTATTGGTGGTGGTCACCGCCAGGGCGCGCATGTTCTCTTGGGCATCGAAATAAGCGACCCACTCGGCCGTGCGCTCTGGGTCGGCGAGATCAGCGCGGGAGAGAATTTTCAGCACCGGCTTGTGGCGCGTTAGCTCGGCCAGCATCGGGTTGGCGCTGGAGTAGGGTAGGCGCGCATCGAGTACCTCGATCACGACGTCAATTTCTGGCAGCACCTCCTTGATCTGGCGGCGGGCCTTGTTCATATGTCCGGGGAACCAGCCGAGCATGGGTCTCTCCTACAAGCACAGTAAATACAAGCACAAAAAAGCGGGCGGCCATTCTAACAGATGGCGCCCGCCTTGCCGGTTTTCCGTGTGAGGATTTAGCGGCGATTACTCGTCAGGGTGAAACTCCAACGATACTGAGTTAATGCAGTAGCGCAGGCCGGTAGTCTGCGGCGGCCCATCGGGGAACACATGGCCCAGGTGAGCATCGCAGTGGGAACAGACCACTTCGGTGCGCTGCATGCCGAGGGTGGTGTCTAGGTGTTCCTCAACGCAACGGGTGCCCAATGGCCGATCAAAGCTTGGCCAGCCGCAGCCAGCGTCAAACTTGTGCTCGTTTTCAAACAGCGGCGCGTGGCAGCAAACGCAGTGGTAAATGCCTTGTGCATCGCTCACCTGGTAGTCGCCGGAGAAAGGGCGCTCGGTGCCTTTTTCGCGCGCAACGCGGTACTGTTCAGGCGTTAGCTGCTGTTGCCATTCGTCAGGGGATTTTTCTATTTTTGCCATGCTTGTATTCCTCTTTTCTTCTTGCATCTTTTCTTCTTGCATCTTTGTTAGCATCGCTGAGACCCAGTGGGTTGAGTCTCACTAGCGTAGTGACATCACTTAACCATGCGGAGTTTCAGCATGGGCGATTATAGGGCGGTATGCCAGTTCAATAGCAGGGTGCTTGACAGCACAATGCGGTGTGAGTAACATACGCGCCACCTCGACGAGGCAATGTAACGTCCCATTCGTCTAGTGGTCTAGGACACCGCCCTTTCACGGCGGTAACAGGGGTTCGAACCCCCTATGGGACGCCACTTAAATCGTTAGGTATCGGAATGCGGGAATAGCTCAGTGGTAGAGCATCGCCTTGCCAAGGCGAGGGTCGGGAGTTCGAATCTCCTTTCCCGCTCCAAGCACTTTAGGTGCTTATTGTGTCCCATTCGTCTAGTGGTCTAGGACACCGCCCTTTCACGGCGGTAACAGGGGTTCGAACCCCCTATGGGACGCCACCTCCGATACTAAAAGTAAAGCAATAGGCAGTAAGCGTTTTATAAGCGGGAATAGCTCAGTGGTAGAGCATCGCCTTGCCAAGGCGAGGGTCGGGAGTTCGAATCTCCTTTCCCGCTCCAGTAGTCATACGTCTATAAAGTCCCATTCGTCTAGTGGCCTAGGACACCGCCCTTTCACGGCGGTAACAGGGGTTCGAACCCCCTATGGGACGCCATGTTGCTGTTTGCAGTCCAGTTTGCGTTGCGGGAATAGCTCAGTGGTAGAGCATCGCCTTGCCAAGGCGAGGGTCGGGAGTTCGAATCTCCTTTCCCGCTCCAAGCGCTTCAAGTAGTCATCTTCCTTATATTTCTATGATGCGACAGCTATTTGCTGGGCGTCACTATTTGCGTGTCTGGCGCTTGGGTGGGTTGCCCACCTTGAAAAAAATGTTTGCGCCCTAATGATTTACTTTCTCTTCTTATTTTTGCTGACAGGACATGTCCATGGCCGAACCGGCATTGTCGATCCGTGGCCTTACCAAAGTGTACGGTAACGGCTTTCAGGCGCTTAAAGGCATTGATCTTGATGTCCAGCAGGGCGATTTTTTTGCTTTGTTGGGCCCCAATGGCGCCGGTAAATCCACCACGTTAGGCGTGGTCTGCTCGCTGGTGCAAAAAACGGCGGGCAAGGTCTCCATTTTTGGCATTGATGTCGATAAAGACTTCGCCAAAGCTAAATATCAGCTAGGCGTGGTGCCTCAAGAGTTCAACTTCAATCAGTTCGAGAAAGTGCTGGATATCGTGCTGGCCCAGGCGGGCTATTACGGCATGACCAGCCGCGAGGCCTTGCCCCGCGCCAAGCAACTGTTGACCGACCTTGGCCTGTGGGAAAAACGCAACGGCAATGCGCGGATGCTCTCTGGCGGTATGAAGCGCCGCCTGATGATTGCTCGGGCGCTGATGCACCGCCCTAAATTACTGATTCTGGATGAGCCAACCGCCGGGGTGGATATCGAACTGCGGCGCAGCATGTGGGAATACATGCGGCGGATTAACCAAGACGAAGGCACCACCATTATCCTCACCACTCACTACTTGGAAGAAGCCGAAAGCCTGTGCCGCAATGTGGCGATTATCAATAACGGCAACATTGTGCGTAATACCAGCGTGCGTGAGTTACTGGCTGAGCTTGACACCGAAACGTTCCTGTTTGATTTGGCTGAGCCCGTCGCAGAGGTGCCTAAGATTGAAGGCTTTGAGCTGACTCAGCTGGAGCCTACCCAGCTTTCGCTGTTGGTGCATCGCGGCCAACGATTAAACGATGTGTTCAACGCATTGAGTGAACAGGGCATTGACGTTGTTTCCATGCGCAACCGGGCCAACCGCCTTGAGGAGATGTTCGTGTCGATGGTAGAAGGCGACGACCAAGCCGCGATAGACCCGCGCGCAGAGAAGAAGGAGGTGCGCGCATGAATGCCAGGCAAACCTTGATCGCCCTGTGGACGCTGCTGTTAAAAGAGATCAAGCGCTTTACGCGCATTTGGCCGCAAACCTTGCTGCCACCCTCGATCACCATGACGATGTACTTCATCATTTTTGGTAACCTGATCGGCTCGCGCATTGGTGATATGGGCGGCTTTAGCTATATGGATTTTATTATCCCTGGGCTGATCATGATGTCCGTCATCACCAACAGCTATTCCAACGTGGCCTCTAGTTTCTTCTCGAATAAATTTCAGCGTTCGATTGAAGAAATGATGGTATCGCCCATGCCCAACTGGGTGATTTTATCCGGCTTTGTTTTAGGCGGCATGGCCCGTGGCTTGGGGGTAGGGCTGATTGTGACCGTGGTGTCGCTGTTTTTTACTCGCTTAACCATGGAGCATCCGCTGCTCACCGTGTTGGTTGTGGTACTTACCTCGGCGCTGTTCTCCATTGGCGGCTTTATTAACGCCTTGCTGGCCAACAAGTTTGACGACATTTCCATCGTGCCGACGTTTATTCTGACACCGCTGACCTACCTGGGTGGGGTGTTTTACTCAATCTCCATGCTGCCCGATTTCTGGCAGGGCGTTTCCATGCTCAACCCTATTTTGTACATGGTTAACGTTTTCCGCTACGGCTTCCTGGGCGTCTCGGATATTCCCGTTGGTTGGGCGTTGGCTGCCATTTTTGCCTTTATTATCGCGCTGTTTAGTATTGCGCTGGCAATGCTGGAACGCGGCAAAGGTATCCGCAGCTAGGCGCATCAATCTGCTTGAGAAGAGAGCTTTTATACAATGGCACATCGCCCAGACACGTTAGAGCACGCGCCGTTAGGGCGCGATTCCGCCTATCCTGAGCAGTATGACGCGGGGCTTTTATACCCTATTCCCCGCGCGGCTAACCGGGCTCCGCTAGGTATAGAAGAAGGCGCTTTGCCGTTTGTAGGGGAAGACGAATGGCACGCCTTTGAGGTTTCCTGGCTGAACGCGCGCGGCAAGCCTATCGTCGCCGTGGCGCGCTTTCGCCTGCCGGCAGCCTCGCCCTATCTGATTGAGTCTAAATCCTGGAAGCTCTACCTCAATAGCTTCAACCAAACCCGCTTTTATAGCCGTGAAGACGTGATGCAAACGCTCGCCAATGATCTCTCCATTGCAGCGGGTGCCGAGGTGAGCGTTGAGCTTTTTAATGTCGACGCCCCAGAGCTTTCACCACGGCACCTGCCGGGCGAATGCTTGGACGATCTAGATATCGCCGTCAGCGATTACACGCCGAGCAGCGCTTACCTAACGGCAGGCGAGGAGATCGTTGAAGAGACGCTTTACTCCCACTTGCTGAAATCCAACTGCCCCGTTACCGGCCAGCCGGATTGGGGCAGCGTGCTGATTCGCTATAAAGGGCCCAAAATTGACCGCGAAGGGCTGCTGCGTTACCTGATCGGGTTTCGTCAGCACCAGGATTTCCACGAGCACTGCGTTGAGCACATTTTTACCGACATAATGACTCAGGCAAAACCAACGCAGCTATTGGTGCTGGCACGTTACGTGCGGCGCGGCGGGCTGGATATTAGCCCCTGGCGCGCAACGCCCGGGCTAACGCCGCCTACGCCGCTGCGCCTAGCAAGGCAGTAGCGGCAGTGCTAAAAAAACGAGGTGCTAAAAACCAGTGCTAAAAACGACGGTGCTACACTAGCCTCACACGATTGGATTTGGAGTTATTAATGGACGCACTCACGCTGCTTCACGAACGTAGCTCAATGGGCAAGCTAATGGAACCAGCGCCCAGCGCCGAACAGCTCAGCGCTATTTATCAGGCGGCTTTGCGGGCACCCGATCATAAAGAGCTGCGTCCCTGGCGCTTTATCGAGTTCAGCGGGGAAGGGCGCGAGCGCTTGGGCGAGCTGTTTGCCGAGGCCGAGTTCCAGGAAAACCCAAGCGCTGACGACAACACGCTTAACGCCGCGCGCAAAAAGCCACTGCGGGCACCGATGATCATTGCCGTGATCGCCAAGGTCACGCCCGAGCTCGAAAAAGTACCCAAAATTGAGCAGGTGATTTCCGCTGGCTGCGCCGCCCACGGCATTCTACTGGCCGCCCACGCGCTAGGCTTAGGTGCAATGTGGCGCAGCGGCAAGTACGCCTTTGACCCCGTGGTTCGTAAAGGGCTAAGCCTGGATGAACACGACGAAGTTGTTGCGTTTATCTACCTAGGCACCCTGGGTGGCCGCCACAAGCCGGTGGTGCAGCATAACGTTGCTGATTTTGTGGAGCGCTGGGACTAACCATGAATGCATCGCGTCAACCAGGCGTGCCTCACCCGCGCTTGGCCTTGCCAGAAAACCAGCCAGAAGACCAGCCAGAGGACTTGGTCGCCTTTCAGCAGTGGCTGAGTGATGCCATTCCTATGGTGAGTGCGCTGGGCATTAGCAAGATGACGCGCCAAGGCGATGCGCTAACGTGGCAGCTGGCAATAGTGCCGAACCTTAACGATAAAGGCACAGGCTTCGGTGGCGCGCTCACGGCGCAAACCACGCTGCAAGGCTGGTGCTGGATCACGCTATGGCTGCGCGAACGCGGCCTGGCGCGCGACGTGGTGGTCGCTGAGGCCAGCCAGCGCTTTCTCGCGCCGGTCACAGGCGACTACCGCTTGATATGCACGCCAGCCGCGCCAGAAGGCCCCGCTCAACTTGCCAACAAGCTCGCTGAGCGCGGCAAAGGGCGCATTGCGCTGACCCAAAAGCTCTACTGTGGCGAGACACTCTGCCTGGAAGCCAGCGGCAGCTACGCCGTGTTGCCAGAGCATTAGCGGAACCGCCTAAAAAGCCTGAAAAGGCTTGCTATTTCGAGGCTTAGCCCATAGTATATGCGCCGTTCTGTCGAGAAAGGTTCAGCCTTTCAACAGAGCTAAAATGTGGAGAGGTGTCCGAGTGGTCGAAGGAGCACGCCTGGAAAGTGTGTAAGTCGTAAGGCTTCGAGGGTTCGAATCCCTCCCCCTCCGCCACAGAATATAGATTAAGCCGCTGATTTCAGCGGCTTTTTTGTGTCTATCGTTTGGGTGGTTTATCCCCCAGCCATGCTTTAGTTTTGGCTGCCACCGAAACGCACAGGATGCTTTTGGACGGCCCTCCCTTCCGGGACATTTCAATCTGTGGCTTTGCTTTTGATCTTGCCCAGTAACAGCGGTCATCTCAATAGCTATTCAAGAACCACTGTTGGTGCGCTTATTTGTCATGCTTAACGCAAAATGGCCAGTCACAATTGTATGAGATTGATCCTGGCCATCTGGGTTATACCTGTATCGGCTAGATTCGGCTCACCCTAACCGGTAGGCCTTGGCGCACGCTGGCACCGCTGATGGGTTCTAGCCAGGTGCCGTCGACATCCCGCGTTGGGTCTTTAAAGCCCAGGTCGTTGATGTTGATACCCGCCCGCATCCACGGCATATCCGGCTGAGATTGCCCATCAATAATATGCGGCGTGGCACCTAAATCTTTATGACCGTAGCCGTGTTCGATACCCAAAGCACCGGGCACTACGCTTTCGCTGACCAACGCTAGCCCCACCACGCTGCCGCCGGGGCTTTCAATGCGAATGGTGTCGCCGTGCTGAATGCCAAAGCGCTCGGCGTCTTGGCGGTGCATTTGCACTGGGTTGTAAGGCTTGATCATCCGCAGCCGTTCGTTGCCGATGGCATAGGAATTCATCAGGTTAGATTTGAACGAGAACGCCAGCAGCGGCCATTCCTGTTCTGAAAACACCTCGCGCATGGTCTGCTTGTTGGCCATTTTAGGTAGCGAATGACACGGTACACCACGGTTTGGCAGGCCGTTCGTGGTGTCAATGCTGGTGCCTACCGCTTCGTTGTAAACGCATAAGGTCTGTTTCCATTGGTGCTTCAAGTGCTCGCCAACAAAGTGTTCGCTGGCATCTTCAAAGCGCCCGCCACGTGCGTAAAGGTAGGCCACGCGCTTGCGCTCGGCGGCTTTCAGCGTGCGTTCAAGCTTGGGCAGCAATGGCGCAATACCGCCATGGGCAACATCAGCGTCATTGGCTTCCGGCAGCGGATCGTCTTGAAAGGCGATATTGGCGGCGGCGCGCAAATAGTAGTCTTCAGCACGATTAAGCGGGTGCAGGTTGCCCTCGGCATCGGGAATGGCGTTGTCGCCAAAACCAGGCAGCCCCAGGCGCTTGGCCACGGCAATAAAGAAGCTGTCCATGGAAACCGGCTCACCTTCGGCGGTTTTCTGCTGGCGCGGTTCCACCACTGGCCAGCAGGCGGTCGTCAGCTTGCCCAGGGTGCCTTTCCATGAACCCGTAAACCCCCATACTTCGTACATCACCGAATCGGGCACGATGTAGTCGGCGTAGCGGTTAGTTTCGTTGATAAACCCATCGACAGCGACAAACAACCCCAGCCGTTTGGGGTCTTTGAGCTTATCGACAATCACGCCTTTCAGGCCCGCTTGGCCATAAATCGGGTTGGCCATACAACCAATCACCGCTTTGATGGGGTAGGGGTAACCATCTAGTGCGGAAGGTAAATGCTCGGTGAGCGTAGGCGGTGCTAATGAGCGCCACGGTGCTTTGGCCGGGTAAGGGTTCACGCCAGCGGCGACCTTGCGTTGGTACTCCGATGATTTTTCATAAGGGAAGCGTGAGCGGGAAAGGAACACGCCTTGAGGACCGCGCTTGCCGGGGAAGTTGGCTAAATCGTAGCGCGGGCCTGCTCCCGTGCCGCTGTAGGTGCCACCACCCACCGCGCTGCCGCCTTTCATGTTGTAGTTGCCTGCTAGCAGGTTGAGCATTTGCACACCGAACGCGGCGTAAAAGCCGTTGCCCGACATCATGCCGCCGTGGCAGTTAACCGCAGCTTTTCTACCATGGCTGGCGTAGCGGCGAGCGAGGTCAATAATCGTCGCTTTGGGAATGCCGCAATGTTCAGCGTAGGCGTCCAGGTCGTACTCATTAGCAGATTCACGCAGCAGCGTCAGGCTGGTTTTGACCGTTACCGTGGTGCCATCGGCCAACATTACCGGGCGCTCGGCAAACAGCTCGGCAGCCATCACCTCTTCGCTTAGCGCAAGTTCACCGTCGGCTACCACAACGGGGGTGTCTGCATCACTGCCAGCTTCCGCGAGGCCAAGGTCGCTGGCGCGTAAAAAGTAGCCCCGGCGGGGGTGCTCGAAGGTATCAATCACCAAATGCGTGGCGTTGGAGTGAGTGGTTTCACCAGCAGCATCAGCGGCGGCTTTGCCGGGCAGGGCGAGGAAATCGCTAGCGTAGCCTTGGTTATCCAGCAGCCACTGAATCACCGCCATGGCAAAGGCGCTATCGGTGCCGGGGCGAATGGGCACCCAATGGTTATTGTCGGCGGCATGCGAGGTAGCGGCATTCAACGCGGGGTCAATGACTACGTACTCTAGCGTTCCGGCGGCTCGCGCCTGGGCAATCAAGCGGCCCTGGCGTTTAAACGGGTTACCCGCTTGGCTGGGCGCACAGCCGATATACATGATAAACCGTGCGTTCTGGATATCAGGCTTGACGTGGGAGTTGGTGACGATGTTGTTCATCACCGCCCCAGAACCCATACGAAACGCTAAGCCACAGTAAGCGCCATGGTGGCCATAGTTGCGCGTCGCAAAGGCGTTGAGGGTAAAGCGTTTGAGTAGCTCTGAGCGCCCGTAGTCGGTGGCTTCCATCACCATTAGCTGGTTAGCCTTGGGGCCATATTCCGGGTTTTCAGGGTCAATCAGCGTGTCGTGGTCGCGAATATCACGCAGGCCTTCTACCTGGCCTTCGCCAAACAGATCGCCGCCTTCGCAGATTTCTTCAATCAGCTGCTCGAAGGAAATTTTCTGCCACTCACGGCTGCCGCGTTCGCCTACCCGTTTAAGGCAGTGGTCGACCCGGAACGGGTTGGTGATTTGGCTCATCATCGCGTTGCCGCGGGCGCAGGCGGTAGAACGGTTGACCTGGCCTTGGCCGCCGTAGGCACTAACGCTGCGCAGCGCTTCGGCTACGGGGGTGCGCATGGGCAGGTGGTCATCTGCCGAAAGCGGATGGTAAGGGTTGCCCGAAACCCGCAGCACTTCGCCCTGGGTGTCATCAACGCGTACCCGCACGCCGCACTGTGTGGTGCAGCCGTAGCAAATGGTAAAGGCGACCCGCTGGTCGGGGGTGAGGGTGAGCTCGCCGGTGTCTAAATCAACGCGATACTCCGGTGTTAGCGAGTTGCCATGAATATTGTGCTTGGGTTTTTCACCCGCGCTGCCGGTCACGCCTTTGGCCATTTTGGCCAGCGGGTCAGCATAGCCCACTGCAAAGGTGGCGGCACCGCCTGCGGCAGCGGCGCCTTTTAAAAACCGGCGGCGTGAGGGGTCTTGAGCAGACTTAGCCATGGTTAGGCGCTCCTTGTTTAGTATTCAGAGAGTCATTGGTAGCCGCAATAGCGTCACTGGACGCCTGGGCATCGAGAGAAGTGCCGCCTTGCTGGGCTTGCCGCCAGGGCATAAACAGTTCAATCAGCAAAATCGCGGCGAGCCACAGGCCAAAGGTGCCGACAATACCCAAGATGCCGGAAGAGCCAGCGGGAATGCCATAGTGGTGGAAGCCTGCACTGTTACGCGCCACATGCTGAACATCCATCAATACCACCCAGCGGAACATCCAGCCCATGTGAATGGCCACCAGCCCCAGCAGCCACGCCCAGGCAAAAAGAGTAGGTTGGCGCTGGGGTGAGCGTGTTAGTAGCACGATAACGGCCGCAAATAGAGCGATACCGGTAATGCCTCCCCATAGCGCAGTGCTGCGCCAGGAAGGGCTATGGCGCACGGATTCCAGCGCGGCAGCCACCGAGCCAACTTGGGCATTAACGCCATCTAAAAACCAGCTTGTCGCGATCAGCCCTGCCGCCGCGCAGGCTGCCAGCAGTACATACAGCATCTGGCGAATAGCGGCCTGTGAACCTAGCCCGCTTACTCGGTTAAGTACTAACACCAGCCCGGCGGCGGCGATAAACCCAGTGGCCACTAGCATGGGCGGCAGCCATACGGTGTTCCACAAGGGGCGCGCCTTAACAATGGCAAGCTCTGCCCCGGTGTAGAGCATAATGCTGCTGGAAATCACCAGCGCGGCCAGGCCAACCACGGCTACCAACGCTTTAGGCGTTGCGCCATTGCCAAAACTCAGCCACTTGGCGAGCAGCCCGCTAAGCCCGGGGGCGTTGCGCTGCTCCTGTAGCGCGGGGCGCCAAGCCAGCCAGGCAAGGCCCAACACGCTGAGCAGATAAAGCGGTAGCACCACACTGCCAATCGACATCCATGAGTGGGTGTTGGCGTAGGCATAAAAGTGCCAGAAACGCAGCGGTTGGTGTAGGTCGGCTAGCAGTGCCACAGGGGCCACCAGCGCGGTGCTGACCGAAGCAATAAGCGCCAGGCGGGCGGTGGGTAGCCAAGCTTTTTTGCCGAATACCAGCGCGGGGGCCGCTAGCCACAGGCTGGCATACGAGATGGCAATCATAAAAAAGTATTGTACCGCCCAGGGGTACCAGGCGATGTCATAGCGCGGTGCCAGTAGCTCAATGGTGGAATTCATAGCCCATCTCCTGACCGTGTGGGTCGAGTACTTCAAGTGCCACGGGTTCTGCCGTGGGTCGCGTGGTGAAGCGCTCATCCATGCCGAGGTAAAACACCTGGGGAATGGTATTTTTTTCTGGCTGAAGCACCATTAAGGCATCGCGGTGCTCGCGCATCATGCGGCTGATTTGGCTATCCGGGTCACGCATATCACCAATAATGCGCGCCCCACCCACGCAGCTTTCGACACAGGCGGGCAGTAGCCCTGCTTCTAAGCGGTGCGCGCAGAAGGTGCATTTATCAGCGGTTTGGGTGCGTTCGTTAATAAAGCGTGCGTCGTAAGGGCAGGCGTTAACGCAATAAGCGCAGCCCACGCAGCGGTCACTATCAACAACCACAATGCCATCTTGCTGTTGGTAGGTGGCTTCAACCGGGCAAACCGGCACGCAGGGAGGGTTTTCGCAATGGTTGCACAGCCGTGGCAGCATAAAGGTCGCCAGCTCACCGGTTTCCTGATGCTGTACTTCGTATTGAGAAACCGTGGTACGAAATTGGCCCAGCGGTGCAGCGTTTTCGATATGACACGACACCGTGCAAGCCTGGCAGCCAATGCACTGGCGAAGATCAATCAGCATCCCGTAGCGTTTGGTGGGGTCGCCTTCTCGACGGGCAGGCTGCTGATTGATACCCGCGTGGGCAAGGCTAGATAGTGGCACTAGCGCAGCGCCCGCACTTAGGCGAGCCAGCTGGCCTAATAACGACCGGCGTATGGCGTCCATAACGCCTCCTTAGCTGATAAGCAGGGTTTATAAAAATGGGGTTTATAAAAAAATGAGCGGGTGAAAAATGCCGTTCACAGGGCGAACGATGACAATGCGCTAAGCATACGCCTTTGGTTGTAGGGAAAAGTTGATATGTGTCAATGGATTAGCGCCAGTTTCTTAATGCTCACTTAATGTTGAGCGGCTAACTGGCTGTTTTGTATATGGAAGCTGTTTTGTATGCAAAAGCTTTTTTAAGGCTTGATATCAAGTAAAACGCTTGCCTCAGCGCGTGAGGCAAGCGTTTTTTCTACGGCCGACGGCTAGCGGCTATTTAATCTTGCAGGTATTAATGCCCAGTAGCTTATAGGCGGGGCAGAAGTTAAATAAGCCAGTGGCTAGCGGCAATACGCCGATCCAGCCCCACACCCCAATAGTGCCTGTCAGCGCCAGCACTATCAGTACAATCCCCACCACAATACGTAAGATCTTATCGATACCACCTACATTGCTACTCATACCGAACTCCTTATCTCACTGAGTTTGTAAAGAATTTGCCGAAAATTAAAAGCTGAAAACAGGAATGGACGGATCACGCATCATTTCCGCTATGGGGCCAGGAGCCGCAACGCCCACGCCCTCAAGAAGATTGTCTTGCTCATTTTCGCTGTTAGGTAGGTAGATGGCACACACATCCACGTTGGCACCATTTTCTAACAGCATGCTAAGAATACCTTCGGGTTTGACCTGGCCTGCCGGGTTACTCGGCGGTGTATTGATGGCCTCGCTGCTTTCATAACCCTCAACGGCCAAATCACCGGCGGCATCACACAGCAGTATATGCAGGCTGGTGCCTTGCTGCTGCATGGCGCTGGAAAGAATCATGGCCATGCCTTGGGTCTGCAGTGAGCTGCTGGAAAGCATCACTAAGGCTTGATCTTTCTGTTCTTCGCCGCCGTGATTGTCGGCCATTGCGAAGCCTGAAAAAGCGATAGCAGCGGTAGCGGCTGCCAGTGTCAGCATTGGGTTGTTTTTTCTACGGATAATCGTCATAGGGTCACCTTGTCGTTCTTGGTTAATGTCGTTCTTGGTTAATGTCGGTCTTGGTCAATGTCTCTGGCTCAACTACTTAAAGCGGCTGAGCCAGTTAAAGCAGCTGAGCCAGGTGTCGGAATATTAATCGGCAGGGTGCCAGGCAACGTCAGGGTTGATGTCATAGCTCCAGGGAAGGCCCGAATTACGCCAGCCGTCCAGCGCCCGAACGCCCTTTGAGTTACCTTCTTTTAGCGTTCCCCCCTCGAAACCGTCGGTCACCGAGTAGACTTCGCTGTAGCCCATATCGGTAATGGCATCGGCAGCGGGGGCGCTGCGGGTGGCACCAGAACGGCACATGACAATAATCGGATCATCCTTGCTGGCGCCCTGTGCTTCTATGGCCGCTTTTACCTGCGCTTCGAAGTCAGTGTTCTTAACCATCGGCCACGTCTTGGCGTCTTCATCGAAATTATCGCGGTCGGCCAGCACCCAAGGCACATGGATATCGGTAGGTTCGGCGAAACCAGTAAACTTGACCTCGATGGGGTCGCGAACATCAATCAGTACAGCACGATCGTTTTGCTGCAGAAGTTCATTGGCCTCAATAGCCGAAACATAGAGACCCAGCGATGTTTCGCGGTAAGCCTCAACCTCCTCTGCAAAGGAAGGCGCAACGCCTAATGTCATGGTGATTCCTAGTGCGGCCAGTGTTGGCATCAAGGTCTTTTTCATAACATTTTCCTCTAACGTAATAACTTAAATCGTGAATGGAAAGCATAGACGTCTTTTCGCTTGAGAACACGAGGCAAGTGGTCGCAGCTTGATCTATGTCAAAGCCATGATGATTTTTATAGAGGGCTCAGAGGCACGAAAGTACAGAGGCGAGCAGAAGAGCAGAAGCGAAAGGGGCGGCGCAGATGGGTTGGCTTCAGGGGGGAGGGTGGCTACCCACTTAATAGGCAGCTCGAAAAATAGCTTTCAGCACCCATATTTAAGCCAAAAGCTAAACTGATAGTTAAGCTAGTAAGCAGCTACAGATAAATAACTATAGACAAGTAACTACAGGTAAATGGTTGCTAAAAAGGCAGCACGCCGCTAAAACCAATGCCCAATACAGCCACAAGGATAACAATGATGACGACGATGGTAGTCGTGGATGGCATTTTTCTCTTCCTTTGAGTTTTGAGTATTCTGCAGTCTAGTCGCCATTGCGGTATTTCACACGCTGGCGAAGAAACAGAACGGCCTTTTCCTTGGGTTTCGGCCTCTAGGCCTTCCTAAAACCCCGGCCAGGCAATGGCCGGGGCTGCTTTTTTATACGTTTTTTATATGCTCGTTTTATTTTTTCGCTTTTTTCTTGGTCTTCTTGCTGTGGTTACTTTCCCTACTTTGGATACTCGCAGTGCTTTGGTCGCTTTCCGTGCTCTCGTCTTTGCTGTCATCGCCCTCACTTTCCGGCTTGTCGCTGCCTTGGTGAGTCAGCGGGCTTGCCTGGTCTAAGCGCGGGTGGTTATCCAGGAATTCACGCTGTAAATCTGGCAGGCCGTCAAGCGCTTGCAGGGTGTGCGTTAAGGCGTGAATCGCCGCCAGCACATCCTGGGTATGGCCGGTTTCTGAGATGGTGTGCATATTGCGAATGGGGAAACCAATCGAAGTGGCGGCGCTGTCGATTGACGCCAATACGCCTGCCATGCCATCGGTACCCGTATCCACGCCAACAATATCGCGCTGCAGAGGGATGCCATGCGCTTTAGCGGCGGTAGCAATAATGCGGTTGAGCTGTTCGCTGGCAATCGAACCCACCGCCATGGTGAAGCCTTTGCCCATCTCTAACGGCTGCATACGCTTGTCGCCGATGCCGGGCGCAGCCACGTAGTCGTGGTTGACGTCAACGCCAATCAAGGCATCCGGCTTCATTTCACCCGCCATCACGCGGCTGCCGAAACGGCCAATCTCTTCGTAGCTGGCAATCGCAAACAGCACGCGCACATTTTTGGTGCCACCTGCTTCGGCAATTAAGCGGGCTACTTCGGTGGTGACAAAACAGCCCAAGCCGTTGTCCAGGTACGCGCCGTAAAAGGTATTGGGGCTAAAGCCAGGGCGGATAGGGCGGTCGAAAATAATTGAATCGCCAGGGCGCACACCCAGGTTCAACACCTGTTGCTTTTTATTTTCGCCGTGGATCTGTAGGTCCAGGTAGATCTGTTCTTTTTTCAGGCCTTTGCTGCCATCGCGCTGGGCAGGGTCTGAAAAGTGAATGGCACCCAGCGCTTCCACGGTGCCGCCTTCAATGCAGCGGTAGCTGCCGGGGGCGTCTGGGTCTTCGCTAAACAGCTTCACTTCATGGCCAATCAGCACGGTGGGCAGAAAAGAATCGGTGTTGATCCAGATCTTGCCGTCGTCACCAATCGAGCGCACCTGCATACGGATTTTATCCGCATGGCCGATGATCATGACTTTGAACATATCGTCGCGGTCGGGGTGGGTGTCTAACACAACGCCCGCGTTGCCTTTGAACTGGTGAAGGTGCCAGCTTTTAGGCGCAAAGCTCTCAAAATGCGGCTTGAGTACACCGTAAGTCATCGCAGCTTCCAGGCCGACAGGGCTTGGGGCGGCAAGAATATCGCGCATCAGTTTGAACTGTGCGTCGGGCATCGGCTGTGTCCAGGGTTTTGCTGTATCGCTCATTGGTTTTGCTCACTTTTCAAGGTGGAGGTTAGTCGTCTCTAGTCTGCCAGATTATGCGGTGAGATGCGCTGATAAGGCGTGCCACGTTTGGACGATGATGCAAGCGCTAAAACGTCGTACTATCGATTCAAGAAAATTGCATATAACAAACACAAGATAACGAGATGGGGGCTTTATATGACCGAAGCAACGCTAGGTGCCCAGCGCTTTAAAGTGCTACTGGCGGGTGTGTTCAGCCAAATATTGTGTGTGGGCGTGGCGCGTTTTGCCTATACACCGCTGCTGCCGGTGATGCAGCAGCAAACCTGGATGGGCGATGCTGATGGCGGCTGGCTGGCGGCGCTTAACTACGCTGGCTACATGCTGGGCGCGGTGCTGGCGGCTTCCATTCGCAGTGTTTATATCAAAGACACGCTATTTCGCTGCGGGCTACTGTTGGCGGTGCTAACCACCGCAGGCATGGCGCTCACCGAGCACTTCTGGGTATGGGCGGGGCTGCGTTTTCTGGCCGGGCTTTCCAGCAGCGCCTCCATGCTATTAGCGTCGGGGCTGATTCTTCACTGGTTAATCCAGCACCGTCAGCGCGGCGAGCTGGGCATCCATTTTGCCGGCGTGGGCATAGGCATGATAGTTGCGGCAGTCGCGGTGGAAATGATGCTGCAGCTCTCGTTTAGTTGGCAGACCCAGTGGTGGGGCTTTAGTTTGCTGGGTGCTGCGCTGCTGGTGCCCGCGTGGCGGTGGCTGCCGCGCCCGGAAAAACCTTTGGAAGGCGTACACGCAGCGAACAGCCAACCCGCGATGCCGCCAACGCGCACGTTTATGCGCTGGATGCTGGCCGCCTACTTTTGCGCCGGTTACGGCTATGTAATCAGCGCTACCTTCTTAGTGGCCATCGTTGAGCGTGAGCCGCTGCTGGCAGGAATGGGCAACTGGACCTTCGCCCTGGCCGGTTTAGCCGCCGCCCCCGCAGTAATGCTGTGGGATTTAGTTGCCCGTCGGGTGGGTTACTTAGGGGCGCTGATTATCGCCATGGCAATTCAAGTGGTGGGCATTGTGCTGCCCGCCATTACCGCTAATGCCGCGATTGTGCTGCTAAGCGCCGTGCTTTACGGCAGCACCTTCCTGGGCTGCGTTAGCCTGGTGCTGACCATGGCGGGTAGGCTTTACCCCTCAAGCCCCGCACGCTTAATGGGGCAGATGACCCTGGCGTATGGTGCCGCGCAAATCTTCGCCCCGGCCTTAACCGGCATGTTGGCTGAAGCCTCTGGCCATTATGGCGTTGGGCTGTGGCTGGCGGGCGGTTTTGTGACGCTTGGTGCCGTGCTGCTGGCCTGTTTGCGCCAGGTTGACCAAACCGCCCAACGGCTTGATGCCGCCGCCAAGGCTTCCGTATACGTGTAGTGCGCATGATGTGTGTAGTGAGTGGGCATGGCCCACGAAATCCTCTAGGATGGGCGGCTTTTTCTAACGGGATACAGGGCAAATGACCTCTTCTGGGCAACCTCGCACTCAGTGGCTAGGCCGCTGGGGGTTTATGTTAGCGGCCACCGGCTCTGCGGTAGGGCTGGGCAATATTTGGAAATTCCCCTATATCACCGGGGAATTTGGTGGCGGTGCCTTCGTGCTGGTGTATCTAGCCTGTATTTTTGCCGTGGGCGTGCCGGTAATGATGACCGAAATCGCCTTTGGTCGTCGGGGCCGCGGTAGCCCCATTGATGCGATCCGCCGGGTCGTCAATGAATCTGGCCGTTCTTCGGCGTGGTCGTTGGTTGGCTGGATGGCCATGCTCTGCGGCTTTATGATCCTGTCGTTTTACGTGGTGGTGGCGGGCTGGTCGTTCTCTTATCTGTGGAAGATGCTGACCGGTGGCTTAACGGGCAACAGCGTGGATGAGATGGCCGCCGTATTTGGCGCCAACAACGCCAACCCGCTGAATCTTGGTTTCTGGAGTACTCTTGTTACCCTGCTCACCATGCTGATTGTGGGCAAAGGCGTACAGCAGGGTATTGAAAAAAGCGTTAGCTGGATGATGCCGGGGCTGGTCATCATGCTGGTGGTGCTGATTGGTTTTGGCATGTTTTCTGGTGGCTTTGGCGCAGCGGTGAGCTTTTTGTTCTCGTTCAACGCGGGCAGCCTTTCCAGCGAAGGCTTACTGGCCGCACTAGGCCATGCGTTCTTTACCCTATCACTGGCTTCTGGGGCGATTCTTACCTACGGCAGTTACCTGCCCAAAAGTGCTTCGATTGGCCGCACCGCGGTCAGCGTCGCGGTGGCCGATACCATCGTGGCATTAATGGCGGGGCTGGCGATCTTTCCGGTGATTTTCGCCAACGGCATGAACCCCGGCGAAGGCCCAGGGCTGATCTTTATGAGCCTGCCGCTGGCGTTCCAGGCGATGCCGCTGGGCACGCTGTTCGGTATTCTGTTCTTTTTGATGCTTTCCATGGCAGCGTTAACGTCATCGATTTCTATGGTCGAAGCCACGGTTTCCTGGCTGTGCGATAACAAAGGGTTCTCGCGCTCGGCAGCCTCATGGGGCACGGGCATTGTGCTGTGGTTAATCAGCACCCTGGCGATGCTGTCGTTTAACCTGGGTGCCGACTGGACACTCGCTGGCAAAACCTTTTTCGACTGGCTGGACTACCTCACCGCGCGCTGGATGATGCCGCTAGGTGGCTTGGGCACGGTGGTGCTGGCAGGCTATGTATTGAAAAGCGAAAGCTTCCGCGCTGAGTTAGGGCTTGCACCGCTGCCCTACGCGCTGTGGCTGGCTATGGTGCGCTACGTCAGCCCGCTCGGCATTGTGGTGATTTTTGTGGATGCCCTGGGCATTTATCAGGTCTCGTTTGCCGCCCATTGGCCGTGGCTGCTAGCGATTCTGGTTGCTATGGTGCTGCTGGGTGAAACCCTAAGCCCGCGGCTGCGCCGTGAGCTAAGAGCAGGCCAAAGACCAATGTAGGAGGCCGCTTCAGCGGGCGAAGGGTGCCGTAGGCACCCCATAGCCACATCAGGCTGGCAGCTCAAACAGTTGCGAGCTAAAGCTGCCTCCTACAGGTGCAAACGGCCGCGAGCTAAGAGCAGGCTCAAAGACCAATGTAGGAGGCCGCTTCAGCGGGCGAAGGGCGCCGTAGGCACCCCATGGCCTCATCAGGCTGGCAGCCCAAACAGTCGCGAGCTAAAGCTGCCTCCTACAGGTGCAAACGGCCAATGTAGGGGGGCCGCTTCAGCGGGCGAAGGGTGCCGTAGGCACCCCATAGCCACATCAGGCTGGCAGCTCAAACAGTCGCGAGCTAAGAGCAGGCTCAAAGACCAATGTAGGAGGCCGCTTCAGCGGGCGAAGGGTGCCGTAGGCACCCCATAGCCTCAACAGGCTGGCAGCCCAAACAGTCGCGAGCTAACGCTGCCTCCTACGGTGCAAACAGCCAATATAGGAGGCCGCTTCAGCGGGCGAAGGGTGCCATAGGCACCCCATGGCCTCATCAGGCTGGCAGCCCAAACAGTCGCGAGCTAAAGCTGCCTCCTACAGGTGCAAACGGCCAATGTAGGGGGGCCGCTTCGGTTAGCGTTTGAGGAATATAAAAACATGCAGAAAGGCCATGCGCTACGGAAAGGAAGAAATTCTATTGTAGGTAGTTACTACCTGATCACCGTTGTTACAAAAAAGCGCAACCCCTATTTCCTCACGTTTGATAATGCCTGCTGTGCTTCCAGAAGCTTCTATCATGCTCGCGTTGGTGAAGCAGCTACTACGCTTTCATTTGTAGTGATGCCGGATCATATACATTGGCTTTTGCTGCTTAAAGGTGAGCTTTCGGAAGCCGTGCGCCGTTACAAAAGCTATGTCTCTATAGGGATTGGCGAACGTATTTGGCAAGATGGGTTTCATGATCGAATGATTCGCCAAGAAGAAGATTTGAAAACGGTTGCTCGCTATATCGTAGGTAATCCATTGCGAGCAGGGCTTGTTTCCAACATCAACCATTACAGCTTTTGGGATGCAGCCTGGCTGTAAGCCCCCATAGTCACATCAGGCTGGCAGCTCAAACAATCGCGAGCTAAAGCTGCCTCCTACAGTACAAACAGCCGCGAGCTAAGAGCAGCCCCAACACTAATGTAGGAGGCCGCTTCAGCGGGCGAAGGGTGCCGCAGGCACCCCGTAGTCTCATCAGGCTAGTAGCCTAAACAGTCGCGAGCTAACGCTGCTTCCTACGGTGCAAACGGCCAATGTAGGAGGCCGCTTCAGCGGTGGTCCGACATTTCGGCGAAGGGTGCCGCAGGCACACCGTAGTCTCATCAGGCTGGTAGCCTAAACAGTCGCGAGCTAAAGCTGCCTCCTACAGGTACAAACAGTCGCGAGCTAAAGCTGTTTCCTACAAGTGCTAAGCAGCCCGGCTTTTCAGTAAAGGCCAAGCACCTTGCTTGGATGCATCAAGGATAACAATCTCGGCAATTGAACCGTCTTCGGCATAGCTGATATGTGTATGCCAGTCTTGAGAAACCTCTTTAGCAATAGGTTTCTCTGACAGATGGAGTACCAAGATATCATCGGCCTCGTCATAGGTCGTCCTCATGACCTTTCCTCCCATTCAAAATGGTGCATGACCGTCTTTACGATTAGCTGATCTTCTAATACTACTGCAGCACAAACAAGATTATCGGTGCGCTGGGCGAGATCTATAATTCCCATACAACATGAAACACGCTCATTAACAACCTGACGCGGATGCGATGAAAGTCGCGTCAGGCTGCGTTATGATAGCGCCCTTGCTTCTTTCATGATGACCCTTTCTCGTTACGAGGTTCCTGCCGATGTTCAGCCGCGATATGACAATTGCCGGATTTGATGATGTGCTGTTTGATGCCATGCAAAAAGAAGTGGCGCGCCAAGAAGCCCACATCGAACTGATTGCTTCCGAAAACTACGCCAGCCCCCGCGTACTCGAAGCTCAGGGCAGCCAGCTGACCAACAAATACGCCGAAGGCTACCCCGGCAAGCGTTACTACGGCGGCTGTGAATTCGTTGATATCGCTGAGAATCTGGCCATTGATTACGCCAAGCAACTGTTCGGCGCAACCTACGTCAACGTACAGCCGCACTCTGGTTCTCAGGCCAACAGCGCCGTTTTCCAAGCATTGGTTAAGCCGGGCGATACCATCTTAGGCATGAGCTTAGACGCTGGCGGCCACCTGACCCACGGTGCCAAGCCGAGCTTCTCAGGCAAGCACTACAATGCCATTCAGTACGGCTTAAATGAGCAAGAGCTGATCGATTATGACCAAGTGGCGGCGCTTGCCCGTGAGCACAAGCCCAAAATGATCATTGCTGGCTTCTCAGCCTATTCACAAATCGTCGATTGGGCCAAATTCCGCGAAATCGCTGATGAAGTGGGCGCTTACTTACTGGTCGATATGGCTCACGTTTCAGGCCTGGTAGCGGCAGGCGTTTACCCAAGCCCGCTACCCCATGCTCACGTGGTCACCTCTACTACCCACAAAACCCTGCGCGGCCCGCGTAGCGGCGTGATTCTTTCGGCGGAAAACGACGCCGATATTGAAAAGAAACTGCAGTCTGCCGTTTTCCCCGGCGGCCAGGGCGGCCCATTGATGCACGTGATTGCTGCTAAAGCGGTGTGCTTCAAAGAAGCCATGGAACCCGCGTTCAAAACCTACCAGCAGCAGGTCGTTAAGAACGCCAAAGCAATGGCCAAGGTGTTTATTGACCGCGGTTACGACATCGTTTCTGGCGGCACGGAAGACCACCTGTTCCTGTTGTCATTGATCAAGCAAGGCGTAACAGGCAAAGACGCCGATGCCGCCTTGGGTCGTGCTCACATCACTGTCAACAAGAACGCCGTACCCAACGACCCGCAAAGCCCGTTTGTGACCTCTGGCCTGCGCATTGGCACCCCCGCAGTGACCACTCGTGGCTTTGGTGAACAAGAGTGTACCCAGCTTGCCGGCTGGATTTGTGACATTCTTGATGTCCTCGCCAAAGGCGAAGACACCAGCGCCATTGAAGCGCAGGTGTTGGATAAAGTGGCCGAGGTTTGCGCACGGCTGCCGGTTTATAAGTAATCAGTCAAAATGACGCTGCTTAACTCAGTGAGGTCAAAAAGCTGGCTAAGCCACGAAAAGAAAATAACAAAGAACGGGTGGCCCATTGAGGCCACCCGTTTTTTATTAGGCGGAGTGCGCGTTAGTTCAGCTTGGCAAGAGCAGCCAAGCTTTGCTTTACCAGCGCCGAGGCGTCTGCTTGCGAAGCTGATTCACTATAGCAGCGTAGTTCTGGTGCATTGCCAGAAGGGCGCAGGTGGACAATATCGCCATTTTCAAGCGTGGCTCTTAGGCCATCGGTACTATTCACCGCTGAGATGCCCGCCTGCAACCATAACGTTTGCTGCATTAGCTCAGGCGAGGCTTGCCATGTGGCCAGCAGCGCACGGCTTTTTTCTGTAGCAAAATCTTTTAGGCGGTCGCTGGCGGTAAAACGTGCAGGCAACTCGGCAAATAACCGGGAAAGCGGCACTCCGCGTTGGGCGGCCATCACCATTAGCGTAAGCGCCGGTAACAGGGCATCGCGGGTGGGTAGGGCGGTTAACTGGCGGCCTTCATTTTCCAGCCTGCTGCCCAATAGAAAACCACCGTTGGCCTCAAACCCAGCGACTCGCGCAAACCGCTCGCTGAGCTTAGCCATGCTGTCGATAACATACGGTGAACCAATGCGAGTACGCTCAACGAGCTGAAAGGCACCGCACGCTTCAATGGCCGTATTGCAGCTTACCGGTACCGCGAGCGCTTCAATGCCCAAGGCACGGGCACAAAGTAAACCTACCATGTCCCCGCGCTGCCACGTGCCTGTTTCATCTCCCAACAGTGGGCGATCGCCATCGCCATCGGTGGAAAGCAGAGCATGTAACTGATGCTGCTGCGCCCATGCGCGCCCTTGGGCTTGATCCTCATCGCTAACGGCTTCGGTATCCACGGGAACAAACGCCTCGCTGCGCCCCAATACCACAACATTCGCACCTAGCTCGCTCAAAATATGGGCATTTAAGTCACGCCCTGCGGCAGAGTGCTGATATAAGCCCACCCGCCAGCCTTTTAGAGGCTCGCCGGGAAACCATTCAGCAAAACGCGCTGAATAAGCCTTGTTGGCGGCCTCAGAGACTTCGTTGCGCGCTGGCGAGGGTAGGCCAGGCATGGCCGCCTCAGCGTTAAGAATCGCCGTTTCGTCCGCTTTAGTGATTTCGCCATCAGGGCGATAAAACTTAATGCCGTTACGGTCGAACGGAATATGGCTGCCGGTAATCATGATGCAGGGGATGCCGTCTGCCATCGCTTTTAACGCCAGCGCGGGGGTAGGCAATACGCCATAGTCATCCACCTTCACTCCCAGCGCATGGGCCGCACTGGTGCAGGCGGCTGCCATCGCGGGGCTGCTGGGGCGACGGTCCATGCCCAGCGCAATACGCTCCACCGGCAACGTAGTTTGCATGGCAGTAATAAAAGCGACGGTAAACGCTGCGCACACCTCATCGGTAAACTGTTCAACCAGCCCTCGTGCGCCGCTGGTACCAAAAGCAATGCCGCTGTCATTAATAATAGCGGTGGTAGAGCGTGCTGAACTCAATGTATTTCTCCTGGAAAAGTGCCTGTCGCGAGTTTAACACCCTGCTAGGAAAAACTTAGCACCAGAAAAAAATGGCCTCCGCAAGCGGAGGCCATATTGTCTTTCACTTCAGTTGACTAAACAGTACTGGTCATCGTTATGCTTCAACAATACCCAGGTTCAGACCTACCAGGATAGGATCGTGGTCTGAACTGCGGAACGCATCATCGGCGTATAGGTTGTCATCCTGACGGTCGTTGGTGAAGTCAGTGTTGTAGTCCAAAGCCGATGCCTCATCCGCGTTGATGTGCCAGGTCGTGGTACCCGTTACTTGGTCTGCTAGAGAATTACTGGCTAACGCATGATCCAAAGAACCCCAGAAGCCGTCGAAGACGTAGCTGTAATCATCATCTAGCAGCTCAAAGCCTGCATTTTTAAGAGTAGTAATGGGGTCTTCCATAGCGTAGGCATTCAAGTCACCTAGGATCAGCACGTCACTGTCATCGCTGCCAGTGGGATTGGTGGCTAGCCAATCGCGTAGTTCTTCAGCGGCTTCAACCCGGGTAGGGTTATTGTTGGCTTGGCCATCACCGATGGCATTTTCACCGTTAACAACACTGCCTTTGGATTTGAAGTGATTCACGACAACTGAGAATACTTCGCCTTCATTGTCTTTGAAGGTTTGCATCACCGGCGCACGGTTGGCAGATGTAAAGGCACCATCGGTTTTGGTGGCGGCATCACCTACCGGTGTGACTGCTTGGCTGTTATAAATAACGCCGACGGTAATCGCATCATCCCCAGGGCTAACCTCATTGCCATGCTCATCTTTGGTAATGCTGTAAGCCCAGGTCACATCTGACATACCTTTCGATGTGGCGTCAACATTAAGGGCGTTGACCAACGTTGCGAGAGCACTCTCATCGCCATAGCCGTTGTTTTCGATCTCCATCAGGCCCACTACGTCAGCTCCGCTGGTATTGATCGCTTCAACAATTTTAGCTTCTTGACGGGCGAATTCTTCAGCGTTGTCGGCTCCACGTGGGTCATGCTGAGTGCCATTTAAGGTCTCTGTTTTGTTGCCGTTTTCATCCAGAGTTGTGAAGTAGTTCAACACATTGAAAGAGGCCACTGTAATATCGGTATCACCCAGAGCACCTGTATCAGGTGTTGCTGGGCGTGCTGGGCCAGTAAAGTCCAGGCCTTCGACGTTTTGTACTTTCCACTCGCTGAAGTTGTAATCAAGCACCCCTTCGAGGGTCTGAAGCTCATCACCACCACGCAGCGGGTTAGTGCCAGAAAGCTCTTCACCGTTTCGACCATAAATAATCGGGTCAGGATTTTGCGAAGAGTTGGCATCATCAATTTTGATGGTGCGCGCCTCGGCATTTTCAAGCCAAGCGCTATAGCCTTCAACGCTGGGTTGATTAACTTCCGTGAACTGTTCTAAGCGGCCACCTGATGAAAGCGTGACCTCGCCATAACGGCCCAGCTCGTAAAGCTCTGTGACGACCAACGGCCCTCCATCTAGCGCTTCGATAGCGACCCGCATGCCTTCGAAAGCTTCCAGGCCTTGTTTGTCGGCAAACGGCATGGTGATGCGCTGGCTTTCAGGCAAAGGCACCCCGTTAGCTAGCACCTCAAGGCTATCGCGTTCGGCAGTTAACTGGGTTTTCTCAAAATATTCTGAGACCCCGCCACTGATACGAATCTGGTCGCCAGCAGAAATTTGTTCTAGCCACTCGCCACTGCCACTGCCCACATACACAAAGATGCCTTCAGACGTATTCGGGTTGTCGTCGTTATCGCTATCTTCTTCTTGCAGGAAGAACCCATCCAGCCCGGGGGTTACCATAGTGACAATCGCTTCAAGCGTCACTTCCTCGCCTACCATGGGGCTGACATCTTCTTCGCCCTGCACTGCAGAAATCAGCGTAATATCTACCTGGGGCTCATTAGCCTGACCAGGTGATGCCACTGCGGGAACATTGCTACCATCACCGCCCAGTGCAGCAGAGCTAATCGCTCCCTCGGTATCGGTGGTAGTGAAGTTGCCCAAATCGACATCCCAAGAGGCTGCGTCAAACCCGTCGGTATCTGGGTAGGATTCCATTGCAACCTTGTTGCCGTCAATGCGCGGGTCGCCTTGCCATAGCGTCACGGCATCTCCACCACCGCCGAGGCCTGAAGCGTCCTCGGCATAACCAATTTTTAAGCTATCGATATTTGATAAGTTGCTCCATGCTGAACGGAATTCAGCGACTGATTCGGCGTTTCCATCTACCATAACAATCGCAGATTCCCCGGGTGAAAGTGTAGTTAACCCTTGAATTTCAACGGCATCAACAGGGTCGGCGCTGTCGTCATCGTAATAAAGCGGTTTAGTTGTAAAATCCAGTGTTTCGTTAGAGCGGTTGGTAATTTCGAACCAGTCTTCCGTCACATCGGGGCCGCTTTGGCCTGACCAAATTTCCGTAATGGCTAAGCCAATATCCCGCTCGCCTGGTACATAAATGGCTTCCATGGTGCCCACGCGAAACTCGGTCGTGGTATTGGTGGGTAAGCCACCGTACTCAAAAGACCAATTTGCTGGGTCGCCAATCGTGCTTAACAGCTCATCTGCCGTGCCGTAACCATCGCCAGTAAACGCCGCGTTACGAGCACTGCCAACAGCAACTGCTGTGACACCCTCTTCAAGACCTGGCGGAAGAGCAGAGTTACTTGAGGAATCAGCGGTGTCCTGCCACGCATCGCTATTAGTTTGAACAGCGTAAATAAATGTTGGCTCGCTAGCCTCGCCAACGAAAGCAATGACTTGGTCACCGCCGACTGAGAGATTGAATCCGTTATTACCTACTTCGCTGCTGTTAGCAGTGGCGAATTGTGAAGAATCCGAACTGTAAGTAACAACTGTGCCTGCAGGCACGCCCCCTTCAGGTGCTGTCCATTTAACGGCACCTTCGTTGGCGCGGAAGCTATCGCCTGCCCAACCTGAATCGGTAAAGGTGATTTCCGCGCCTTCGCTGATACCCTTCAAGGCAATGAACTGGAAGGTTTTGTCGCTTCCACTGACTGAAGTAATCGCAATATCACCGGCCTGAGGTGCAAGGTCAGGTAAGTTAAATTTAATATCAGTGCTGATAAAGCGCTGCTGCTCGGCGGGCAGGTCCTTAGACTCTTGACCGTCTCCCAGCCAATCTACCGTGCCGCTATCAAACAGCACGCTGGCGGTAACGCCCGACTCTGTGATGGAAACATCAAAAAGTGATTCCGGCTTCGCCGTCAGTGCATTTGGTAGGGTATTGAGATCTGGGCCATCTATTGCACGAACGGCATAAGCGCCATCCCACAAGTAAAGGCTAAAACCAACATCGTTATCATCGTTAACCGGGCCCGCCAATATCAGATAACCCTCATCGCCAGCAGGCTCAATAGAGCGCACCGCACGGCCATCCAGGTCCAAACGCAGGGGGTCGCCAAAGCTAGCGTCGCTAGCCTCACCCGCGACGAGATCAATCACATTCTTTACTGGCACTAACTGCGCGAATCCATCGTCGAGCGGCGAGCGCAGGCCTAGGTAAAGGGAGTCACCGATAAACGTAGCGCCTTCAACATTGACCCCTAACGAGAGGCCTAGCGCATTTTCACCTAATCCATGGTCATTATTGGTATCCCAGTCGTTCAGCTGGCGGGTTAAATCGGTGAACTGGCCTGTTACCTGAATAGCCAGATTCTCAGCATTATCGCCGGTCACTTCAGTAGCAAAAATCATTGAGCGCTGGCTGCTCTCATGAGAGCCAAGCCAATACTGAATGCCTTGGTACGTAGCAACCGCTTCAAGGTCGGCTTCTTGGGTATCATTAAGCCCTAACGCATCGTTTAAATTTACTTCTACCAGTGGAGCGCCATCGCTGTTTCGGTCATAAAGGCGTAGCACCTGGTCTTCGTCATCTGCCACCAGCATTAACCCTTCACCTACGGCAATGGCTGCTGAAGCGTCAGATGTGCCCGTGTGGTAGCGCTCTCCCAGATTGAAATTTGGGTTGGTCGGTTCTTCTGGCTCAGTCGGCTCAACAGGTTCTTCTGGCTCAGTTTCCGGCTCAGTGGGCTCTTCTGGCTCTGTGGGCTCTTCTGGCTCTGTGGGCTCTTCTGGCTCTGTGGGCTCTTCTGGCTCTGTGGGTTCTTCTGGCTCTGTGGGTTCTTCTGGCTCAGTGGGCTCTTCTGGCTCTGTGGGCTCTTCTGGCTCAGTGGGCTCTTCTGGCTCAGTGGGTTCTTCTGGCTCAGTGGGTTCTTCTGGCTCTTCTGGCACTTGTTGCACAAGCTGCTCGACATACTGGTCAAGTAGCGACTCAAGGTCTTCAGCGCCACTGTCATCGCCCAGTAGTGGTGTTAGCGCTCGCATGGGCTGTTGTTCGAGGCTCTCGTTATTGTTTAGAAACGCTAAGGCAAGCTCTTCGCGCGGTAGTCCATCTGCCAGCAATGCTGACCAGTAAGCTAAGCCTTCAGCATCAGGCTCACGATTAACAACGCCGCTGTACAGCTTATTCAGCCAAGCAGAATCATCTAGATTGGCAATGTTCGATTCAAATTCGCCAGACATCTGAAAATTAGTGGCGATATTGTCAATGGTTAACCCGTTACGATATTCATTGACCCAGTAAGTAAGACCTTCAGTGTCAGCAGAGCGCAAGAAATTAGTTGTGTAAAGGTCAACAATTGGTTGAATCTGTTGTACAAATTCAGTGCCCACCATGATTGAGTTAACAATGGTTGGTAGGTCAACTTCGCCGCTATTTAGCGTATTAACCCAGTAGGTAATGCCATCTTCGTCCGGTTCACGTAATAAAAAATCTCGATATAGCGTTTCAATAATCTCAACGTTAGTCATGGAGCTAGCCCTTACAAGTGAATGAAGGGGTTATAATTTATTGCTGAGCGGTGGCAGTTCAATGACGCTTATATTAGGTTTTGATGAAATTTTTTATTAATTTTAATTTTCTGAAAACAGCGGTTTTTCTTTAAAACGTCATGCACCTGTAATGGCCCGCTGGGTAATCTTACGGCTGCCTAATTTTGCTAATGATTAATAAGGGAACCGCCATGAGTAATTTTCAGCTTCAGCTTCTGCACGCAGCCGATATGGAAGGGGGCGGTGGAGACCTGCTAAACGCACCTAACTTTATTGCCATCGTCGATCATCTAGAAGACCAATACGCCAACTCATTGTTTGTCAGCTCGGGGGATTTAGTCCTGCCTGGGCCTTATTTAAACGCTGCTGGTGACGCAAGTTTGCAAGCTGCTTTCCAGGCTGCCGTTGAAGAAATTTATGGGCTGGAAGCGGGTTCCATGAGCGCTATCACCGCAGCTTCCGGGCGTCTTGAAACGCTACTGATGGACTTAGTAGACGCTGCTGCCGTAACGCTTGGTAATCACGAGTTTGATCTAGGTACTGATCTTATTGCCGCGATGATTGCCCCGGTGGTAAACGGCACGACGGCGGCCGACGTTGAATGGCTAGGCTCACAGTTTCCTTACCTTTCCGCCAATTTGGATTTCTCAGCCGATGGCGCTTTAAGTGAGCTGGCCACCAACGAGCTATTTAGCCAAGATGCTTTCCAAGCCACATTGGAAGAGCTATTAGCCGGCGCAAATACACCAAAGCTTGCGCCTGCGGTGATTGCCGAACGTGGCGGCGAGCAGATCGGCATCATTGGCGTTACAACACAAATTCTCGAAAGCATCTCCTCACCAGGTGATGTAAACGTATTGACCGGCGGCAGTAACAACATGCAAGCCCTGGCCGACCTTATTCAGCCAGTCATTGATGACCTGCAAGCACAAGGCATCAATAAAATCATTCTAAGCTCGCACCTTCAGCAAATTCAGTTTGAAGAAGAGCTAGCGACCCTGCTGGATGGTGTCGATATCGTGATTGCGGGCGGTTCCAATAGCCTGCTGGCCGACCAAGAAGACCAAGAGCGCGGTTTATTTCCAGGTGCCGATGAGCCCTACAACACTTACCCGATTATCACCCAGGATGCCTCGGGTAACGATGTCGTCGTGGTGAATACCGACGGTGGTTGGCGCTATGTTGGCGAGCTAGTGGTCGAGTTTGACGAACAGGGTCGGGTGATTGTCGATTCAATCGACGAGAACACATCTGGCGTGTATGCCGCCACCAATGAGCAGGTGGAAGCGCTGTGGGGCGACCTGGAAAGTGCCTTTGCTGAAGGCACCAAAGGAAATGTAGCCAACGATTTAGTAGGCGCAGTCGGTGAATTTGTTGCTGAGCAAGACGGCAACATCCTCGGCTTAACCGACGTTTATTTGGTGGGTGAGCGCGCTGCCGTGCGCACTGAAGAGACCAATCTGGGTAACCTGACGGCCGATGCCAACCTTTGGTACGCCAAGCAGCTTGATGAAGATGTTGTGGTGTCGTTCAAAAACGGCGGCGGTATTCGCGAGCCTATCGGCAATATCGTGGTGGAAGGAAGCGACAGTGAGCCTAATTACCAAGCGCCGGGTGCTAACCCTGCCATAGGCAAGCCAGAGGGCGGTGTATCCCAGCTGGATGCCGCGTCATCACTTCGGTTTAACAATGACCTCACCATTATCACCATTACACGCAGCAAACTGTTGGACATTCTGGAGCATGCGGTAGCCGCATCGGCGCCGGGTGTCACCGCAGGCCAGTTTGCTCAGGTGGGGGGGATTAAGTACAGCTATGATGTCAGCCAGCCTGCTGGCGAGCGCATCCAAAATGCGGTCATTGTTAACGAAGATGGCAGCGCCAACGATGTAATTGCCGCCAATGGTCGCCTGGTCGGTAGTGCTGAAGAGACTGTCAAAGTCGTTACGCTCGGCTTTTTGGCTGACGGCGGCGACGGCTATCCGCTGGGTGAGGGCAGCTACCAAGACCGGGTAGACCTTATGGATGCGTTCGAGGATGACGGCCTGTTTGACTTCGCCGATAAAGGCACAGAGCAGGATGCCTTTGCTGAATATATGGCCAGCATGTTCAGCGAAACACCGTTTAGTGAAGAAGAAACCCCTGCCAGTGAAGACCTGCGAATCCAAAACCTTGACGAACGCAGCGATGCTATCTTTAGCGTGTCGGTTGACCCACTACTGCGCCTTTACGATGCTGCTTTTGATCGCGATGTAGACGGAAAAGGGCTGGGTTACTGGGTGGAAATCAATGAGACAATCGGCTTAAACGACATCGCCAATAACTTTATTGCCTCTCAAGAGTTTATTGAGCAGCATGGTTCGCTTGACCAAGAAGGCTTTGTCGACCTGATGTATGCGAACGTACTGGAGCGTGAAGCAGATGCAGCCGGCAAAGCGTACTGGATAGAGCAGCTTGAATCAGGGTTAGAGCAAGGTGCCGTCATGGTAGGCATTGCAGAGTCAGAAGAAAGCCTGGCGCTCTTCGTCTAACATGGTAATTTGATCACTATATGTGGCGGCTGCTTGTTTGCCAGTGCTGCTAGTTGGCACGTACTGCTGGTTAATAAGTACTGCTGCTCAATAAGTACTGCTGCTTGGTAAACACACGCCTAATGGTGCAGCCTACAGAGTGCCTCTACCCCTGGTAGGGGCACTTCTGTTATGCTGCCGCGATTAATTTTTCTGCGTTAGACGCCTCTTCGATTCAACGGTGAACCCTTCATGGCAAAGCAACAGGAAGCAACGGATTTGCAGCGGGCACTAAAAGCCTGCAAAGGTTCGTTCTTATCGGTGGGCTTTTTCAGTATGTTTGTTAACTTACTGATGCTCGTGCCGCCAATGTACATGCTGCAAGTCTACGACCGCGTAATTACCACCCAAAGTGTTGATACGCTGCTGATGTTGACACTCGTGGTTGTCTTTCTATTCATGATCATGGGAGGGTTGGAGCTTGTTCGCTCACGCATATTAGTGCGTGTTGGTAACCGGTTAGATATCAGCATTAATGAGCGCTTGTACGGCGCTATGTTTCGCCGCAGCTTAGTCGCGCAAGGCGGCTCAAGCGCTCAGCCACTGAGTGACTTAACCAGCTTACGGCAATTCTTAACTGGCAATAGTCTGTTTGCTTTCTTCGATGCGCCCTGGGTGCCGATTTATATTGGGGTCATGTTTTTATTCCACCCTTGGCTAGGTATCTTCGCAATCGGGGCTGGGCTGATCCTCATTGCACTGGCTATCGCCAACGAAAAGTCGACCAAGGGCCTGCTGGCTGAAGCAAACAGCGAGCATATCCAAGCACAAAACCTGGCCAACTCTAATTTGCGTAACGCTGAAGTGCTGCATGCCATGGGCATGTTGCCAGGCATTATGGGCCGCTGGTCTCAGCGCCATCATGAATTCCTCTCGAAACAGTCACAGGCAAGCGACAGAGCCGGTGCACTCACGAACACCTCTAAAGTGACTCGTATGCTGGCGCAGTCTTTAATTTTAGGGCTAGGTGCGCTGCTAGTGCTTAGAGGCGAGATGACCCCCGGCATGATGATTGCAGGCTCCATCTTAATGGGCCGTGCACTAGCGCCTATTGACCAATTGATTGGTGGCTGGAAAGGCTTTGTATCAGCACGTGGCGCTTATGGCCGTCTGAATGACCTGCTGGAGCAAATTCCTGCCGAACAGCGCAAAATGTCGCTACCGGCACCCCAAGGGCACGTGGCGCTGGAAGGTGTGGCTGCCGCGCCGCCGGGATCACGCATGGCGACTATTCGCGGCATCAATTTTAGCGTACCCAAGGGTGAGCATATTGGCATCATTGGGCCAAGTGCCGCGGGAAAATCTACGCTGGCGCGCGTGTTGCTAGGTATCTGGCCCTCGCAAGTTGGTGATGTGCGCCTCGATGGCGGGGTAATCACTCAATATAATCGTGATGAAATTGGCCCCTACATTGGCTATTTGCCGCAAGACATTGAGCTGTTTGATGGCACCATCAGCGAAAATATCGCTCGTTTTGGCAACATAGACCCGCAAAAGGTTGTGGAAGCCGCGAAGAAAGCGGGCGTACACGAAATGATTCTGGAATTGCCCAACGGCTACGACACAGTGATTTCCGCCAGCAGCGGTGCGCTTTCAGGCGGCCAACGCCAACGCGTAGGGCTGGCGCGTGCGCTGTATGGTAACCCGGTGCTTGTCGTGCTGGATGAACCCAATGCCAACCTAGATGACGCGGGTGAACGCGCACTGGCAGCGTCTATTGCCCAGCTGAAGGCCGAAGGTGCCACTCTGTTTGTGATCAGCCATCGCACCAGCGTGTTGAAAAATATGGATAAACTGCTGGTGATGAAAGAAGGTCAGGTCAGTATGTTTGGCCCTCGTGACCAAGTCCTTGCCCAGTTTGCTAAAAAACCAAGCCCTCAGGTGAATAAGCAAAGTGCAGCCCGTCTTTCTGCCATAGCAGGCGGCCGTGGTGCTGGTAGCGAAAGCGAGGAGAAGTAACATGAGCGATCAAAAGCGTAATCTCCCCACGTCGTCTGAAATAGATGTCACCCCCAATGGGCCTGTCACGTTAGACGGCGAAGCCCACGAAAAGCTACCCACCAACGATAAAGGCTATCGTAAACTCGGCTACGCGATTCTCGTGTTTGCCTTGGGAGGGTTTGCATTGTGGGCCGCGACCGCCTCCTTGGCCGTCGCCGTGGTTGCACCTGGCAGCGTGTCAATTGAGTCCTTCAAGCGCACGGTGCAACACTTGGAAGGCGGCATTGTTGAGCAACTGCTGGTAGAAGACGGCGACAAAGTAAAAGCCGGTGACACCCTGCTGGTATTAAGTGATACGCAGGCGGCTTCTCAGCTTGCCATTGCCCGCTCCCAATACCTGATTAATCGCGCCATGGAAGCCCGCTTACTTGCCGAGCAAGAAAGGGCAGACGTGATGGAAATACCCGAAGATATTCAAGATGCAGGCAATCCGCGTGTTCAGCAAGTGGTGGCGGTACAGCAAAGCCTGTTCGCTGCGCGCCGTCAGTCGTTGAAAAGCACCTTAGAAGCGCTGGATGAACAAATTGTACAAATGCGCGAGCAAATTGAAGGGCTAGAACAGCGCACGCGAGTAAATGCCAGCCGTATTAGCTCGTTGCGTTCTGAAGCAGAAGACTTTCGTTCGCTTTACCGTGAAGGCCTGGGTGATAACCAGCGCCTGCGTGAATTAGAACGGCAAGTGCTGCAATACGAAGGCGATAACGCAGAGTTTCGTGCCAACATTGCCCAGCTGCGCTCGCAGATCAGTGAAAATCGCATGCAGCGGGAAATCCAGCAGCAAGAGTTCCAAAAAGAAGTAGGCGAACAATTGCGCGATGCACAAGCGCAAATTGCCGAAGCAGAAGAACAGATTATTTCATTGCAAGACCAAGTGGAACGCACGGTAGTCACCGCCCCCGTATCCGGCACGGTGGTTGGCCGCCAAGTGCACACCATCGGCGCGGTGATTCGTGCCGGTGATACCATTATGGATGTCGTACCTTCTAATGAAGGTTTTGTCGTAGAAGCACGCATCCCCACGCGTGATATCGATAATATTTTTATCGGCCAATTTGCTGAAATTCGGTTCAGTGCCTTCAATCAGCGCTTAACCGATGTTATTGATGGCGAGGTTATTCACGTGAGTGCCGACAGCTTTGAAGACGAAGCCACGGGTGAAAACTACTACCGTGCTCGCGTGCGTGTCACTGAAGCTGGCCAAGAAAACATGAGCGAACAGATGCGGCTGCTCTCTGGCATGCCCGCCGAAGTCATGCTTCGCACCGGCGAGCGGACCTTTGCAAGCTATATCGCCAAGCCCATCACCGACATGCTGGCTCGCGCTATCCGGGAGGATTAATGACACGGACGACACGCTTTACCCTAAGCGCACTGGCACTCGCTGTCTCGCTAGTCAGTCAGCCTGTATTAGCACAAGATGATGTGCCAGGAGGCGCAACTGGAGACGTACCTGCAAACGCGCAAGCGCTAGCTGAATACCAAGCCCTGGAAGCTGCTGAGCAGCCTACCGCTGCCCGGCAGCTGCCTTCGCTACCTGAGCTGTTTATGCGGGCATTGGAAAACGATGCCGAGCTATCTAGCCAGCGTTTTGAAGTAGAAGCCACGCGTGAAGAAATAGCGATGGCCCGTTCACAGCTGCTGCCCCAGGTAAGCGCCACTGGGGGGTATCTTTGGCAAGATTCCACCAATATTCAAACAGTAGGTGAAGAAGACCTAGGCCAACCCGCTACTAGGCCGGGTGAAATTGACGAAAAATATTGGCAGCTCCAGCTTCAGCAGCCCCTGTTTAGTTTAGAGCGTTGGCGTGGCATGGATGTAGCCGACGCCCAGGTAAGTGCCGCTGAACTTCAGCTGGCCGTAGTAGAGCAAGACCTTGCGCTACAGGTGACAGAAGCCTACGTACAAGCCTATTTGGCAGCGCAGCGACTAGGGCTTTTAGAATCACAGCAGGCATCGCTAGAGCTACAGTTGCGCCAAGCCAGCCGAGCTTTCGACCTAGGGGTTGGTAACCGAGTTGATCTTTTAGAAGCCCAGTCGCGTCTTGATCAAGCGATTTCCGATGCAGTGGAAGCGGAAAATGAACTCGATAATGCATTAAGTGAGCTTGAGCGGCTGACGGGTACGCTACCGACTTTTCGCGATGTCACCACCTTAGGCGAGTTATCCAATCTGCAAATAGTTCGCGACTTTGGCCGTCAAGACGAGTGGCTAGCAAGAACCGGGCAAAATTTAAAGGTACGGCTAGCTCAAGGTGAACAGCAGATTACCCAGGCAGACACCAGCACACGAAAGGCTGGCTACTACCCAGAAGTCAACCTCAACCTAAGCTACTCAGACCGAGTAAGCGATGACGAACTGCGTGAAAGCGAAGACTACCGCGCCAGCGTAGAAGTCAGCGTGCCTATTTACCGGGGTGGCTACACCAACGCCAGCGTGCGCCAGGGCGAACTGCGCATCGAAGCAGGCCGAGCAGCAGTCGATAACGAGCGCAACCTGGCGGTGCAAGAAGTGCGGGCTCGTTTGCGCTCTTTGAGCGGCGGTGTGCGGCGTTTAGATGCTATTACCCAGGCGATAGAATCCAGCGAGCTATTTCTAGAAGCAGCAGAGCGCGGTGAACAGCTGGGCCTACGCGACTTGGTTGATGTACTTGATGCGCGGGCAAGTCTCTATGACCAGCGTATCCAGTTTGTTGATGTGGTTGGTGAATATGCACTGGACCGCCTAGCGCTAAAAACTGCCGTAGGTGAATTAAACAGCAGCGATTTGGTTGAGATCATGACACTGCTAAGCTCTATGACAGGCCAGATGACAAGCCAGAGCGCTGGGCCGAACGAGACAGCAGGGTAATGGTTGCCGCATGGCCGTATTAAAAGGAACACAAACCAACGATTGGCTTCGGCGTGCCATGCGCTGCTTTGACGCTGGCATTGCCATGTTGGTATCGCTCTTAGCTCTCTGGGCCATGCCGCATATCAATGCAGACAGCGACGACTACCTCTTTTTGATCGTGATTGGCAGCTTAATCCTGCCCGCCGTTGGCGAGTTAATGGGGCTTTATCAACCTTGGCGTGGGCGTAGTTTATACACCATGCTTGGGGTTTACGTGCTTAGTTGGCTGGCGGCCATCGGTGTTATCAGCTTGCTGCTGGTGGCCACTCAAACGACGCAGAGTTTCTCACGCCTGTGGATGGGAATCACGTCGCTGGCGGTTTTACTGGCCGGCAGCCTAGTGCGTACTGCCCTTTATAGCTATTTGCGCCATCTGCGTGCGTCAGGGCGTAACCTGAAAAACGTTCTAGTGATCGGGCAGCCCAATAATATCAGCCTGCTTGAGCGGCGCGTCAGCGGTTTACCCCACGCCGGTTACGTTATTGTGGGTCAGCACTTGGATACAGGCGATAAAGCCTTCATGGAAAGCATGGCAATATTTGCCAAGCAAAACGCATTTAAGCGTGAGTTTGATGAAATTTGGCTAGGCTATCCGCTGGTAGAAGGTGCACGAGTGCGTGAACTAATGAGCCTGTTGGCGGGTATTCCGACCTCTATTCGCTTCTTCCCCGATCTACCCGATATACGCTTGCTTAACCACCGCATTACGCAGGTAGCGGGTTTATATTCGCTAGAGCTTAATTACACGCCGCTCAATGGCCCTATGCGTTTTCTCAAAGCACTGGAAGACCGCATTTTAGGGCTAGTGCTGTTTGCGCTCTTTAGCCCTGTGATGTTGTGCATAGCTATCGCGGTTAAATGGAGTATGGGTGGCCCGGTACTTTTTAAGCAAGAGCGGCATGGGTTAGATGGCAAACGGTTTAGAATTTACAAATTTAGAACCATGCATTTGCATGATGGTACACACACCAAACAAGCATCACATTACGACGAGCGAGTAACGCCATTAGGCAGCTTTCTGCGCCGTACCAGCTTGGATGAATTGCCTCAGTTATATAACGTGCTGCAAGGCCGAATGTCACTGGTTGGCCCCAGGCCCCATGCCATGGATCATAATGATCATTATAAAGATCATATTGATATTTATATGCAGCGCCACCGTGTGAAACCGGGAATGACCGGTTGGGCACAAGTCAATGGGCTGCGCGGTATTACCAACGATGTCAAGCTTATGGAGAGGCGTGTCGAGTACGACCTGTATTACATAGAGCGATGGTCGTTAGGGTTTGACTTGAAAATACTGGCAATGACGTTAACCAAAGGTTTCATTAACAGCCAGCCTTAATAAAAAAGCGCAGGGTCAGTCACTATTTTCCAGTACGTAATCAGTGCCTCAGCAGTACGGAAAATAGCTAAGTAAACGATCTTATTAAGGTTGGGATGCCGTGGGCTAATAAATGGCTTATCTCAAGGAGGAAATATGATTTTTCCGGTGATTTTATCCGGTGGTTCTGGTTCACGGCTATGGCCGGTATCCCGCGAGCACTACCCCAAGCAGTTTTTGAATCTCCACAAAGATGACCGCAGCCTGTTACAAGAAGCGGCTCAACGCCTGGATAATGTAGAAGACACTGGCACGCCAATCGTTGTCTGTAATGAAGATCACCGATTTCTAGTCGCCGAGCAGATGCATCAAATTGGCCTGGGAAATACCCAGATTATTTTAGAGCCATGTGGGCGTAACACAGCTCCAGCGCTGGCATTAGCAGCGTTGGCAGCCCATAGCATCAGTGCAGAAGCTGAGCTGTTAGTCATGCCTGCTGATCACGTTATAAAAAACGAAACAGCCTTTGCCGAAGCCGTTAACAAAGGCCGCGAGCTGGCCAGCCACGGCAAATTAGTCACTTTTGGCATTACCCCCAACGCACCCCACACGGGGTATGGCTACATTAAACGCGGCAGCGCCCAAGGCGCGGGCTACAACGTTGATACCTTCGTAGAAAAGCCAGACCAGGCGCGGGCACAAAGCTACCTGGCCAGCGGCGACTACCTTTGGAACAGCGGTATCTTCTTGTTCAAAGCAGGCGCTTACCTGGCTGCCCTGCGCCAGCACGCGCCAGATATTTTAGACGTGTGCGAACATGCCTACGCACAGCGCAGTGAAGACCTCGACTTCCTGCGGGTTGACCAGGAAATTTTTGCCCAGTGCCGCAATGAATCTATCGACTACGCAGTGATGGAGCACACCGCAGATGCGGCCGTGGTGCCCATGGACCCAGGCTGGAGCGACATCGGAGCTTGGGACGCCCTACACGCGCTAAAAGCACCTGAAGACCCGATCAACGGCAACGCCCTCCACGGCGATGTCATGATCCACAACACCCACAACAGCCTGATTCACAGCGAATCGCGGCTAGTGGCAGCGGTGGGCGTTAACAACTTGGTGATTGTTGAAACCGATGATGCGGTGCTAGTAGCCGACCGCCATCAGGCACAAGACACCAAGCTGATCGTTAATGCGCTCAAAGCCGCAGGGCGCAAAGAATCAACGTCACACAAGCGCGCCTACCGCCCCTGGGGGCATTACCACACCATGGTGTTAACCGACAGCTTCCAAGTGAAGGAAATTGTGGTGAATCCAGGCGGCAAGCTCTCACTGCAGATGCACCACCACCGTGCAGAACACTGGGTAGTGGTAAGGGGAACGGCCAAGGTAACCCAAGGCGAAGGCCACGGTGACCTGAGCAATTTAAACAGCTTCCTGCTTTCTGAAGACGAATCTACCTATATACCATTAGGCACGGTGCACCGCCTTGAAAACCCAGGGGTGATTCCACTGCACCTGATTGAAGTGCAAACCGGCTCCTATTTAGGGGAAGACGACATCGTCCGCTACAATGATGACTATGGGCGCTGCCAGTAAAACGGCTGTGGGCCTTCAAGTGCCGTTTTATTGTTAGGGTTAAGCGTTTTCATGAGTATAAACAATCAGCTAGCCGCCATGCAGGAAGAGTACCGCACATGGCGCGTTGTTATTGTGCATGACTGGTTAGTGGTCAACGGCGGCGCTGAAAAAGTACTGGCAGCCTTATTAAAAGCCTTTCCCCAGGCTGATGTGATGACGCTGGTAAATTTTTTACCAGCGTCAGAGGCAGCATGGCTTGCCCCTCACCGCATCGTTACCAGTTGCTTGCAACGTATGCCCTTTGCGCGCCGCTATTATCGCCACTATTTGCCGATGATGTCCTACGCCATAGAGCAGTTTGATTTGCGCGGGTACGATCTGGTGATCTCATCAAGCCACGCGGTGGCCAAGGGCGTGATTACTCATCCTGGTCAGCAACACATCTGTTATTGCCACACTCCTATGCGCTACGCCTGGGATATGAAAGAGCATTACCTTGAAAACGCGCGTTTCCGTTTACCGCTGATGGAAACGTTTGTCAGGAAAACGCTCAAACGGCTGCGTCAGTGGGACTACTTTGGTGCCAGTCAAGTCGATCACTTTATCGCCAATTCCTACAATGTTGCACAGCGTATCAGCAAGTATTACCGCCGAGAGGCGAGTGTTTTATATCCACCGGTAGATATTGAACAGTTTGTGCTGAATACCGAGCCACGTGATGATTACTACTTAGCAGCGTCAAGGCTGGTACCGTATAAGCGACTTGATCTAATCATTGAGGCGTTTAAAGCTACTCCCCATCGGCGGCTCAAAATTGTAGGTGATGGGCCTGAGTACGCCCGTTTAGCAGCGCTAGCAGAAGGCCATACGCACATAGAGCTGCTCGGTTATCAGCCTAATGAGCAATTAATAACGCTGATGAGCCAGGCCCGTGGTTTTATTTTTGCTGCGGATGAAGACTTCGGTATCTTACCCCTTGAAGCTCAAGCCTGCGGTACACCCGTTATTGCTTACGGCAAAGGCGGCGCGCTGGAAACGGTAAAAGACATCCACCACGGTGACACCGCTACAGGCGTACTATTCGAACAGCAAAGCCCAGCGAGCCTGCTCAATGCTATTGAGCAGTTTGAAGAGCACCACTTTCAGCCCCAGGCCTGCCGGCAACAAGCCGAGCAGTTCAGCTATGCGCTATTCTGGCAGCGCCTACAAATACTACTGGGTGAGGTAAAGCGCGCCGACTAGCGCGAATATTTTCCATGCATATTATTGTTAATTTACAACCCTTGCTGACCCCGTTAACCGGGATCGGATACTACACCCGAGAACTGACCCGTGAGCTAGTGCAGCAGGATTCACTTACCCTAGAAGGGGTGACGGGCCGCAAGCTAGAAACCCTCACCCCAGAACACCCCTTACTACAGATTACCCACAATGCTGAGCAGCCGCACAGCGAGCGAGACCATCCGGCTTGGCAGTTAGCGCGCCGTTATTTGCGCAACCCACTAACACGTAAAATGTATCGCTGGCTATGCTCGCAACGGCTGCAATACAACATCAAACACCCGGATGCCCTTTACTGGGAGCCGAACTATATTCTGCTGCCTTGGCGTGGCCGAAGCGTAGTGACAGTTCATGACCTCTCCCACGAGCGTTACCCAGAGTACCACCCTGCCGAGCGGGTACGGTTTCTAAACCGTCACTTGCTGGAAAGCCTGCAGCGGGCAACCCGTATTAACGTGGTTTCGCAATTTACCGCCAACGAGCTGCAAGCACTGCACGGCATCGCGCCGGAACGCATTGATATTGTGCCGCCTGCGGTGGCGGAACGCTTCTTCTTACCGCCTTGCGAAACCACGGCCATGAGCCTGCGCCAACGTTACCAGCTGCCGCAACGCTATTTATTAAGCGTTGGCACCCTAGAGCCGCGCAAGAACCTAGCCACCGTACTTGAAGCCTTTGCCAGCCTACCACCTGCCGAGCAGCAAGCGGCTCCGCTGCTGCTAGCAGGCATGCAAGGGTGGGGTAGTCAAACCTACAGCGAGCCGGTGCAAAAAGCCCTGTTACGTGGCACTATTCGCCGCCTGGGCTACGTGCCCACTGCCGATTTGCCAGGGTTATATGCCTTAGCTCAAGGTTTTGTTTATGTGTCGCTTTACGAAGGTTTTGGTATGCCGGTGGTTGAAGCAATGGCCGCAGGAACGCCTGTTCTCACCGCCAACACCAGTGCCACCACCGAAGTGGCAGCAGGTGCAGCGCTTGAAGTGGATCCGCGGAATAAAGACGCTATTCGCCACGGTCTTCAACGACTGGTGGGTGAGAATCACGACGCTTGTATAGCCGCTGGAAAAGTGCGTGCCCAGCAATTCACTTGGCCACGCTCCGCGGAACAACTACTGGCTTCTTTTAAACGTGCCGTTAGCGAAAGCGCTCCGACGTCAAAGCACAACTAAATGAGTCTCAAAATGATGAGCCACGAAATGAAGTGCTATGAAAAGAAATGCTATGAAAAAAAGTGCTATGAAATGAAGAGCCATGCATGATTAAGCATATTTACCAAAAGTTATTTGCCACTAAACCAGGCGCCGAGCAACGTATACCGCGCTATAAACAAACGCGCGTTTACCAATGGCTGCGTAGCAATCCTAAGCTACGCGACATCCGCCAAAGCCTGCCGCTGATTTTGCACCTCACCCGGCAAGACCTGGTTGAGCGCCATACTGGCTCGGTACTCGGCGCTACTTGGACCTTTGTCTCACCGCTGATCAATATCTTAGTATTTGTACTCGTCTTCTCCAGCATTATGGGCGCCAAGCTAGAAGGGTTCGGCGCCGAGATCGACAAGTACGCCTACAGTATTTACCTGATTTGCGGCATGTTGGCCTGGATCGCCTTTGCCAATAGCCTAGGGCGAATTACCAACCTATTTAAAGACCAAAGCCATCTCGTTACCAAGGTCAATGTTTCGCTGTTAGCGCTGCCGCTCTCGGTACTACTCACCGAAACCGTCGTGTACGTGATTGGCATGGTGTTTTTTATTGGATTCCTACTGCTGGTGGATTTTCCGCTTTCGGCCTATTGGCTGTTTATCCCGGTGATTTACGCCCTGCAATGCTTGTTTGTTTACGCGCTGGGGGTAACGCTGGCGGTACTGGCGGTATATCTCAAAGATATCAAGGAAGTGGTAACGGTTGTGCTACAAGTTTGGTTTTGGGTAACACCGATTGTCTATGTCATGGAAATCCTTCCCGGCTGGGTGCAACGGGGCATGCAGTTCAATCCCGCTTATGTACTGGTTGATGCCTATCGCAGCCTCATCATGCGCCAGCAATTGCCGGATTTTCTGCCTATCACACTGTTCGCCATCGCCGCCTTCGGGCTTCTGGCGCTAGGGTTATGGCTGTTGGGCCGTACCGAGCGCGACCTGCGCGATTGTCTGTAAAGAACTGCTTGTAAGGAGGCAACGATGATCGACATTCAAGGGCTCAACAAAACCTTCAAGCTATTTCACCGCCCCGCCGACCGGCTAAGAGAAGCGATAACGGGCCGGGTACGCCATGAAAGCTACCATGCGCTAAAAGATATTTCGTTCCAGGTCGCCCCCGGCGAAGTGCTGGGCGTGCTGGGGCGCAATGGTGCCGGAAAATCCACGCTGCTCAAATTACTGACCGGCGTGTTGATGCCCGACAGCGGCCAAATCAACATAGACGGTCGAATTACCGGCCTGCTGGAACTAGGCACCGGCTTTAACCCAGAACTCACCGGCCTGCAAAACATCACCGCCAACGGCCTGATGCTGGGCATGAGCCACGAAGAGCTCGACAACCGCCGCCAGGAAATCATCGAATTTTCCGAGCTGGGCAATTATATCCAAGAGCCGCTGCGCACCTATTCCTCGGGCATGACCATGCGCCTAGCGTTTTCTATCGCCATTCACGCCGAACCGCGCTGCTTTCTAGTTGATGAAGCACTCTCGGTGGGCGATGGCTATTTTCAGCAAAAGTGCATGAAGCGCATCCGCGAGTTCAAAGAGAGCGGCGGCTCTATCCTGTTTGTTTCCCACGACCTTAACGCTGTCAAAATGCTCTGCGACCGCGCGTTAGTGCTAGAAGACGGCAGCGTGGTGTTCGATGGTGACGCCGACATAGCGGTTAACCGCTACAACCGCATTATGGCCCGCCAGGCTGAAGAAGAAGAGGGCCGCCACCTGGGCCGCCAGCACGGCGCTTATGGCACCGGCGAAGTAGCAGTGACTACCGGTAGCGTGGCCGGGCAGGAAAGCCACAGCGCCACTATTTCCAGTGGTGAAATGCTCGACATTGACCTAACGCTTAGCGCCCACCAAGCGGTAGGCGATATTACCCTGGGGATAATGGTGCGCGACCGCTTTGGCCAAGACATTTTCGGTGCCAATAGCTTTCAACTGGGGCAAACCCTGAACCTAGCGGAAGGCAGCGTTCAGCGCGTGCGCCTTAGCCTGCAGGCCGATATTGCCCCCGGCAAATACACCATTACCATTGGCCTGCACAGCCGCGAACATCACCTGGAAGCTTGCTACTGGTGGTACGACAGCTACCTGCAATTTGAAGTGGCCGGTTTTAAACAGCATCTATTTTCCGGCGTATGCCGCTTACCGCTCACCCTGGAAACGCTGCCCGCAGAGTCGCCTAGCCCCGCGCAGCAGCTAGAATAAGCGCAGCAACCAGAATAAGCGCCGCAGCCGGAATCAGCGCCGCAGCCGAAAAAATAGGAACGCCATTCATGACCAAACCATTCGACGACATTGACAGCCTGATTGGCCGTTTGAAGGCCGTGGCCCGCCAGCACGAGCGAGAGGGAGGCACCCAGCCGCCGCCCTTTGCCTACCGCGAACGCCTGGGCGAGTTGCTAAACGAACGCCACGACCCCGCCAAGGTAAGCGACCCCAACCACCCAGCGCTTGAAGAGTTAGTCGCCGCCAGCCACCGCGATGAAGTGTTCCTGCAGCGCGTGTACCGCGTGTTAATGGACCGCGAAGTGGATCAGGAAGGCATGAGCCACTATCTCAGCGTGCTGCCGCGCACCGGTAGGCTCTACGTGCTCGCCGAGCTGCTCTGCGCCGACGAAGCCCGCGCCTCGCTAGCAAAGCGCGGTGCGGTTATTCCCCGCCGTGGCATGCTCACGCTACCGTTTCGGATTGTTGGGCGGCTGGGGCCGCTGGGGCGGGTGCTGCGCCCGCTGCTGCGGCTAAGTTACCGTATTGTGGGGGTAGTGCTGCGGCCGCGCTTCACGCTGCTTGAACGTGTTTTTGAATTGGAAGCCAGCGACCGCCAGCGCGGCGCTATGATGCGCGATGTGCTGCTTGAGCTGGATGGCGAGCTTCAGCGCCATCAACACCAGCTACAACAGCACGCCAACACTCTGGAACAACACGCCCACCAAAGCAGCGAATTTGCCAGCCGCCTAAGCGAACAAGAACGCCACCAACCAGCTTTATGGAGTGCCCTTCAGCACCATCGACGCGCGGTAGAACGGCTGACCAACACCCCTGAAAGCGAACAAGCCGCGCTGCAAGGCCCCAAAGGCCAGCAGCTCGACCAGCAGCTGTTTGATGCCTACTATCTCGCCTTCGAAGATGCCTGCCGTGGCAGCGAAGCGCAAATTCGTCACCACCTGGACAACTATCAGCCCCAATGGGAAACCGCTCGGCAAGCAGGTGCCCGCGCCCTAGATGTAGGCTGTGGCCGAGGTGAATGGCTGGCGCTGCTCACAGAACAAGGCTTTGAGCCACACGGCGTAGACCTCAACATCGCCATGGTGGAACACTGCCGCGAACGCGGGTTTGAGGTTACCCACGCCGACGCCATCAGCGTGATGCGCGCCCAGCCGGATAACAGCCACGCCCTGGTAAGCGCGTTCCACCTTATCGAACACCTGCCGTTTGATGTGCTCTACACGCTGGTCGACGAAGCCAACCGCATACTGGCGCCCGGTGGCGTGTTGATTCTGGAAACCCCCAACCCCGAAAACCTGCTGGTGGGTAGCCACACGTTCTACCACGACCCCACCCACCGCAACCCGGTAACGCCCACGGCCATCTCCTTCCTGCTGACCTACCTTGGCTTTAGCGCGGTAGACGTGCGCCGCTTTAACCCCTACCCGGAAGACGCCAAAGTGCCTGGCGACGACCCGCTCACCGCCCGCGTGAACGGCCACCTATGTGGCCCTCAGGATTTTGCTGTGATAGGCCGCAAAGCCGCGCCCAATCTTAACGATGCAAAAGCGGAAGACGTAAACGCTGAAAGCGCAAAAGTCGAAGATGAGCAGCAGACCGCCACGCCAGAGGAGGGCACCCAGTGAGAATACTGCTTAACGCCACCCTGGTGCCGTTTATGCGCGGCGGCGCGGATTACCATATAGAAGGCGTTTCCAAAGCGCTGCGCGAACACGGCCACGAGGTAGAGCTGCTGAGGTTGCCGTTTCGGTTCAGCCCCGAAAACGACATTCGCCACCTGATGGACTACGTGGAAAGCCTGGATATGAGCGCCCCTAACGGCGTCACCATCGACCGCGCCATCAGCCTGCAATTTCCCGCCTGGGGCATCACTCACCCCGAGCACACCGTATGGGTAATGCACCAGCACCGCGCCTGCTACGAATTGTGGCAAGGCGAGCCAGGACGAGACGAACAAGGGCAAAACGAAGCGCCCACCGACGAACAGCGCGCCCTGCGCGAAGCCGTGCACGCCTTTGATAACCGCTACCTGGGCAGCGCCCAGCGGCTATTTGCCAACTCCCAACGGGTGGCCGAACGCCTCAAGCACTACAATGGGCTAACGGCCGCACCGCTGTACCACCCGCCGTTTGGTGCCGAACACTTCCGCTGTGAAGAGGAGTGGGGCTACGTGTTCTGCCCCAGCCGCTTAGAAAGCCTTAAGCGCCAGGATTTACTGATTGAAGCCGCCCGCCACCTGAAAAGCCCGGCGCGCATTATTATTGCCGGCGAAGGCGGCCAGCGGGAGCGCTACCAGCAGCTCATTAACCGCCACGGCCTGCAGCAAACGGTTAAGCTGGTCGGGCGCTTTAGTGAAGCGGAAAAGCTCGCCTGGTACGCCCATTCGCTGGCGGTTTTCTTCGGCCCCTTTGATGAAGACTACGGCTACATTACCCTGGAAGCCATGCTCTCTGCCAAGCCGGTGATTACCTGCCGCGACAGCGGCGGCCCGCTGGAATTTGTGCAGCACCAAGAAACCGGCTGGGTGGTAGAACCCAAGCCGCTAGAAATTGCCGCCGCCATTGATGCTGCCTGGGAAAACCGCGCCCGAACGGCGGAAATGGGCCGCGCAGGCCAAGCCGCTTACCACCGTGCGGGCATTAGCTGGCAACAAGTGGTGAGCACGCTGCTAGGCGAGGGGGGCAGGGCATGAAAATCGCCCTTATCGCCCCCAGTGGTGTGCCGTTTGCCGTGGGTGGGGCAGAAAAGCTCTGGTGGGGCTTGCTGCACCACACCAACCAGCTTAGCGACCACCAGATGGAGCTAATCAAACTGCCCGCCGCCGAGCGCAATTTCGCTGAATTAATCGCCAGCTACCAGCGCTTTAGCGAGCTAGACGTTAGCCATTTCGACCGAGTGATAACCACCAAGTACCCCGCCTGGATGGTCGCCCACCCGGACCACCACCTGTATTTGCAGCACACCCTGCGCGGGCTTTACGACACCTACCCCTGGCCTAATTTAACCGCCGCCGACCCCTTTACGCCCCAGGCCTGGCCCGGTGAAAAAGGCCAAAAAGCGATTCGCCTGCTGCGCTACCACCCAGAACTTAGCCGTTTGCGCCGCCTGCTGGCTGCCCCGCCCGAACGCGCCCAGCTGCCCGAACTGTTCGCCTGCCTGAAACGGCTAATGCACGGCCCCTGGCTGCCCCACGCCGCCAGGGAAGGGCTGTTTGCGTTTCCCGGCCCGCTCAGCCGCGCAGTGATACACCACCTAGACCGCATTGCCACCGCGCCCGGCGCAATCACCGCCTACCACGCAATTTCCCGCAACGTAACCCGGCGGGCCGATTACTTTCCCCGTGGGGTATCGGTAAAAGTGATTCACCACCCCTCCGACCTACCGCCACCGGCTGAATTTACGGGCAATAGTGCGGCTAGCGAGCACAGGGAAGAATCAACGGCCGTGCAAGGCTACCTGTTTACCGTTAGCCGCCTGGATGGCCCCAAACGGCTTGACCTGCTGGTGCGCGCCTTTCTGCTCACCGAAGTAGCGCTAGAGCTACGCATTGCCGGTACCGGCCCCATGGAGGCCGAACTAAAAGCCCTGGCCGCAAACGACCCGCGCATCCGCTTTCTGGGCTTTGTCCGCGACAGCGACGTAGCTGCCCAGTACCAACACGCCCTGGCGGTGCCGTTTCTACCGTTTGATGAAGATTACGGCCTGATTACCGTTGAGGCCATGAGCGCCGGTAAACCGGTCATCACCACTACCGATGCGGGCGGCGTGAACGAGTTTGTTCGCCACGGCGAAACCGGCTGGTGCGTAGCCCCCACGCCAGAAGCGCTGGCCAGTGCCATTACCCAAGCCTTTGAAAACCGCCCGCATACCCGCGTCATGGGCGAAAACGCCCGCCGCGCCGTGGCCCATGTCACCTGGCAAGACACCGTGCGCGAACTAATCAACACCCCAGGCCAGCCAAGCGCTACTTCCCCCGCGCGTTTTCCCGTGGTGCAGGGTAGCGGTGCCTGCAACAAAGCCCGCGCGCACTGGCTGGTGTTGAATACCTACCCGGTGTACCCGCCCATGGGCGGCGGCCAAAGCCGCATGTTCCATTTTTACCGCCACGTTGCTTCTGAGCTAGGTATTCGCGTGACGCTGCTGGTGCTAGCGCCGCCCGCCAGCCACGCGGCGGAAAGCCAAGAGCAGTGCCGCGAAATCGCCCCCGGCCTGTTTGAACACCGCGTACCGTTAAGCCGCAGCCAGGCACGCCAGCAGCAAGCTCTGCAAGCCGCACTCGGCGTGCCGGTGGACGACATTGCCGCCATTCAAGGCTGGCGCGAAAACCCGCGCTTTATCGAGTTGCTGCGCCACTACGCCCAAACCGCCACCCAAGGGGTATGCGCCCACCCCTATTTGGTGCATGCCCTACAAGAGCACTTAACAGTAGAGTGGTGGTACGAAGCCCACAACGTGGAAACTGACTTAAAACGCGCCATTCTGGCCACACCACTGGCCCAGCAAATGCCCCAAGCGCTGCAGGCCATGGCCGAGGTAGAAACCGCCGAACGCCTTGCCTGTGAACAGAGCCAGCAAGTGCTGGCCTGTGCCGAAGGTGATTTAGTGACCTTCCGCCAGCGCTATGGCCTGCCGGCCGATAAAGGCCGCGTAGTGCCCAACTGTGCCAACCTGGAACAGTTGCCGTTTATTGATATAGCGACCCGCAGCGAATGGCAGAGGCGCCTGCAGCAGCACCGCCCCGTGGCGCTGTTTTTAGGCAGTTGGCACGGCCCCAACCTGGAAGCCGCCGAGTTTATTTGCCGCCAACTGGCCCCCGCCTGCCCCCAGGTGGTGTTTTATTTAGCCGGCAGCCTGTGCGACCACCCGGATTTTCGCCACCTGCCGCCCAACGTGCGCGCGCTGGGGCGGGTAAGCAATGCAGAACTGGCCGTGTTGCTGGCCAGTGTGGATGTGGCGCTAAACCCCATGTTTTCTGGCTCGGGCAGTAATTTAAAAATGCTCGATTACACCGCCAGTGGGGTGCCGGTGTTGACCACCCCGTTTGGTAACCGCGGGTTGGATTTCACCCCCCAGCAGGTGTGGCTGGCAGAAAAGGCCGAATGGCCCGCCGCGTTAACGGCATTGTTGGCAAGCACGCCCGCCCAGCGCCAAGTGAAGGTAGTTGACGCACGTCAACGCACGGCGCGCTACTTCGATTGGGCGGTAGCGGTTCATCGCATCGCTGATTGCGGCAATTCAAATTAGCGACTATGATGCGCACATACGTTTGTGAACACAGTTCGAAAACCCGTTAAGTGAAGGGAATAGGTGCCTTAGCGGGCAGCTTGCCGGTTCGCAACACCGCCTAATAGAGCGCGCTGCCAAGCGTCGTTTACGGCAGTGCGACTAAGCTAGGTTTACGCTATGCCTAAGCTAAATTGATGAAAACATACGGCGCTATCATTGACTTGTCATGATTTTGACCTATACATTAAGCGCGTAGCCAAGTGCGACGGCGGTAGCAGAAGACAAGGAAACCCCCTTCTAGCTACCCCCCGTTTACTAACGGCAACGCATAAGCTTCACCTTGAGCGCTCAAGGTAATGAAAGGCCCGCTCCAACTTTTTTGGGGCGGCCATTGCAAAGCAAGGAGACTATAGTCCCATGGCAACACAAGAAAATCTCGATCGCGTACAGCAGCTTTATGTCGCCTATTACGGCCGTCCGGCTGACCAAGAAGGTCAGGAATACTGGGCAGACCGCCTGGAAGCTGAAGGCGAAGGCGCCATCATCAACGCATTCGGCAACTCTGAAGAGTACGCTGCGCTGGCCGAGGGCCAAGGCAACGGTACTCTGATCAACAACATCTACCTGCAAGCGTTTGGTCGTGGCGCTGATCCGGAAGGCTTAGCGTACTACGCTGGCGTTCTGGAGCGTGGCGAAAAGAGCCTGGCTGAAATCGCCACCACCATCATCAACGCCGCTGGCGGCAGCGACAAGGAAGCTTTTGATGTTCGCGTTGAAGCTGCTGCAGCTTATACCGCTGAATCCGGTGCTGCTGCTGACTACGATATAGTAGCTGCTAAAGATGCCATCGAAGCTGGCGTGAATGCTAAAGATCTCACTGCAGCATTGGAAGCCTATAAGACCGCTCTTGACGAGAAAGAAGCGTTCTTGGAAGAAGGTGAGTTCGCTAATGATGCTGCGGTAGGTCAAGAGTTGACTGATGCAGAGTCTGCAGTTACAAGCTCTAACCTCGAAACTCAGAACGTGATTAGCGCCAAGATTGTAGATGCTCAGGAAACCAAGGCTGTGGCCGAAGCAGCTATCGCTGAGGTAGACGGTCTGAAAGCCGTTGTTGACGCTTACCTGGCTTCTGAGACTAACCTTGAGAATGCCCAAAAGGCTGCTTCTGACGCAGCGGCTGAGCTGGCTGGAGAAGAAACTACCTTCGAAGCGCGTGGCAAAGCTAACAACACTCTGGAAATTACAGAAGCTAACACTACTCCCGCCCCTGGTACTATCAAGCTGGCTTTGCAGGGAGACGCTACCAGCAGCACAACATTTGTTATTTACAACCAAGCAGATGTCAATTCCAAGTGGGTTTTGAACAAAACTGCTCTTGAGAGCGCACAGACTTTCGCTTCCAACAATGGCGTTGAGGGTCTAGACGCTTTGGTAGCAGAACTTCAGGCTTCTCTTGCTGCTGACGATGCGGAAGCTGCAGCTCAAACCGCTCGCAACAGCGCTCTGGACGATTTGTTGGATGCAGAGGATGCAGCAGACGCAACCGTCGATAACTCTAATGTAAATGTCGATGCTAACACCACCATCTCTGCCACTAATGCTCCGCTGACTAATGAGCTACTGACTCAGATTGAAACTATTGAGAGTCTTCAGCAGAAACTTGAAACTCGCACTAAGCTTGATGCAGATGTGGCTGCAGCCAAAGCTGACGTGGCTGAGATGGAAGCTCTGAACAAAACCGTCGCGGACGCTAAAGCGGTTCTGGAAGACTCCGAGGAAGACGGTGGCTTTGGTGTCACTCTGACTGAATTCGCTGTTGGTGGCACAGCGACTGCTGAAAACGATCTTTTCGTATTCAGCACCGATGCTGACGGCGCTTCCGTGGCTCAGTTCGGCGCCGCTGGCGAAGATAAGATTTATATCGGTGATAGCTTCACACGTGTAGATCTGGCCTCTGATGCAGTCTTCAGTAAAGAGCAAGGTGATGCGTCTACCCTGGAAGTATTCTTCCAGCAGGATGGCAACAACGCTGTTCTGACTTTTGAAGATAAAGCTTTCGCTGGTAGTGGCTCATCTACTACTGAAGATCTTACTGAAATCACCCTAACCGGTGTTAATATCGAAGATCTGAGCATCAATAACGGCTTTATCACCGTTGCCTAAGCTACTCTGAGCTTGGTCACAGGGGGAGGGTAACCTCCCCCTTGTTCCTTCGAAGTCATCGGGTGGTTCAGTACAGGCTGCCGGATGCAGTAAGCGCCCAAGCGTTTGCTTGCTCAGAAGAAGTAAGATCAAAACCCCTGGCCTTGGCTGGGGGTTTTTTTATTGGCTGAGAAAACTGAAAAAAGCACTTTGCCCTACGCGCCCGTTATATAGCTGGGCAATGTAGGCAGGGTGTGCAGCAAAGTGAGAAGCCGCACTGTGTAAAGTTTGTAAGATATTTCTTACAAAAATGAAGCGAATGTATTACGAGAAGATGATTGGAAACGTGGTACTTTCTGCCCTGATACGCTTGGTAAGCGTGCTAATAAGCCATTAGGCATAAGTATAGAAAAACGGGGAACAATGGCCAGTTATGGAAAATACGACGTTAATTCAACAGCTGTACATCGCTTATTATGGCCGCCCCGCTGACCCGGAAGGTCTTGACTATTGGGCCACCCGCCTGGAAGAAAGTGGCGGTGACCTGGGCACGGTGATTGATGCCTTTGCAACGTCCACTGAGTTCGAGTCTCGCTTCGGCAATCTGAGCGAACAAGCGCTGATCAACAACCTCTACCAGCAGATTTTAGGTCGCCCGGCCGAAGAGGAAGGCCTTGCGTTTTATACCGGTATGCTCGCACGTGGGGATAGCTCGCTGATTGAGCTGGCGCTGGATATCGCCAACGGCGCCCAGGGCACTGATACCACCACCATCCAAAACCGTGTTGAGGTTGCCCAGCAGTTCACCCAGAACATGGCTGAGCGTGGCCTGGATTACGGCAGCATTGAGGCTGCTGGCCAGCTACTGGCGGGCGTGACTTCTGTAACCAACGTCAGCGAGTATATCCAGAGTGCGGTAAATCAGCTGCTAGACACTCTACCTGCCGCGGGTAACGCAGGGCCAAATGAAGATGAAGACGAAGCGCCGAGCACGGGGGGAGGTAGTGTTGGTGGTGGTAGCTCTACTGGCAATAACACGCCCGCCAAGACCTTCAATGCAGAGATTAACGAGTTGGGGGTGGTCTCTTTTTCAGGGACAGCCAAGGGCGACATAACCGTTTGGATGGATTCAGTGCATGATGGTGTGGCTAATTATATAGACTATGCGGTGTTTATGCGGGATGGGGTGAAATCTGAACCTATCTTAAACGCTAAGATTACGTCATTGGATCTTGCAGGAAATAAACTGGTTGTTAGCGATTATTTATACTGGGTAACTGCATGGGAAATCGAGAACGGTGAAGTCGAGTATCAGCTGGGCAGTGTTATTAATTCATATGAAGCCATCGAGGCTTATCATCTGGCTGAGAAATTCCCGGATGTTTCTTTTGTCGGTGGCAATGTTATTGTCCCTAGCAGGAGCGATGGGGATATCATAATGCCCCTGCCTGATACGGCTGATATTGTCATTGGTAAAATATTTTACCAAACTGAATTCAGCCCTCTTTATTACTCAGAGGGTCGTTGGGGTGATTACTCTCTAGCCGAGGTGTTTTTAGCAGATAGCACTCTCAAAGTTTCAGACTTTTTTGTGGTAAAGCAAGCATCTGATCTTTACGTGGGCGGTGTTAAACCGAGTGACGGGGAGGGCAGCTATCAGCTAAAAGAGATGATTGGAGGCGATGAGTACGGCTTCTATAATGATAGTGGGTCTAGCACTATTGTGATTGATTTATCAAAAGAGTTTGAAGAAATTCGGGTTCATGGCTTCCAGTTAGGCACATCTGATCAAGCAGATACGATGATGTTTGATATTGAGGGAGACGATTTTCCCGTTAGTAAGCTTGAAAATCTTTACGAGTTTGAAAAAGGCGAGTTTGATGGCTCAGGTGCTGCCTCCATTGAAGCAGGGCCTTTGTTAGATAAAGTGGAAACGATCGCTATTGCATCCAACCAGACAAGCTACTATAAGCTTTTCGAATCAGACGTTGATGAAATGTTCACCTTCACTATCGGGTTTGATACCTCGAACAATGGCGAGGCAGATTCTTTCCTTGTGCTTTTCGATGTGGTTGGGTCAACCTCAAACGGCATGACCTCCGAGGTGCTGTCATTCGGCGAAGGCAATGATGCGCATCTGATGGGAATTGAGAATTTGGCTAATCAAATACCCAGCTTGGACGTTGCGACGTCTGAAGCAAGTTATGAACTTGCGGACTTGTTTAGCGCCGCGGCTGAAGACGGTGTGGTGTTCTCTAAACCAAGTGAAAATCTCGAAGACTCTGGATTTATTGAGCTTCTTGGTGTTGTTGCCTCTAATTTTGATGTAGCAGTCGCGTCAGTAGTGGTACCTGCACCAGAACTCTCGTAAGCGCTACTGCTTCATACGAGGCGCGAGCAATGAAACGCCCAAGAGCGCCGCGCCTCGCTCCCATGCCATCTTAAGATGACACCTCAAAACCAACTATCTCAAAACCCAGCCCAGATCGCCATGCATGCCCAGGTGAAGTAAGATAACACCCCTAATTTGGCCTTGGGTTAGGTCATTGGGTCGTCTATTAAAAAATAAAAGGGAATATAAATGACCGGGGATATTCGCATTGATGCGCTGTTGTATGACGATGTTGGGTTGGCCGCTGGATTGCCTGCAGGGTCATCGCTGACTATTAGTTATCGGTTTATGGAGAACCTAAACGCCCCCGCAGGCCAAAATGCGATAAGCGGTGCAGTGCATGACTTTAAGCCAATGAGCTCAGCCCAGCGTGAAGTGGTGCGTAATGTGCTAGCAAGCGAGTTTGATGAGGTGGGCGTTCGTTTTCGAGAGGTGGACGCGAATGAGCCTGCAATGCTGCGCTTTGCGACAAGCTCGGGTATTCATGGCCAAGGGGCGGAAGCCTTCGAGGCGGGTTACGTGAGCTATCAAGTGCCGGGCGGGTTAGAGCCTATTGTGTTTATTAATCATTTGCAGGCTGTCTTTCATGATGCCCCCGCGGGTGATGCTTTTCGAGATGTGATACTTCATGAAGTGGGTCATGCGCTTAGCTTGAAGCACCCGGGCAAGTATTTTGACCACGAGGAGGGGCCTTTTTTGCCAGAGGAGCTGGACCATACGGGCAACACCGTTATGTCCTACAACCATGAGCCGGGTAGTGGGGCAGTGAGTGGACTTCGCCCATTTGATCTACTGGCACTTCAGCACCTGTATGGAGCAAACGTCAGCGAGAACAATAACTCGGTCGTGGGTACGCTTGATGCTTCTGGCACTTTTTTTGTAGGCAGTGCCCGTGATGATATTCTGTACTTTGCCCCTGGCCCGCGGCAGGAGTATGCGCGTCTTATCGATACCAGCTGGGGCGACGATCAGTTGCATGTGGATGTCAACGCGATGGAGCCTTGGGAGCTGATTATTTTCCAGGGTGGGGATGGCACGGATTCACTGGTGCTTAACGTGATGCATAGTAGTGCACGTGGATTGGCTTCGGGTGATGAGGTGGCTTTTTATCTGGCGGATGGCCGCGAGCAGCGGCATTTCGAGCTTGATTCGGTTGAGCGGGTCATTTTTAACGATCAGGCCGTCGCGCTGGATATCGAGCTGGGAGCGGGCCAGGCTTATCGCATCTATAAGGCAGCTTTCGGTCGCGAGCCTGATGAGGAAGGGCTAGGCTACTGGATCAACGCGATGGACCAAGGCGCATCGCTTATTGAAGTGGCGGCCTCGTTTCTGGACAGCGATGAATTCACCGAGCGCTACGGTGCAGGCGTAGACGATACCGGATTTATTGATGCGCTCTACACCAATGTGTTGGCACGTCAGCCGGATGGGGGTGGATATACCTACTGGTTGAACGAGCTTGAACAGGGGTTGAGCCGCGAGAAACTACTGGCTAATTTCAGCGAAAGCCCAGAAAACCAAGCTAATGTTGCCGAGCTTATTGGTGACGGTATTGTTTATGACCCCTGGCTAGTGTGAGCAATTCTTCGGCTGTCGTATTGGGTTGGTGGCACTGAGTTGGTGGCACTCGCTCTTGGGACTAGCTCTTGAAATTAGTTCTTGAAATCAGTTTGTGCGTTTTTTATGGAGTGTGTATGACTCAGTATCTTGCGATTAGCCCGAAAGAGTGCCAGGGGCTGGCGTGGCATCCTCCCAGCGATGTTAGCTTTATGGCGACGCAGCCACTGGTACCGCTGCATGCTGGTGAGTTGGCCAAAGCGGCTTCTTCAATGCCGTTGGCGCTTATTCGGGAGGGGCGCGAGTGGAAGTTGGTGGGGGTCGCTGGTTTTCAACCTAACCACAACTTATTTATTAAAGAGGGTAAGTGGGTAGGCAGTTACCAGCCGCAGGCGCTAACCACTTGGCCGTTTGTCGTCGTCAATGTGGGCGAGAAAGGCATTATGGCCCTGGACCGCGAGAGCGGGGTACTAGCCGCTTCTGTCGATGAGCCAGGCGCAGAGCCTTTCTTCGATAGCCATGGTGAACCTGCCTCTGCACTGCAAGCGGTGCTGGCCATTCTTAAAGCGAACCATGCCAAACAACAAGCTACCCAGCGTGCTCTGGCAGCACTGAACACGGCAGGGGTTATTACGCCATGGCCGGAAAACTTAATAACTTCTGTGGGTATGCAGGTTAGAGGCTTGCATATGATTAATGAGCAGGCATTGGCCCAGCTGGAGAGCGATGCTTTCTTAACGCTGCGTAAAGCCCAGGCGCTGCCGATTGCTTATGCGCTTAATTTATCGCTACAGCAAACGCATTTATTAACGCGATTGGCGCGCCTGAACCCTGGCAGTGTGGCCGCGCCGGAGAATTTAGATAAGCTGTTTGGTGAGGGCGATGACGAGCTGACGTTTGATTTTGATAGTTGAATTTAAAAATAGTTGATAAGCGCAGAGTGGCCTTTTTTAAGGCCACTTTTTTTTAGCCTTTCGTAAGAGCAAATTCATGTTCCGTTCGCGTGATGTATGCATTAAAGCTTGTTTAATAAACACCGGGGCGCGGAGTCATGCCTCCTGGGTAAGCGTTGAACGTGGTGTGTTTGACCCGGTGTTACTGCTGTTGGCAGCCCTGCCAGGCATTGCATTAGCGTTATGGATTTATGGCCCTGCGTTAGACCCCCGCCATGTGGAGTGGCTGCTGGCAGAAGGCGATAGCCTACAGCATTTCAGCGGCTGGGATATGTTTCGCAGGGATGAGTGGCGATGGCCGTTGGGGGCATTACCTACCCTGGGTAGCCAGGTGGGGGCCTCCATTGTTTATACCGATTCAATGCCGTTGATCGCGATTCCGCTTAAGCTACTGCACGCTTGGTTGCCAGACCCTTTCCAGTATATTGCGCCGGTGATGCTGGTGAATTTGGCGCTGAATGGTGCAGTAGCAGCAGGGCTGTTGCGCTGGGCGGGTACCAGCCGCCTGGTGGCATTTGCGGGTAGCCTATTGGTGGTGTCGTTGCCTATGATCACCATGCGCGGTCCCGGCGCTTTAGGGCACGAAGCACTATCGAGTCATTGGCTGGTATTAACGGCTATGTGGTTTGCGTTAATGCCCAGCGTTAATGCTGCGCATGCCATACGCTGGTTGGCTCTGTTGCTTGTCGCGGTACTGGTGCACTTTTATCTTTTTTTTATGGTCGGTGTGCTTTGGTCTGCTTGGTGGCTGGCTGCTTTGTGGCACCATAGGAACTGTCGTAGCCGTGTCGTGTTATTGGCCGCTATAGCGCCGTTGAGCATAGTTGCAGTGTTAGCGGGTATGTATGTGGCGGGCTACTTTGAGTTTGCGCTGGTGGTAGAAGGCGAAATGGGCTTTGGGCTTTATTCTACCGAGCTTTTGAGCTTTTTTAACCCAGGCAGCGCGGGCCAGTTCTTTCAAGGGGATAGCTTCGCTGGTGTATCCCGGCTTTTCCGCGGTTGGCATACCCCTGTCGCAGGGCAATATGAGGGGTTTGCGTACGCTGGGGTCGGGGTGTGGGTGTTGTGGGCTACGGCATTGGTGGTGATGGCGGCAGGGCGTGTGTGGCCAATGACTTGGCGTGAATGCTGGCTGCTGCTTCCGCTCTGTGGCCTGTTTATTTTTGCCCTGAGTGATCAGGTCGTGGTTGGGCAGTGGACAGTATCGTTGCCCTATCCCTCGTGGATGGAGGTGTTGACACATAGGTTGCGCTCGGCGGGCCGCATGGCCTGGCCGCTGCTCTATGGCTTGTTGCTACTATCGTTACTTGTGCTTGCACGGCGTATGCCGTTGCGCTGGCTGGCGCCGCTGCTAGTAGGCGTGCTGCTGCTTCAGGCTTGGGATGTTTCTCAGTGGCAGCGCTATGTGAGGCAACAAATGATGGAATTAGCCCCCGGTATGCCTGTCGTGCGGCCATTCGCATGGCGAGAGGATCCTGAGGTGGTGGCAATGCTTGAAAGTAGCCACGAAATTCGCTTTTTACCGGGTGACGATTGGCACCGTGTCAACGTTATTAGCTGGTTGGCCGCACGCTATAACGTAGTTAGCAATGTGGCTTATTTTGCGCGTACTAACCCTGGGTTACTCTATGCAGCCGCTAGCGGGCAGCGGAGGGCGCTGGAGGCGGGTATTATCGAGCCAAACGTACTTTATGCGTTAACGGCACCTACACTTATTGAAACCGCCTGTGAAGTAGAAGGGGTGGCGTGCATTGCGGTAGATGGCATGACGCTGGCGTTGCAACGTGAGCTACAGTGAGAGCCTTTAAGCCGTTAGTATAGTAGTAAGTGTTCAGAAGGAGCGTTGTGGAAACTGAAGTTAAAGCGCTGGCAGTGCTGCCAGCGCTTTAATAATGCAGGTGGCGTTAGCCCCCCGTTCCGCCGCTTACTACCAGTTCAAGTTCAGGTAGAAAGTTTGTTGAGGTTAGGTCGTTAACACTGACCCCAATAAGTGTGATAAAAGGCGTCATTTCGTAGCTTTGACCCATAACACCATCAAAGTCGACATTGATCTGGGTGTCATCCCCCACTTGCTTCAGTGCAAGGAACCCTAGTTCAGGGTCGAACGGGTTGCCACCAGCGTAATCAATGAAACTAGAGTAGCTATTGCCGTCATAATCCTCGTGGACGATTAACGAGAAATCGATAACATCGCGGTCTGTCTCAAAATCTTCGATAATGGCTGGATTATCTCCCATTTCGCCGCGCCAGTTGAATAGCTCAATCCGGAACGTGTCGCTACCTTCACCGCCAATAAAGGTGTCACCTCGGCTGCCTATTAGCGTGTCATCACCTGCACCACCGTCAAAGTGGTTAGTACCAATGAGATCTTCCAGCCTGTCGTCGCCGTCGCCGCCTTCTAGGGTGTCGTTGCCAGCGCCGCCCAGTAGATAGTCGTTACCGCCCAGGCCTTTCAGTGTATCGTCGCCTACCCCACCTTCGAGGTAGTCGGATTGGTCGGTACCAATAATAACCATGCCTGTTTCGTCAACACCGGAGGGGTCTAGCCCATTCGGAAGGAAGTTGTCGGCGGTAAAATCGTCGGCTTTTACGTCCTTTAGGGATAGCAGGGGCTGGTAATTACTACCACCGCCTTCATGGGAAACTTCCAGCCAGGTACCGCTGCCATCTTCTTTGTCGATCAGGCGCATAAACCCTAATGCTTCGCTAAAGGGGTTGCCACCGGTGTAGTTTTCTAGGGCTGAATAACCGCCTGCTAGTAAGTCGAGATCTATGATATCTTCGTTGACGTCGAAATCAGTTATAACCGCTACGTCTTCAGGTAAAGGGCCAGATTCGCCAGTGTAATGGGTGTATAACGACAAATGGAAGGTGTCTCGTCCGCTGCCGCCGGTTAAGGTATTGCCTTCGGCAATGGAGAGAAAATCGTCTCCATCCCCGCCGTTAAGTTCATTGCGGCCATCAGTATCGAACAAGTAATCATCACCAGGGCCGCCGTACAGCTTATCATCGCCTAGACCACCGTTGATATCGTCGCTAAATATGCTGCCATGAACCACGTCATCGCCGGGCCCCGCGTTGACATAATTCCAGCGGCTGCTATCTGCGATAGTGATAATGTCATCACCAATGCTTCCTAAGGCATCGCCGCTGACTGTTATTGTTTCACCTGGCGCTGGCGTGCCATCTGGGGCAACGCCTGAAGGGGAGAAGTCGTTGGCGCTCAGCTGCTCAGGGGTTAGCCCTTTAAATTCAATGAGGGGTACTAAACTTTCATAGTCATAGTAGTAATTTAATTTGGCATTTAGTATTGCGTTGCCACTAATTTCGTCAGCCGTTAGGCTGAGTAGGCCTAAGTCTAAGTGGAACGGGTTGCCACCCGTATAATTTGGCAGGTTAAGCAAAATATCGTTTAAATCTAGCGTATCTTCACCAGGGGTAAAGTCCTCAAAAATGGCAGGTTGCCAGTCAGCTTGGCTAGGGTGAGCGCCACTTTTGTGAGGCCAAAGGCCGAAGATATCTTCACCTGACCCTCCAATAAACGTATCACCAAGGTGGCCACGTAGTTCGTCGTTGCCCGCACCGCCGTTTAGGGTGTTAACGCCTTGGTTGTCGTATAGGTAATCATTACCATCTCCACCTAACAGGGTATCGTCTCCTGCCCCGCCTTCTAAGTAGTCGTCGCCAGCTAGCCCGTGAATTGTGTCGTTGCCTACAGTGCCGGTGAGGTAATCGCTGTCTTCGGTGCCGACAATCGTGCTTTTGTCGCTGGTGGCGAAGTTGAGTTCTTGGCTATCGCTGATACCGGCAAATGCCTCGCCGTCTTGATCTACAAATGCGTCAGCGCTGATAGTCACGTGATACTTCGTGTCAACATCAAGGTTTATACGTGGGTTTAGCCAAACCTTGTTGCCCACAACCGTCACGTGTTCACTGTCAGTGACGTTGAATATCAGGGGCTCTCCTTCTGCTGGGTGCAGGCTAATGGTGCCCTCTGCGTTGGCTAGAACCGGCTCGTTAAAGGTGAACAGTAGCTTGGCCTGAGGAGATACATTGGCGGTGTCATCGGCAGGGCTGGAGCTGATAATGAAGGGGGCTTCATCCTGTTTTAAGTCAGGTAGCAGTTCTTTAGATTCTGCTTTGCTAACCGCCGTTTCAATCTCATCTTCTGTTAAGGTTGCGCCGTTTTTAAGGCTTGTTGATAACTCACCTTGCGCTACTACCTGGGCTTTCACTGCCTCGCTTAAAGCGTCTTCAGGTGTTTTGCTAGTATCCGATGCGGCTGTTTTAATTCGTCCGTTAAGGTTAGACAAAGAGGTGGCAGCTGAACTACTTTCTCCTTCCCCAAGCTTTTTACCACTACTTGTTGCTGTTTGGTTGATAATATCAGTAATCGTTGCGTTATCTGAGAGGTCAATGTTTTCTGTGCTCTCCTTCAGGATATTGGCAATAGTGATGGCTGCATTTTTAGCGGTGGTTTCATTGTCATTATCAGCTTTGGACAGAATGCTGGAAGTAGCTGAAATGAGGTTGGCAACTTGAATAGATGCGGACTGCACCTGCAAAGCTACCTGTTTTTCTTCACTGCTCGCGGTGGCGGAAAGCGCTGTGGCAATAGGGTCGCTGGCCAGTAGATCCGCACCTTCGGATAATCCAAGCGCTTTGACTACGTTGGCTTGGGCGATCGCAATGCTTTCGGTGGTGGGAGACTCCCCTGCCATTTCAGCAATGAGCGTCGTTAGTGGGTTGACGATGGTAGCGCCAGGCGGTGCTTTAAAAACGCCCATGTTAGGTAGCCCAGTGCTGATATCAATGCCCCCGGAAACGATAATTGGCCCTCCTTTACCTCCCAGTAAGGTGAAATTACCTTCATAGTCGGTAACGGTTTGCGGCTCGTCATCATCCTGTATGCCATCACGGTCTAAATCCATGAAGACATTGGCTCCTCGCAGGTAACCGTCTTGTGCAGTGCCGCTAATACTACTGTTTTCTTGCTCTATCACTGAATTATTAGTGATATTTTCATCCAGCAGTTGGGGAAGTGCTTTGTTGCCCGATGTATCGGCTAATGACTCGGAAGCGGTCTGTGGCTCGTAACGGACATTGAAGCTACTATCGGATGATATAGGGCGATCGAGTGAGAGCTCTAGATAACGGCCTTCGAGTGAAATGGCAATGACATTGGCCAAACCGTTTAAGGTGAAGCTGTCAGGGGTGGGGTCACCGGCAAGAGGCTCTGAGTAAGTAATGATGAGGGTTTCACCATTACCTAAAAGCTCGGCTGCCACCATTTCTGGTGGTGTTTTATCGGCATTATTAGAGCCACCACTTCCATTAGAGGGGCCTTGTGTATCTTCCTGGCCTAGATCTTTAATTTCTGCCTTTAAGTCGGCAAGTCCTGCTTCGTCTAATGTGTACAGTTCAGAGCTTGTGAGGTATTGCTGTGAGAGTGCATAGATTTTTTCTGGTGTTTCGCGGGTATTTTCAGTGATTGTTTCGGCAATGATGAGTTTAGTCGCCAGCGTGTCTGCATCGATTCCTGTATTGCCTTCAGCTGCATTCATAAAGGCTGCTAGCATGGCAAGCCCCGCGTTTTCTAGCGGAATCCCTTGGTCTAATAACTCTTGTACTCTGCCACTCCAGTAGTCGAGGCCACTCGTATCAGGCTCACGGTTGAGCAAATTGCGATAAACCGTACTGATATAGCTTTCTACGCTATTAGCGTTGGTATAAAGAGCGCTAATTTCTGGAACATTTGGATTCGCGAATGCTTGATGGAGTGAGTCGATGCTTTCCCCAGCCTCTAAGCGTGCCTGCCAGTAAGAAAGGCCTGACTGGTCTGCGGCGCGATTGAAGTATGTGAGATAGAGCAGTTGGACTTTTTCTTTTACAGTCATGTTTCCCTTTCCTGTCTTTTGCAGAGAGTTTATGTAAATAAGTGTTCGCAATAAAACATGCGTAAATCATTTATTTAATGTATTTCTTTGTAATTTTTTGTTTTATTGATTTTTATATGAACTGCTTTAGAACGACCGAGATAAATTTACTGAAGCGATGAATAAAAGCAACCTTAACTTTAAAATTGTTCGTTTTTCTTGTGCTTCTAACCAGTAAAAATTGTAATAGCAAGTAGTAAATTGGTCTGATGAACAACTTGGCTGGATGTCTTGTAAGAAATATCTTACAAGTCAATAGCGAATGTCTTACATAAATTTAAGATAATTAATGTTAAGTTCCGTTACTGCTATGCACTGGAATGCGGTGTTGGCTTTGCTACAAAAAATACACCAATGGGATAAGGCGAATAATTCATGGGAAATTTGGACTTCATTCAGCAGCTTTATATTGCTTACTATGGCCGTCCTGCTGATGCTGCCGGCTTAGCGTATTGGGCAGCACGTGCCGATGCAGAGGGCGGTATTGATGCGGTGATTGAAGCGTTTGCTAATAGCGCTGAGAGTAACGTGCGCTTTGGGGAGCAAACTCTCGAAGAGCGCGTCAATACTGTCTTCTTGCAGGCTTTTGGCCGCAACGCAACAAATGCGGAATCAGTAGATGCGCAGGCTGCTTTGGAAGCTGGTGTGTCTCTGGGTGATGTTGCTATTAACTTGGTCGTGAATGCATCGGGAGATGATGCGGCTACGTTGGCTAATCGGGAGGCGGTCGCGAATGCCTTTACATCCGCGGTTGAGCAACGTGGCTTAACTTTTGGTGCTGAGCAGGTGGATGCTGTAGTGCAGTTGCTTGCAGACGTGAATGCGGGTACTGACACCACTGATTATTTGGCTACTTCCGCCGAGTCAGTGATTGCGTCTTTGCCGAGTAATGCGACTGATCCAGAAGAGCCTGCTGAGCCCGATGAACCTACGTCTGACCCTGCTGAAGCCGTTCAAATTGAGCTTTCTAAAGGCAATGCTGTATTCACTATTGCAGAAGAGAGCACGCTGGAAAACGGTGTTTCTTCAGCGGCTGTCTCAGAAGCTGACTTGGCAGGTTATGTAGACGCGTTGGATTCGTTAGGTGGTAATGGTAATTTTGGTAACGTTATTACGTTCCAAACAGGCGATGAAACGCTTGAATTGGTTACTATTGATTTTGTGGGTGAGAGTGAGCTGCGGGATGTGGCGAGCACCGTGGGCTACAACGACTTTATCGATTTAGCGTTGTTTAATGGGGCGCTGGTAACCGCCGAAACCTTGGGGATTTCCGAGCAGGAATTTTTCAACGGCGGTATTGATATCGAGAATTTCTTCGGCTACGACTGGCCTAGTGATCTTGAGCCAGCAAGCCGAGCAGATGGCCAAAGCTTTACGTTTGAGATTGAACTGTTCGATGCTTTGGGTATTGCCAATCTAAATGAGTTCATGGCCGCAAGCATTGTTTAAGCTTGATAGATGTTAAACGGGCAATTTTTTTATAATTTTATCAATGTGTTATAGATCATTAGGGGCGCCGTATGGCGCCTCTCTTTTTGCTAGAAGGCTTGTGTTTTTTGGATGTCAGGGTTGGTGAAGTAAAATTTGCATTACGTGGCTGAGTCTTGTTAGTAGACTACCGCACGTTTTTTGTTTTCGAGGCTGCTATGGCTGGTTGGTATCACGTATTAAGTCTGACTCTCGTTCGTCGCGCTAACCTGTTGGGTTATTTAGGTGCAGCGATATTAGGGATTGTCAGCATAGTGTTGACCATGGGCAATCCGTGGAGCGTGCTAGACGGTGCGCTGATGATTGATACCGATTACCCAAACGCGGCAGCGGCCTTCGAGCTGTTTATTCGTGATCAATGGCGCTGGCCATTGGGCGAAAACCCATCGTTTGGTGAGGTTAATCTCTTTTTTAGCGATGCTGCACCTTGGTTTGCGTTCATTGCAAAAGGTATTTATCAACTCACCGGTATCGCTCTGTCGTTTCATTGGCTGGTGTTAATCAACATGGTGCTGTGGCCTGTTATGGCTTGGCGGCTGATGAGCTATTTATATCCGTTTTGGGACGGCCGGTGGTTGGCGGTGCTGTTGCTAACGTTCAACCTTGTTGTTTTGGTGCGCTTAATTGGGGCGCAGCACATAGCGCTGGGCTCATATTGGGTGGTGCTTTGGGCAATGTGTGCGGTGCCTTTGGCTGGTCAGACGTTGGTTTGGTGGCGTCGGTGGGAGTTTCTGCTGGCGCTGGCTATTGCGGTGTGGAGCCATGCTTATTTGGGCGCAATGGCGGCATTAATCCTATTGGTAGGGTTAGCAGCCGCTAGGCGTTGGTGGTCAATGGTCTGGGTGGTGTTACTGCCATTGTTGTTGCTTTACGCTATTGGAGCACTTCAAAGTGGTAGTACCCCTATGGGCGGGGCTAAGGCCTATGGTCTTGATTTGGCCGCTTTTACAAAGTCGTTAGGTTGGGGTGTTGCAGGTAATCTTTATGATATTAATGAGCCTACCCAGAGTGATGCCATTTTGTATTTGGGAACAGGGGTATGGTGGCTTTTATTTGCTTGCATAGTAATGGCTGTATGGCAGCGTCGTGTACTGCCCGTTGATTGGTTTGGCTCCACTGTCTCGCGTGTTCGCTGGTGGTCAATTGTATTGGCTGCTAGCGGCCTTGCTTTGTTTGCCATGACGTTCGATTTGCGTATGGCAGGCCAGGTGTGGCTTAGGGTGGATATTCCCGGTATTTTCCTTCCTCTTTATGAGAGTTTTCGCGTAACAGGGCGCTTTGCTGCTCCGTTAGTGTTTGTTGTGGTGATCGCTGTGGCGTTGTGGTGGGCAGCATGGCGCTCACGGCTACACCCAGTGGTTTGGTGGTCAGTTGGCGTAGTAGCCATTGCACTGCAACTAGCGGATGCACGGCATTCGGGTAATTTAAGCCCTCCTTTGGATTGGCAAGCCAACGCGGCGGCCCAGAAACAAGCGATTGCCGATGTGCTTGAAGGCGAACAATGGTCTGGGCGGGTTTTTAAGCAAGTAGGCTTTTTTGAGCTGGAGGAGCAGCGCTTGCTGGATTATTTACTGATTCAGCAAGGTGCGCGGGATATTCGTGTCGCTCATGGCGCTCGCTTAACGCCTGAGGGGGTAGAGGAGCGTTCTGGCTATACCGATGCTCAGCCAGGCGATGTAGTGATTACGCGTGATGACGCTGATCGTCCAGAGTGCAGCCGCTATGGCGTGGTTAAGCAGTTTGGGGTATGCCTGCTTTAGGGATGAGTTAATACGAAGCGTCGTTTGCGATGTTGTTTGGGGCCGATACAATGCACCCTTCTTAAGCGCGGCGAGGCGATTAAAGATGGAGTTTAGATGAAAAGGGCGCGTTTCTAATGCTTACCACCAAACCATATAGTGCTGAGACACACAGTGCTGAGACACACAGTGCTATGACATATAGGGCTGTGGTGCAGTCTCCTTGGCTGCCGGTCTTACTGTCAGCTGCCATGGGCGGATGGCTTGCGTACTATTTGTACGGTGGGTTAATTGATCCGCGTAATGTAACGTGGCTTTTATACGAGAATGACCCACTTCAGCACTATACAGGTTGGCATTTTTTTCGCCGTGATGAATGGCAATGGCCGTTAGGTGCCATGAGCAATCTGGCCAGTGAAGTTGGCACTAGCATTGTATATACCGACTCTATTCCATTAATTGCTCTGCCCTTAAAGCTGTTTCATTCTTGGTTGCCTGACCCCTTTCAATATTTGGGTTTGGTGATGTTAGCTAATTTAATGCTTAATGCGAGCGTTGCCTGTGCACTGTTACAGCGCTGTGGCGTAGAGCGGTGGCCTGCCTTTTTAGGGGCAGTTCTGTTTGTTTCCCTTCCTATGGCAACCATGCGCGGGTTGGGTGCGCATGGTCACGAAGCATTAAGCGCCCATTGGTTATTGTTATTGGGTTTTTGGCTGGTGCTGTTTCACCCTTATTTAAGCTGGCAGGTAGCGTTCCGTTGGCTGGGGTTGTTGGCGGTGGCAGTGTTGGTGCATTTCTATTTGTTCTTCATGGTGGGGGTGCTATGGGGGGGCTGGTGGCTGCGTGCAGTATGGACAAGTCGCGCATGGCATACTCCTGTTGACCTTCGTTGTGGTGTTTTTTCAGCTTTACTGACGCCGCTTTGCATCGCGCTATTGATGTGGGCCGCTGGCTACTTTCATTACGGGGGCGACGGTGGTGCAGGTGGTGGCTACGGTGTCTTTTCTGCTGAAGTACTGACCTTTTTCAATCCATATTCCCAAGCATGGTTTATTGAAGGTGGCAACTTGGTGTCGCTCTCTTACTTTTTTCCTGGTTGGAAAACACCGGTAGCGGGTCAGTATGAAGGGCAGGCCTATGCTGGTTTAGGGGGCGTAGGGCTAATGATATTGGGTGGAGTGGTAATAAGCCGCTTTGGGTGGCGGGGTTCTATGCAGTATTGTCCTGCTGCGCTTCCTTGGTTATTACTTTTGGCGCTGGGCATGTTTGTTTTCGCCCTGAGTGACCGGGTGGTGTTGGGGTACCGGTTATATGAGCTCCATTTTGGTCAGTTGCTTTGGCCACTTTCAGATATTTTGCGCTCAAGTGGTCGTTTGGCTTGGCCTCTATTGTATGTGGTGTTGATTGCTTGCGTAACATTATTGGCAAAAGCGTGGCCGCGTAAGCTGCACACATGGGCAATGTTGGTGCTTGTACTGTTGCAGTGGGGAGATCTGCGCGGTTGGCATCAATCTGTGCATGACCGCTTAGAGGCTAGAGTCGATGAAACATCGGAGGGGCATCTTCCGTATGCAGTACTTCAAGCTGAGGAATTAAACGAGCTTTGGGATGCTAAGGAGCAAATAATTGCGCTACCTGTCGATAATTTAGCCGATTTGCGCCCTTATACATGGCTAGCAGCTCAGCATGATATGACGATTAATGTGGCGCACCTGGCACGCGTAACACCCAATACCATTGAACAGGCAACGCGAACTGAACGTCAACGCCTTGAGGAAGGGGTGGTGTCCGAAAATGCCGTTTATGTTCTAACGTCGCCTTCTTGGGCTGATAAGGTGTGCCGCATGGATGATATTCAATGTCAGTTTTTTAAACCTGTCACAGTAGCTTGGAAGCTGGCTGAACCTCTTAATGAAAGTGAGTAATGTTATGCAAGAGACAACGCACACCCCAGGCTCCCAAGATGGGGAGCATGCAGCCGCAAGCGAGCAGTGGATGCTGAGTTTAGTTGTTCCCGTCATGAATGAAGAAGACAACATCACGCCATTTCTTGATGCTGTTTTTAGCGCCCTGGAGCATAAAGTTCACGCGTTAGAGATATTGTTCGTTGATGATGGCTCTAAAGACACTACGCTGGAACGTTTAAGAGCAGCTGCTGACCGTGACAAACGTATCAGATACCTGTCTTTTTCACGTAACTTTGGGAAGGAAGTTGCCATGACAGCGGGCATTGAGCATGCTCGTGGCGATGCTGTTGTGCCAATTGACGTGGATCTTCAGCATCCGCCAGAAGTGATTTTGGAATTTGTGCGTTACTGGCAGGAAGAAGGTTACGACATGGTGTACGGAGTACGTCATGAGGACAACGATGAGACCGCTACTAAGAAAACCACATCGGGCCTGTTTTATCGTTTGTTTAATCGCGTCGCACATACTGAAATACCCCCCAGTGCGGGCGATTTTCGCTTGCTTGACCGTAAAGTTGTTGACGCAATGAAGCGACTGCCTGAACGCAACCGTTTCATGAAAGGGTTGTATTCCTGGGTGGGTTTTAATTCTGTAGGTGTTCCCTATAAGCAGCCTGTAAGGCTTATAGGGGAAAGTCGCTTTAATTATTGGAAGCTGTGGAATTTTGCATTAGATGGCGTTGTTGGGTTTTCGACATGGCCATTACGCGTGTGGAGTTATATTGGCGGCACAGTAGCTGTGTTAGCTTTTATTTACATACTGATAATTGTTACAAAAACAATTTTGTTAGGTGCTGATACGCCTGGATATGCGTCTGTAATGTCAGCGGTGCTATTTTTCGGCGGTATGCAGTTGCTATCTATTGGTGTGCTTGGGGAATATGTGGGGCGCTTGTTCCATGAGGCGAAGCAGCGTCCGCTTTATATTGTCGCAGAGCAAAGTAAACCCGCCTCTTGTGAGCAGGGCAAGGTGATTAGCCACTCAGCTACTTCTGAGTCTGTATCCACTAATAACGGAGTCGAACCATGAAAAGGCTGGTGGGCGAAGCCGGTATGCTGGCTCGTTTTGGTGGTGTGGGTGTTATAGCGACATTGGTGCACCTTTCAGTGGCCGCTGTTGCTTTTATCGTTTGGCCAACAATTTCTCCCTTTTTGGCGAATTTAATGGCATTTATTGTCGCGTTCCAGATTTCTTTTTGGGGCCACCGACGCTTTACTTTTCGGAAAGATGGGCGTGCGTATCGGTTTTTTTTATTAGCGCTGGGAGGCTTCGCGCTAAATAACGGGGTATTGGCTGCCTTGCTTATCGCCAGCTCTGTTGACGGTATCTTCGCTATTGTAATCGCAACTTTTACCGTGCCGCTATTAATGTATGTAGCTGCACGCTTTTGGGCATTTGCCTGATTGTGAAAACTGATTGCTGAAACTGCATGTTGCCCCCGCTAACGGGTGCAACATGCAATCGCTGAGTTAGCCCCTCAGGCCAAGAATGGTATCGAAAATAGCAGAGGCCGTGTCGATCACACGGGCGTTAGCCTGGTAATACTGTTGGTAACGAATAAGGTTGGCGGCTTCTTCATCCAGGTTAACCCCTGATTCCGATTGCTGAACGGCCCGCAACTGGTCGGTGAGCCCTTGGCGGGCATCAAGGTTCACTTGAGTGATATTGGTGCGATTTCCTACATCGCTAACCATGGCACCGTAAGCACCGCTGAACGTGGCGCTGGTACCCACGGTATTTTCGCTCTGCAAGTTTTGCAGCGCCAGGGCGTTGCGGTTGTCGCCGGGGCCTGTGCTGCCAGAAATGCCGGTAAATGTGACGCCGCTGGTTGTGCCGTTGCTGGGTAGCTCATCAATAGTGAAGCTGAGCACCGTGGCACCGGTGGCGTCGTCTTTAATGGTAAGCCGTTCACCAACCGCGAGCGTGCTGGGGGCGACGGAGAGCATATTGTTAATCTCTGTGCCGTCTTCTTTGAACACACTGAACACACCGTCCGGCGGTGGGTTGCTGGGTACGGAGCCTGCATCGGGCGAAACGAAGAGATTATTCGCGCTATCCGCGCCGAAGAAGCCAAGGCTTAATGAGCCATCTTCAGCGGCTTTAATCGCAAAGCTTGGGGGGCGGTAGTGGCTGTCCATCTCTTTAAAACCGGGTGCTATGTCAATATCGCTGACTTTTAGCTGATCCTGTACCCGGCCGATGGGGGTGTTGTCGGTTACAACGCCGCCAGCTCCCGAGGTGCCAGGCATTTCATCCCAGGTGGCGGTGATGTTGAAACGACCGTTACCTGAAATCAGCACGAAGAGTGGTTCAGTAACTGTGTCGATATTTACCTTTTCATCCCTGCCGTTTAAAGAGCTGATGCCGTCATTGATATCGCCTTCACTGTCGAAATGATCCGCATCGCCGGTATAGGTAAAAGTCATACCGCTATAGCTGGAGGTCGCGCCATCAGCAAGGTCACTCGAAAAATCGGTGCCTTTGTGAAAAAGTAGCTCTTCATCACTGTAAGTCGTGCCTTCAGAAAAGCCGTTGGCTAAAGTGAACACTTGTGATTCAAGATCACCTTCAGAAGCAATATTATTACTTGTCCATGTATAGTCAGCGTCACTTCCTGTTATGGGGGTGCCAACAAGGTGTTTGCCGTCTCGGGTAAAGAGTTGGATATCATCATCCGCCCCCAAATCAGAGAGGTGTATTTCAACATTTTTGGCACCAACGGGAATAAAGGCAAATGGCTTAATACCTGAAGGCTCTCTGGTTAACTTACTTCCCGTGGCAAATTTACTGGCAAAGCTTTCTGTCCCACCTAAACGCGTCGTACTCTGCGATTGAAAATCCACCGTGGAGTAGGGCATTGGGCGCACGGGGCCTTGGGCAGCGGCGATGTTATCAAGGTCATTGATAAGCACGTCCATTCCTGCTGCCGCGCGGCGAACGGGCTGAACGGTGAATGTATCGCCTGCGGCGGGAGTACCGCTGAGCACCATATCAACCCCGCCGAAGGAAAGCGTATTGCCGTCCCATTCTGCGCTTACTTTCTCGCCACTGTCTTGCCGAGTGACGGTAAACGCGCTGCCATCGTAGCGGGCTTGGTAGTCGGTGGCGCGAAGGTCTTCCACGCGCGTTGGGTCAAAAGTAACCGCCTGTACTTTCGCGCTGTTATTAGCAGCGCTATAGGCTTGGGGCGCACCAATCGAAAAGAAATCTTCCCCTTGCTCGCCGTTAAGGTCCACTCCTTGCTTGTGTTGCTCGTTGAAAGCGGTGGTGAGTGAAACGGCGAGTTGGCCAATTTGGTTTTGAGTTTTATCTAGCGTTTCTTGGCGAAAACGCATCAACCCGCCCAAGCTGCCCCCGGTGATTAGGTCTTCTTTCAGCGCCACCACGTTTCCGCTGCCATCGCGGTAACCTACCACGGTGCGTTGTGGGTCGGTTTCTGCTGCTATGGGGGTGAGTTTGAATGCGTTAGTACCGGTTACTAGCGGTTGGCCGTTGGGCAGGCTGATGTTGTAGGTTTTGCCGTCTTGAATATTAAGGCGTGAATCCATCCGCTCGCTTAACTCGGCAATCATCTGGTCACGCTGGTTAAGCAGGCTGTTAGGGGCTGCGCCGGTGCGAGCGCGGGCAAGGGCAATTTCACGGTTAAGACCGGCGATTTGTTGGGTGGTGTTGTTGACCTGGGTGATTTCGTCCTTGATTGCGCTGTTGATGTTGCTCTGCATGTCTTGCAGGTAACCATCAAAAGAACGGAACTGTGCGCTGAGGGTTTGGGCATTACCAATCACGCCTTGGCGCGCTGCGGGGTCTGAGGGGGCACCGGCAAGGTCTTCCAGTGCAGAAAAGAAGTTCTGCATCAGTGGGGATAGCCCCGCTTCGCGGTCGGCCAACAGGCTATCAATCTGTTCCACTTGCTGAGCGTATACCTGTAACGCGCTGGATTGAGTGCGCGCACTGTTAAGCTGTTCGGCAACGTAGTGATTGAACTGGCGTTCAATGTTATTAACCCGCACACCAGAGGTTTTGCCCGAACCTTCTCCCAGCATGGTCACTTCACGGTTAAAACCCGGGGTGTAAACGTTGCTGATATTGTTGCTGGTGGTGTTGAGGGCATTTTGCGCTGCATTTAACCCGCTTAGCCCCGTGGAAAACATGCTCATCGCTGATGCCCTTAAACGATTTGGCCAACTTGATTTAGTATAAGTGTTATTAAACCATACTTTACCATTTTTATTGAATGAGCGCTCATCAAACATTGCTTTTGTTGGCCTTTGTCACGCTGCCAAGTTATTATTAGCTTTTGTTTGATTAGCAACATGCCTGCTAGTGGCGCAGCTTGGAGAGCTAACAATGGCGAGACACCCTAACGCGAATTCTCTATCCACTATTATTCACCACGGCGGCGCAGGCGGTGTTACCGGCAGCTGTCATCAGCTTATTGCTAATAGTGAGTCTTCACTGTTAATCGATTGCGGTTTGTTTCAAGGCGAAGATGCTGAGCAGGATAGCTTTGCTCAGCTTACCGTTGATTTTGATATCTCAACGGTGAAAGCGTTAGTGATTACCCATGTGCACATTGACCATGTGGGCCGTTTGCCTTATTTGCTGGCCGCTGGCTTTGATGGGCCCATTCTATGCTCTAAGCCTTCAGCGAAACTATTGCCGTTGGTGATTGAAGATGCGCTGAAAATTGGCTTCACCCGTGATAGGCACCTAATTGAGCAGTTTTTAGCCCGCGTGGAGCAACAGTTGGTACCGTTGGATTACGCTAAATGGCACACGGTAGAGGAGTCACCCGCGCTTACTATCAATGTAAAACTTCAACGTGCAGGCCATATTCTGGGTTCTAGTTATGTCGAGGTTGCGCTGCGCGAGCCTGCCACTCAACGCCGTGAACGCGTGGTGTTTTCCGGCGATTTAGGGGCCGCCAATTCTCCTTTATTGCCCGCCCCAAAATCACCTGCAAAGGCAGATGTGTTGGTGTTGGAAGCCACCTATGGCGACCGCCGCCACGAAGGGCGCGGCGAAAGGGCGCAAAAACTCAAACAGGCTATAGAGCAGGCGTTAGCCAATAAAGGTACGGTGATTATTCCTGCCTTTAGCATTGGCCGAACCCAGGAATTGCTGTACGAGCTGGAAGGAATTATTCACCGCGCGGGCCACGGCTCGCTCTGGCAGTCGTTAGAAATCATCGTCGATTCGCCACTAGCGGCGCGGTTCACGCAGGTGTACCGCGAGTTAAAGCCTTTTTGGGACGATGAAGCGCAAAAACGGGTAAAGGCTGGGCGGCATCCGCTCAATTTTGATGCGCTGTATACCGTAGAAAGCCATGAAGTACATGAACAAACGGTCCGCTACTTGGCTGAAAGCGGGCGGCCAGCGGTGGTGATTGCGGCCAGTGGTATGTGCGCAGGTGGGCGGGTAGTGAATTATTTAAAAGCCATGTTGGGCGACCCGCGCCACCAGGTGTTGTTTGTGGGTTACCAAGGGGCGGGAACACCAGGACGTGATATTCAGCGCTATGGCCCCCAAGGGGGCTGGGTAATGTTAGAGGGCGAGCGTTACGATATTCGCGCAGGGGTCACTACCATTAGCGGCTACTCTGCCCATGCCGACCAGCAGGGCTTATTAACCTTCATTAAGCGAATGCGTCATTGGCCGCGGGAAATTCGCCTTGTGCATGGCGATTCTGCCGCCAAGCAAACGCTTAAAACGTCTATTGAGGCAATGGCGGCTAAGCATCAGCGTTCGGTTACGGTGCATTTGCCCGAGAATGTTTCATTTTGAGGTGCCATCGCGAACGCAGCGCGGCTCGTAAAGTTGATTGCCCGTACCGAAATGAATGACTAACTGATCGCCGAGAAAAGCATTAAGACAGGAGTCAGCATGAGCGATCAAGACGATAGTCGCCGCGCCGATCACGATAGCCCGTGGAAGATGGCGTTGGAGTCATATTTTGAACAAAAATCTGCCGCATTCTGCGATTCGATTCTCCGAATGAATCGACAGTTAAGGCAGCGCAAGGCGTCAGCCTTGCAGGTATAGCTGGATAGA
>NZ_LGEN01000023.1 GCF_001507855.1 Halomonas sp. 54_146
GTCGTGAACAACGTCCGGTTTCAGGATGGGGAGCAGGTAACCGATCAATCAGACAGGACTGCCGCCTGACTGCCATCCACCAGATTTGACTATAACTCAAATCCGGTCAGGCAGACGCACTCGCTACCAAACTTGGAGAGAATGATGCGTCCCGCATCTTTACCTCACTTGACGAGTCCGAAGTGTTAGAGCTTCGGGCTCTCGAAGCCAATCTTGAACTCACGGCTTTGACTACCACAACTATGTCGATTGCTCAGAAATTCTCAGAGTATCTTGTCGGAGACGTACGCCGAGAGCTGCTGGATTTTGTTGAAGCACCCAAAGATATCGCCACACTTCTTCCAACAACTCCCTACATTCAATTAAGACATGTCGAAGTCAAGCCAGAGGCGATGGACGAATACCGTCAGTGGCGCGAAGAGACAATCTTCGATGTAGTACGTAATGCAGACGAGGTTCAAGCCTTCCTAGCGTATCACTCAGTGATCAGCGGTCAGCCCGGTGTGATGTTTGTCTCAGGTTTCTCAGCGGACCCGGAAAGTTACAACGCGGTTTTTTCCTCGGATCGCTACCGTGAAATCGTCCAGCAGGCTGGCGATCAATATATCACTGGTGGTTCAGAGGGGCTTTACACTAAAACCTATCGGGCGCTATCACACTTGACAGCCTAATGGGATATGAAAAGCTTTTAGGAGGTTTATATGACCTGCGAAACTTTGATTCTTGTTTCAGACAAGTTTGTCGACTTTACCGCCGACAAGAAGGCCATCACAGTTAGTCAACTCAACGCTATGCTCGAGATTCCCGAGCACATTCTTCCGGGAACATTAAAGCTGATACCGGGACTGGGTCTCTCAGATAACGACATAGAAGAACTAACCACCAAGATCAATGCTCAGCGCATTTCACCTCATCGCTGGGATGCCACTGCACTCGCATTTCGTCCTCGCCCAGCCCAGCCTTGTCTATCTCACAAGAGATTTCCACACAACACGCTAATAGGTACTCCTCATCAGCTGGACGAGAACCGTTTCCGAATGGATCTCTGCATTGACGAAAATTCAGAGCTGATGGGGGATCACCAGACAGGACAGCATGTTCAGGGCATGGTGTTGATAGAAGCATCGCGCCAAGCCTTCCTGGCAGTAACTGAAACCTTCTTCAAAAATGATACTGAGGAAAGTGTTTATTTTGTCATTAACTCCATGACAACAGAGTTTAAGGGATTCGTATTCCCGGTCTACTCGCATATTGATTATCGGATAGTTTCGAAAGACATCAACGATCGGCGAAAAAAGTTCTCTGTGGAAATCGATACCATCCAGGGTGGAGATGTGCGTACCAGATCTTCAATCTCATTCACTGTGTACCCTGACTGGATCATCTCTGAGCGTGAGGCTGCCTTGGCGAGAGACACTGCCAAGGTATTCCTTAGTGAATTCCAACAACCTTCCTCGATTACTGTCGCGGAATGAAGTTTTTGAATGAAGTAGGTCGGGACTATATGTCCCGACCTACTCGCAGGAGGGTTAATATGCACACACAGACCTACCAGTTGAGCCTAACGACGCAAGGGCCCCTTTATCCACCCAGTGAGGTAATGGACGAAAACGGGAACTTCATTGTCATCGGCGCTATAAGCCACCCCAATTCTGCAGGCGGCTGCAAAACTCAATGGGGCTGCGCGATCGTCTCACAAAATAGTGCAATACCGCCTTTCGGCGGGATGGCGCCCTACGATATTGTCGAAAGCTTCGATGACTATTTACCCAAGCACCTTGCAGGTAAAGTGCTACACACACTTCCTCTGCCCCTACCGTGCACCAACTATCCTATGCTCTTCGCACCAGAGCAATATCCAGACGCAAACTCGGAAAGCCGACCGAGCTATGCTTTTCATAAAGTGCCCATCCCCGACCTGAAGCCAGAACATGGCCGACAATTGCAGCAACCTGTGACCCTCGAAGATTGGATGCGTGCCCGTGGTGAGCTCACCGTAGAAATAGTAGATAACGGACGCGCGGGACGCTTTACTTTCCTGCTAGAGGGACTAATACCGTGCTCACTGTATACCATTATGAGCTTGCGTCAGCATGATCTAGACCCCGCTGGGCCAACACGCCCTGGGCCCCTAGGTGTGCCCAATGTATTTGTAACCGATCATCAGGGATCTGCGCAGTATGACGTTATTTTGCCGAACCCGTTCCCATCGCCAAATATTGCTGGAGCGAATCGAATCGTCAATGTGGTCGTGCTGTGGATGAGCGATCAGATGAGTCATGGAGGAGCAATTGGTCGCTATGGACTGGGCGGGGACATCCATGCCCAACTCAAGTTTCGCAAGCCAATGTTCGATGAGCTTATCACTCAAGCCTGATTTGGAGAGAAGACGCTATGCCTGTTATTCACATTTCTACATTTAAGATAGCAGACCAGGAAAAAGCCCAGGCTCTTCTCGAAGAGGTCACTGCTGCTATGCATCGTGTCACTGGTGTGCCGCTCGATAAGATAAGTGCCTACCTGACCGAAGTAGAGCCGTCCCGATGGGCTGATGCTGGAATATTAGGATCGGATCCAACTTTTCAGACTCAAAGCCGTCGGAAAACTTATGTCGAGGAGAAGAAAGAATGAACACTGAAATTCGATTTGCTTTTTTCGATGTCGATGAAACTCTAATCAAAATTAAAAGCATGTTCGAGTTTTATCACTACTGGTGTTACAAAGTTTTGCTTCGCCCTGATATGCACGATGATTTAGAGACTGAATTTTCACACATGCTTTTAGAGGGCCGTACAAGGGAAGAACTCAACCGCTCTTATTACCGTTATTTCACAGGAGTCGACCCACAAATGCTTAAGCGGGCCGGGGCGGATTGGGCAATGGAGCGCCTGCAACATCCTGATGATCTCTTTATTGCACCAGTGATAGAAGAACTTAAGCGTCTACAAGCGGAAGGAATCACTCCAGTTTTCATTTCGGGTTCTTTCCATGCCCTTCTCGAACCAATAGCTAACTCTCTGAAAACGCACCATATTCTTGCAACCAAGCTAGAAATAGGTGAAGACGGACTGTATACAGGGAATATTATATCCCCTCAAACTATTGGCAGGGGCAAGGCATTAGCAATCCAGAACTTCCTTCAACAAAAAGACACATCTCCACACCACTGCTACGCATTCGGTGATGATATTTCTGATCTGCATATGCTTAATGTCGTCGGCTATCCGGTCGTAGTGGGAACTGGCAGCAGTCTGGCAAAACACGCGGCTATTGCCAATTGGCGTGTCATCGCGACCGAATAGCTCTGGATGGAAAGAATAAGCGTAGTAATTTAAAACGCAAGTTAGAGGCACTAGGGTCAGCGCCCCACTCTCTGCTTATCGCCAAAAATGCAGTGGTGCATCGGAGACAGATAACTGACTCAAATTGACGCCAGATATGACTTGGACAGCCGTCGCAACCACCGCTGGTAATTCGAGAAAAACGCGGATGGGTATCGGCACCAGAGCGGTCTACCATATGGTTTAGGTGCAAGCTTAGGGTTTGCCTTGCAGCTTAACGACTTGGCCAAATTCTGAACCAAGCACTTTCTATGGCATCGCAGTCAGTATACTTAGCGGCGCCGTATGTGGCCTGCTCTTTGATCAACACGCACCCCAGCACGAAAATACTCTCCACTCTTCGCAACTGAAGTGAACGGTATCAGCGATCTAGGGGTGACGACGACGCTTGATAGTTATCGCGGCAAGACCAGCTTGCCAATATCAGCATCGTGATTGTGTCGATGTACCCACTGATACGGGTCGTGCTTGGCTCACTGGTGCGCAATTAAAGAGTCAGCGGTGCCAGTATGTTGGGTATAGTGCTTTCAATTGTGGCGATGGTGATGATTGTGGTGGGGAGTGAACAGTAGGATTATTCGAAATATATCCACGACAAAATAGGCAGGAAAAATTTAAACCTGGTAACATGCCTCATCGTTCAAAAACGTCTCAATTGAAGAAGGCTGTATGCTCAAGTTCGTGGATCTATTTTGTGGTGGTGGCTTTGGTGCCAGGGGAGCTGTCAAGGCAGGAGCTACTCCAATTCTTGCCGTTGATGCTTGGCAGCTTGCCGCATCCACATATAAGAGCAATTTTCCTTCTTCAGAAGTCATCTGCTCACCTATCGAAGACTTAGATCCAATTGAGCTGGCAAAAAAATACAAGCCTGATGTGCTATTAACTTCACCCGAATGCACTTCTCACTCGATCGCTCGGGGAGCCAAGCCAGGTTGTGAGCTAAGCAAAGAAACAGCTATTGGCATAATTCCCTGGATCGAAACAATGAAGCCACGCTGGCTGATTGTGGAAAATGTGAACAGGATGAAAAAGTGGGGGCGGCATCAAGAGCTGGTTAGCGCTATTGAGTCATATGGCTATACCGTAAATGACTTGCTCCTTAATTCAGCCGATTTTGGAGTTCCGCAGGCACGCAAACGTATGTTTTTAGTTTGCGACCTGCAAGGGTCTGTTATTGCTCAGGAAGATCTAGTCGCGTTACGCCCTAAAAGTGTTAATTCTGCTCGGTCAATTATTGACTGGTCTGGTGTTTACAAAAGCCGTCCTCTTTATAGGGAAAAGAGAGCACAAGCAACGATCGATAGGGCTGAGAGGGCTATTGAAGCTCTGGGAAGAGGAAAAGATTTTATTATCGTTTACTACGGGTCAGATTATGCTGGAGGCTGGCAATCACTTGATGTACCACTTCGCACAGTAACTACCATAGACCGATTTGGCTTGGTTACGTGGGAAAATGACACTCCATACCTTCGTATGCTACAACCACCAGAGCTACTGAAAGCTATGGGTGCAGGCTCTAAACATCTCCTCTCACACGGCAGCCGACGGGACAAGGTTAAACTTTGTGGCAACGGTGTTTGCTCTCCAGTCATGGAAATGATCTTCAAGAAAATCACTTTAATTGAGGATAGTGAAGTAGGGCTGGCTTCTTAAATGAGCTTAACTGATGCCGACTTGATCGTGGATCACATATACGGTGGCTCAAGAAACGGAAATTCATCAGATGATCCTCTGCCGCAATTACTTGGTGTGGATAACGGTGCGGGCTTTCGGCATCTTGGAAAACGCCCAGGCATAGATACATTGAAATTGCTGGCATTAAAGTCAAATTTCAATGATCCCGATTGGCCGGATAACTTAGATACTGAAAGCGGCCAATTCATATATTACGGTGATAACAAGACTGCACGCGGAATTCATGACACACCAAGGCAAGGAAATCTGATTCTCCGCAACCTGTTTGATGCGCGTCACTCCCCCACTTCATTCGATCACTTCCCTGTTATTCTTCTCTTTGGAGGAACCGGGCAATATCGTGATGTAAGGTTTCTCGGCTTGGCCGTCCCTGGTGCGCAGAGCCTAAGTTCAGATGATGACTTGGTTGCTATTTGGCGAGCAAAAGGTTCTAACAACACCAGATTCCAGAACTACAAATCGATTTTCACTATACTCGATGTTCCGGTAGTCTCCCGTAAATGGTTAAACGACATAAAAACTGGAAAAGCAGTGTCTTCTATCCATGCCCCCAGAGCTTGGCTTGAATGGCTCTCGGGACGAAAATACTCTCCTCTTTATGCACCGCATAGTATCGACATACGCAACAAAGAACAGCAATTACCCCAATCAGTTGCAGACTATAAAATTTTATCTTTAATACACGACAAATACGGCAAAAATCCATTTGCATTCGAAGCGGCTGCAGTAGAAATTGCCCGACTTATCATGCCGGATATTAAGCAATGCGATATTACTCGCCCATGGCGTGACGGTGGACGAGATGCTGTTGGTGGATACGGAATAGGCACTGGCAAAAGCGCTATAGAGGTAGAATTTGCATTAGAGGCCAAATGCTATGACCCCAAAGGGAAGGGCGTTGGAGTCAAAGAGCTTTCTAGACTTCTGTCGCGATTGCGGCACAGACAATTCGGGATTCTTATCACCACCTCCTACCTCGCATCTCAGGCTTATACTGAGCTAAAGGAAGACAAACACCCGGTGGTGATTATTTCAGGAATAGATATTGTAGATACATTAAAAAGCCGCATTGGCTCTATAGAGGCAATATCCAAGTGGGTCAGCACCCTTTAAACCTTCAATTTCTTCTTTCAACCAAATCAACCTCAATAAAACCGGTCACTGATGGCAAGAGACTTTACACATCCACCAAGCGCGGCCTGTCTTTCGGCATCAATGAGGGATCTGGGGTACTCGCTCGAAACTGCCATAGCAGACCTGATTGACAACAGTATTTCTGCCGGCGCAGACAAAGTCGACATCATTTGCGATGTTTCTGGCGAGCATCCTCTCGTCGTAATCCTGGACAACGGCGAAGGAATGACGGCGGACGAATTGCTAGCTGCCATGCGTCATGGAACCGACAACCCCAGGAAGCACCGTTCACCAAAGGATCTCGGGCGCTTTGGACTTGGTATGAAGACGGCGTCGTTCTCTCAGTGCCGCTCCCTGACTGTAGTGAGCATGATGGATACTTCCATCTGTGCCGCTGAATGGAACCTTGACCGTATCGATGCTGCAGACGACTGGATCCTGAGCATCCTAGACGAAGCTGATATCCAGGCATTGCCCTATGCCAATGACCTTGGCAAGCAAGGAACCGCAGTCATCTGGCGAAAACTCGACCGGTTGCTGGAAGACGAAGCAGGGGATCGGCGACAGGAAATCGTGAACGAGAAACTTGATGCGGTGGGGCGGCACCTTGCCCTAGTCTTTCATCGCTTCCTTTCGGGTGAGGTAAAGGGACATTCCAAAATCTCGCTCACTATCAATGGTCACCCCATTGCCGCTTTCGACCCCTTCTGTAGGAAGAATCCCGCCACCCAAGTCCTCCCGGAGGAAATCGTCCGTATCGGCGAAGCAGAGGTACGTTTGCAACCATACGTGCTTCCCCACCACAGCCGACTTTCCGCGGCCGAGTACGACTATTACCAGGATCGCAGCGACTTCATTTCAAACCAGGGAGTCTATGTCTATCGGAACGGACGCCTGATGGCCTGGGGTGATTGGTTCCGGTTGGTACCGAAGGGTGAGGCAACCAAGTTGGCGCGAGTCCAGATCGACTTTCCAAACAGCCTAGACGAAGCCTGGACCATTGACATCAAGAAGTCGCGTGCCCGTCCACCACATGCAGTACGTGAACGTTTGCGCCAGATCATCGCCAAGATTACCGCCCGGAGCGTGACGGTGCATCGAGGACGTGGACAGAAGTTGTTTCAGGACATTCAGGCTCCTTTCTGGGAGCGCTATGCCGATCATGATGGCATCCGGTTCACGATCAATAATCAGCATCCAATCATTGCTTCGCTCGCTAAAAGACTCCCGTCTGAAGATTCTAACCTGCTTTGCACACTACTCGATTCTATTGCTGCCTCGTTACCAGTCGAGATGATTTATTCTGATTACTCGACACACCCACGCGAGATTAAGCAAGTAACGGCGGATGAGAGCCTGACACTGGATCGTTTGAGAAGCCTTCGTCAGGTGCTATACGGCGACGGGCCGGGCGATGCCCAGGCCTTTCTCCAGATCGTGCGCTCCACATATCTTTTCGACGGTCAGATCGAGTTAGCCAAAAAATTCATCAGAGAGGCCTTTGAATGAACATGACAGCCATCACGGAAGAACGAAACATCGCTAACGCCCTCATCTCCGGCCTTGCCAACACTCCCGATACACCAACGCGCGAGCAGGTGGAGGAAAAGGCAAAACAGATTGCTGCGATATTTGGTTATACGGGAGATCTCCGCAACATCGTCACCGAGGCCATGGAATCTGTTGTGACTCGCATGGGAGCAGGCATTTCACTGGTTGATGTCAATGCGAATCATGATGATCAATGGGTTCACAAGCGCGAGGACATTGATTGGGTCTATACGAGGTCATACGAGGAATTCCTTCGCAACGAAGGCTGGCCTCCACAGATGGTTCAGTCACTAAGCGATGTGACAACCAGAATTCTCGGTCACCTTCAGGATCCACTGAGCGAAGGCACAAGTTGGAATCGTCGCGGCCTCGTCATCGGCCATGTTCAGTCTGGAAAGACGGCCAACTATACGGGTCTAATAACACGGGCAGCCGATGCCGGTTACAAGTTCATCATCGTTATCGCAGGTATTCACAACAATCTTCGCAAACAGACACAGCAGCGAATAGACGAGGCTTTCATTGGTCGGTCGAGTGATCCCGAAGATCGCCGTAACATCGGCGTCGGTCTCGCTCCGGGCTATCCGCATCCAGCAACGCTCACCAATATCAACGAGGACTTCAACAAGAATACAGCGGCCAAAAGCGGCTGGAAGATCAATGACTTCAGCAAGCCGATCATATTGATAATAAAGAAGAACGTCTCTACGCTCACTGCACTACACAAATGGCTTAAGGTGATGAATGCCGAAGGGGGAGACCGCATCTCCGACGTGCCCATGCTTCTGATTGACGACGAGGCCGACAACGCATCAATCAACACGAACAAAGAGGAGCTTGACCCGACCCGGACGAATGCGATGATCCGTCGCATCCTCGGTCTATTCGCAAAATCCTGCTATGTAGGATATACGGCAACCCCTTTCGCCAACATCTTCATCAACCCAGATGTCTATTGTGATGATGTGCAGGAAGAGCTTTTCCCACGCGACTTCATCTATTGCCTAGATGCACCCACGACCTATTTCGGTGCCGAGAAGGTATTTCTCAACGAGAAAACCAGCGAATCGATCGTCAGAGCGATCGATGATTGCGAGGATTTCATTCCCTATTCGCACAAGCGTGATGATCCTGTCTACGAGTTGCCCCCAAGTCTCTATCGTGCGCTCAACCAGTTCATCGTCGCCCGCGCCATTCGTAACCTTCGCGGGCAGGCTGGTAAGCATTGCTCGATGATGGTCAATGTGTCGCGCTTTGTGCCTGTTCAAAAGGCTGTGCGTGATTTCCTGAGTCTCAGGGAGAAGAAGATCAGGGAAGCAGTTCTCGCAAACTACGCGATGCCAGAAGAGGTTTCCTCACGAAACACGTACATGCAAGGTCTGAAGCAGGCCTTCATTGCCGAGCATGCCGACGCGGGCTTTACTTGGGCGGATGTGAAGGCTGCCCTCATTAGTGTTTTCAAGAACCTCCACCTCTATGTCATAAACAGCAAGAGTGACGAAGCACTCGACTACACCCGGTACGAGAAAGAGGGGATCGGCCTAACGGCGGTTGCGGTCGGTGGCCTGAGTCTCTCGCGAGGCTTGACCATCGAGGGGTTGACCGTCAGCTACATGTACCGCAATACGAAAATGTACGACACCCTTATGCAGATGGGTCGCTGGTTCGGCTATCGGCTGGGTTTCGAAGATCTTTGCCGCGTTCATCTCTCGCACGATTCGATCAACTGGTATTCCCATATCGCTGAGGCATCCGAAGAGCTTGTGCAACAGGTCAAGCGCATGCGGCGTGATCGTCTCAGCCCTAGTGAATTTGGCTTTTACGTCCGCTCGCACCCGGATAGATTGCTAATCACAGCAGCAAACAAGATGCGATCAGGTCAGAAGGAAACAGTCCAACAGAGTTTTAGCGGACGACTGCGAGAGAGCTACATTGTTTCTACAGCACGTGACGTAAATGCCAAGAACTTTGCACTGATCGCCGATCACTGGCGAAATGGATTCGGCGGTCGACCGGAAGAATCCACCAGAAAGGGAATTATCTTCAGAGACGTACCAGTCACGGTGATCGACGATTTCCTCACACGATTTGAATGCCATCCAAGCTTTACTGAACAGAAGTCGGACGTGGTGAGCTATCTCGAACGGATTGCGATGAAGCGTCCGCTGGCCGATGTTCTGCTGATCTCCCCGTCGGATGGCCCAGGTGGTGAAAACTCTTTCACCCTCAAGAATCAGATACGTGTCGTAGGGAAGGATCAACCGAGCGGCACGTCCTGGCGCCTGAACAAGGACAGGGTTGCCTCGCGTGGCGATGAGAAACTCGGGCTCAGCGATGCACAACATCATGAGGCAATGGTACTTGCTCACGGCCAAGATGGCTCGGGAGCGATATCTGATACGCATTACCGTATGGTGCGGAACAAGCCACTACTCATGATTCACAGTTTGGAGCCCAAAAGCGAGACTGTAACGGGCCCAATTGCTGCCTTTGGAATCAGCTTCCCGTACGGGGATTATTTGACGACCATCAATGTTGTCGTGAATCAAGTCTGGCTCCAGCAGATGGTAGGGTATGCCGATGACCCTGCTGATGAGGAAGATGAAAATGAGTAATTACTCGCCATGGAATGACATAGCTGTTCCAGGAGCAGACTTTAATGTCCGTCAAGTTGCATTGGAAACAGCCGTGCCCTGCTTCTGGGGAAGAGACACCGGGGGTGCCTGCCTCTTCATTGTGGAGCTTCAGGGCGATCACACAGTCCAGTATAAAAAGAATGCGGTCACGGTGAATGGCATTGATGTCGATCTTCGTGCCGGAGCCCAGAGTCAGCAGCATTTGGTTCTCACCCTTGAAAGGCAGATCGACCGTGATCTCTTCGAAGGTCTATGCCTCACACTTGCTGCTTCCCTGGAGCACGCCACCGACTCGGCTAGTTCTCTTGCTGTTTCTCTAGCACATATCCGCCGTTGGAAGACTTTCCTGTCGGGCCGGAGTCAACACCTAACAATCGAGGAAGTTCGCGGTCTTTTCGCTGAAATCGTCTTTCTGACTGAGCTAATTGACCGGAACATGTCGAGCATTGCCGCCCTCGATGCTTGGCTCGGTCCGGAACGATCACATCAGGATTTCATCTTCGGCAACACAGCTGTCGAGATTAAATCGCTCTCTGGTGCTGAAAGAAGCAGCATCCGCGTTTCATCTGAAGACCAGCTTGAATCACTGAATGACGAATTATTTTTGCGCGTTTACCGGCTGAGTAGTCTGACCGACGCGGCAGGGGCCCGCTCACTCAATGAGATCATAGCGGCAGTTCAGACACGGTTAGGTGATGCGGACGCTGTCGAAGCTTTTGACCGAAAGCTGGTTGCACATGGCTATGCACCGCTACCTGTCTATGATGAGCCGTGCTTTGTTGTCAGCGAGTTGCGCAATTATCGAGTCTCTGACGGGTTTCCGCGCCTCATGAGATCACAGCTACCGACAGGTATTGCCAACGTAGCCTATGACATTAGGCTGGAAACGATTGCCCTGTACGAATGTGACGAGACCGACATCTTAGGTAGGAATTGATGGAGCAGACCAGCAAACAATTCTTCCACAACTTCCGACAAGAACTACTGGCGGGCGCCGAAGCCAATGTAGGATTCCAGCTTGATGAATTCATGGAAACTATCGCAGCTGAACTCATCGAGACAGGCTTCACGGAGGGTTTTGAACTCTGCCATTTTCGAGCACAGCGTGGCATGCGCGTGGATGGCTACTGGTTCAATGACGAAGAAGTTCTAGACCTCTTCATAGCGGACTTTGATTCCCGAGAGAACCTAGCATCTCTCATCAGAACGGAGGTGGATGCGGCATTCAAGCGTGTTGCCAATTTTTTCGAGGCATGTGCCAACAAGGACTTGGCCACTGAGTTAGAGGTCACAACGCCGGAGTATGGCCTTGCCAAACAGATTGCGGATCGTAAGGACACCATTAGGCAGGTCAACCTGACTATCTTCTCAGAGCGCACACTCAGCGAAAGAATACAGACTCTCCCCAATGCGGAAGTGTCAGGTATTCCAGTGACCTACAACATCTGGGATATCTCGCGACTTAATCGTCAGAGAAGCTCTCGCAGCCACAAGGAACCACTAGATCTCGACTTCGAGCAAATGTTTGGTAAGAGCATCCCCTGCCTTCCTGCACACCTGGGATCAAACACCTATCAATCCTACCTTGTCGTTATGCCGGCCGAGATCCTCTCCTCTCTTTACGAAAAATTCGGCGCACGGCTTCTCGAACAGAACGTAAGGACATTTCTTCAAGCCCGTGGCAATGTAAACAAGGGTATAAGAACTACGATACTGAACGAGCCAGAAATGTTCTTTGCGTACAACAACGGTATTACGGCGACAGCACAGAGTGTTGAGACCAGAAAAACGGATGCAGGGCTGTCAATTGTAAATACTCTTGATCTCCAGATAGTGAATGGCGGTCAAACAACTGCCTCCCTATTCCACACGCTTCGGCGCGACAAAGCAGACCTATCGAAAATATTTGTTCAGATGAAACTTTCCGTCATAGATAGTCAGGACAATGAAACTGTTGTTCCGAAAATTTCCGAGTACGCTAATACCCAAAACCGAGTGAACGCAGCGGACTTCTTTTCCAATCATCCATTCCATATCCGAATGGAAGGATTCTCCAGGCGTATTTGGGCACCAGCCCAAAAAGGCGCTCAGCGTGAGACAAAGTGGTTCTACGAACGAGCACGAGGCCAATATGCAGACTCAGTGTCTAAACTCACCCCTGGTGAGCAGCGCCGCTTCAAGGCAGAACATCCCAAACCACAGATGTTCACGAAAACTGACTTGGCCAAATTCGAGAACGTCTGGGATGATCACCCGAGGTATGTGAATCTTGGTGCCCAAAAGAACTTTGCTCAATATGCCCGCCGCATCGGCAATGAATGGAATAAATCGTCAGATATCTTTAATGAGCCCTATTTCAAGCGCGCGGTTGTTCGTGGGTTGATATTCCGAGCAACCGAACGTCTGGTATCAGCACAGCCCTGGTACAATGGTGGATATCGCGCCAACATCGTAGCCTACACACTCGCAATCCTGAGTGAAATTACAAAACGCAAGCAAAGGCATTTTGACTTTTTAAGCATATGGAATGAACAACACATCAATCCTGTACTCGCGAATACCCTTTCAATCATTTCTCAGGCTGTAAATGAAGATATTGCACATCCACCACCAGGCATCTCAAACATATCCGAGTGGTGCAAGAAAGAAGCATGCTGGATCCAGCTTCAAGAGCAAATAGACAATATTCAAGAGAAAATTCCATCTGAGTTTTACTCACAACTTATAACTTCTGATGAGCAGGCAGTGGAAGCTCAAACTGCTAGATAAACTCAGAGGGTAGATATTGGTATTGAAGATCAAAGACAGGTACTGAGCATTTCAGCAGAAAAATGGGGGCACCTACACCAGACTTTTCATGAAAAAAGCTTCTGACACCAAAGGAGGAAGGAATTCTCAGGATTGCCATGCAAATTCCGACAAAAATCCCCTCCGAGAAGCAATGTGCCGTGCTGATTGATATCCTTAAAAAAAGTCGAACAGAAGGCATTAACATCGTTTGAAAATACTCAGCATAGTGCTGGTCGAGAACCTAAGATAGCTCCCCGAAAAGTAATGGCTTTATTAAACTTAACACTATCTAACATAACACGAACATCGATTTATGATGCCTGAAGAGACTTTAGACATCACAGGTAGAAAAGAAACCAGTTCCATATTGCTTGGAAACGTTAGCAAGCTTTAAACAGTACCAACAAAAAACTCTTAAAGAGGAGACCATCAAATGATTGATATAGTCGATGGGGCTACTCGATCTCGAATGATGTCTTCCATTCAAGGGAAAAATACTAAACCAGAAATGGTCATCCGCCGTTTTTTACATCGAAAGGGTTTTCGATACCGTCTGCATAAAAAGGATTTACCGGGTAAACCGGACTTGGTTCTTGCTCGCTACAGACTTGTGATATTTGTACATGGCTGTTTTTGGCATCGACATAAAGACTGCTTTTACGCTACATCTCCTGCTACTCGCAAAGATTTTTGGCAATACAAGCTAGACGGGAATGTTCAGCGAGATAATCGCCAGCATAGGAATCTAATTGAAAGTGGCTGGCGAGTACTAATTATATGGGAGTGCGGCATTCGACATAACAGCGAGACACTCAATGACGTTGTGATGCTAATAAAGGGTAATGATGTGTTCAATGAATGGCCTGACTCGCCACCTAGGCAGAGAGTTAACTAGCCTCAAATCCCATGCAAAAATAGAAGCCTAATTTTTAGTCATGGTATCCCTGGAAAGCACTCCGATGACTGAGTTAAACACCCAGCCACCGGAGACCTTATAGCCAAGCGGCTTTGTTTATCTTCCAACGACTACCAAACCTCACTCCCACTCAATAGTAGCAGGCGGCTTACTACTAACATCATAAGTCACCCGCGAAACCCCTTCCAACTCATTAATAATCCGGTTGGAAACCTTCTCCAGCAGCTCATAGGGCAGGTGCGCCCAGCGGGCGGTCATGAAGTCGATGGTTTCTACTGCGCGTAGTGCGATAACCCATTCGTAGCGGCGGCCGTCGCCGACTACGCCTACGGATTTCACCGGCAAGAATACCGCAAACGCCTGGCTGGTTTTTTCGTACCAGCCAGAGGCGCGCAGCTCTTCGATGAAGATGGCGTCGGCATCGCGGAGGATGTCGGCGTACTCTTTCTTCACTTCGCCCAGAATACGCACGCCCAGGCCGGGGCCAGGGAACGGGTGGCGGTAGACCATATCGTAGGGCAAGCCGAGTTCCAGGCCGAGTTTGCGCACTTCGTCTTTAAACAGTTCGCGCAGCGGCTCGACCAGCTTGAGCTTCATGGTTTCCGGCAGGCCACCTACGTTGTGGTGGGATTTGATCACGTGCGCTTTGCCGGTTTTAGAGGCGGCGGATTCGATCACGTCCGGGTAGATGGTGCCCTGGGCCAGGAACTCGACGCCGTCGATCTTGCTGGCCTCTTCATCAAACACGTCGATAAAGGTGTTGCCGATGATTTTGCGCTTGGCTTCCGGGTCTTTTTCGCCTTTCAGCTTGCCGAGGAACAGCTCTTCGGCGTCTACGCGAATCACCTTCACGCCCATGTGCTTGGCGAAGGTTTCCATGACCTGGTCGCCTTCTGCTTTACGCAGCAGGCCGTTATCCACGAATACGCAGGTCAATTGCGTGCCAATGGCTTTGTGCAGCAATGCGGCCACAACAGAAGAATCCACACCGCCGGAGAGGCCGAGCAGTACGTGGCGGTCGCCCACTTGCTCGCGTACGCGCTGTACTTGGTCTTCGATGATTTGCGCAGGCGTCCACAGCTTTTCGGCTTTACAGATATCCAGCACGAAGTGCTCGAGAATGCGCTGTCCCTGCAGGGTGTGGGTCACTTCTGGGTGGAACTGAACACCGTAGAACTGCTTCTCTTCCCAGGCCATGGCCGCAATGGGGCAGCTCGGGGTAGAGGCGGTCACGATGAAGGCGTCGGGCGCTTTGGCGACTTTATCGCCGTGGCTCATCCATACGTCCAGCAGGGCTTTGCCGCTTTTAGCGTCTACGTGGTCTTTGATGTCTTTGAACAGCGCGTTATCGGCGTCGATTTGAATCTGTGCATAGCCAAATTCACGCTGGTTGGAGCCTTCTACCTTACCGCCCAGCTGCTCGGCCATGGTCTGCATGCCGTAGCAGATACCAAACACCGGCAAGCCCATTTCAAACACGCACTGCGGCGCACGCGGGGAGTCCAGCTCCGTCACGGATTCCGGCCCACCGGCCATGATAATGCCGTTGGGGTTGTACTCGCGGATCTCTTCTTCGGTGATATCAAACGCGCGGACTTCGGAGTAAACACCGATCTCGCGAACGCGGCGGGCGATCAGTTGGGTGTACTGCGAGCCGAAGTCGAGAATCAGAATCTTATGGGCGTGAATGTCACTCATGGCGGGGTCTCGGTTAAGCGGTGTGGGTGCCGCTGGTAAGGCCAAAAAAGCAAGCGGCGGGGCAATGCCCGCCGCGCCATATAACTAATCTTGCTGGTTAGCTCACCCGGTAATTGGGAGCTTCTTTGGTGATCTGCACGTCGTGAACGTGGGATTCGTTAAAGCCAGCGCCGGTAATTTGGACAAATTCCGGCTTGGTACGCATTTCTTGAATATCGCGGCAGCCGGTGTAGCCCATGGAAGCGCGCAGCCCGCCCATCATCTGGTGAACGATAGCGCTCATCATGCCTTTATAGGGTACGCGGCCTTCGATACCTTCCGGCACCAGCTTCTCGGCACCTTCGCTCTTATCTTGGAAGTAGCGGTCGGCGCTGCCTTGATTCTGCGCCATGGCGCCCATGGAACCCATACCGCGGTAGGCTTTATAGGTACGGCCTTGGTAAAGCTCGACTTCGCCGGGGGCTTCTTCGGTACCGGCCAGCAGGCCACCGACCATGACCGCGCTTGCGCCAGCGGCAATCGCTTTGGCCAAGTCGCCAGAGAAGCGCACGCCGCCGTCAGCAATCAAGGGAATATCGAACGCTTTGAGCGCTTCAGCTACGTTGGAAACGGCGCTGATTTGCGGTACGCCGACACCAGCGACAATACGCGTGGTGCAGATGGAGCCAGGGCCAATGCCGACTTTCACCGCATCCGCACCCGCTTCAGCCAGCGCGATAGCGGCGGCGGCGGTGGCGATGTTGCCGCCAATCACTTGAATATTGGGGAAGTGGACTTTAATCCAGCGAACGCGGTCAAGCACGCCTTGAGAGTGGCCGTGGGCGGTATCAACAATGATTACGTCTACGCCAGCTTCGGCGAGCGCGGTGACACGATCCGGCGTTTCCGGGCCGGTGCCGACTGCCGCGCCGACCAACAAACGGCCGTCGCTATCTTTCGCGGCCATCGGGTAGGTGCGGGCTTTTTCGATATCCTGGAAGGTGACCAGGCCGCGCAGGTGGAACTCGTCATCGACGATCAGCATTTTCTCAATGCGGTGTTCGCGCATCTTGGCTTTGCTGGTTTCCAGGTCGGTGCCTTCCTTGACAGTGATCAGCCGGTCACGGGGCGTCATGATCGCTTCAACGCTGTCGCCGTGGTTAGGCTGGAAGCGCATATCACGCTCGGTCACAATACCGACCAGGGTTTCACCTTCTACCACGGGGAAGCCGGAGAAGCCGTACTCTCGCGCCATGGCGAGCAAGTCTTCCAGTTTTGCTTTGGGGCTAACGGTGACCGGGTCTTTCACGATCACGCTTTCGTGCTTTTTGACCTTGCGCACTTCAGCGGCCTGCTGAGCCATGGTCATGTTCTTGTGAATGATGCCGATGCCCCCTTCCTGAGCCATCGCAATCGCCAATCGCGCCTCGGTAACGGTGTCCATCGCGGCGGAAACAAGCGGAATGTTGAGCGAGAGATTGCGGGTCAGGCGGGTTTTGAGGCTGACATCCTTAGGAAGAATGTCGGAGAAGCCGGGAACGAGGAGTACGTCATCGAACGTTAGTGCTTCTTGGGCCATACGTAGCATAGCGGCAACACCCTGGTTGAAGAGGAAGTGGGGCGTGAAAGGTTAATCACCTATTATAACGTTTTGAGGGCCGCTCCAGCAATGCAGTCACGCTGTTGTGCTCATACCAAATGCTAATGACGTTTGATGATACGCTGGGGCAAACCATGTTTATCAGGCTTATTTCCAACGACAGGGGAACCACGTGACCCAGGAAATCATCGTTTATACCGATTACGTTTGCCCTTTTTGCCTACTGGCGGAAGACGCCATTGCTAAGGCCACCGAGGGCTTGGATGTCGAAATCCGCTGGCGGCCTTTTGAGCTGCGCCCGGCTCCGGTGCCCACGTTAAAGGTAGAAGACCCGTATCTGCCTCGCGTATGGCGCGATTCCGTTTACCCCATGGCAGAAAAGCTCGGCGTGCCGATTAAGCTGCCGAATATCTCGCCACAGCCGCGCACCGATAAAGCCTTTGAAGTATTCGCCATGGCTGAAGAGCAAGGCGTGGGCCATGCCTATTCCATGGCAGCGCTGAAAGCGTTTTTCCAGCAGGAGCGCGATATCGGCAACCCCGAGGTGCTGGCCGATATTGGCGAAGCGGTAGGCTTAGAGCGCCAAGCCGTGTTGGAAGCACTTGCCGAAGGCCGCTACCGCGAGCAGCACCAGGCGGCTCAGCGTCACGCGGTGGAAGAGGCGCGCATTCAGTCAGTGCCGACGCTGATCATCGATGGCGAAGTGATCCAGGGCGTTCCCGACCCTGCCGCCTTAAAACGTTTTTTAATTGAGCGCGGGTAAACCGATGACCTCCCCCACTCCCCAAACGCTTTCCGTCAGCCAGCTCAACCAGCGCGCCAAGCAAACCCTTGAGCGCGATGTGGGCGAAGTGTGGGTAGAAGGCGAGCTTTCTAACGTCTCGCGCCCGGCATCAGGGCATATTTATTTCACGTTAAAAGACGACCGCGCGCAGATCCGCTGCGCGCTATTTCGACAGCGAGCGCGGTTTGTTTCCGCCCCCATGCGCGACGGTGATCAGGTCAAGCTGCGCGGGCGGGTATCACTGTTCGAACCACGGGGCGATTACCAGTTAATTGCTGACGCCGTTCAGGCGGCGGGTTTGGGGGAGCTACTGGCGGCCTTCGAGCGTTTAAAAGCGCAGCTAGAAAGCGAAGGCGTGTTTGCCAACGCACGGCCGCTGCCCTTCCCACCACGCAAGCTGGTGATTTTAAGCTCTGCCACGGGGGCGGCCATTCGTGATGTGTTGGCGGTGCTGGAAGCGCGCTGGCCGCTGGCGGATGTCACGCTGATTCCAGTGCCCGTTCAAGGTGCTGAGGCGGCACCTGCGATAATATCGGCGCTGGCGTTGCTTAACCGCCAAGCGCGATTAGACCCCGAGCGCGATGTGGTACTCATCACCCGGGGCGGAGGTAGCCTGGAAGACTTATGGGCGTTTAATAATGAGCACCTGGCACGGGCGATTTTTCACTCCCGGCTGCCGGTGATGTCGGCGGTGGGTCACGAGGTGGATATCACCCTGGCTGACTTCGCCGCCGATATGCGCGCTCCCACCCCGTCTGCCGCCGCCGAGCGCTTGGTACCGGATCAAAACACCCTTAAACGCCAGCTTGAACATCAACACAGCCGCCTGCAGCGAGCCATGCAAGCGCGGCTAGAACGTGACAGCCAACGGCTGGATACCCTGCGCGCTAAGCTTCGCCACCCCGGTGAACAACTTAACCGTCAGCGCCAGCACTTAACTGCCCTTAATCAGCGTTTAAACCGCGCCATGCAGCAAACGCTCGCTCAGCAAAAAGCCCAAGTGACGCAGCTTGGCAGGCGTTTGGCCAGCCAGGACATGACGCGGTTGCATCGCGCGGAAAGCGAACGTACAAACCAGCTACGGCGCCGTTTGGCTTCTGCCATGCAGCGCCAGTTAGAGAGCCGACAGGCGCGCTTGAAAGCCGCAGCACGGGAGCTCAATGCGGTCAGCCCGCTGGCGGTATTAGGGCGAGGTTATGCGATTGCCCAAGACGAGCAGGGCCAGGTAGTTCGGCGCGCAGAAGACACTCAGCCCGGCCAGAAGCTAAAACTGAAGTTAGGTGAAGGCAGGCTAAGTGTGGAAGTTAAGCGGCGCTATAAAGTCCGGAGGTTAAAGACCTAAGTTAAATGGCCGATACCTTATAACAATGAGGAGAGGGTACCGCCATGAAGATAGGATTTTCGTCATTTACACTGATTAATCAGCGCCAAGATAAACCGCAGTTTTTAACGCCTACCCGCATCGCCCCCCAAAAGAGCGAGCCTGCTAAAGACGATCCGTTCACAAAGCGGCTCAAAAAGCAGCAGGAAGCGTTGGAGAGCTTGGCGTCGCTACCTACTCCAAAGGAAGCCTCCCAGCAGCAAGCTACCGATAAAGTGGGCTTCCTGCGCCAGCGGCTTGAAATGCTGAAAGCCATGATGGCCTTTGCCTCCCCTGAACAGCTTAAAAACATGGCCAAGGAGCTCAAGAGCATCGCCCGTGAGCTTGCCGGTGCGGCTAAGCTATTGAACAATCAAGGTGGCAGTGGTGCTGGCATGACCACTATCCCGTCAATGGTTCCAACAGCAGCAGCTCCAACGACAGTAGCTCAAACCAGCGGGGCTGATTCAGCCGCGGCCCAGGCGGGTAGCGATGAGCCCCCCCAGGCAACGGTGTCGAGTGACGCGCAGCAAGCCGAAGCTAATGCGAAAACAGCAGAGGAAGATGCAGAGAAGGCTGCTAAGCAAGAGGCCGAGAAAGCAGCGGGCGAGCCTGAAGGCGATGAATCCACCGAGCTCGGCTTATTACCTAGCCTGCCCAACCTCATTCAGAATGAAGACAACCGCTCTAAATCCAATGGCCCCAGCGCTAGTGAGCACATACTACGCGGCGTTCTGACTGATGCTCAGAAAGAGCTGCGCGAAGTCGTTAATGCACTCAAGATTAGGCTGAGCGAAGAAGATAAAGAAGCCCGCCGTGAGCTAAAAAAAGCTGAAGAAGTCATGGATAAGACCGATCAGGTGGTTGCCGCATCAACCTCTGACGCCCTCTACTCCTCATTGGGACAGTTGCTGCCCACCTCGCTAGGTGATGTTTCCGTATCAACGCCCTCTATCAACATAGAGGTTTAGCGTTAAATGAAAAAAGGCGCTACTCATCAGTAGCGCCTTCGTTGTATAAGCATTGTTATTAGCAGCGTTTAAATGCGTATTCAGTGACCTTTTTTCTGGTCTTCATACGATTTCTTGCTGTCGGAATCCTTGTTGACGTGATGGGTATCCGGCATCGGATTGGCATCATCGTGGTGATCATCACGATCTTTAGGGGCTTTCTTGTCGTTCTCGGGAACTTGAGTCATCGTTTTTTTCCTCAGCTAAATAGACGGTTAGGGCGCTTAATTAGGGCGACTGGTTAGCTCCAGGACGTTCAGCAAAAGGGGTGGGTGAGCCTTTAACTTCCGTCTCCCTATCTTGAGGCGCGTCTACATTAGTGCCATTAGCGCCGGTGTCTTGATCAGACTTATCCTTAAATGATTCAGTTTTCTCGTGGATCGTATACTGAGCTTTATCCACCTGTTCCTTCCCGGCCTCGGCGGCCTTATGCAGAATGCGGTCACGATACTCGCCCATATACTCTTCTTTCTTAGTCGCTGGGAAAATTCCGCCCAAGGCGGCGCCAAGCACAAACCCTAAAGCACCGACGACCAGCGGGTGTTCCTGAATAAGCTCAGAGGCCTGACTCTCTGCTTGGCGAGCGCGCTGCCCCATGTTGTGCAGGTTGTCGTGATGACGCTCTGTGCCACTTGTCATACTGCTAGGGGTAGCATAGCTATGCGCGTTAGGGTGTGTGCCCTCATGCACAGGGATTCCCGGCGTGCCGTACTGGCCGCTAGCGTAACGATGCTGGCTGTACCCTTGGTTGGCGTAGCTAGTGTTGGGGTTACGTTGGGCCAGTATTAACCAGCCAATACCAGCACTGGTGAGCAAAAACGGCTGTGGGTTCTGCTTAATGGTGTTGCCTAGATTGGAAACAAATTCATTAGCACCGCCATGACGCAAATACTCATAGCACTTAATAAATCCATCTCTCACTGAATAAATCTATCTCTTACTGAATAAATCTATCTCTTACTGAATAAATCACCTCTATAAAACATAGCGGGCATTTAACTATTGTCAATTTATGCTGACTGGCGCCGTATTTAACGAAATAACTTAATCCCGCCTGGGAATAGCGGTCGAATACGTGTTGAGATGCGCTAGATGTTCATCCGCTTGCTGCAACGCTTCTAGCGTCTTAGGTCGGTTGAATTCCGCCAATAAGGTACACAGCACTTCGGAGACCGCTAACGCCGGGGTAAGCGTATGGAAGAAGCTATCGCTTTCCGTGGCGCAAAAAATAATCTGCTCTGAAAATCCGACCAACGGCGACACTTCGCTATCGGTGATGGAAAGAATGCCCACCCCTTTATCTTTTGCCAACTGGGCAAGTTTCAGCGTATCACTGGCATAAGGTTTGATGGAGATAACCAGCATGACATCCTCAGGGGTAGCGCGAATTAACGCGTCTCCGCCGGTTCCCCCAGGCCCATCTAAATGAACCGAGCGGTCGCCCAACAGGGTCATCACGTAATGGAAATGCCAGGCGACGGCATGACAGGAACGTAAACCGAGCACATAGACCTTTCTCGCTGATCTTAGTCTATTGGCGGTGGCTTCCAGCCGCTTGAGCGAATCGGGCTCGCAGAGCTTGGCAATCTGGGCACTTAGCCCTTGCAGCATGTGGGAGGCGATATCGCTTTCCACCGTCTCATTGCCTTCGTCTAGCCGCAGGCGAACCTTGGCAGCGAAGCCATCGTTTCCCCGACGCAACACCGCCGCATGCTGCGCGCGAAGTTCATCATACCCTGGCAAGCCCAAAAACTTGGCCAGCCGGGTCATGGTGGCGGGTTGCACCGCCGCTAGGCGCGCCAGCTCTCGCATGGACACCAGCGCCACTTCTTCCGGGTGTTCGATGACGTAGCGGGCGGCCTGCTGAAGCTGCGGAGACATGGCATCGTATTGGGCAATAATTCGATCTTTCAGGGAATCACTCGGTGGCATAGTCGGTGGACTCTTTTGCTGACAGGGGTGCTTTTAAGCACGATGATCTAAATGTTTCATAGAATATTAAAATGATTTAATTGTTGCAAACATCAACAAGGATGTGCCAATCTGTTGGTCATATTGGGTTTATAACTTCAGAGAAACAGAGGAAAGATACCATGACGCGTATTCTTCACCGCGGTATCGGCGGGGCACTGCCTCATGCAGCGTCGGCGCAAGGCGTTTATATTACCGATACCACGGGGCGTCGGTATCTGGATGGATCAGGAGGGGCAGCGGTTACCAGCGTAGGACACGCCCACCCGGAAGTATTGGCGGCCATGCGCGCGCAGATCGATAACCTCTGTTACGCCCACACCTCTTTTTTCACCACCGACGCCGCCGAAGCGCTGGCCGAGCAACTCGTGAATTTAGCGCCCGAAGGGCTGGATTACGTTTATCTGGTGTCGGGTGGGTCGGAAGCCGTTGAAGCGGCGCTGAAAATGGCGCGACAGTACTTTGTCGAGATTAGCGAACCCCAGCGGCGGCACATCATTGCCAGACGCCAGAGTTATCACGGCAACACCATTGGGGCGTTGGCAACCGGTGGCAATGCCATGCGGCGCAAGCAGTTTCAGCCCATTCTGCCAGAAACTCACCATGTATCGCCCTGCTATGCGTATCGCGACAAGGGCGTTGATGAATCTCCAGAAGCCTACGCGGCAAGGCTTGCCGAAGAACTTGAGGCAAAAATTCTGGCGCTTGGCCCTGAGCAGGTGATGGCTTTTGTTGCCGAGCCCGTTGTCGGTGCCACCTTGGGGGCGGTCGCCTCTGAGGCGGATTACTTCAAGCGCGTGCGTGCCATTTGCGATAAATACGGCGTGCTGCTGATTCTCGATGAAGTGATGTGCGGCATGGGAAGAACCGGCACCCTGTTCGCCTGCGAGCAAGATGGGGTCATTCCGGATATCGTCACCATCGCCAAAGGGCTAGGCGGTGGCTATCAGCCAATCGGCGCGGTCATGCTGTCGGCCAACATTTACGATAGTTTCGCCAATGGGTCTGGTCTATTTCAGCATGGTCATACCTACCTGGGCCACCCTGTCGCTGCCGCAGCCGCTAACAAAGTGGTTGAGATCATCGCACGGCCAGAGACGCTGGCTAACGTTAACGCCATGGGCGCGAGATTGCAGAGCGGCCTTGAAGCGGCGCTCGGCGCATCCCCCCACGTGGGTGATATTCGCGGCAGAGGGTTATTTCGCGGTATCGAACTCGTTGCCGACAGGGAAAGCAAAACGCCTTTCGACCCAGCCCGAAAAATTCACGCCAAAATCAAGCGACAGGCCATGGCGCGTGGCTTGATCAGTTATCCAGCAGGCGGAACCATTGATGGCGTTTACGGTGACCATATCTTGCTGGCGCCGCCCTATATTATTGAACCTGGCGAAATTGACTTGATCATTGAGCGCATTGCCGAGGCCATAGACGCTGCAATCGCAGAGTGATGATGAGACACACCCCCCGTTATCTGAAGAACAATCTGCAGAACTATTTGACTGGAGCTCACCCATGACCCTTTCTCCCTGCCCGCCTATTTCCAACGCCGACTGGCCTGCCGAAATCGCCGTTCACCGCGAAGGCTTTGCTGGCGCACTTAACGTTTATCGCACCATGGCCCACCACCCGGCGTTGCTCGAAGCATGGGCGCCCTTACGTCAACATATCGTCAAGAAAAACACCTTAGGACCGGAATTGACCGAAGTCGTGATTCTACGCGCCGGGCTTCGTATGGGTGCGGCCTACGAGTGGGCCCATCATGTCAGTCGAGCGCTCGCCCTGGGGTTTTCCGAACACCGGATCAATGCTATTCGCGGCAACCCCGAAGGCGTTGACGGCCTTATTGTCAACGCCGTGGATGCGTTATTCGACGAGCGCCGGCTGACCCTGGAGCAAGAAGCAGAACTTGCTGAGGCTATCGGGCGTAAGGCAGTGATCGATCTGATCGCCATGGTGGGTTTCTATTCGGTGCTGGGCTATCTGCTCAACACCTACGAAACACCCATTGATGACAATATTCAAAAAGAAGCGCAAACAATGCCGGCACTATTTTCGCTAGCGCCGAGCTCAACCGGTTAAACCAGGGCTGCTAATCAGCGAGTTACGTTAGATTTTTCACCAACACCTTGGATTTACGGGCGTGATTGTAGGTTTCGCGTTTCAGCGGCGGTAAGTCTTCCAGGCTGGCCGCGCGGAAGCCGCGCTCGACAAACCAGTGGGCAGTGTGAGTCGTCAGCACGAACACTTCCGTTAAACCGCGCTGGCGGGCGCGGCGCTCTAGCGCTTCTACTAAACGCTCGCCGCGCTCGCCGCCGCGGTAGCTATCGTGAACAGCCACGCAGGCCAGTTCGGCCACGGTGGTATCGGGGAAAACGTGCAGCGCGGCGCAGCCAATCACCATGCCGTCGCGTTCAATCACCATGTAGTCATCAATTTCGTGTTCCAGGCGTTCACGGGAACGCGCCACTAACATACCGCGCCGCTCTAACGGTTCCAGCAGTTCCAGCAGGCCCGCTACGTCGTTTAACGTGGCCGGGCGCAGCTGTTCGTAGCGGTGCTGGGTGATCATGGTGCCTACACCGTCACGGGTGAATAGCTCACCAAGCAAGGCATCGTGGTTACGCCAGGAAAGCAAATGCGTGCGCGCCACGCCTTCCCGTGCGGCGGTACAGGCGGCTTGTAGATGGCGGGCTAGCTCACTGCCCGGTGCAGCAGCACTTAACCGTGGCTCGGCCTCAAAGGGCGAGAGCTGGCGCAGCAGCGCGCCGTGCTCATCTTCTAACCCTTCCGATTCCCCGAGCAAAATCAGCTTGTCGGCTTTTAGCGCCACGGCGGCGTGCTGAGCCACTTCTGAGGCATCTAAATCAAACACCTCGCCGGTACTGGAAAAGCCCAGCGGCGGCAGCAGCACCAGCGAGCCCTTTTCTAACAGGCCTTCAATAGCGCTAGCGCGCACCCGGCGCACTTCACCGCTGTGGTCAAAATCTACCCCTTCACGCACGCCCAACGGCTTGGCGGTGACCAGATTGCCAGAGATCACGCTTAGCTCCACACCGTGCAGCGGCGTACTGGGTAGGCCGAGCGAAAGCCTTGCTTCTAGCCACAGCCGCTGGCGGGCAGCCACTTGCTCTACGTGGTTCATCACTGCGCGGTCGGCCACCCAGCGGCCGTCGATTCGAGTGGGCTCAACGCCTGCGGCGGTTAACGCTTCTTGCACTTGGGGGCGGATACCAAATACCACCACCAGGCGCACGCCCAGCGTATGCAGCAGCGCTAAATCTTGAATCAGCTGCTCCCCACGGCCAGACGCCATCGCTTCGCCTTCAATTAAGATGACAAAGGTTCGCCCCCGGTGGGCATTAATGTAGGGGGAAGCATTACGAAACCAATCAACAAAGGGGAAGCGCGTATCCAAGGGCCGCTCTCCGGCAGCAGGTGAAAGAACACATCAGACGTTTACTACATCTAGTTGGGCTACTTTACCAGAGCACAAAAAACAGCGGCACCTTCTAATGCAAATCTGCTCAATCTAATGCAGATAGGCATGAAGCGTGCCGCTGTGTGGTTACCGCCTAGGTACTTCTATATTTCCCTAAGTACTTCTATATTTTCCTAGGTACTTCTATATCTTCTTAGGTACTTCTACCGGTTCTTTAACCGAACATGCCTTTAAACATAAAGAAGAACAGGATCGCCAAACCGGCACCGGCGGGCAGCGTGATTAGCCAGGACATCGCAATCGTGCCGATAACCCGCAGGTTAAGCGCTGCCATACCACGCGCAAGACCTACACCTAGAATCGCCCCTACTAGCGTATGCGTTGTAGAAATCGGCAAGCCCGTGCCCGATGCCAATACCACGGTAGTCGCTGCCGCGAGCGTAGCAGCAAAACCACGGCTAGGGGTCAGCTCGGTAATCCCCGTACCTACCGTGGCGATGACTTTATGGCCGTAAGTGACAAGACCTACGACGATGCCACCGCCGCCCAATACCAATACCCACCAGGGCACTAAGGCAGCGCTGTCGATGATGCCTTCGCTACGTACCACGCTAATAACAGCCGCCAACGGGCCCACCGCATTGGCCACGTCGTTAGAGCCGTGGGCAAAGGCCATGGCACAGGCGGTAAAGATCATCAGCACGCCGAACACCCGCTCAACATTGGCATAGCCGAAGTGATCGCTGTCGTTCTGCACGTATTTGACCCGCCGCTGCATCACCACACCCAGCACCATAATGATTAAGCCAAGCACAATAGAAAGCAGCAGGCTCTGACCAAAACTCAGATCCAAGCCAATGTGCTTCAGCCCTTTGGTTAGCGTCACCATCGAAACAATGAAACCGACCAGGAAGATATACCCAGGCACGTAGCGCTTGGCAGCGGCAAAGGGGTCGTTGTTTTCAAAAATCAGGTGGTGAACCGATTTGAACAACACATAGCCAATAGTACCGGCAAGCAACGGTGAAATAAGCCAGCTAGAGGCAATTTGACCGACTTTACCCCACGCGACGGCTTCGACGCCCAAACCCACTGCACCAAAACCAACAATGGCACCGACAATTGAGTGAGTGGTAGACACTGGCCAGCCGCGTGCAGAAGCTATCATTAACCAAATGGCCGCGGCTAACAGCGCAGACAGCATCCCGTACACTAACAGTTCCGGGTTAGCTTCCAACAATAAGGGGTCAAGCATCCCACCACGAATCGTTGCGGTAACCTCGCCACCGGCCAACCAGGCGCCGAGAAACTCAAAGATAATAGCAATAAGAATGGCTTGTTTGATGGTGATCGCTTTCGACCCCACCGAGGTTCCCATGGCATTGGCGACGTCATTCGCACCAACACCCCAGGCCATAAAGAAGCCGAACAAACAGGCCAGAATAATGAAGATTTCACCGTGCTGGGCAATAATCAGCATGAAGCTCCCCTTAGCGGGCTGTCAGGATCTGTAGGCGGCTACCCACGCGCTCGGCGCGATCAGATAGTTCGCCAACCCATTCAATGATCTTGTAGAGAAAGATCACATCTACCGGTGGCAGTTGGCTCTCTAGCGCAAATAGCTGGCGACGAATGGTCACCTGCTGGCCATCGGCTTGATGTTCCAGGGTGTGGAGTTCACGGATCATCTTCTGCATCACATCGGAGACATTTTTTCCAAAGCCCGATTCCAGCAGATCCTTGAGCTCTTCCAGCGCCTGACGCGCTTGCGCCACACAGGCGACGCTAGTGCGCATGTAATCGCGCATCGGTTCTGCCAATTCATCTGGCACACGCATTTTACGGCCCAACATAATGCCGGTAATGTCGCGCACTTTATTGGCGATTTTGTCCTGTACGCTGATCAGATCAAGCAGGTCAGAGCGCGACACCGGTAGAAACATGGTGTTGGGCAGGTTCAACCGCAGTTCTGTTTTCAGCGTATCGGCGTCGTGCTCTAAGCGAGTGACGTTTTCGCGCAGCTCAGCCGCTGTGTCCCAGTCATTAGCAAGCGTTGCCTCAAAAAACGGCAACAGCTGGTCGGCACACTCATTAGCCTTGACGATATGCGCTAATAATGGCTGGAATGGCGAGCGGCCAAACATCGAAGAAAAAGGGTTGGAGGTAACCATAATGCCTTTTAGCCTGTTTTCGGGGAGCCTGGAAATGGCGGCGCCAGTATAAAGAGTGCGCCTAGCGCCGTCATGAAAAGTTCACAAATGTCATCAAATATTCATCTAAATGTCATGATAACGAGGTGGCTAGCGTCATGAAAAACCCTAATCCCATTGAAGTAGAGCTTAAACTAGCCCTTGCCCCAGAAGGGCCTGCTGCGCTTGCGCAACACCCATTTCTCCGTTCAACACCAGCGCTTGAGCAAACATTGGCCAATCGCTATTTTGATACCCCTGAAGGCGATTTGGCCAACGCGCGGATTGCGCTGCGCCTGCGCCAGGTGGACGGCCAGGTGCTGCAAACAGTGAAAACCGCAGGCCAAGGCGGCGGCGGGCTCTCGCAGCGCGAAGAGTGGGAGTGGCCGGTAGCTGGCCCGCAGCTGGATCTTGCCTCACTTGCCAAGCTTCCCCCTTTTCAAGCTGAGCTCAGCGGTGTGCTAAATCTTCTCGCCCCCCAACTCAGTACCGATTTCACACGGCGTAGCTGGCAGTTAACCGATAGCACAAAAGATCAGCAGAGCCATATTGAGTTGGTATTGGATGAAGGCGAGATTATTAGCGGTGGCTACCGCACGCCAATTCGCGAGATGGAACTTGAGCTAAAGAGCGGCGCGCCGGAAGCGCTATGGAAAGTGGCATTAATACTGGCCGAGCAGGTTCCGCTGCGCCCCTCAGACAGCAGCAAAGCGGCCCGTGGCAATGCGCTAAGCGAACAGCACTGGCCGTTGCCTGAAGCGCACTCCCCGGCACAGTGGCTACACCGCGCCACGCTAGCGCTAGATGCCTACCACGACAGCCACCAAGCCAGCTTTTTAACCGCTGCCCAACAGGCATTGACCACCCTCGCTGACCACCCCGCGCTGGATGCCACTGCACGTGCATATGCAGAGGCGCTAATCAGCGCGCTAAATGCCCACGGCCAGCCAAGCACTGCTTATGGTAAAGCGGCGTTGGCACTCGCCCATCGCTTGGCGTACCAAACCGCGCTACGCTAGCCATCTAATAGTTTTTTCTAGCAGTTTTTTTTCAGGACAGTATTGAGGCCTCTTCAAGCTCATTTCAGGCTCATTTCAGGATAGCGCAATGAATTTAAACTTAACGCCTGGCGCGGAAGGCCTGCGCACGCGGCTGTTCCATATCATTTTTGAGTCAGACACGCCGGGCGCTAAGGCATTTGATATCGCCTTGATTGTGGCCATTTTGTTGAGCGTGGCAGTCATTCTGCTGGGCAGCATTGAGGTTTACGCTGAGCGCTACGGAGAGGTCTTCTTTTATGTTGAGTGGATATTTACGCTGCTGTTCAGCATTGAGCTGATCGTGCGCCTTTATTGCCTGGAACGCCCTTTGCTCTATTTAAAGAGCTTTTATGGCATCGTCGATTTAATCGCTATTTTACCCACCTGGCTGGTGCTTCTGGTGCCCGGTGCCCATGGGCTGGTGATTGTTCGCCTGCTGCGGGTGCTGCGGATTTTCCGTATTTTGCGCCTGATGGAATTTGTTGGTGAAGCAGGCCTGCTGTTAGACGCCCTTAAGCGCAGCCTGCGTCAAATACTGCTGTTTTTCTCGGCTATTTTTATGGTGGTCACGCTGTTTGCGGCGTTGATGTACACCATTGAATCCCCCGAGGCAGGCTTCACCAGCATACCCATGTCGATGTACTGGGCGATTGTGAGCATGACGACGGTCGGCTACGGCGATATTGTCCCCGCAACATCGCTAGGTAAAGCGATCACCATGATTCTGATGCTACTCGGCTACTCGATTATCGCTGTGCCGACCGGGGTTTTCTCCGCCCAGGTGATTCGCTCCATTCGTGAAGAGCGCTACTCCGAAGAGGCCTGCCCAGGATGCGGGCACGAACGCCACGAAAAGCGCGCCCGCTACTGCCTACGCTGCGGCACTTGGTTAGACGAAGATAGCGAAGACCCACGCAAAGACAAACCAGAACCATCGGCTGACTAGCCTTAACCTAAACGAAAGGCGTGATATCCCCGCGCCCTTCACGGATGATTTTCGGCGGCAGTTCGCGCAGGTCGATCACACTGGTGGGGTCTAAATGGCAGGCACCGCCGTCGATAATGGCATCCAGGTGAGCGCCAAAACGCTCGCGGATCTCTTCCGGGTCGTTCATGGGAAAGTCATCGCCCACCGGGATGAGCGTTACGCTCATCAATGGCTCACCTAACGCTTCCAATAACGCATGGGTGATACGGTGATCCGGCACGCGCACCCCAATAGAGCGACGCTTGGGGTGCAGCAACAAGCGCGGCACTTCTGACGTGGCATCCAGAATAAAGGTGTAAGGCCCTGGGGTATGCGCTTTCAGCAGCCGAAACACATCGTTATCTACCTTGGCGTAGGTACCAATTTCCGAGAGATCAGAACACACCAGGGTAAAGTTGTGCTTATCGTCCAGTGAACGCAGCCACTTGATCTTCTCGATGGCTTTTTTCTCACCCAAATGACAGCCAAGTGCATATCCCGAATCGGTGGGGTACGCCACCACACCGCCTTTACGAATGATCTCGATCGCCTGATCGATCAGCCGCTTTTGCGGGTTTTCCGGGTGAATCTGAAAATATTGACTCATTTAAACTGCTCCTTTCATAAAACGCTGGCTACTGCTGTTCATATAGCATAGCTGACCTGACGTGTTGATAACTTAGGCTTGTTAATGACTTAGACGCTAGCCAATGGCCCAGCGGGTGCATCGCGCAGATGCACCAGCCGCGGATGCTGCCAGATGGGTGGTGCTGCCGTGCGCGGCACTAGGCTCATGCTACCGGGTGCTGCGTGGCTGCCGGGAAAGTGAAAATCGCTGCCCATGGAGGCGTACAAATTGCGCTCAACCAGCTGGCGCGCCAAATCGCGGGTGCTATCCGGGTTCTGTTGGCCGCTCACCAGCTCGACCGCTTGGCCACCGGCGGCTTGAAAGGTATCCATCAGCAGGCCGCGCTTACGCCGGGTTAAGCCGTGGCGCAGTGGGTGGGCAATCACGGCAACGCCGCCCGAATCGACAATCCAGCCCACCGCCTCACTGATTTCCGGCCAGTGGGCTTTCACATCGCCTTTTTTGCCACTGCCTAAATAGCGCTTAAAAGCGCTGGCCCAGTCGGGCACCAGCCCTTCTTCGACTAGCGCACGGGCAAAATCTGGACGCCCCAAGGGGCGGTCGCTGCCTGCATGAAAGCGCGCTTTTTCCAGCGCATTGGGTAGGCCTACTTTTTCCAACCGCTCGGCGATCACTTCAGCGCGCTGAATACGCGCTTCACGCTGCTGAAGCAGGCCTTCCACCATTGCCCCTTGCAAGCCGCCGGGCATCAATGCCACCACATGAATACTCACGCCCTGCCAGCGTGTGGATAACTCACAGCCAGGAATAAGACATATCCCGACGCGTTCAGCCGCACGCGCCGCTTCCTCAATGCCGTCCATGGTATCGTGGTCAGTAAGCGACATATGCGTTAACCCGCGCTCAGCGCACAGCGTTACCAGCTCGGTGGGCGTTAACGCGCCATCGGAAGCGGTGGAGTGCATGTGCAAATCAACGGGGTAACGCTGATCGGCGTCAAACACAGGGGACAGAGAACGTGCAGAAGGTTGGGACATAAGCATGACGCCGTGTGGCCAGTTTGTCAGAATGCGCTTTTCAGCGGTGAATGAACCGTTCACAGTACGCCAGAACAGTAGGTAAGATATGGTGCGCGCTTATACCAGTGCGGTCAATTAGCGGTCTTTTTCACCCCCGCCTTATCAAGGAGTTATCCCCACATGCTGTATGCCATTATCAGTGAAGATGTGCCCAATAGTTTAGAGCGCCGCCTAGCGGCACGGCCCGATCACCTAGCACGCTTAGAAACGCTGCGTGACGAAGCTCGTTTGGTATTGGCCGGCCCTCACCCTGCCATCGATGCCGATAACCCTGGCGAAGCAGGCTTTTCCGGCAGCCTAGTCGTGGCGGAGTTTGACAGCCTGGAAGATGCCCAAGCGTGGGCCGATGCCGACCCCTATATGATTGCAGGCGTTTATGCCAAGGTCATTGTTAAGCCGTTCAAAAAAGTTTTGCCTTGACCCCAATAGGCGAATATGGAGGGTTCGTCGTGTTTTTCACAGAGCCTGTGGAAAACTCTGTGCAAACCCGGCGGACGCTTTGCGCTAAGCCAGTCAGTACGCCAGCGCCGACAAATTGATCATTTTTTAACCACCCATTCATTAAGACGGATACCCGTGTGACCCAACGTCCCAATGCGCTACCTCCGCTGGCAGCGTTAACATCGCCTGCGCTTACCTGGAACGAGGGCGCGCCGCACTCCACAGCGTTTGATGACATCTATTTCACCCGTGGCGATGGGCGCGCGGAAACCGAGCATGTCTTTCTGGGTGCCAATCACCTTCCCGAGCGCTTCGCCGCCTGGCAGCAGGCGCGCCCCTTTGTGATTGGCGAAACCGGCTTTGGCACCGGGCTTAATATGCTCTGCGCCTGGGCCTGTTTTGAGCAACACGCCGCCCCCCATGCACGGCTGCATCTGTTATCCACAGAGAAGTTTCCCCTTGAGCGTGAGGCGCTTAAACACGCACTCGCGAGCTGGCCCTCGCTTGCCGCTTATGCACAGGTGCTGTGTGCCCTGTGGCCTAATGCTGTGAGCGGTATTCATCGCCTGCACTTAACCGAGCGCGTCACCCTTGATCTTCACTTTGGCGATACCACCGAGCGCTTAGAGCAATTGGATGGCCAAGTCGACGCTTGGTTTTTAGACGGTTTTGCGCCCTCTAAAAACCCCGATATGTGGCAGCCCGAGCTGTTTAACGCCATGGCCGCCCGCTCGCGGCCAGGGGCAACCTTCGCCACCTTTACCTGCGCAGGCATTGTTAAGCGTGGCCTGAAAGCAGCGGGCTTTCGCTGGAAGAAAGTGCCCGGCTATGGCCGTAAACGTGAAATGCTCGCGGGCAGTATCGAAACCCCGCCAGAAGATCAACGCCGCCAGGCAACGCCCTGGTTTACGCCACCGCCAGTGGCGGCTGTTAAGCACGCGGCAATGCACGTTGTCATAGTAGGCGCAGGCCTTGCGGGAAGTAGCGTGGCGGCCGCGCTAGCACGCCGCGGCATTAAGGTAACGGTGGTGGAACGCGACGCCCCCGGCGCGGGTGGTTCTGGCAACCGCCAAGGCGCGCTTTATGTGAAGTTGGCCGCCGAAACCAATCACCAGAGCCGTGTTTATCTCGCTGGGCTGCTGTATAGCCAGCGCTGGCTGGCCCAGCAGAATGCGACGCAAACCCCCTCGACCTCGCCCTTATGGCAGCCCTGCGGCGTGGTGCAGTTGGCGAGCAGCGCTAAAGAGGCTCGCCGCCAGCAGCGTTTTATTGAACAGCACCCGCTGCCCAGTGACGTTGTTACCGCACTGGAGAACCCGGCGTTAACCGAAACAGCGGCGATTAACATCAACGCGCCCCATGGGCTTTTTTATCCACACGCCGGATGGGTGCGCCCTAAAGCGCTGTGTGAGCACCTGCTCAGCCAGCCGGGTATTAGCTTGCAAAATGGCGATGTATCGTCGCTTTCTCAACGAGCAACCGGCGGTTGGCAGCTGAATTTAGCGGATGGTAGCGCTCTTGACGCGGATCACGTGGTGATTGCCAGCGCGCATCTGGCCAATTGCTTCGCGCAAACTGCTGAGCTGCCGCTGCAGTCGGTGCGCGGCCAGATTAGCGAGCTGAAACTACCCGATGAGACAGCGGGCCCTAAACGCGTGGTGTGTGCCGGGGGTTATGTGGCACCTGCGCTGGATGGCGTGCTGACCTTCGGTGCCAGCTTTGTGCCCAATAACGCAACCACCGAGGTGAGCGCCGACGATCACCAGCGCAACATTGATGAGCTGCGCCAAACGCTGCCCGCGTTGGTAGAAGAACTAGAACAGGCAGGAATTGAGCTGACGCCTGAACACCTTCAAGGCCGTGCAGCGGTGCGGGCAGCAAGCCCTGATAAAACCCCTTACGCAGGGCCAGTGCCGGTAGCGGATGCGTGGCGAACGGACTACTCGCTGCTGAGTAAAGATGCCACTCGCGTGGCGGATAAGCGCGGCGAGCACCACCCAGGCCTGTGGATATCCACCGCCCATGGCTCGCGGGGGCTGGCCAGCGCACCGCTATGCGCCGAGGTGATTGCCTCACGACTATGCGATGAGCCAATGCCGCTAGAAGCGCCGCTGGTCGATCACCTTCACCCGGGGAGGAGGATTATTAGCGCGATTATTCGTGGTGAGAGTGCCTAATCATTGCCAAAAAACTTAAGTATTGCCTAAATATCACCCTCTTCCTCGTCATCGGCGATATCTCGGCCAAACGAACGCCACTGGGCGAGGGTCATCACCTCGGTCATCTCTAGCTCAAGGTCATGGGCGATGATCAGCTCATTGCGTTCTAGCTGCTTTTTCAGCTCGGCTACCCAGCCGTGCATGCCCTCGCCGGTAGTATCAGTGGTGTCGTAGCCCTGGCGGGTCACAAACGCCTCTAGTAAGGCATCGAGGGTAGCCGGTGGCAGCATTCTGGCGGGCACTTCAATAAAACGGCTCATTCACCCTGCTCCCACTCTGCCAAACGTTCAATAAAGGTAGCTTCATCGATCACTTCTACCCCCATCTGTTCGGCTTTTGTTAACTTGCTGCCCGCCGCTTCGCCAGCGACCAGGCACGTCGTTTTTTTAGAGACACTGCCCGCTACCTTTGCACCGAGCGCTTGCAAGCGCGCCTTGCCTTCATCGCGGGTCATGCTCTCCAGCGAGCCGGTGAGCACCCAGGTTTGGCCTTCCAGCGGCGTAGGGCCTTGGGTGACTTCCGCCTCTTGCCAGGTAATACCCGCGTCAATCAGCGCGGCAATGGTTTCCTGATTGTGGGGCTGGCGGAAAAAGGTATGCACATGAGCAGCCACAATCGGGCCGACATCATTAACGGCTTCCAGCGCTTCCAGCTCAGCGGCTTGAACGGCCTCCAGCGTGCCAAAGTGATTGGCAAGGTTGCCCGCCGTGGCTTCACCCACTTCACGGATACCCAGTGCATAAATAAATCGTGCCAGCGTGGTCAATTTGGCTTTATCGAGCGCATTGACCAGATTTGTCGCTGACTTCTCGCCCATACGTGGCAGGCTTTGCAGCTGCTCTATGGTCAAGTGAAAAAGCGCTGCTGGGGTGTCTACCCAGCCCAAATCGACCAGCTGTACAATCAGCTTTTCACCCAGGCCGTCAATATCCAGCGCTTTACGGCTAGCGAAGTGCTTCAACGCCTCTTTACGCTGCGCTGCGCAGTAAAGCCCGCCGGAACAGCGCGCCACGGCTTCGCCCTCAAGGCGCTCGATATCCGAGCCGCACACCGGGCACTTTTCTGGAAAAACAATCGCCCTGGCATCCGCGGGACGCTGCTCGGTATGCACCCTGACGACTTGAGGAATCACATCCCCCGCTCGGCGAATCGATACCGTGTCGCCGATCATTACATCCAAGCGCTTGATCTCATCAGCGTTGTGCAGCGTCGCGTTGGAGACCGTCACGCCCGCCACGGTTACCGGTTCAAGGCGTGCTACGGGGGTAATCGCCCCGGTACGGCCAACCTGGAACTCCACATCATTCAGCGTGGTGACTTCTTCCTGGGCAGGAAACTTAAACGCTACCGCCCAGCGCGGCGCACGGGCGACAAAGCCCAGCTCACGCTGGTGGCGCAGGTCATTCACCTTGATCACTACACCGTCGATATCAAAGCCCAGATTGTCGCGTTTCTCACCCAGCTGTTCGCAGTAATCGGCGACAGCCTCAGGCCCTTTGACGGCTTTCAGCTCTGAACTTGCGCGAAACCCCAGCGTGGATAACCGCGCCATTAATTCACTGTGGGTAGCGTCGCCCAAATCCGGCTCCAAACGCGCCGCTTGATAGGCGTGGAACTCCAGCGGACGCTTGGCGGTAACCCGCGGGTCTAGCTGACGCAGGCTGCCTGCCGCCGCGTTACGCGGGTTGGCAAACACCTTGCTGCCCTCTTCCCGGGCACGCTCGTTCAGCGCTTCAAACCCCGCATGACGCATAATGACCTCGCCACGCACTTCCAACAGCGCAGGCACGTTGTTACCCAGCAGCTTTAGCGGCACCGAGCGCAGCGTGCGCAGGTTAGTGGTAATGCCTTCACCGGTACGCCCATCGCCCCGAGTAGCACCGCTCACCAATACACCCTGCTCGTAGACCAGCGATACCGCAGCGCCATCCAGCTTTGGTTCGCAGGTAAACTCAATATCGTCTGCCGCGCACTCCAGGCGCTCTGCTACCCGCTCGGCAAAGGCGTGGATATCTTCCCGGCTAAAGGCGTTATCCAACGACAGCATCGGAATCGCGTGGGCCACTGACGGAAAGCCAGCCGCTGGGGCAGCGCCAACCCGTTGGGTCGGCGAATCAGAGGTGATCAATTCTGGGTGCTGAGTTTCCAACTGCTGCAGCCGCTGCAGCGTGCGGTCGTAGTCGGCATCCGTTAGCGTCGGCTCATCCAGCACGTAGTAACGGTAGTTGGCCTCGTCCAGGGCGGCTCGCAGTTGGGTGATCTCTTCAAGGGCTTGAGAATCAGACTGACTCATTAGAATGGGTTCCAGTACTAGCTAAAAGCAGCAGCAAACATGCAGAGCCTAAAGAATTAAAATAGAGAAAGTGCCAAAAAGTAGTGCGTATTGAACAAAAACACCCGCCTTCTGGCAAGAAGGCGGGTGCTGAACGGCGGTTGTTACTTAGCGGACTTGCAGTTGCCGATGCAGACGATGGCGACGTTCAAATTCACGCACCCGCTGACGGGCAAACTCTATTGTTTGTGCGGTCATCACGCTGCGGTTTTCATCTTTCAACTCGCCGCCCATGTGGCGCACCAACACCATGGCCGTCTCGACCATCGCCTCAAACGCTGCCGAACTGTCAATCGCACCCGGTAGCGGCATTAACAGCGTGATGCCTGGGGTCATAAATTCACCCATTTCTTCAATGGGGAAAGTGCCGGGTTTGACCACATTAACCATTGAGAACTGCAGCTCGCTGTCGTCGCTTTCGGTTTCAAAGCGGTGGAAAATGCCCATCGCGCTACTGTAGCGCAATCCACACACCATCATCAGTTCGAGCAGCTTACTGCCATCAAACCCTTCTGGGTCGCGGGAAAGTACGCTAATCACCACCACTTCTTCAGCGTTAGAAAGCGTTTCTTTGGCGTGCTCACCGCTAACATCATGGCGCAGGGCTTTTGCTAACGTGGGGTGAGCGCGAACTCGCTCGTCGGCGGCGCGATCATCATAGGCTCGGTCGCTGGCGTACTCGTCGCTGGCATACTCGTCACGCTCAGCAGCGCCAGCGCTGAAGCGCTCTTTATCGTCGGCTAAGCGCTGCTGGGCAGCAAGCCGTTCTGCCGCGGCGGCATTGGCGGCCGCCTCGCGGGCTTGCGCCTGCTCTTGAGCGAGACGCGCACGCTCTGCCTCAGCCGCTTCTTTTGCCTCACGGCGCTGCTCAGCTTCCAGTGCTTTGCGCTCAGCTTTCTCTTTTGCCAGTGCTTTATCGCGTATGGCTTTCTCGGCTTTTTTGCGCTGCTTTTCTTTACGGCGTTCAATCAAGCGGCGCTTAAAGGAGCGCCCCATCCCTTCAAAATCAACCAAACGATACTCATCTACTTCATCATCGTCTAACTCATCATGCTCACCCACCGTGTCTGAGCGCAGCTGACGACGCTTGGGCGAATGATCACCCAAGGCATGTTTAGCAAACACCGCATCTTCAGGCTCGGCGCGCAGCACAGGCTCTTGCTCTTGCTGAGGCTGTACGCGCATTTCATCAACGCTGGTTGCCGACAACGAAGCATCTGCAGCGGGCAATGGCTGTTCAGCTTGCGGCGCAGAAAACGAGATACTCGGCTCACGGCGTTCATGTTCATTAGCCGTTGCTGCCGCTGGAGTGCTTGCTGCGTCGTTAGTCGCAGCAGGAGCTGCAGCAGAGGCACTCACCGCCGCAGGTGTTTCAACAGAAGGTGTTTCAACAGCAGGTGTTTCAACAAAAGCGCGCTCTGCAGAAACGTTCTCTGCAGGAGCACTGGCCGCAGCCACCGGAGCCGCTCGTTGCTCCACGTTTAACGGCGCAGGTGTGGCTTTTACTGCCGCTGCTGCCGCGTCAGTTTTTTCAGCTTTACGTTTGGCCGATTTAGCCGAAACTGAGCGCCTAAATTCGGAAAGCACTCGGGAGGGGCCGGGGTGCTCTTGACGCTCTAACTTTGGCTTATTGCCTAAGCCACTGTAGTCAGCAGGTTTGACTACGCGAGCACCGCCATTGGGAAGCTCCCACTCGATCTCCGCTGCTTTAGCAGCCTCTTCGGGGTCTTCTTCTAGCTGACTGGTTGAAAGGTCTTTCTCCGCCTGATCCAGACGGGGTACACGACGCTGACGTTGAAACCTGCGCGCACCGTCTATAACGATAAGCGACACCAACGCCAACCCTAAAATAATTAGCCACTCTCTTAGTTCCATGTCGAACGTTCCATGGTCATCTTGCCGGTTGCTAAGGCACCATACCTGAATATGGGTAACTACTATGTATTCAGTACCGTTTTAATTCAGTACTCTTTAATTCAGTACGATTTGATAAGCACTGTCTGAAAAGTGCTATCTGAAAAAGCACTCGCAGCATGCTGGGTGGGCGCTTGTAGATAGCTGCTTATTGATAACCACCTGGCACCAAGCATAGCGTGATTGCCATGAAAAGAGCCAATTTTTGCTGATAATTACACGTTCTTTATGCTTTTGGCACTGTTTATTGAAGCAGATTAAGGCAAAAAATTGAGCTGAGTTCAAACCAAAGGGTCACAGGCGTTGGATAAAACACCTTCCAGCATGCTCATTTAATCGACCGACTCATTTAATCGATCGAATCACCTAATCAACCAGCGCCGCCGCTTCTTCAATACCCACCGAGACTAACCGCGATACGCCGGGCTCTTGCATGGTCACCCCCATCAAGCGCTCGGCGGCTTCCATGGCGATTTTATTGTGGGTGATATAGATAAACTGCACGTTCTCAGACATCTCTTTCACCAGCCTAGCGTAGCGCCCCACGTTGGCATCATCCAGCGGTGCGTCCACTTCATCCAGCATACAAAACGGCGCAGGATTAAGCTGAAAAATAGCGAACACCAGCGACAGCGCGGTAAGCGCTTTTTCACCGCCAGACAGCAGGTGAATGGTGCTGTTCTTCTTACCCGGCGGGCGGGCCATAATCGCCACGCCGGTTTCCAGCAGGTCATCGCCAGTTAACGTTAGCCATGCCGCGCCGCCGCCAAACACTCTGGGGAACAACGCCTGCAGCCCGGCATTAACCTGATCAAAGGTTTCACGAAACCGCACGCGGGTTTCCTGATCAATGCGCTTAATCGCCCGTTCGAGTGTTTCCAGCGCTTCGGTTAGCTCGGCATGCTGGGCTTCTAAATAGTTACGCCGCTCAGCCTGCTGGTCGTACTCCTCGATGGCGGCGAGGTTGATCGCGCCCAAACGGCGAATTTTGTCAGTGGTGGCTTCAAGGCGCTCTTGCCAACCGGCTTCACTGGCCTCTGGGGGAATTTGTTCGGCAAGCGTTTCAGCGTTATGGCCAAGCTCCGCTAGGTGTTCATCTTGGGTGGCGGCTTTTAGCGCCAGTGCCTGAACGTCCATACGCCGCTGTTGGAGCTGCTCGCGGGTCTGTTCCAGGTTGCGCTCGTGCTGCTGGCGGGCAAGTTCATCCGTGCGCAGCTGCTCCGCCAGCGCCTGAGCCTGCTGGCGAGTCGCATTTAAGCGCCCCTCCTGCTGCTCGCGCTGGTGAAGCAGTTCTTCAAGCTCTTCGCCCGCCAGTTCGTCGGGTTCAATCAGCATTTCCCGCGTCTCTTCCAGCTCGGCAATGCGTAGCGATAGGCGCTCTTCACTATCGCTTGAGCGCGACTGCTGCGCACGCAGGCTATCGCGTTCGGCGCTTAGGCGTTCACGCTCTAGTGCCAACGCCTGCTGTTGGGCTTTAAGCGGTGCATGCTGCTGGTTGAGCTGATCACGTGCTTCGCGCTGGCGGTTGCGCTGCTCGGCGCTGGTTTCCCGTGCTTCGGCACTGCTTTCCAATTGCTCCATGGCCACATGCCAGCGGGCACGCTGTTCATCTATAGTGAGCGCTAGCTCGGCTTCGTCTTCTTGCAGCTGGGCAAGCTCTTCATCAAGTTCCGTGGCACGGCTTTCAAGGTGTTCCAAGCGCTGAGCCAGGCTGCGCTCTTTTACCGCCAACTGCTGAAGTGTTGCGGCGTGGGTGCGTTCCTGCTCGGCCTGCTGCTCGCGGGTTTGCTCTAGTGCTTCAATCGTCTCGCTGGCGGCTTCGCACTGCTCTTCGGCTAGCGCCAGCGCTTGTTCTTGTTGCTCACGTTGGGCGTTCAGTTCGGCGTAGCGGCGGCGCGTTAATAGCAACCCATCAATGCCCTCGCCGTTGGCCTGCTGATGCAACCAGCCACGCCCTCGCCAGACACCATCACGGCTCACCACGCTTTCACCGGGTGCCAGGTTTGCTACCTGCTGCTCGGCCTGTTCAGCGGTTTGGGTGTAGTGAATGCTTGCTAACCACTCCCCTAGCGCACCGGCACCTTTTACCAGGCTGTCGAGACGCTGCCCTGATGGGTTAGCAGTCAACGGGGTGTGATCAATCAAACGCCAGTCTGCGGCCAAGGCCTCAGGCAGAGCGGCTAACTGATGGCTAGCAACCAAACGGGCATTGAGCCAGGGTGCCAATAGCCAAGAAACCAGCGCTTCCCAGCCGGGTTCTACCTGCAGCACTTCGCCCAGCTGGGGGGCATCTGCCAAGCCATGCGCTGCTAAGGTCGTGCCAATGGCAGGATCGTGATCTACCAAGGCGGCGTCAATCAACGCTTGCAGTGAAGCCAACTCCCCCTGACGCTGGCTAAGTTCAGCGCGTTGCTGATCCCGCGCCTGAACCGCCTGCTGGTAGGCCGCCTTGGCATCGCCGTAGCGCTGCTGCCATTGGTCGCGCTGGGTTTGAAAGCCTTCTGCCTGCTGCTGGGCATCCGTCAACTGCGCCTCACACACCGCGTGTTCTTCACGCAGCACGGTAAGGTCAGCCACTTCGTTGTGCTGCTGGCGGCGGCGCTGGTTTTCGGTTTGAAGCCGCGCGATGCGCTGCTCTAGGTCGCGCAGCTGGTCCTGGCTTCGCTCAGCGTCGCGGCTGGCATCCCGCCAGCGTGTTTCCGCATCGGCCCACTGCTGCTCGGCGGCTTCAAGCGCTGGCGAGGCATCGGCCAGCGCCTGCTCAAGGCTTTCCAGCTGCTCTTCCAGCGCTTCGTGTTCGGGGTGCAAATCATCAAAGCGTTCGTCAATCGCGATCAGGCGCTGTTGATCGCCTGCGCTGATTTGGCGCTGCTCGTCCAGCTCGCGGCGGGCGGTAGCGATATCGCTGGCAAGCTGCGCTTCACGGCTGCGGCGGTGGGCCTGGTCTTGCTCCAAACGAGCAATGCGCGTGGTGGTTTCAAAGAACTGCTGTTGGTGGCGGTCGAGCACTTCCGCTAATTCATCGTGCTGCTCGCGGGCCTGTTCCAGGCGGGTTTCGCACTGGCGAACGCCAAACACCTCTTTTTCGACCGCTATTTCAAGTTCGCGCACGCGGCTTTCCTGGTGCGACTGCTCGCTGCGCAGGGTGCGCCCGCGCAGCAGCGCAAGCTCGCCTTTGAGGCGATACTCCAGCTGCTTTAACTCTTGATAGCGTTTAGCGGCTTCGGCCTGACGCTTGAGACGTTCAAGCTGCTTATCCAGCTCTTCGCGAATGTCGTCGAGGCGTTCCAGGTTTTCCTGGGTTCGCCGCATGCGGTTTTCGGTTTCCCGGCGGCGCTCTTTATATTTGGAGATACCGGCGGCTTCTTCAAGCGTTGCGCGCAGGTCGTCGGGGCGCGCTTCAATCAGCCGCGAAATCATGCCCTGGCCGATAATCGCGTAGGAGCGCGGCCCCAGCCCGGTGCCCATAAACAGGTCGGCGATATCTCGGCGGCGACACTTCTGGCCGTTAAAGAAGTAGTTAGATTGCCCATCACGGGTGACTAAGCGCTTAACAACAATGTCGGCGTATTGGGCGTAAACACCGCCCATGCTGCCATCGCGATTATCAAACTTGAGTTCTATCGAGGCTTGGCCAATTGGCTTGCGGCCGGTGGAGCCGTTAAAAATAACGTCCGCCATCGATTCGCCGCGCAGGGTTTTAGCGGAGGACTCCCCCATTACCCAGCGCACGGCGTCAATAATATTAGATTTACCGCAGCCGTTAGGCCCCACGATGGCCGTCATATTGCCATCGAAGGGCACCGTGACAGGGTCTACGAAGGACTTAAACCCCACTAACCGTATTGACGTTAAGCGCATACCAAAATGGCGCCTTTTCTATTGGCAGTACGGCTATTCAAAAACACGGTTAATCACTACTTCAGCGGCTTCATCGTCAGCGATAGGCCCAACGCTCACGCCTTCAAGATCGCCAAATAGATCCCCTGGCTGGGGCATCGCCTGCCCCGAGGAGGAAACGCGTACCATCAAGCGCGCTTCCTGCACCTGGGAGATTTGCGCCTGGGGCGACATGGCCGCGCTATTATCTAGCACCACCGTCATCGGCAATTCAGACACCAGCGTCTGCACCACGGCCAGGGGCGGTAGTTCGCCGGCGATATCGCGGGCGGTGATAAAAACAGTATCGTTATCATTGACCCGTTCAGCGAGCGCTTCGTCTAGCGAAACACTCACCCGAATACCGTTACTCTGGGCAGTTTCCACTGCGGCGTCTTCAGGCTCAATACCCATCCGTTCCTGGGCGACACGGATACCGTCACGTAACGAGGCTGCCGTATTAGGGTCTTCAATATTAGCCACCGCACGGCGCCAGCGGTCAATGGCCTGCTCATAATCGCCATTATCGAAGGCGTGAATGCCTAACAGCCCTAGCACCGTTGGCTGGCGCGGGTCTTGTTCAAGGGTTTCATCTACCAGCGCCTGCACTTCATCGGTGAGCTCGCGCTCGGCCATGAAGAAGCGAATTTGTGCCAGCTGAGCGAGCAGCGGAGGAATGCGCCCTTCAATGTCAATCAAACGCTCCAGTGCGTTAACCGCTTGGGGCATTTGGCCTGTTTCACGGTAGATCGGAAACAGCGCGCTCCACACATTGGGGTTGCCCGGCTGACGTTCGGCCTGCTCCTCCATGCGTTCGATAAACATGGTCAGTGAGCCTTCAGGGTCGTTCTGCACCTCTTCCTGCACCGCTAAAAGCACCAGATCGCCCTCGGCACCGTTCTGTTGGTACCAGAGCACGCTGGCGACCACAACGCCAACCATCACAAACGGCACGACGAGCCGCCCAGCGTTAGCTGATTCAAGCGGGCGACGCGCGGTAACCGCCGTGTCTTCCAGCAGGCTGCGTTCAAGTTCCAGGCGGTCTTCATCAAAGCGAGCGGCGTCAATATCACCCCGCTCACGAGCCGCCTCTAACGACGCCAAGCGGCGTTTAAAAATCGCTACGTTCTGCTCAGCAGAGGTGTCGTTGGCTTCAAATGCGTGCAGTTGATCATGCAAAGGGCGCGCATTTCTTAGTGGCAACACCAGCAGCCATAGCGCAGGTAACAGTAAAACGGCAATCGCAATCCAGAGCAGCGTCATGAAGACCCCTTACGGTTAATCAGCGCATCAATACGGTGGCGCTCTTCTGTACTCAGCGCTTTGGCAGACGCATTGCGGCGGGCGCGAACCATGCCGACGACGACCAGCGCACCTAGCAATACCAGGGCGATGGGCAGGCCCCAAAGCAAATAAGTGCGGCTCTCTAAGCGCGGGTTATAGAGAATGTACTCGCCAAACCGCTGCACCATATGGTTGATAATTTCGATATCCGACTGGCCATCCTGCAAAAGTAAGTACACACGTTCTCGCATGTCCGCCGAAATCGGCGCATCGGAGTCATCAATGGCTTGGTTTTCACACAGCGGGCAGCGCATAGAAGCGGTTAAATCCCGGTAACGTTTCTCGGTTACCGGGTCGTCGAATTCACGTAGTTCGATACCGCCCGCCACTGCGCCAAACGCCATGACGAGCATCAGTAGCGCTGCGATGGTTCGTATTAACGCCATTTTTCCACCTCCGGCAGAATACGGTCGCGCACGTCTTGCGGTGATACATAGCCTTTGTGGTGGTAGCGAATCACCCCGTCCGCATCCACCAGAAAGGTTTCTGGGGCACCGTAGACGCCAAGATCAAAACCTAGCTCGCCGTCTGGATCAAAAATATTGATTTCAAACGGGTCACCAAATTCGCTGAGAAACTGCATGCCCTTTTCGCGGGTATCACGGTAGTTAACGCCCACCATGCGTATGCCACGGTCGGCCAGATCCAGCAGTTGCGGCATTTCCTGCTTACAGGCGGGGCACCACTCCCCCCACACGTTTACCAAGGTGACCTCGCCGTTAAGCAGCGTTTGGTCGACGCGCCGGTTCTCATCACGCAGCGTGGTCGCCTCAAAGGGAGGGAACTCCCGCGCCATTAGCGCGGAATCGCGCTGGGAAGGGTCTAGCGCTAAGCCTTGATAAAAGAACAGCGCTAGGCCTAAAAAGCCAACCGGCAGCAGTAACAGTAACAGCCGTCGTTTCATGCCGTGGCCTCCTGCGCGGTATCGCCTTTACCAGCCACGCCTTTAGCGGCTGGTGCTTCACGGGTGACTACAACGCGGCGGTAACGCTTATCGAGCACTGCCAAAATACCGCCAAATGCCATCAATAGGCCACCCAACCACAGCCAACGCACAAAGGGCTTGTATTGCACCCGCATCGCCCAGCTACCATCGCCCAGGTCTTCCCCCATCGCTACATACAGGTCACGGAATAACCCAGGCCGCAGGGCCACTTGGGTCATCGGCATTCCCGTTGCTAAATAGAGACGCTTTTCCGGGCGCATGGTAAAGCTGCGGCCGGTTTCGCCGCGCTGCACTTGAATGATGGAGGTATCCGCCAAAAAGTTGGGCCCACGGCGCTCGGTGAGCTCGGTCATAGTGAACTGATAACCCGCCACCTCGACCGTGGTGCCTGGCGACATGCGCACGTTGCGCTCAATGTTGTAGTTGGATACCACCGTGACGCCCACAATGGTCACCGCGACACCAATATGCCCTAGCACCATGCCCCAGTAAGACAACGAGAGCTTGCGTACACCGGCAATAAACGAACTGGCGTGGCGGGTTTTATCGAACACATCGCGCACCATCGGCAGCACAATCCACAGCGCGGAGACAATACCCAGCGAGACAAACAGGTTCCACTCACCGCGATACAGCAGCGGCATTAAAATACCCAGCACCAGGGCCGCCGCACCGGCCAGCCATAGCTTACGAACCAGTTCACGCCCTGCCATGCCTTTCCAGCGGGCAACCGAGCCTAGCCCCATGAAGATACACATCACCACGGTAAGCGGTACGAACAGCGCATTGAAGTAGGGAGGGCCCACGCTGATTTTACCCAGGCCGAGCGAATCCAGAATCAGCGGATAGACAGTACCCAGCAGCACGGTGACGGTCATAATCACCAGGAAGATATTATTCACCAGCAGCAGCGCATCCCGGGAGAGCCAGTTAAAGCCCACTTTATGACTGACACGCGGCGCGCGCAGGGCAAACACCAGCAGCGAAAGCGTTACCGTAATCGCCAGCAGCATCAGAATAAAGAAGCCGCGAGCAGGATCGTTGGCAAACGCATGCACCGAGGTAAGCACGCCGGAACGCACCAGGAAGGTTCCCATTAACGACAGTGAGAACGTCGAAATAGCCAGCAATACCGTCCAGCTTTTAAACGAGCCGCGCTTCTCAGTGACCGCCAGCGAGTGCACCAGTGCGGTCCCTGTCAGCCAAGGCAGCAGTGAGGCATTTTCGACCGGGTCCCAGAACCACCAGCCGCCCCAGCCAAGCTCGTAATAGGCCCACCAGCTGCCCAGCGCAATGCCGACGGTAAGGAATGCCCAGGCAAGGTTTGTCCAAGGCCGTGCCCAGCGGGTCCAGGCAGCGTCTAGCCGCCCGCCCAACAGTGCCGCGATGGCAAAGGCAAACACCACCGAAAAACCGACATAGCCCATGTAAAGCATGGGGGGGTGAACCACTAGCCCGAAGTCCTGCAGCAGCGGATTTAGATCAGCGCCGTCCTGGGGCATATTGGGTAACAGCCGCTCAAACGGGTTAGAGGTGACCAGGATGAACAGTAAGAAACCGACACATACCATGCCCATAATGCCCATCACGCGGGCGACCATATCCCGCGGCAGCGTGCCGGTGAACAAGCTGGCCGCAAAGCCCCAGCCTGCCAGCATCAAGCTCCACAGCAGCACGGAACCTTCATGGTTGCCCCACACCGCGCTGAACTTGTAGTACCACGGCAGCAGCGAGTTGGAATTATTGGCCACGTTGGCCACGCTAAAGTCGTCCAGCATGTAGCTGGTGGTCAAACAGGCGTAGGCAATGGCAACAAACAGGAACTGCCCGGCTGCCATGGGCTGGCCGTAGGCCATCCACAGCGGCCGACGGGTAGCTGCACCGGCCAGCGGCATCACCGCCTGCACGATCGCCATTAACAGCGCGACAATGAGGGCGAAGTGGCCTATTTCAGGGATCATTTTGATAAGCATGTGCGCTCCGAATTAGCACTGGTGGTATGGCAAGTCGGTTAAACGATAAGGCTTAATAGTCGCTGGCTTGCGGCACACCTTCTGCTTCCAGGCGTTTACCCACTTCGGCGGCCTTGGCCTGGTAGTCGGCAGGTGAATACCCCGCCTCTTCTAACGCCTGCGCCACTTCAGGTGGCATGTAGTTCTCATCGTGACGGGCGAGGACTTGATCGGCATATAAGCGGCCATCGGCCTGAAGCTCACCTACCACGACAACCCCTTGGCCTTCACGGAAGAGATCAGGCAGAATGCCGCTGTAGTAGACCTGCAGGTCATCGACATAATCGGTCACGGTAAATTCTACATCGAGGCTTTCAGGGTCACGGGAAACCGAGCCCTCTTTGACCATGCCACCCGCGCGGATTTGACGTTCCATGGGGGCGTCGCCCTGGGCAATCTGAACCGGGCTAAAAAATAAATTAATGTTGGCGCGCAATGCATATAGCGTTAGCCCGACGGCAATGGCCGTCAGCGAAACCAACCCTAAAATAACGAAGAGCTTCTGTTTACGTTTAGGCGTCATTACGCGTTTCCCCTTCGACTGAAGTAAATCGAGCAGCATTAAGCGGTGCCTGAGCACCGCCTGTCGAGCGTGCGTGTTCACGCCGCGCCCTTCGCTTTAAGCCATTCAGCAGCTGGCGCTGTTCTACGCGCGCATGCCAAACGGTAGCCAATATTAGCAGCGCCGTGACACCCCAAGCAGACCACACGTAAGGGGCATGACCACCCATCGCTAGAAATTCGGCAAAAGAGCTAAATGCCATTAACGCTTCTCCTCTGGCTGGCCTGTTACCAGGTCTTGTACCCAGCGCTTGGTCCCTTCACGGCGCAAAATCTCACTGCGTGTACGCATCAGCGTTAAGGCGATAAAAAAGCTGTAGAAACCCAATACCATAATGAGCAGCGGTACCCACATTTCCATCGGCATCGCGGCACGTCCCGTCACAGTGAAAGTGGCTGGCTGGTGCAGGGTATACCACCAGTCCACCGAGTATTTGATGATCGGGATATTGATCACGCCTACCATGGCAAGCACAGAAGCCGCCCGTGACGCGCTATCGCGGCTGGTAAACGCCCCCCGCAGGGCAATCACCCCCAAATAGAGAAAGAGCAGAATCAGCATGGCGGTAAGCCGTGCATCCCACATCCACCAAGTGCCCCAGGTCGGCACGCCCCATACAGCGCCTGAGAACAGCGCTACAAACGTCATGGCAGCGCCCAGCGGTGCCATGACCGTAGCGGCCATATCGGCCACTTTAATTTTCCACACCATGTACACCAGGCCAGAGATCGCCATAGAGACAAAAATGGACTGAGCTAAAAAAGCCGCCGGTACATGAACGTAAATAATTCGGAAACTATTACCCTGCTGATAATCTGCCGGAGCAAAGGCCAGCCCCCAGACGGTGCCCGCCAAAATCAGCGCCGCCGCAGCGACCCAAAAAAACGGCTGGAGCTTAGCGCTGATGGCGTAGAACCATTTGGGAGAACGCAATTTGTTAATAAAGGCCCACATGCTTCCCTACCTCTCAACCATTAATACTGATACGCAGCGAGGCGGCGATAGCCCACGGCGCTAACATAAGTGAAGCGGCTAAAAGCGCCCCCAAAATAGCCAAATGTGCGGAAACTCCATCACCCATAATGGCTGCCTGCACCGCGCCTGCGCCAAAAATTAATACCGGAATATAGAGCGGCAGCACCAGCAGTGACAGCAGCACACCACCCCGCGCCAACCCGACGGTTAATGCCGCACCGATTGCCCCAATTAAGCTCAGGCTGGCCGTACCCAGCGCCAACGACAGCGCCAGCACGGCGTAGCTTCCCGCCGGCAAGGCCAACATTATACCTAACAGCGGTGCCATTAACGCCAGTGGCAAGCCCGTTAGCAACCAGTGCACGGCCACTTTCGCCAAGCCCAACGCAGCCAGCGGCTGCGGTGCTAGCAGCAGCTGTTCAAGGCTACCGTCGTCATAATCACTGCGAAACAGGCTATCTAACGACAGCAGCGCGGCTAGCAACGCAGCCACCCACAGCAGGCCCGGCGCAATAACCGCTAGCAGCTCAGGGTCAGGCGAAATGGCGATCGGAAACAGCGTGATCACCAAGGCAAAAAACACCAGCGGGTTGAGCATTTCACCACGGCGCCTGAGCATCAGCGTTAAATCACGCATCAGCGTGGCTTTCACCGCGATCATCAGCCCGCCCTTATGATCATGCAAGGGCATTAAAGAGGCGCGCATAATAGATGTATCCGAACCTGATACAGACGCGGATATGGGGCTATTTGAAGAGCCGTGTAACGAGCTGCCATGTGAAGAGCTGCCATGTGAAGAGCTATTCAACCCTACCTCCTTTAGCCCAGCGCTATGCGTCTTAGCAGCGAGGATGCGGTTAACTCGTGGTGCGTGGTGACCAGCACGCAGCCGCCTGCCTGGGCATGCGCCACCAGCTGCCTTTCAAGCGCCGCAACGCCGTCGCGGTCAATGGCGGTGAAGGGTTCATCCAGCACCCAAAGCGCGCGTGGCGTAAGGCGCAATCGTGCTAGCGCCACGCGCCGCTGCTGCCCTGCTGAAAGCTGGCCTGAAGGCACATCTTCAAAGCCTGCCAGCCCCACGCTCTCAAGTGCCTCCAAGCGCTGCGCTTCGTTGCCGCTTTCACCGCTAAGCGCTTGATACCAAGCTAGGTTCTCCAAGGGCGAAAGCCCTGACTTTATACCCGGCGCATGCCCTAAATAGAGTAAATTGGCGAGAAAATGTTCACGCGTATCGCTCATCGCAACGCCGTTCCAGAACAGCTCGCCCTGGTAATCGCTATGTTGCCCAGAAAGAATTTTTAGCAGGGTTGTTTTACCGCTGCCATTAGGCCCTTCAATACGCACGATTTCACCGCTGCGAATATCAAGATCGAGCCCCTCAAACAGCCAGCGATCATCACGTTCACAGGCCAGCTGCCGGGCTTGTAGACACAGGCTCAAGAGACTCTCCAGGCACATTGATTTCGCGTCGAACTCTACACGGAAAGGCCCTTTCTCGCCACTCACACGATGCGACGCTGGGTCGCAGCGTGATTTCGGTCATGTTGTTCTAAGAGCAAATACTTCTAGCACTGTATGCAAAGACAGGCTTATACTACCAAACACTGTATGAAAAAACATGCAACAGGGGTTTCTAATGTCGATATCAATGCCTGCACCTACCGCCACGCTCAACGCTATGCCGTCGGCAGTGCGTCCCTGCGCGCCAACGCCTAGCGTGACCCGGCGCAATACCTATGCGCTCAAAGTACGCGGCAACCGAATGTGCGATTGCAACTTGTTTGATGGCGATGTCATTATCATCCGGCGCTATCAACGCGATACTCATGCTGAAACCGCCGTTGCCGAAATTCATCAGCAAGAAATTGCCTTAAAGCAGCTTGCGATCAGCCGCTTTGGGGTGCAGCTATGGCCTGAAGATGCTCTACAGCCCGCGCTATTTTTACACAACCGCGATATTCAGGTACTCGGCATGGTGATGGGTATTGAGCCTCATCCTAGTCAACACACGGTCAAGCATACTGTCACGGAGCATTAATGCGCTTTCGGGTTCCTGATTTATCGCCATTGGTTTGGCATACCGCTGATATTGAGGTTGAAAAGAGCCAATTTCTCACCTGGATGTGCTACGCACCAGAGATAAGCGCTTTTAACACCCTGTTAAACGCCGCGAAAACTGCTCACCCCAATGCTAGCCACCACTGCACTGCCTACATTGCCGGGCCGCCCGGTGAGCAAAATTTAATCGGTTTTTCAGACGATGGCGAGCCAGGCGGCACCGCAGGTCGCCCGATGTTTCAGGTTCTCCAGGGCAGCCAGCTGGGTTATATCGGCTGTGTGGTCACTCGCTATTTTGGCGGAACAAAACTGGGCACTGGCGGTTTAGCCCGCGCCTACGCCCAGGCGGTAAGCCATGCACTTGAAAGCCTGCCTACTCGGGAAGTCGTTGAGCGTGACGCTTATATTCTGCGCCTTAGCTTTGCCAATGAAGCAACTGCCCGCAGCTGGTGCGAAGAACACCAAATTCCTGTTGAGCAAGCCGACTACGACGGTGACGGCGTTCGCCTGACGATTGGCTGGCCCCGCGACTGCCCGCTCGACCTCTCTCCGCTGGAAAACCGCTTAAAGAGCGCAATCGACATTCAAGCGGCTTCATAAAAAACGCGACATACCGAATAGGCGGTATGCCGCGTGATGTTCACCAGTGCTGCAAGGGTTTGACCGTTAACTCAGGTATTTGATCATTACCCCAGCGGCAACCGCCGACCCAATAACACCCGCTACGTTGGGGCCCATGGCGTGCATCAGCAAGAAGTTATGCGGGTTAGCTTCCAAGCCAACCTTGTTCGCTACCCTCGCTGCCATCGGCACTGCGGAAACGCCTGCGGCACCAATCAACGGGTTGATGGGCATTTTGCTCATCAGGTTCATCAGCTTCGCCATCAATACCCCGGCGGCCGTGCCGATACCAAACGCCACAATACCCAGCCCTAATATGCCCAGCGTCTCAAACGAGAGAAAGCTCTCGGCCATCAACTTGGAGCCGACCGCCAGACCCAGCACAATGGTCACGATATTGATCAGCGCGTTTTGCGCGGTATCCGATAAGCGCTCTACCACGCCGCACTCACGCATCAGGTTACCAAAGCAGAACATCCCCAGCAGCGGCGCTGCATCGGGCAGAAACAGCGCCACCAGAATCAGCAGCACCAGCGGGAAAACCACTTTTTCCAGCTTGGACACCGGCCGTAACTGCGTCATCTTGATTTGACGCTCTTTCTCGGTCGTTAACAGGCGCATGATCGGCGGCTGAATCAAAGGCACCAGCGCCATATAGGCATAGGCAGCCACGGCGATGGCACCTAAAAGCTCCGGCGCTAGCATACTGGATACGTAGATCGAGGTCGGGCCATCCGCACCGCCGATAATACCAATGGCGGCCGCCTGGTTGAGCGAGAAGTCCATCACACCCAGCGAGGTTAGCGCCACGGCACCAAACAGCGTGGCAAAAATACCAAACTGAGCGGCGGCTCCCAAAAACAGCGTGCGCGGGTTAGCCAGCAGCGGGCCAAAGTCGGTCATCGCGCCCACACCCATGAAGATGATCAGCGGGGCAATACCCGAGGCAATCGCGACGTTATAAAAGCTATACAGCATACCGTCGCTGTAACCCACATTCATGGCGACATCCCGCGCGGCACGCACCTGATCCGGCGCGGCACCGTCGTGAGCAACCGCTTTCAGCAACTCACGCCATGCCTCTGTATTGGTTAGCGGGTCAAGCGTGGTGCCCAGCACTGCTGCCATTTGCTGCAACACCGCAGGTTTGGCCACTTCAATGGCTTGGTCAAGCGCTGAAATAGCCAGCCCGGCCTCAGGAATGTTGGCCAGAATGCCGCCAAAGCCAATCGGCACCAGCAGCAACGGCTCAAACTTCTTGTAAATGGCCAGGTAGAGCAGCACAAGCCCAACCACAATCATGGCCGCTTGGCCCAGCTCAAGGTTATACAGCCCCGAGCCTTCCCATAACGTTACTAATTTATCCATGACAGGGCCCTTAGAGTTCGATCAGCGCATCGCCTACGGCGACGCTGTCACCCTCGCTGACGTTAACCTTAGAAACAGTGCCTGTGCTGCTAGCACGTACTTCGGTTTCCATTTTCATCGCTTCAAGGATGATAACGATGTCACCTTCAACGACTTTGTCGCCGGGGCGCACATTGACCTTAAAGATGTTGCCCGCCAAGGGGGCATCAATGCTTTCTCCGCTACCTTCACTGCTGGGCGCAGGCTCGGCAGTAGCCGGTGCTGCGGTGGTTTGCTCTTGCACCGCGCCTATTTCACCACCCTCTGCCACTTCAACCACGTAGGCCTTACCGTTGAGCTTAACGGTGTAGGTTTCAGGGCCGCTGGTAGCCACTGGCGGCTTGCTTTCCACCTTGGCAGGTGCCTTCGCCACCGCCGTTTCGGCTGCTTGGGGCACCGGCTCAAAGGCATCTGGGTTGTCGCGGTTTTTAAGGAATTTAAGGCCAATCTGGGGAAACAGCGCATAGGTGAGCACGTCATCCACTTGGCGACTGCCTTCGGCCAAACGAATGCCTTCAGCGCTGGCTTTTTCTTTCAGCTCAGCGGCCAGCTTATCCATTTCCGGCGCGAGGTTGTCTGCCGGGCGGCAGGTAATCGGCTCGCCGCCTTCTAACACACGCTTTTGCAGCTCAGCGTTAAAGGGAGCAGGAGCCGCGCCATATTCACCTTTGAGCAGCGCCTGCACTTCTTTGGAGATCGACTTGTAGCGCTCGCCCATCATCACGTTCATCACCGCTTGGGTGCCAACAATTTGCGAGGTTGGCGTCACCAGCGGAATAAAGCCTAGGTCTTCGCGCACGCGGGGAATCTCGTTCAGCACGTCGTCCAGCTTGTCACCCGCACCCTGCTCTTTAAGCTGGCCTTCCATGTTGGTGAGCATGCCGCCAGGCACTTGGGCAATCAGAATGCGCGAGTCGATTCCTTTGAGCGAGCCTTCAAAAGCCGCGTACTTCTTGCGTACTTCGCGGAAATAACCGGCAATATCTTCCAGCAACTCAAGATCCAAACCGGTATCACGGCCGGTATCTTTTAGCATCGCCACTACCGACTCGGTCGGGCTGTGGCCATAGGTCATCGACATAGACGAAATCGAGGTATCGACGTTATCAATGCCCGCTTCGACGGCTTTCAAAATGGTTGAGGTGGAGAGACCGGTCGTGGCGTGGCAGTGTAGATGCACCGGAATCGACAGCTCTTTTTTCAGCCGCGTGACCAAATCGAACGCCGTATACGGCGTGAGCAGCCCCGCCATATCCTTGATAGCCAGTGAATCTGCACCTAAGCCAGCAATGGTTTTGGCCAGATCGACCCAGCTATCCAGGGTATGTACCGGGCTTACGGTGTACGAAATAGTGCCCTGGGCATGGCCTTCAACGTTACGCACCGCTTGAATGGCGCGCTCCAAATTACGCGGGTCATTCATCGCGTCAAAGACACGAAAAACGTCCACGCCATTGGTTTTAGCGCGCTCAACAAACTTGTCGACCACGTCATCAGCGTAGTGACGGTAACCCAGCAAATTCTGGCCCCGCAGCAGCATCGCCTGGGGGGTATTCGGCATGGCTTCTTTCAGCGCCCGAATGCGCTCCCACGGATCTTCGCCCAAATAGCGAATGCAGGCGTCATAGGTAGCGCCGCCCCAGGTTTCCAACGACCAGTAGCCGACGCGGTCCAGTTTTTCTGCAATGGGCAGCATGTCGTCAAGGCGCATGCGGGTCGCAAATAGCGATTGATGGGCATCGCGTAGCACGACATCAGTAATGCCTAGAGGGCGTTTTATTTCGTTCATGGTATTGGCTCACCGTAAGGGGCTATGAGTAAGGACAGAAAGTTTGTAGTAAAAATAACAAAAAATGGCCGCAGGATGGCTCTAATGAAAAAAAGAGAGCGTCAACGATGCCGTGTTGAGCGATAGCGATGTACGGCAGCACTGATGACAGCAACAATCTCGTCGTTTTGAGCCGAGGATTGAGTGGAGGATTGCGCAGAGGAAGCCGCTGACTTACGGCTGTTTTGGCTTTCGGTAGCCGCAGCGGGAATCGGCTGGAAACGGCCGATCAACTTCGACATCAGCGTCACGCTGATAACTAAAACAGTAAGAAAAACAAATACAAAACCCATGCCGAGCGCCATCAACGCTAGCCCGTCTTGTAACAGTTCTAGATCCTGCATACGCGCTCTCCTCGTTTTTAGGTACTGTTTTAAGTACCGTTTTAAGCACAGTTTAAGGTTGTTAGCTACAGCCTAACGCTCTTTACATACCGCATTAACGTGCAGTTGTTAGGCGCGTTATTTACCAACGGCTATGAAAGACGCTTGGCGCTATGACGGGAATGCACTAACCTGCCACACTCAAAATAGAATGCAATGGCGCGATAGTGGAAGTCATGGTTGTTAATTTACTACAAAACGGCAGAATTGGCCTTGCCCCCATGGAAGGGGTGATCGATGCACTGACTCGGGACCTGTTAACCCGCCATGCCGGGTTCGATTGGACAGTCACTGAGTTTGTCCGCGTTGTTGATGCCCGACTGCCGCCCCGGGTATTTTACAAGCACTGCCCGGAACTAGCACAGCCTGCGGTGGCAACGCCCAGCGGTATTCCCGTGCATTTACAGCTGCTGGGCTCTGACCCTGCGGCTCTCGCGGCAAACGCACGCCAAGCGCTGAAACTGGGCGCGGTGAGCGTTGACCTTAACTTCGGCTGCCCCGCCAAGCTGGTTAACCGCCATGATGGCGGCGCTTCACTGCTGCGCCAGCCGGATCGTGTTTACCAAGCCGTTAAAGCCGTTGCCGAGGCGCTTGAAGGTGAGATTCCCGTGACAGCGAAAATCCGCCTGGGCTTCGCTAACCGCCGCCTAGCCGTTGCCTGCGCCCAAGCGACCGAGGCCGGCGGCGCGGCACAGCTGGTGGTGCATGCCCGCACCCGTGATGAAGGCTACCGCCCCCCGGCACACTGGGAGTGGATCGGTAAAATTCGTCGTCATGTCAGCATGCCTGTTGTCGCCAATGGTGACATCTGGACCCTGGAAGATTACTGGAAAGCCCGCACGCTGTCAGGGTGTCATGATGTGATGCTAGGGCGCAGCGCGCTGGCAGACCCTTGGCTTGCGCCGCGCATTCGTCACTGGCAAAAGACCGGCGAGCGGCTCCCCGAAAGCAGCTGGGCAATGCGCGCCAGCGTGCTGAAGGAATATGCCCACCTGCAGCGCCAGCACCTGCCTGACCGTGTGGTGGTGTCTCTGGTCAAACAATGGCTTGCCCAAATGCGCCAAGGCAGTAGCGAAGCTAACCAAAATTTTCAGCGGGTTAAGCGCCTAACCGAGCTAGACCCGTTGCTTGATAACCTGGTTGTTAACGACCAAGGTTGTTAGCGACCACGCCCCCGCGCCGCTGTCATCACTAGCGGCAAACGTAAGCGCCATTAAACCGCCCCACTTGCCCTAACCGTATTGAGCCGCTTTTTTTGAAGCTGGCAGCTCTGCATTCCAGGGTAAGAGCGTTTCGAGTTGTTCGAGGGTAACTGCATCGGCGATGTGCGTCAGCACATGATGGATATAAGCCGACGGTTCCAGTCCGTTAGCCTTGGCCGTTTCGATCAGCGAGTAACAGGTGGCGCTGGCTTTCGCG
>NZ_LGEN01000024.1 GCF_001507855.1 Halomonas sp. 54_146
CGTATCCGTCCTATGTTGGTTGTGATCTGGCGAGATCAATCAACAGGATACGCCACCCTCTCTACTGCCCTCCATACACAAGAACTGAGCTTAACTCCCACTCGCTTTCCGGCTCATTTAAACGCATAACGGCATCAATCACCTGCTCTTCCATGTTGTATCGACATTTAAAGCCCAAATGCTTCATTAGCGCCCGCATCGGGTGATTGTCGACCATGATTTTCCCAATCATTTCCAACGTGCCAATATTGGTGCAGTAATCAATCATCTTCTTCATTAGCAGGCTGCCAATACCCAGGCCCTGCAAATCATCGCGAATAATGACCGAGAACTCGGTACGAATATTGTCAGGGTCGTTCCACACCCGCGCCACGCCAAGCATCTCTTTACTGCCGTCTTCGCCTACATATTCGGCGATAAACGCCATTTGGCGATCGTAGTTGATATGCGAGAGATTCGACAAATCCCGCTGGGTTAAGTCGGATTTATTGTGGAAGTAGCGGAAACGAATGCTCTCTTCCGATAGCTGACGATGGAAGATAGTGATCAACGGCGCGTCTTCAGCGCGGATAGGGCGCACTTCTACCTTCCAGCCGTTTTTGAGCGTTACCCATTCTCGCAGCTCTTCAGGGTACGGCATAATGGCAAAGCGAGCGGGCGTGCCTAAATCCATGGCGAAGTCGACAGCGACGATGCCATCGCGATTCAGCAGCAGCGGATTGATTTCTAAGCCACGCAAATCGCCTAAATCAGAGGCCATTTGCGATAGCTTCACCAGCATTTGGCACAGGTGCTTAATATCACGTTCGGGGTCGGCGGAATGCTCGCGAATTAACGAGGCGGCGTGAGTTCTGCCTACCACATCAGCAGCCAGGCTCATATTAAGTGGCGGTAGTGCCACCTGGCGGTCTGCCAACACATTCACTTTATAGCCGCCAATGCCAAAGACAATCAAAGGACCAAACACTGGGTCACGGGTGATGCCCGCGCAAATCTGCATAGAGTGTTTGCCGCGCTGCATTGGCTGCAAACAGTATTCTCGAATCGCATACTCGGGGAATTTTTCAAACACTTTATCGCCCAGCTGGCGAACGCCATCGGCCACTTGCTCTGGCGTTTCCAAATCTTGCAACAGGCCCGCTGAGATTTTATGTGGGTGCCGGCGGTAACGATAAGGCCGGCAGTTGCCTTCATGGACAACTTTTAGCGCTTTACTGCCTGGGATTTCTGCCGCCCGCGCAAGCGCCTCTTCAGGCGATGATAAATAGACGCTGGGCGCTGTAGGAATACCATAGGCCTCCAGCACCTGCGCCGTTTCCGAGTGGGTTAAGGTTTGTCTGCCCTGCTCTTTCGCCTGCTTGATCAGCGTGCGGCACTGGGCACGAATTTCAGGACTGGTTGAGAAAGGTAAGCTGGGTGGAATTTCCTGCAGCAGCGCCTGAACGCGCTGATAAATCACCATATGCATAAACGCCTTAACGGCTTTTTCGGGTGAAATATAAGTAGGAATTCCCGCTATGTTAGAAGCATGGCGCGCGTTCAGGGCTTCTTTTAACCCCATCCAACTGGTTAACAGGTTGCGGCGGAATTTCTTGCGATTGTCGATCAGCGCCTGAGCCGTCACCAGCGATGGTGCCATTCGGGTGGGGGCATGAACCACCAGCACTGCATCCACATTCGGGTCGGCGGTGACGATTTCAAGCGCTTGCACAAACCGCTCGGGTGAAGCGTTACCGCCAAGATCCACCGGGTTTTCGCCCGGTTTGCTCATATCGACCTCACTATGGTGCAGCGCTGCCTGCGTTTCCGCGCTAAATTCAGCTAATTTTCCACCGGCACTAATCAGCTTATCAATTGCCAGCATGGCAGGCCCTAACCCGTTAGACACAATGGCTAAACGGTCGCCTTTCAGCGGCTTCATGCGTGACAGCGTTTCCAGGGCATCGAGGAGTTCATCGGAATCATCGACCCGCACAACGCCTGCCCGGGCAAAGGCGGCATCAAATACTACGTCACGGTTGGCAATGCCTGGGGTGGGTGCCATCCCGGAGATATCTGATTCTGGCGTGCGGCTGCTTTTTATCGCCAATACCAAGCGATTACGCGAGGCATCACGCACTGCGGTCATGAAGTGCTGGGCGTCGTTTATCCGCTCCAGGTGCAGCAAAATGGCCTGAGCCGGCGAAAACTGATTAACGTAATCAATCAAATCCGGTAACAACACATCGACACTATCACCCACGGTGATGAGGTGCGAAAAGCCAACGTCGCGCCCCGCCGCCCAGTCAATCATGGCATTGGCGAGCATCCCCGACTGCCCGAGGTAGGCAACGCGACCCGCTTTTACCGGCTGGCTGGCATAGGAAGCATTGAGTTTTTTTCCTGGCACAATCAGGCCCATACACTCTGGGCCCAGCACACGAATCCCGGATACCCGCGCTGCACTCAACATGCGTTCACGGATCGAGCCTTTGTTGCCTTTATCGCGGTCTAGGTAGGCACCACCGGAAAGTACCAGTGCCGCTTTGACGCCGTACTCCCCCAGTTTTTTGATTAAACTGGGCACACCCTCTATAGGTGAACATACCACGGCTAAATCAGGCACTTCCGGCAGTTCGCTAACGCGACTAACGCACGGTACGCCAAATACGTCTGAGTAACCTTTGAGATTGACCGCCCAGAGAGGGCCCTTGAAGCCAGCCTCCTGGATATTTCTTAGCACAAGGCCGCCCAACGAGGCCGGCTTTTCAGAGGCACCAAACACCGCTAGCGTGCGAGGTTCAAAAAAATGGTGAAGAAAGCGCGTACTCACAAATGAGTCTCCCCTGACATTGATAGCGGCTGTACGACTTATTGACACTGTCGTACAAGGCTTGGAAACGATTAAGGTGACACCAACAACATTGGAGCGTTTGAATGATTACCGCCTACCTTACTCACCCAGACTGCTCATTGCACCATATGGGGCCCGAGCACCCGGAAAACCCTCAGCGTCTGGAGGCCATTCGTGCGCGCCTATCGCTTGCTGGTCTATTACAACAAACCATGCAGGCCGATGCCAAAGAAGCTGATGAAGATGCATTAGCTAGAGTACACCCCTTACGCCATTTGCGCGCCCTGGAAAAGTGCCTGCCCACAGAAGGCATTGTAACGCTAGACAGCGACACCATGATGAACCCTGACAGCCTGCAAGCCGCCCGGGTTGCCGCTGGAGCGGTGATTCGTGGGGTAGATCAAGTCTTTAAGCGCCAAGCGGACAACGTCTTTTGTGCGGTTAGGCCACCAGGCCACCATGCGGAAGCCAGTGATGCCATGGGGTTTTGTTTTTATAATAATGTCGCCGTTGGTGCTGCCCATGCCCGCGCCAAATATGGCGCTAAGCGCATCGCGATACTGGATTTCGATGTGCACCAGTGCAATGGCACTATCGATATCTTCAAAAACGATCCCGAAGTGCTGATCTGTACCAGCTTTCAGTACCCTTTTTACCCATGGCGCTACCTGCGTAGCGAGTGGCAAAACGTGGTGAATACGCCGCTTGAAGTAGGTACCGATGGGCCTGAATTCCGGCGCATTATTGAAAACCACTGGCTTCCCGCGCTGCACGCTTTCAAGCCTGATTTAGTGATGCTATCTGCCGGTTTTGATGCACACCGTGAAGACCCGATGGGTGATGTCTGCCTGGAAGATGAAGACTTCTATTGGATTACCCATATGGCTATGGAAATTGCCACCCTTTATGCGGATAACCGTGTTGTGTCAGTGCTGGAAGGCGGCTATAACCCGAAATCCCTGGCAAGTGGCGTTGAAGCGCACCTGAAAGCGCTTTTGGGGCTGCCTTTTGCTGAAGTGCCTTAGGGCACAGGCATAACGTCACCTGTACCATGGCCTGCCCGGCGGTGAAAAGTTGAGCTGTGCTATCATGGGCGCTTTAAGATGCCTCAAGCCAATGTTAATGCAGCCCAATGTGACGATTTATGACCGCTACTTCTGAAGAGCATGCCGCGCTGCGTATCGCATCGGGAAGCAAACCGTTTGTTGAGCCGTTGCGCCTGGGTGAACGGCTCAAGCAAATTCGCCTCGCCAATCAGTGGACCTTGGAAGACGTTAGCCAACGCACGGGGCTGGCGCGCTCAACGCTATCCAAAATTGAGAATAACCAAGTGTCACCGACGTTCAGCGTGGTGCAGAAACTCATTGCCGGGCTCAACATCGACCTTCCTCAGCTGCTTACGCCTCCTAAGCGGGAACGCTACACCATGGGCAGGCGCGACTTAACCCGTAAAGGCAAAGGCCAGTTGCACCCTACTCCCACTTATGAGCATGAGCTGCTTGGGCATCAGTTAGCCCAAAAGCGCATGATTCCCTTTAAAACTATCGTGAAAGCGCGCAGTTTTGATGAGTATCACCAGTGGGTACGCCATGATGGGGAAGAGTTTTTAATGGTGTTGCATGGGGATATTATGCTCTACACCGAGTTCTACGCGCCGCTGGTTCTGGCTGAGGGCGACAGCATCTATTTCGATAGCGATATGGGCCACGCGTTGGTATCCACCAGTGTTGACGATGCTGTTGTGCTGTCAGTATGCACCCGCGGCGACGAGATATAGGCTAACTCAAAGCATATAGAGTTAACGCTAGCCCACCTTCATAAGCCGTTTTCATAAACCGTTTTTATAAACAGTTAGTAGGCTTGGGCAAACCCGCCAGGCGAGCAATGCGCTTGGCGGGGCTGCCAGGAAACAGCTGCATCAGATAGATAGAGCGACCTTTCTCTTCACCAAGCGCGTTTTTAGTCGCTTTAACGAGTGGCCGCATCGCCGGTGCCATTTCGTAGCGCTGATAAAATGCCCGAACTACCTCAATAATCTCCCAATGCTCAGGTGTTAAAGAGAGACCTTCTTCCTCTGCCATTAAAGCAGCGACAGACGGATTCCATTCAGCTTGATTAACTAGATAGCCTTCAGGATCTAGTTGAATTGTTTTTTGCACATCAAGATAACGGTATAACGTTTGATCCTGCATATTAATACCAGGTCACTGATTGTTCAAACTGCTCGGTAAGCGCCACAAAGCCATCCATTCCCACAGCAGGTAAGTCATTTTCAGCCGCAATGCGGGCTAGCCCGCGCGCAGCAAGATCTTCTGACAGCAGAAAAATACGCGATGGGTACTGCTGCCAAACCGCCCAATCGGGTTCAAGCGCAGCACTAACCGCCTCTTCAATCAATAGCACGGAGTCTTGCTCGCCTATCGCCTGCTGCATTTGATCAGCAGCGCTGCTACGGGGCGCTTTAGTGAGGATGTGTAGAATTGCGGTGGTATTCAACCTAGTCGCCCCCTTTTAGAAATTCAGTATTTGGGCATGCTGCTGAAATAACGACGGGAGATCTTCAGAGGCTACCAGCGTGATGCCTTCTACCAATTGATCCGGCGAAATATGCATCGCCTGGAGTGTTTCTTCCGGCACCATCAGCTTGTCAATATCGTACATTTCCAACATATCAATGGTAGGTAACGTGGCTTTTTGGCCAGGCGCTCCGCTGCCCTGCTCTTTTAGCAGTGCCATTACGCCCTGCCCCATAAACAGTAAATGCACCGGTTTGCCAAAAGCAGCAGCCACCAAGGCAGCATCTAACCCCTCACGCAATACGTTAGAGCTGTGTGGCGCGTGGCGAATGACTACCAGCAAAGCATCAGATGCTGACATCGGCACTCCCATTAAGCACTCTCCCTACTAAGAAAAGGTAATAAAGCGATCAGAGCGCTGCTGTAATTCATGCAACTGGCCAAGCCCGGTTAACTCAAACGGAGGCGCTACATTAAAGGCCTGCTTGCCGTGGCGCTGCGCTTCTGCTTCGCTCAGCAACCCACGGCGAAGTGCCGCAGCAATACATACATCCAAAGGCACGTCATGCTGCTGGTGTAGCGCAACCCACGCGTGGTAGAGATTAAGCTCATCTTGCGGAGGTACCATCAGCGACGAGGCATTATGAACCCCGTCATGATAGAAAAAAACACCTGATAAAGAGTGCCCACGAGCAATAATAGTATGCGCAAAACGCAGTGCAGAATGCGGGGAAACACTGCTATAGGGAGCGCCCATCACCAATAAACCGTACTGCATTTGCTGATACCTGTTTGCTAAATGCCGTATAACGAAAACCAGGCCCTGAAGTAGGGCCTGGCATATCATCTAGCGCTGTCTGAGTTTAGTCGTTGCTCATGATGCCTAAAATCGACAGTAGGCTCACAAACAGGTTGTAGATGGAGACATACAGGGTAACGGTGGCGAGAATGTAGTTAGTCTCACCGGCGCGGTGAATGATTTCACTGGTTTGATACAAAATGGCTGCCGAAGCAAACAACACAAAACCCGCAGAGACCATCAGTGAAAGCGCAGGAATATTAAAGATAAACCCAGCAATCATCGCCAAAATCAACACGATGGCACCCGCCATCAGGAAGTTGCCTAAGAAGCTAAAGTCTTTCTTAGTGGTTAGCGCAACCGCTGACAAACCAACGAATGTTAGCCCTGTCATCGCCAATGCGTTCATGATCAACGCACCGCCATTAGGCAGCGTGAGATAAGCTGACAGAATCGGCCCCAGCGTGAAGCCCATAAAGCCAGTGAAAGCAAAGGTTGCCAGCAAGCCTGCTGCGGAGTTAGCCGTTTTGTGAACGAGGAACATCAAGCCGTAAGCACCAATAAAGAACACGAAGATGTTCATTTGCTGAATGCCTAGCGCAACGGCTGCGCCTGCCATGACCGCTGAAAACAGCAGCGTCATTGCCAGCAGCGCGTAGGTGTTACGCAATACCTTGTTAGTGCTGACACTATTGGCAACGTCACCCGAATGGGGACGTGCAATGCGTGAATCGTTATAAGCCATGTATTAATGCTCCCTAATAGTAATTCTAACAGCAGACAAGAATGCCGTTACTAAGTTCCAGACGCAAGGTGCCAGAAGCGATCCTTTGCCTTTCACGCAAATGGTTTTTCAACGCAAATAGTTATGCAATGTTTCATCCGCTTAGCAAGAATTGGCTATGCTTACTGAACACTCACGTTTGGAAACCCTAATGATGAAAACAATGCTGTTACCTGCCAGCACACTAACACTATTTACGCTGGCACTACCCACTTTTGCATTCACCCCGGTAGGAAATGACGTGGCGTACACGGTGAATGACGAAGCTTTTCAAGGTTATTTTGTCTCAGGTGGTGAAAACGCGCAAGGCAGCGTGCTTATTATCCATGACTGGGACGGCTTGGATGATTACGAGCGCCAGCGCGCTGATATGCTGGCCAGTGAAGGCTACGATGTCTTCGCCGTTGATCTATTCGGTGAAGGCAATCGCCCCCAAGAGCTCGACGATAAACGTGCTGCCACTAACCGTCTTTACGAAGACAGAGAGCGTATGCGCACCCTAACTCTGGGTGGATTAGCCCAAGCACGGGAACAAGGTGCGGCTGAACAAACCGTGATCATGGGGTACTGTTTTGGCGGCTCGGTGGCACTCGAAATAGCCCGTTCAGGTGAAGCAGAGGGTATTGCGGCGTACACCAGTTTTCATGGCGGTTTAACCACTCCCGAGGGTCAGGCTTATGCAAGTAATACAGCGCCTATTTTTATTGCCCACGGCGGTGCTGATACCGCCGTTAGCTTAGAAGATGTCGCCACGCTGGCAGACGAGTTAGAAACCGCTGAGATTACCTATGAGGTAGGCATTTATTCGGGCGCGCCACACGCTTTTAGCGTTTTTGGCAGCGATGCGTATCATGAACGAGCCGACCAACGTTCATGGGCTGCGTTTACCGATTGGCTAGAGGAAATGCTTTAACGAGGAAATGCTTTAAAAAAGTAAGCCACTTGCGGCGCGGTAATGCGTCGCAAATGGCTTTGGTAGAAATGCTTTTAACAAACGACTATTGGCTTAGCTTTGCAGTTCTTCATCATCTTTTTCATTTTTATTTGAAACAATGGGCGCTGCCGCGGTGTGACGAGCGTCTTGAGAGGGATTATAGAGACGAGCATCAATCACATGCAGTACCGCCAATTGCGCAAATAACACCGCAAAACAGACGATTAAACCTTTCAACATGGTGGTATATCCAGGAGGATGGGAGTTCCAACGAATAGTAGCCGAAAGCCACCTAAACACAACCTATTTCACACTGGCAGCGCTCGTTGAGAAGGCACGCCTTCTGGCAAGGTGAATCCGCTGACGGCTCTCATCATGGTATCAGCCGTTACAGAAAGCTGATTCGACATGCTCTGGGCTTCATCTACCGCTTGGCGAGCCATTTCCAGCGCGTTGTGGATCTCATTCACGCTCTGCTCAAGCTCCTCAACCCCTAAATGCTGCTGCTGCACTGCGTTATCCATATTCGTTAAACGCTCAGCGACCTGCACAAAGCTGGTCACCAGCGATTGAGTGGTTTCCGCGACAGTTGTGGTTTGCGCCACCCCTTCCAGCACTAACTCCGTCGTTTTATCGATCGTTTCGCGGATGCGCATCGCGGTATGTTGGGTATTGCTGGCTAATTTACGCACCTCATTGGCGACAACAGCAAAACCAAGGCCGTGCGTACCGGCTCTGGCCGCCTCAACAGACGCATTCAGAGCCAACAGATTCGTTTGAAAGGTAATGTTATCAATTTCACTCAGCATAATGCCGATGTTACTCGCATTCTGGTTAAGCGCGTGCATCATCTCGCGCATTGTTTCGACTTGTTCCCCATTTTTGCGCGCGACTTGCTCTGCATACGCGGCTAATTCACGAACACTTTGTGACTCTTTAGCGGTTTCTCGGGTAGTCGCGGCAAGTTCAGTGGTGCTGGCAGAGATACGCTCTGTTTGGCTGCTATTGCGCGCCGTTTGTTTATACAACTCCTGCTGAGCGTTAAACAGCTGCTGGCTATAGTCAGATACTTGGCTGGCCGCATTTTGTGTTTCGCGCAAACTATCGGCGACCTGGTCACGCATCTTGACCACCGCCGCAACCGCTGGCAATTGCTGCTGCTCTTCAGCGAAGTGCATAGCCAAATTACCGCCACCCGCTGAATAGGCAAATTGACTCACAAGCTGTCCTTCACTCACCATGCTACCCAGCACTTTGGCTAGATAGCCAAGAATGATCACTTGCACGACAACCGCGCCACCATGCATCAGCAAACAGGCGATTAACTCTGAGGCGCCATGACGTTCGCCATGGCCACCACCTACCATGCCACTATAAAGTTGCGCGGCACCTTGATATTGGAGCCAGGTAAACAGCACATGGTGCAAGGCGATAACTAAACCGCCAAAGGCAATAACCCGCCAATCGCTATATAGAATCAGTACAGAAAGCAGAATAAAAATGCTGAAATGAGCCTCAATTAGCCCTCCGCATTGCTCAATCAACACGGCAGACCAACTCATCATCACCGCAGCCTTCACAAAACCGTTGACGATATGGCCTGGAAAGCGGTACTGAGTGGCCAACATGAGCAGCAAGGTCATCAGGCCGTTCAGCATGGCTAGCCACAGTGTTTGCGTGAACAGACCTACCAACAAACTCAATAGGATAATGAGCCCTAGCGGGAACCACATAATCCTATCCGCACGGGAAATGTGGTCAGAGAGTGACGCAGTGGACATGGTGTGAATTCCTGGCACGGTGGTATTTCGCCGAGAGAAAAAGAGGGCTTTTTCTGTTCATTTTTCTATTAAAATAGCTATACACACTAAAAAACTATACAAAAATTGTATTAAGATTCTGTTAACTTGTAAATATGGATTGATAAACGCTAACTTAACGGCACAGAAAGCATGGCCCCACGTCAGTAGCCGTGGGAACGAGCACAGTCAAAAGAGAAGAGAAGAGAAGAGAAGAGAAGAGAAGAGAAGAGAAGAGAAGAGAAATTTGGCGCCCAACAGGCCCATCACCCAACAGCTGAGCGATGCCTTTTGACCTGATACATCTGCCCATCTGCATGGTTCAACAGGGTGTCGGCATCTTCCCCATCAACAGGATAACAAGCCACACCGATGCTGCATGAAGGCATGCTGAGTTCGCCAAATTCATCACCAAGCGGCTCGTTCATGACCGTGAGGATCTGGTCTACCTTTGCCGCAACAGCCTCTATCGACTGTATTTCCGTCAACAGAACCGTAAACTCGTCGCCCCCCATGCGCGCTACCGTGTCTGTCTCACGTATACAGCTTTCTAGCCGTTGCGCCACCGTACAAAGCACTTGGTCTCCCACCGCATGACCATACGTGTCATTAATCATTTTAAAATCATTAACATCCAAAAATAGCAGCGCTAGGCTGCTTTGGTGGCGACGGGCAGTTTTCAACGCTGAGACTAATCGATCATAGAATAGCGAACGGTTAGCCAACTTTGTCAGCGGGTCATGATGGGCTAAGAAGCGTAGCTCTGCCTCAGCCTGCATAAGCGCAGTCACGTCTCGCGCCACGCCTATCCGCACACTGTCTTCCTCGCACCAACGAGCAGACCAAAGAATGTTCACGATACTGCCATCGCTGCGAAGGTAGCGGTTGCGAAAATCGACGTGGGGCTGGCCATTCATTACACGGCAAATGGAGTCACGCGTGGCCGCTAAGTCATCAGGGTGCATATAGTCGGTAATCAAGTTGCCAATTAACTCGTCGGCACGGTAACCGAGCAGTAATTCACACGCATCACTGACAAACACGATCTGGTCATGCTGATCGACCACAAAGACAGTATCTAACATCAGATTGATCAGCTTGGGATAGAGCGCAGGAAGGTCAACGGGCATAGATATGAGTCATCCGTTTAACAACGTTCGATAGTAGCCGTGCATAAACGCCAATGACTACAGGCGCCGCCGTTTAGCAGGACAATTCCTTACTGAATTCAGCTTAGCACAGGATACTAACGCAGCCTGAGGCTCATAAGCCTTATTTTTTAACGCTCTATCGCTACGGATCAACGCTTGTCAGCTTGCTATTTACTCCTACGCAAGGCTCCAGAAGCTTGCTATGTGGCGGGTCGAAGAAATGCCCACGTCCAGCATGTACTTGTCTTCTTCCCCAAGCCCATCGTCACCACCGACCATGATCGGCGTGCCGTGACCCATTCCCTCGATGATGTACTCCTCAATCACTTCCTGCCCGCCCGCGTTGCACCAGACCTGCCGGGGAAAACCATCGACCTCTTCCTCTCGTGTCGGTGGCCCTTCAACGCAGTGAATTTTCTGCCACTGCCGGACGATTGAATCAGCATTCGAATTATCGACGGTCGAATCACTGCCGCCATGCCAAACCGAGATTGTTGGCCAAGGGCCGTCAAAGGTTGAGGCATCGCGCACAAGCGCGTCGAGCTTATGATCAGACGGTCCGCCAAACCCCTTCATGCGAACCATTGCCTCCATCATGTTGCCAGCGCTTCGGTAAGGTAGCCCGGCGATGATAGCGCCACCCGCGAAGACCTCTGGATAGGTCGCCAGCATTACAGATGCCATGGCGCCCCCCGAAGACAACCCCGTGATGAAGACGCGCGAAGGGTCAATAGCGTGATCATCAACGACCTGCTCGATCATATGACGAATAGAAAGGGGTTCACCACCGCCGCGACGAGTATCACCAGATTTGAACCAGTTGAAGCTGCTAAGGGGGTTGTTGGTTTTTCTTTGCTCCGGATATAGAAGCGCTATCCCGCATTCGTCAGCGAGCTCAGACCAGCCTGATCCGCGATTATAGCTCTCAGCTGACTGGGTGCTACCGTGCAGCACGACGACGAGCGGCCCTTTCTTCGGGAAGTTTTTCGGAATATAGATTTCCGCATGCAGAGCCCCAGGATCAGTCCCGAATTTCTTCAACACGGTCAAGCGATTGTGGTTATCTGAAGATGTCGGCATATGGCCCTCCTTTGCCAGTTTAGTATGGCGTATCAACCTCCCGCAGAGGCGGAAGGAAGAAGTGGATGCCATCAAACCATTGAATTGCTATCAGTTGGATCGCTATAAGAAAGGAGCGCTGCATCCTCTGCAACGCATAGCGCAACATCCTTGTTTAGGCATTTCCTTTGCCACGCTCATCGTTAGAATGACCCTTAAAGCACGCACTCACTGTGCGCTTACGAACATAGCGCTGTGAAATCATCAAAAGAGCACAGGTTAGGTACTGCTTATCTACAGCGCGCCTGCACCAAGCTTGAGTACGAGTCAGCCAAACGGCAGGCAACAAAAAAGCCCCTGACGAATCAGGGGCTTTAGTATCAAGGTGGCGGAGGGACAGGGATTCGAACCCTGGGTAGGTTATTCACCTACGCCGGTTTTCAAGACCGGTGCATTCAACCGCTCTGCCATCCCTCCGGCTTACGGGTGCATATACTAACAGCATTTCCTTGGAAGTCAACGCCTTTTAGTACAAACGTAGGCCAACGCGGGTTATGTTCCCGCCTTCCATATCGCTAACCACCCAATGAATGCCATGCCAGTCCACGTCATCCCCAATAACCGGGTGGCCGCCCACACGCAGGGCAATAAACTCGGCCAGGGTCATGTTCTGCTCACCAGGGCTTAACGTTAAACCATACGCTTGGGCAACGTCTTGCATCTGTGCGCTACCATCTAACGTGAAGGTACCAAAGAATGCGCGCTCTTGCTTGAGCTTAGCATCACCATTGAACAGTCGATTAAGCGCGCTCAAATCCTCTGAGCGGCCGATCACGCAGATGACATCGCCCAGCTTCAACCGCGTACTGCCTTTGGGGTGCAGCATGGCGTGATTGCGAAACAGCGCTGAAATCAGCGCCCCAGAGGGAAAACGCAGTAGGCGGATGGGCACATCTTCTAAATCCTGGTTCTCCACTCCATACACAAACAGTTCAAAGTCGTTTTCCGGCAAGATACCCAGCGGGCCACGTCGGTTAGGCACGGTACCGACCGGCACTTCTACCTTTAACCATCGGGCCATTAGCGTAAGCGAGCCACCCTGAATCAGCAGCGACATCAACACCACGGCAAAGGCAACATTAAAGTAGAGAGAGGCGTTCTCGACCCCGCCAATCACGGGGAAAATAGCCAGCACAATGGGCACCGCCCCTCGCAAGCCTACCCAGGAAATAAAGAAGATTTCTCGCCAACGAAACTTAAAAAATGGCTTAATCGCGATCAGTACGGCAAGAGGGCGAGCAATAAAGATAAGTGCCAACGCGACCAGCCCCGCAGGCAGTGCGACATCCCACAGCTCACTGGGCGTTACCAGCAGGCCAAGCACTAGGAATAGGCCGATCTGGCTTAGCCAGGCCAAACCATCGTGCACAGGTAGAATAAAGTTGAGGTGGCGCCCTGGCTGATTACCAATCATCAAGCCTGCAAGGTAGATCGCCAAAAATCCGCTGCCGCCGAGCACACTGGTTAAGCCAAAAACGCTGAACCCCAGCGCTAACGCCAGCATGGCATAAAGGCCAGGCGCTAAATCCAGCCAACGCAATAGCTTGGCACTTAGCCAGCCACCACCGATACCAATGATCAAGCCAATACCAAACTGCGAAATGAAAAACAGCAGCGTCTCGGTAAGACCGCCGATATCACCCACTAACAGCTCGACCAGCATCAAGGTCAGGAAGATAGCCATCGGGTCGTTGGTGCCGGACTCAATTTCAAGCGTAGCGCCTACCCGCTCGTTGAGGTTGACACCTCGCCCACTGAGCATAGAGAAAACGGCAGCCGCATCAGTGGAGCCTACGATGGCACCTACCAACAGGCCCTGCACTATCGTTAAATCAAATATCCACATGGCAATTAAGCCAACGATAGCGCTGGTAATAAAAACGCCAAAGGTAGCTAGGGAGAGCGCAGGTTTAAAACCAACCCGGAAGGTTTTGAGACGGGTTCGCAAACCGCCATCCAACAAAATCATGGCCAGTGCTAGGTGGCCAATGGCAAATGCCATGGAGTAGTCATCAAATACAACGCCTAATACGCCCTCTTCGCCTGCCAACATACCCAGCCCGAGAAATATTAGCAGTAGCGGCACGCCCATCATTGATGACAAACGGCTGCCTAGTATGCTCAGCGCCATCAAGGAGCCGCCTACCAAAAAGAACATATAAATTGCGTCCATGACTCTCCATCTCTATATCAATACAGCGCTATTATTACATGAAACCGTTGAATTTACTGTGTCTTCACAGCGCGAGTGTGTGTGTAAAAGACTGGTCAGGTGCTTTATCAGACGGATACACTTTGCCATTAGAACACTTGGAGTTACTGACTATGTTGCCCTGCCGGTTACGCTATTGGCGCTCTATTTTTTTCAGTTTCATCGTTACCTTACTGATGTTTAATTCCACGAGTTACGCCAATGAAGAAGGCGATGAAAGCCCTCAAGACAGCATTCAGGTAACTGCCCCGCTCACGTTGGAAAGCGAGGTTATTGTACCTGACACGCTATGGCGCACTGCTGACAGTGAAGACGGTATTGATGAAGATAGTATTGGTGAAGAACATGTTGGTGAAGAAAATGCTAATAAAGAGGATGCAGAAGCGCCCACCATGGCACTAACGCCGGCTCCACCGCTGGAGCCGCCGCCGTCTAAAAACATCACCTTGATGTTAGATTGGTACCTTAGCCCTCAGCATGCGGCACTGATCATTGCTCAACAGCGCGGTTACTATGCGGCTCAAGGGCTTGTGGTGGATATCCAATCACCCGCAGACCCTTCGATTGCCATCAAACTGTTATCGGCTGGGGAAGTAGATTTAGCATTAACGCGCCAGCCTCTTTTGCATTTGCACGCCCATGATGGTGCCCCTATCACGCGTATCGCGACGCTTATCGAAACCTCGCTAACCGCGGTCATCATTGCGGGCGAAGAGCAGGTTGGAAATGATAAAGCGTTAGCCGAGTTACATTATGGCTATACCACCCGCGAAGGCCTTGAACTGAGCATACCGCGCTTACTACCTCGCTCTGTGCGACAAATGGATGATTTTTTACCGCCAGAGAACTTGAACTTCGACCCGGCGCGGGCATTAAGGGAAAAGCAAGCGGACGCAATTGCCGACGGTTTTTTTCACTACCTGCCCCCGCAATTAGCGACCGAAGGGATAACCACGCACCTCATACGCTTTGAAGCGCTGGATATCCCTCGCCTTGATGGCTTAATAGTGCTGGCCAATAGCGATTCCCTTACCCGAAGGGCGGACACCTGGTCGCGATTCACCCTGGCGCTTGAAGAGGCCAGCCACTGGATAATTGACCACCCGGATGCCGCCTGGGCGCTGTTAATTGCCACCCACCCCGTTCTCGACAACGACATTAACGCCGCAGCCTGGGAAGACATCTTACGCCGCATGGCACTCAGTCCTGCCGCACTAGATAGCCGGCGCTACTCAGCGTTTGAAGCATACCTGCAGAAAAGGGGAATTATCGATAACACGCTGCCTGTGTCACGCTTAGCCGTCGACCCCCACGCGCTTTAATTCTCTATAACATAAAACCATGGAGCCTACGGCGCTTTATGAGCGACACCGCCTTAATCTTTATTGATGTAGAGACCACGGGCACACGCGCCACACGTGACCGGATTACCGAAATAGCCGCCCTTAAGGTGGTCAACGGTGAGATTATTGACCGCTGGTCGAGCTTGATTTACCCCGAGTGCAAGGTGCCCGCGCAAATCAGCCAGCTCACCGGCATACGCGATGACATGTTGAGCGACGCGCCGCGGTTTGGGCACATAGCCGAATCACTTCGTGAGTGGCTGGGTGATGGCCATTTAGTCGCGCACAACGCACGTTTTGACTACAGCTTTTTACGTAATGAATTCAAACGTGCCGGAAAGGATTACCGCGCCGCCATAATATGCACGCTGCGCCTATCGCGCCGATTGGCTCCTCAAGAACGGCATCACAACCTTCAAGCATTGCTCAGTCGTTACGGTATCAGCGCCATTCGCCATCACCGTGCCGGTGATGATGTTGATGCGCTCTGGTCACTTTGGCAGGCATGGCAGGCAGAACACAGCAGCGAGACATGGCGCACCCTACTGAGCGAAGAACAGCGCCACCGCACGCTGCCGGCTCATCTGGATAGCGCCCAGTTAGAAGGCTTACCCGCCTCTCCAGGCGTTTATTTGTTTTATGGACATAACCGATTGCCACTTTATGTGGGCAAAAGTATTAATCTGCGCAGCCGAGTGCTAGGCCACTTTCAGCGCGACCACCAAGACGACAAAGAGATGCGGCTTGCTCAGCAGGTACAGCATATTGAGTGGGAAGAGACCGCCGGTGACCTAGGCGCTCAACTGCGTGAAGCGCAGCTGGTCAAAACATTAATGCCGATCATGAACCGGCAGTTGCGGCGGCAGGGTAAATTAACCACTTGGTGCTGGCCAAAGGGTGCCAATGCGCCTGAACTGCTCAGCGGCAACGCCCTTAGCCAGCCGCAGCACGGCACGCTGTATGGTTTATTCCGCAATGCCCGCGAGGCCAAGAACGCGCTACGCAGCATTACTGAAGAACAGCAGCTTTGCCCACGGGTGCTGGGGCTTGAGAAAGGCAAGGGGCGCTGTTTTGCCAATCAGTTGGGCAAATGCCGTGGCGCGTGTAACGGGCAAGAGCCACTAACGGCGCATACACAGCGTGCCCAAGCGGCCTTACAGCAGTTACAGGTAAACGCGTGGCCGTGGCCGGGCAGTATTGCCATTGAAGAACGCCCCGCTGGCAGTGCAACACCAGCGTGGCATGTGGTTCGGCAATGGTGCTATTTGGGCAGTGCAGCAAGCTTTGAGCAAGCCCTAAAGCTTGCCGATACGCCCTCTCACTTTGATGTTGATAGCTACCGAATCCTGAATCGCTTCTTGCGTTACCCTGAGCAGCATGGGCTAAGCGTTACGCCGCTCACCTAGCGTTCATGGCTGCTTATTGCGCGCTGACAAAGACATCAACGGCCTGCTGGAAGGCTTCTGGTTGGTCGGCATGCAGCCAGTGGCCAGCGTTCTTGAGAGTGACCACGCGCGCACGCGGCATCACTTCCCGTAAGGCGGGCAGCATGTCATCCGCCACATAGTGCGATTCACTACCCCTTAGCACCAGCGCTGGGCCCTCATAGGGCTGTTCGCCATCCGGCACGCCGATGATGTCGTTATAGCCACGTTTTATCTGATCCAGTCCTATACGCAGCGCCATTACGTTATCGTCGTTGCGCACTAGGTTGGTAGCTAAGAATAGCCGCGTGGGGCGTGAATCTACATGCTGGGCAATCAAATCATCAGCTTCACGGCGGTTTTTGGGCTGCCCTTCCCGCACGTTGTCCAGCGCGGCAAAAACGTCATCATGGCCATGCTGGTAAGCCACCGGTGCTATATCAGCAACAATCAAAGAGGCAACCCGCTCAGGCGCCAGGCACGCCAAACTTATCGCGACTTTGCCGCCCATGGAGTGGCCCAGCACATGGGCGCGCTGAATCGATAACTTATCGAGCAACGCTAGAACATCAGCCGCCATCGTTGCGTATTGCATTCCCTCGGCGTGGGGCGAACGGCCATGGTTACGCAAATCCAGTGCAATCACTCGACGTGAACGCTGCCACACTTTTAGATGGGAACGCCAGTTATCGGCACTGCCCAGCAAGCCATGAATCACCACCAGTGGGGTTGTGTCCTCTGCAGCATGGTCGGCAGGCATATCGATAAAATGAAGATCAACGGTGGCAACGTCAGTCATGCTAGCTCCTAAGTGGTGTTGGCGGTTAGCTTGGCGATTAGGCAGTGCGCGGTGCGGCATCTATCTGGCCTGTCCAAACCACCAAACGGCGTGTTAGCCAAGCAAGTAGCAAACCATACAAGGGCAGGAAGAAGAGTAGGCTAATGGCTAATTTAATCACATAGTCGACAGCCGCAATTTCCACCCAGTTAGCCGCCATAAAGGCGTCTGTGCTGTTATAAAACGCCGCAGAGAAGAAGGCGAAGGTATCGGCCAGGTTGCCAAGTACCGTCGAGCACACCGGCGCAACCCACCACGCCCACTGGCGTAAGCGGTCAAACACCTGCACATCAAGCAGCTGCCCTATGACATAGGCTAAGAAGCTTGCCAGAGCAATACGCGCCACAAACACATTCCACTCAGCAAGTGCTTCAACCCCGGCAAAACCGCCACGGGGAAACACTACCGAGACCACGTAAGACACCACCAACGCGGGAAACATAACGCGAAGTATGATGGTTCGGGCAGGCCCTTTACCAAACAAGCGCACGGTTAAATCGGTCGCTAAGAAAATAAACGGAAAGCTGAACGCTCCCCAGGTAGTATGAAAACCAAACAGGGTGAAAGGCAGTTGAACAAGATAATTACTGGCGGCAATAATGCCGATATGAAACGCCACCATTACCGCTAGGCAGCGGCGGTGTTGGGTATTGCTTAGTGCAAACATGCGGGTAGTCCTTTTTTTGGCAATAAGAGGGGTTAGGGAACCCTCATGAACGTTGGCACGCGGCATATAGCACTGCGCGCCACTCGGGAGCCGTATTATACGGCTTCTGCTAAACAATGAAACCTGGCCAATAAAACCTAGCCATTAAAACCCGAAGAACAAAAGGCAGGAAGGAAAGGTGGGAATAAAAGGTAGGAATAAAAAGCAGACAGACACAACAAAAGCATAAAACGAATAAAAGCCGCCCTTTTAACGCAGGGCGGCTTAACATCAATCGATCGATCAATCGTCAAGCGGCTTCGCTTTATCAGCAGTACCTACCGAACGCTCACGCATCGCAGCATGCACATCGGCAAGGCTAGTAGGGTCATCAATGGTAGAAGGAATACCAAACTCTTGGCCGTCTGCAATGTTACGCAAAAGCTTGCGCAAGATCTTACCTGAGCGGGTTTTCGGCAGCCGATCGACTACTAACACCTGCTTGAAACACGCAATTGGCCCTATATGCTCGCGAACGCGGGCAATCAGTTCCGCTTCCAAGGTTGCTTCATCCCCCGTGTAACCATCTTTGGGAATGACGAGACCAATAGGCATTTGCCCTTTTAAATCATCATGAATACCAATGACCGCACATTCGGCAACCGCCGGATGCGCGCCAACCACTTCCTCCATCTCACCGGTAGAAAGGCGATGGCCTGCCACGTTAATCACATCGTCGGTGCGGCCCATGATAAACAGATAACCTTGCTCATCAAAATAGCCACCATCGCCGGTTAAGTAATAGCCGGGGAAGGCTGCCATATAGGCAGAATGAAAGCGCTGTGGGTCTCCCCATACGCCCGTTAAACAGCCAGGCGGCATGGGCTGTTTGATCACTACGCTACCCTGCTCCATTGGCTGGGCCTGCTCGCCTTCACGGTTGAGCACCTGCACGTTAAACCCAGGCACCGGATACGTCGCAGAACCGGCCTTGGTTGGCGTGGCTTCAATACCGGGCAAGTTCGCTGCAATAGGCCAGCCGGTTTCAGTTTGCCACCAATGGTCAATCACCGGCACGTCTAAAAGGTCGTCCAGCCAGTGGAACGTGGGTGGGTCGAGCCGCTCACCGGCAACATAAAGGTGCTTAAGGCTGCTGATATCGTAGTTGTTTAGCAGTTCAGCATCGGGGTCTTCTTTTTTAATTGCCCTGAATGCCGTGGGTGCCGTGAAGAAGCTCTTCACCTGGTACTCTTCAATCAAGCGCCAGAAGCTACCGGCATCAGGGGTTTTAACTGGCTTCCCTTCGTAAACCACGGTCGTGCAACCTACCAGCAGGGGGGCGTAAACAATATAAGAGTGGCCAACTACCCAGCCCACATCTGAGGCGGTAAACATCACCTCGCCTGGCTCCATGTCATAAATTGCCTGCATCGAATAGGCCAAGGCGACCGCATAACCGCCGGTGTCGCGCATCACGCCTTTAGGTTTGCCGGTGGTGCCTGAGGTATACAGGATATAAAGCGGGTCGGTGCCTTTAACCGGAACGCAATCGGCAAAGGGTGCTGTTGCTACTAGCTGTTCCCAGTCGTGATCATTCGCGCCTTCGCTCGTGTTTAACTCAGCCTGATGCGCTTCGCGCTGAAATACCACACAGGCATCCGGCTTATGGGCGCTTAACGCAATGGCTTGGTCAACCATCGGTTTGTAGGGCAATACCTTGCCCAGCTCAATACCACAAGAAGCAGCCACTACCACTTTAGGCTCGGCATCTTCAATACGTGCCGCAAGCTCATGCGGGGCAAAGCCCCCAAACACCACCGAGTGAATAGCCCCCAGCCGCGCACAGGCATACATGGCGATTAGCGCTTCGGGGATCATCGGCATATAAATCACCACGCGATCGCCCTTCTCAACGCCTAGCTGCGCCAAGGCACCGGCAAAATAAGCCACTCGATCACGCATTTGGTGATAAGTAATGGTTTGCTTTAATTGTGCCGCAGGAGAATCCCAGAAAATCGCCGCCTGATCACCCCGGCCTTGCTCAACGTGATAATCCAAGGCGGCGTAGCACAGGTTCATTTCCCCATCGCTAAACCAGCGCGCATGTTTCTGAGAAGGATGCTGACCATCGTAGCTAAGCACGGTGCTAGGCGGCGTATACCAAGGAATGCGCTTGGCCTGCTCGGCCCAGAACGTTTCGGGGTGTTCAATCGACTGCTGGAAAACCTGCTGGTAGCGGCTCATGTGGTGCCTACCCTTTTAGTTACGAAATGTAGTAGTTAAGAAATCTAGTCGTTAAGAAATCTAGCTACAAAATGTAGTGCTGCGGAACGTTAAAATAGCGACATATTGAAGTGGCGAGCTTGTTGCATTGATGAAAGCCACAGAATTGTTGACACTTTATAAAGTAATCCCCCACATCACCCTCATACTATGGGCTAAAATTCGACTAAAGCAGCAAGCACACCTACCACATTGTCGACAAAAATGTAGTCCAGCTACCATTGATTAACCGTTAAACAATATCTTGGACAAAACTCTCTAAATTACTGATCATTAAACAAGGTAATCCTCGCGACGCGACGATGCTACGACAACTTATAACAATGCTTACCAATACGCTGGAGTAAACAGTGTAGGCAAGGAGATCACTATGTCTGCTTCTACAAGCGCCGCTACACGCCTGCTTGAACATAACGGTAAGGCTATTGAGGCGGGCACCAACCTGCTCAAAGCACTGGCAAACGAGAAACGTCTGCAAATACTCTGTCTTCTTGCTGAGAAAGAGCTGTCAGTCACGCAGATTAATCAGCAGCTTGAGTTGAGTCAGTCGGCTCTTTCCCAACATTTGGCGATTTTAAGGCGGGATGAGCTGGTGAATACCAGAAGAGAATCACAAACGATTTACTATTCATTGAGCAGCGAAAGCGCCAAGGCCATTATTGACACCTTGGCGCAGCACTATGCTGAATGACTATTGCTTGATAGCTAGTTCATAACGACTAGTTCATAACGACTAGTTCATAACAGCTAGCTCAGGCAGCAGTAAGCCTTAACGCCTTTGCCAACCGGCAGCGTCAATAAGCCCGAATGCCTTGAGGGCTGCTTTTTCGATGCCTGCAGAAACGGCTAAGCCAAGCTTTCGGCTCACTGTTTTGCGGGGTTCTAACTTAACGGTATACACGCGCGCTTGTGCCATTCGTTCAACTAAATAGGCCTCGCTAGTGCCCACGCTATCGACAAGCAGCTGGGGCAGCGCTTCACTGCCGTACCAGATTTCACCGGTAGCAAGGGTCTCGATATCCATGGCTGGACGCCGCTCAGCAACATAGCTTTTGAACAGGCGATGAGTATTTTCGAGATCTTCTAAAAACTTAGCTTTGCCTTCTTCGGTATTTTCGCCGAGCACGGTCAAGGTGCGCTTATACTTCCCGGCCGTCAGCAGTTCGACATCAATATCGTGGCGTTTCAGCAGCCGATGGATATTGGGGACTTGCGCTACCACGCCAATGGAACCAATCACGGCAAAGGGCGCAGCCTTAATGTGTTGGGCCGTACAGGCCATCAGGTAGCCACCGCTTGCCGCCACTTTATCGATACACACGGTGGTGGTTAACCCTGCAGTACGCAGCCGATCTAACTGTGCCGCCGCCAAGCCGTAAGCATGCACCAGCCCACCGGCGGATTCCAAACGAATGACCACCTCATCGTTTTGAGTGGCGACCTCAATAATAGCCGAGACCTCTTGCGCAAAGTGCTCGGCTTGCGACGCTTTTAAATCACCGTGAAAATCCAGCACCCACACCCGCGGTTCTTGAGCGGCCTCTTGCTCACTCTTTTTGGCTTTCTGGCGTTTTTTATCTTCATGGCGAAAGGTTTTGAGCAGTTTTTTGCGTGCCGCGGGAAGCGTCGCGGCCATGCGCAAACGGCGTACCCGATGACGACGCTGCTCATTAAGTGGCTCAATATGCAGCTTTAGGTCATTGTCTTGATCTTGCTTAGCGCGCGCCACCAGCACAAAGCCAAATCCGAGTAGCGCCATGACAATCGTTGTTTGCACCAGAAAGGTGATGATGTCAGCTATCCATTCACTCATTAACATTCTCCATCAGGGTATTAACTCCTCTGCTATTGGCGGTGTAAGTATTGATATAAGTCTTTGCGTTCGCAGTGCGACACTGGCACTGCTTGATTGAAACGCCTGTATGAAATAATCTGACTTCTTCATACCGTCATTTCATTAGGCTGCTATCATCAGCCTTTACCAAATTTATTCACTTAATTGAGAGATATGTGATGTCAAATACTACCCTTGAGAAGCTGCAGGCGCGCTTCAATTCTGAAGCAGCCGAGGGCATGGATGAAGTTTTTCAGTTTCATTTTTCAGATGCAGGCAGCCACTATTTACATATTCAAGATGGCACGTTAGACGTACAAGAAGGTGAGCACGATGACCCTTCCGTTAGCTTAAGCCTAACGACCGAGACGCTGAAAGGCATCATGAGTGGCGATATTAACGGCATGACGGCGTTCATGACTGGCAAGCTGAAAGCCACCGGCAATGTCATGTTGGCCACTAAGCTCGCCAGCCTGTTTTCAAGCGACTAGTTTTAACTTATAGCCTTCGATTAAGCATGCAGGCACGCGGCGCCCTTCAGCGCCAGCGTGCCAAATGCGTTTCAATCAGCTCCCGCGAGATCGAGTATGGCGGCGGCAGCGACGGCAGTTGGCGGGGTGAAAACCATGCCGCGTCACTAATTTCGACACCGTCAATCCGTATGCGACGCGTCGTGGCCTCGGCGAAATATCCAAACATCAGCGAATGCGGAAATGGCCACGCCTGACTTTGGTAATAACGCAGCTGGTCAATATGCACGCCCACTTCTTCAAACACCTCACGATGCACCGCTTCTTCCGCGGATTCGCCTGGCTCAATAAAACCTGCCAACGTGGAATAGCGGCCGGGCGGAAAGCGTGGGCTGCGGGCAAGTAACATCGCCTCGCCGCTGGTGACCAGAGTAATAATACACGGTGAAATACGCGGATAGTTGCGGTGCCCGCAGGCATCGCAGTGCATGGCAAATTCCGCCGTAAGCTTGGTGGCAGGCGCACCACAGCGGCTACAGAAACGATGATTTTCTAACCAAGCCCCCACCTGTAACGCGGTTGATAACAGGCTAAACCACGCCGTGGAAAGCTCGCTCAGCCACTGGCGACCATCTATCCAGCCGGCCTCAGCCTGCGGTTCTAACAATAACGCGACCGGCTCATCATTCCAGTAGCACAGCGGTTGCATCTGCTCTGTCCAGGGCTGATAAGGCTGTAGCGGAGTTAATGCTTCGCTGCCATTTAATGGCGCGGGCGCTAACAGGCTCCGCGACAGCCGTATAACCCGCCCTTCGCGTTCATTGTGGGGGATTTCTCGTCTAAGCATTGCCGGACACACCCTCAAACCAATGAAGCTTGTGCGCTTCGCACTTGGCCTTATGTGCTGCTTTCTCATCAGCGGTGGGGCGTACCACTCGCAGCTGGCCTGGGGTTAGCACAAGGCGCTGAATCGATAGACCCTCACTGGAGGTATCCTCCTGCTCTTGCTCAGCGGCGGAGGCAGCATCTAACGTCAGCGCCGTTTGGCCGCCGGTCATCGCCAAGTAGACCTCGGCGAGAATCTCGGCATCCAGCAAGGCACCGTGCAAAACGCGGTGGCCGTTATCAATATCGTAGCGTTTGCACAGCGCATCAAGGTTATTGCGCTGGCCTGGGTGCACTGCCCGCGCCATAGTCAATGTATCTAGAATCCGGCAATGCTCGCGAACAGGCCCAAGCGGCGATGCAGGGCGGCGTTGATTAAGCATCCCTAGTTCGTGATCAATAAAGCCCACATCGAAGGGGGCGTTATGGATCACCAGCTCAGCGCCTTCAATAAATGCCCAAAACGCATCGGCTATTTCCGCGAACACCGGCTCATTGGCGATTTTAGCGTTATCAATACCGTGAACGGCGACCACTTCCGCGTCGATATGGCGCTCAGGGTTAATGTACTGGTGGTACGTTCGCCCAGTGAAGCGGCGGTTGACCATCTCAACAGCACCAATTTCTACCAAGCGATGGCCATCTTTAGGGTCGATGCCCGTGGTCTCAGTATCTAAGATTACTTGGCGCATCACGCTCTCCTCTTTTGGTGCTCATCAATGGCGTCATTCGCCAGTGAATCGGCGCGCTCATTGCCTGGGTGGCCGCTATGCCCTTTTACCCAATGCCATTCGACCTTATGGCGCTGGGTCTCTTCGTGTAGCGTTTTCCACAGCTCGGCATTTTTGACCGGTTGCTTGGCAGCGGTTTTCCAGCCGCGCTTTATCCAGTTATGAATCCACTGGGTGATTCCCTGGCGAACGTATTGCGAGTCGGTCCATAAGGCCACTTCGCAGGGTGTATTGAGTGTACGTAGCGCCATAATCGCCGCCATCAACTCCATACGATTGTTGGTGGTGTCTGCTTCATAGCCGTTCAGGGTCTTTTCGTGTTCGCCACTTGCCAGCACAACCCCCCACCCCCCAGGGCCTGGATTACCTCGGCAAGCCCCATCGGTGTACACCGTCACGTGGGGTAATTGCTCGGCAGCCTTATTACTCACTCTCTTGATCCCCTGGTTTATGTGTTTTGGTTCTATTTAACTGAACGTTATGCAACTGAGATTGATGCTCTTGACCGGGTCTATCTTGAACGGATCTATCTGGATTAGCCTGATAGTTAGCCGATGAACCCGAGCGGGTAACGCCCAACGAGGCCGGAGAGGCCGGCGCCTTCAAGCCGAACTTCAGGCGCTCTACCGGCGCTTGGCGCTGGCGCCTTCGCGCTTGAATCATATAACTCTCGCCGAGCGGTAAGTTATGCCGCCGCCCCAATGACTCCCAATACTCGCCACACTTAGCGTTCATCCGCCCACGAAAGCAGCAATAGTCTACGCGCTGCACCTCAAAGTCGACAAACGCCAGCCAGTCGCGTAGCCGATTCACAGAGCGCCAGGTTCCATTCCAAGGATACTGCTGCTGATGCTTGCGCCACTGGCGTACAACCCCACTGACGCCGATCGGGTTAAAGCCAAACAGCAGCAAAATGCCATTATCAGCGGTCACCCGTGCGGCCTCCTGCAGAGTGAAATGGGCATCGGTTAAATGCTCCAGCCAGTGGTGAATGACCATGACATCCAAACAGCGATCCGGCAGCGCCAGCTGGTCAGGTGGGCACACCAACGTGGCATCGTCGTGAGCCAACAGGCGGGTTGGCGACCAGCGTATCGCATGGGGAATAGCTGACATTGTCAGCATTGCCGGCCCCATACTCATTTCCAAGCTATGGCCGCCCACTCGGGTTTCCGCCACGGGCCCCAGGCAGGCACGCTGGGCTTCCCACAGCGAACGGCCAGCCTCAGCCTGCCAATAAGGCTGGCTATTGGCTAAGCGCTTGGCGAGCATGGTGGCCGTCGTCGAATTTGACATAAACAGCGCTTACCTCCACAGTAACTGCTTTTTTGAGGATCTCGCCGATGATGAGCGTGACACCGATCCCCGCCCTTAGCGACAACTATATTTGGCTTTTAAGACAAGATACCAGTCAAAGCGTTTGCGTGGTGGACCCCGGTGAAGCGCCCCCCGTGATCGAGTTTCTTGAACGAGAGTCGCTAAACCTAGAAAGCATCTTAATTACTCACCATCACCACGACCATACCGGTGGCTTAGCGGAACTGATTAAACGCTACGCTCCACGGGTCATTGGCCCGGCCAATCCGGCCATTAAAGGCATTGATGAAACGGTCGAAGATGGCGATGAAATCCGCATTATGGGCAGGCTGTTCGATGTCATCGCCACACCTGGCCACACGCTTGACCATCTCAGCTATTTCGCCGCCGGCATTCCCGCCCTTCTGTTCTGTGGTGACACGCTTTTTTGCGCGGGTTGCGGTCGTTTATTCGAGGGTACCCCGGAGCAAATGTACACCGCTCTGAAAAAATTTGCGGAACTCCCCGAAGATACGCTGGTCTTTGCAGCCCATGAGTACACGCTTGCGAACCTTACCTTTGCCCGCGCTGCAGACCCTGAAAATGAAGACGTTAAACACGCCTTGCAGGAATGTGAAAAGGCGCGGACATTAGACCGCCCCACGTTACCCAGCACGATAGGACGCGAGCTGAATATTAATCCCTACCTCCGCGTGGGCACTGATAGCGTGCGCCAGGCAGCAGGTACCCAGGGTGTTAATCATGATGATCTCGCTACGTTCACCACTCTACGTGAGTGGAAGAACCGTTTTTAAGAACGCTATCGAAACCAAACGAATGCAACTATGACCTATCGAACGATTCGCCAGCGCTTGATGCTGAGCGCGGGCAGTACCGTAATAATGGGCCTAATGTTAGCCGCTGCGGCAAGCTCACAAGCGTCAGCGCCCGCATATGAAGCATCAACATCGGCAGCTAACGCCTCTAGCAACGCCGCCAATAATCGAGCAGCCGCTGCACAGCCACGACCTACAGCCTTCCAAACGCACTTTTGGGAAGCGCTAGAGCTAGAACCCCAAGATGCCTGGACGACGCTACGCAAAAATTTTCAGTGGCAAGACACGCTATTGCCAGCGGATGCCCAGGCGCGGGTAGACACATGGATTGAGCATTACCAATCAAGCCCAGAAAACATTGCCGCCATTACCGAACGTGCGACCCCTTGGCTTGCCTGGATTATCCAGCAAGTGAGCGAGCGCGGGCTACCTGGCGAATTAGCGCTGATTCCTTTCGTGGAAAGCTCCTTTGACCCAGGGGCGCGTAGCCACCGTGGTGCCGCCGGCCTATGGCAGTTTATGCCAGGCACTGGCGACGCTATGGGGCTGGTGCGCAATGGCCATTACGATGGCCGGCTAGACGTGGTGACGTCTACCGATGCAGCACTTAACTACTTGGAAATGCAGGCCGACCAGTGGTACGAAGGCGATTTAACACTCTCGCTGGCGGCTTATAACGCGGGTGCCGGCACGGTTAATCGCGCCCAGCGCCAGGCACACAGCCAAGGCCTCAACGGTGAGTATTGGGACCTCTCGCTACCCCACGAAACCATGCAGTATGTGCCCAAGCTGAAAGCCATCGCGACGATTATCAATAACCCTGAGCAGTACGGCGTTCGTTTGCCGGATATACACATCGACCCTGCGTTTGCCAAAGTACAGCTGGCCGAGGCCGTTAGCCTTTCACAAGCCTCACAGCTACTGGGTGTTAGCCAAACAGCGTTGGTAGAACTAAACCCAGGCCTGCTCAATGGCAGTATTGACCCACGCAGCACACAGACGCTGCTTGTTCCTGAAGAAGTCGACACGCACGTACTCGCTCAGCTTGCACAAGGTGACAGCCAAACCGTTGCGCAAAGCAGTGGCGGCGACACCTACCGCGTCGAAAGCGGTGACAGCCTCTCCGCCATCGCCGCACGCTATAATGTCGATCAACAAGATCTAATACGCTGGAATGCGATTGATCGCCCTAGCGCTTTACAACCGGGTCAACTCCTGACACTTTCAGGACGTTGACGCCATATTTATTAAAGCCGTACTTATCAAAACCGTATTCGTTGAAACGTCATTCAAAACAGTAGGCTTTGTTCACATAGGCTTTGTTAACACGGGAAGTCACCAATGCCGCGTCGTCTGTTTTTTGCGAAATCGCTTCTACTCATCAGTGGCTTGCTAGTACACCTATCGGTACTGGCTGCAGATGTAACAACAGCGACTGATTCACCTACCCGCGTGCTAGGCGGCGATGTTAGCAGCCATTCAGTCGTGGGTAATTTAGATACCGACGCTGACAACGTGGTACCGATTGAAACGGTACATGGGCTATCACTTTACGATAGCCCTGAGCTACCCGCGGACTTCCCCTACTTTCCGCATGTGAACCCCCAAGCCCCCAAAGGCGGCACCATTACCCACACCGCCGTGGGCGGCAGTTTTGACTCCACCAACCCGTTTATCATTCGCGGCACGCCAGCCACCGGTATCTCGCAAATTTACGACACCTTGATGGCCAGCAACCCCAATGAGCCGTTTAGTGTTTACGGGCTGCTTGCCGAGGGTGTGCGCCTTGACCCCGACAGGCAATGGATTGAGTTTGATCTGCGCCCTGAAGCGCGTTTTCAAGACGGTGAACCGGTCACGGCCTACGATGTGGTGTTCTCGCTGGACTTGCTCCGCGAAGAGGGCAATCCGTTTTACGCCAGTTACTACGCGGGGGTGGAAGAAGCCATCGCCCTCAATGAGCATCAGGTACGCTTCACCTTTAACGATACTCAATCGCGAGAGCTGCCGTTAATCATCGCTCAACTGCCCATACTCCCCCGCCACTACTGGGAGCCCCGCGAGTTCACATCGCCCACCTTAGTAGCGCACCCAGGCTCCGGGCCCTACCGCATTAGCGAAGTTGACCCAGGTCGGCGAATTGTTTACCAGCGCGATGAGAACTACTGGGGAAAAGATTTACCGGTCAACGTTGGGCGTTACAACATTGATCGCATTATTTATGACTACTACCGTGACCGCGATATTGCCTGGGAAGCGTTTAAAGCAGGCCTTACGGATTTTCGTGTCGACGCCCGCGCCGCCACGTGGGCGATCGGCTATAACTTCCCGGCGTATGAAGAAGGCTTGGTGAAGCGGCTGACGGTTCCCGACGTTAACCCTTCCATGATGCAGGCCTTTGTCTTCAACCTGCGCAAAGAGAAATTCCAAGACCCGCGGGTGCGTGAAGCATTGAGTCTCACCTTTGACTTCCCATGGCTGAACACCAATATTTTCTACAATGCCTACCGGCGCACAGAAAGCTTCTTTCAAAACTCCGAGATGGAAGCCACCGGCCTGCCCTCAAAAGAAGAACTAGCGCTGCTAACCCCTTTTCGCGAAGAACTACTCGCCTCTCACGGCTCTGAGCGCTTATTCACCGAGCCGCTGCCTATGGATCAACCCGCCGACCTGCGTGAGCGCCTGAGAAGGGCACTTGAACTGCTACGTGAAGCGGGCTATCGCGTTGAAGAAGGTGTGCTGGTCAATCAACACACCGGCCAGCCCTTGAGCCTGGAAGTGCTGCTCTACGACTCAGGGCTAGAACGCGTGGTGCAGCCCATGCTGCGTAACATGGCGCGCTTAGGTGTCCAGACATCGCTACGCATCGTTGATATTAATCAATTTTTAAACCGGCAGCGCAATTACGACTATGACATAGTGATTAGCCATTTTCCGCAATCGAATAATCCAGGCAATGAGCAGCGCGATTTCTGGACTAGCGCCGCCGCTGAAGCACCGCAAAGCCGCAACCGGATGTCGCTGGCTCACCCGGCGGTTGATGCCCTGGTAGAAGCACTCATTCGCGCCGAAGGCCGTAAAGAGCTGGATACCGCAACGCAGGCACTAGATCGCGTGCTGCGCTGGGGGTTTTATGTCATTCCCCACTACCACTCTGGAGAAACACGCATCGCGGTGTGGGATAAATTTGGCTACCCGGAACCCTTTCCAGAATACGCCATGGATATGGATGCGTGGTGGGTCGACACCGACCGTGAAGCAGAATTGCAGCGCCGCCAGCGCGGTCGTTAACGCTGGCTATATGGCAACTGCTTAAGCGCAACGGCTTGTCGTCAACGGTTTCATCGTTATAAACCTCGGAGTGCTCTGTGGCCCGTTATACCCTACGCCGACTGCTGCTGATGATCCCGACCCTTTTTGGGATCATGCTTCTCAATTTTATTATTGTTCAGGCGGCGCCGGGCGGGCCAATTGATCAGATGTTGGCGCGTTTTGAAGGCGCCGACGCCATGGCCAGCACCCGCTTGGATATGGGTGGCGCCGATGTCCAGGTCAGCGATGACTCCCGAGGAGCTCGAGGCATTGACCCACGCTTTATCGAACAACTAGAGCAGCAGTTTGGTTTTGACAAACCCGCCCACGAGCGCTTTATCGGCATGATGGCGGACTACCTCACCCTCGATTTCGGTACCAGCTTCTTCCGCGACCGCCCGGTTACCGAGCTGATGATCGAGCGGCTGCCGGTGTCTATATCGTTAGGGCTGTGGACGACACTGCTGGTTTATTTAATCTCGATTCCACTCGGCATTAAAAAAGCGCTGCGCCACGGCTCCCGGTTTGACGTTTGGTCATCAGGGTTGGTGATTGTCGGCTACGCCATTCCCGGCTTTTTGTTCGCGATTTTACTGATTGTGCTGTTTGCCGGGGGAACCTACTGGGATCTGTTCCCGTTACGCGGTTTAACCTCGCCTGACTTTGACCAGCTATCAACATGGGGCAAAGTGAAAGACTACTTCTGGCATATCACGCTGCCGGTTATCGCCGCCTCGATTGGCAGCTTTGCCACGCTGACAATGCTGACCAAGAACAGCTTTCTGGATGAGATTCACAAGCAGTATGTGATTACCGCCCGCGCCAAAGGCGCCGACGAGCGGCGCGTGCTCTATGGCCATGTGTTTCGCAACGCCATGCTGATTATTATCGCTGGCCTACCTGCCGCCATGATCGGCATTTTCTTCACCGGCGCGCTGCTTATCGAAGTGATCTTCTCACTGGATGGGCTAGGCCTGCTCGGTTTCGAAGCGGTCATGCAGCGTGATTACCCGGTGATTTTCGGCACCCTGTTTCTATATACCGTGATCGGCTTAATCCTCAAGCTGATTTCCGATTTGACCTACGTGTGGGTAGACCCGCGTATCGATTTTTCGACTCGGGAGTCGTGATAATGGCCTCTTTATCGTCACGTTTATCGCCTATTACTCGCCGTCGACTGGCCGCTTTTAAAGCCAATCGTCGCGCCCGGGTGTCACTCTGGTTATTTGCCACGCTGTTTATCCTCAGCCTGTTTGCCGAGCTAATTGCCAACGACAAACCGATCATCATGCAGTACGACGGCCAGTGGTATTTTCCCATGCTGGTGGACTACCCGGAAACAGAGTTTGACGGCTTCCTACCGACCCGAACCGACTATCTGGATCCCTTTGTTCAGCAGCAAATTGATGATCACGGCTGGGCGCTGTGGCCCATCATTCCATTTTCATACCAGACCCTGGATATGAATATGACCCGCCCTTCTCCGGCACCGCCGGATAGCCGCCACTGGCTGGGCACCGATGACCAGGGCCGGGATGTGACCGCAAGGGTGATTTATGGTTTTCGACTCTCGGTAGCTTTCGCGCTGGTGCTCACCGCAGGATCGTTAGTCGTCGGAGTGGTGGTGGGCGGTGTGCAGGGCTACTTTGGCGGCAAAATTGATTTGATCGGTCAGCGGTTCACCGAAATCTGGTCCGGCTTGCCGGTGCTCTTCCTGCTGATTATTTTAGCCAGCTTTGTTCAGCCGGGGTTTTGGTGGCTGCTGGGGATTATGCTGCTCTTTTCGTGGTTGGGTCTGGTGGATATCGTACGCGCCGAGTTCCTGCGGGCGCGTAATTTGGAGTATGTACGCGCAGCCAAAGCCATGGGCTTGCCATCACGCTTGATCATGTGGCGCCACGTGCTACCCAATGCCATGGTCGCCACGCTAACGTTTATTCCATTTCTGTTTACCGGCGCTATTGGCACCTTGACCGCGCTGGATTTTCTCGGCTTCGGCCTGCCTCCAGGCGCTCCCTCGCTAGGTGAACTGGCGGCCCAGGGCAAAAACAATCTGCACGCCCCTTGGCTGGGCATCACGGCATTTATGACCCTGGCGATCATGCTTTCGCTGTTGGTATTTATCGGCGAAGGCTTGCGCGATGCCTTTGATCCCCGCCACGTACAACAGCGCCAAGCAGGCCCTGCCCAGGAGACTCAGCATGTCTAACCCCCTGCTGCGCATTGAACACCTTGATGTCGCTTTCGATAACACCCCGGTGGTGCACTCCCTCTCGCTAACCCTCAACGCGGGTGAAACCCTGGCGATTGTCGGTGAGTCCGGCTCGGGTAAATCGGTATCGGCGCTGGGCATGGTGAATCTGCTGCCCAGTAATGCCACCGTTCAAGGTGAACGCTGGCTGGGTGATACCAATCTGGCCACGTTAACGGAAACAGAGTGGAACACCGTGCGCGGTAATCGCGTCGGTTTTATCTTCCAGGAGCCGATGACCTCGCTCAATCCCCTGCATCGGGTGGGTAAGCAGATCGGTGAAGCATTGCGGCTGCATCAAGGGCTGCGCGGCCAAGCGGCCCGTGAGCGCAGCAAAGAACTGCTGGAACAAGTGAAACTGCCGCGCCCAGACGAACTGTTGGATGCCTGGCCCCACCAACTCTCGGGTGGGCAGCGCCAGCGGGTGATGATTGCTATGGCGATTGCCAACAATCCCTCACTGCTGATTGCCGATGAGCCCACCACCGCGCTGGACGTCACGGTACAGCAAGAGATTCTCGCCCTGCTGCGTGAACTACGCGATCACCATGGCATGGGCATGCTGTTTATCAGCCATGACTTAAACCTGGTGCGCCGTCATGCTGACCGAGTGTGCGTTATGTACCAAGGCCGCGTGCAGGAAATTGGCCCGGTTGAGCAGGTCTTTCAGCACCCGCAAAGCGATTACACCAAAGCGCTGATTGCCGCCGAGCCAGAAGGCAGACCCCAGGCCGTTGTGCAAGCACCGCCGCTACTCACGGCGCGTCAGTTGAGCGTGAGCTTTAAACGCCCCAAAACCGGCCTGTTTAAGCGCCAGCCGCCCGCCTTTGTGGCCGTTCACCCTACCGATTTGCATATCGCGCCTGGGGAAACGCTAGGTATCGTGGGCGAATCAGGCTCGGGGAAAACGACGTTAGCCTCGGCGGTGATGCGTTTAGTCGCTAGCCAAGGCGAGATTACCCTGGGTAACGACACGTTAAGCCGCCTAACCGGCGATGCCCTGCGCCGGCAGCGCCATCGTCTGCAGATGGTGTTTCAAGACCCCTATGGCGCGCTTTCACCGCGTATGCCGGTGTTTGATATCGTCAGCGAGGGGCTGCGCTTTCATTACCCTCATCTCACCACTGAAGAAGTCGCCCAGCGGGTCAATCAAACGCTGCACGAGGTAGGCTTGCCCGAGAGCTGTGCCGCGCGCTACCCCCACGAGTTTTCCGGCGGCCAGCGCCAGCGAATCGCCGTAGCCAGAGCGATTATCTTAGAACCAGAGTTGCTGGTGCTGGATGAGCCAACCTCTGCGTTAGATCGTACCGTGCAGAAGCAGTTGGTCTCTCTGTTACGCGATCTGCAGGCTCGCCGTCAGCTAAGCTATTTATTTATAAGCCATGATTTAGCCGTCGTGCGCGCCATGGCACACCGCATTATGGTGCTCAAGGATGGCGAGGTGGTCGAACAAGGCCCCTGCCTAGAGGTGCTTTCAGCGCCACAGCACGCTTACACTCAAGCGCTGATTGCCGCTGCGCATCTGTCTCACTAGCTTTGATTGACTAACCTTATCGGGCCACGATACTAACTATTGCTTTCGGCAGAAACTAAGATAACGGTATAAATATTTAGATAAAATAAAGCCGCTTACCCTTTTGGGAAGCGGCTAATAGAGACCTTAACCAAGGCTCAGAAAAGCGCGATTTCGTCGGCGGTTAATTCTCGCCACTCGCCGGGCGCCAGGTTGGCATCCAAAGCCAAGTCACCGATAGAGCTACGGTGCAGTGAGTTCACATGATTACCCAAGGCCGCAAACATACGCTTCACCTGGTGATAGCGCCCTTCGGTAATAGTGAGTTCTGCCTGGGTGGGCGACAGCAGCCTTAGCGTTGCAGGTTGCGTCGGCGTCTCCTCCCCATCCAGCATCAGGCCATCGGCGACTTGGCCAATCGCCCACTCCGCCGCGGCGCCTTCCATAGGCTCGGCTAGCTCGGCGATATACACCTTGGCGCAGCGATGGCGCGGAGACGTAACGCGGTGAGACCACTGACCATCATCGGTTAATAGCAGCAGGCCCGTGGTATCCACATCTAACCGCCCTACCGGCTGTAGGCGCTCGGCTTTGGGCAGATCGATTAGATCGATAGCTCTTTGGTAGAGACCGCGGCGGGCGTTACATTCAACGTCGACGGGCTTGTGCAGCATAATGTAGCGAACGCCTACCAGCGCTAGCCGCTCGCCGTTGAGTACCACCACATCGTTATCGGTATCGATTTGGGTCGCCGACTGTTTGATCGGCTCACCGTTCAGGGTCACTTCGCCATTTTTGAGTGCCCGCTTGGCGAGGCTGCGGGTTAACGGTGAGGTTTCACTCAAAAAGCGATCAAGGCGCATCATTAACCGACTCCTGGCAGCAGCTTAAAATGGTCGGCATCTTGCCAGGCAGGAAATTTTTCACGAAAAGCATCAAGGGCAGTTTTATCCAGCGTGCCCGTCTCTATAAACGGGGTATGGGCAGGTTTATCAATTAACGCTTCGCCTTTGAAGTCGACCAATAAGGAGTCACCGCTATAGGCAAGTCCTTTGGCATCCTCTCCAACGCGATTAACGCCAATCACATAGCTTAAATTCTCTACCGCACGGGCCTGTAGCAACGTACGCCAGGGGTGACGACGCGGTGCTGGCCAATTGGCGATACACAGCAGCGCATCATACTCGAAATGCTCCCCTTCTGCTGGCTGCTGGCGCATCCACACCGGAAAACGCAGGTCGTAGCAAACGCTCAATAGCAGTTTAAAGCCGTTAAGTTCGACAATTTTACGCTCACTGCCCATGCCGTAGCGCTCATGCTCACCGGCCATACGGAATAGGTGGCGCTTGTCGTAGTGGGTTAACTCCCCCTCCGGCGTTGCCCAGATCAAGCGATTATAAAATTCGCCGTTCTCTTCGATCGCCACGCTGCCGGTCATCACACAGTTACGCGCCTTCGCCTGAGCCTGTAGCCAGGCAACGCTTTGGCTCTCTGCCATCGGCTGAGCCATTTCGCGGGAGTTCATGGTAAAGCCCGTGGCAAACATTTCGGGCAATACAATAAGATCCGTATCGCGGCTATCCAACTCGCCAAGTAACTGTTCAAGATGGGCGTGGTTGGCCTGCGGGTCTTCCCAGCGCAGGTCACACTGCACTAGCGTGCTACGAAGTTCACTCATTAAACACCTCCTTTCCGCCAGTGTTATGGCAACGTTTATGCTAGATTAGCATTTTTAAATAATGAGGCTGCTATGCTTCCTACGCCAACACGCGACCCCGAAGCACTCAAAGGCGTTATGTTCGGGCTAACCGCCTACATCATCTGGGGTTGCTTTCCGCTATTTTTTGCCTTGTTTGATGGGGTTCCTGCCTTTGAAATATTGCTTCACCGTATCATTTGGGCATGTTTATTTTTAGTGGGGCTGATCACCTTGCTGCGCCGTTGGCCTCCCGTGGTCGCAGCCCTTGGTGAACCCAAACGGCTTGGGCGAGTGTTGGTCTGCGCCTTATTGATTGCCTTTAATTGGGGTTTCTATATTTACGCGGTAGAAACCAAGCAAGTATTGCAGGCAAGTTTGGGCTACTTTTTAACGCCGCTAGTGAACGTTGCCTTAGGCATGTTGGTATTACGGGAAGTGATGGCCAAGCTGCAGTTAGTGGCGTTGGGCTTGGCCAGCATCGCCATTGCCACCCAGTTTGTGATGCTTGGCGAGTTGCCTTGGATTAGTTTATTGCTGGCGCTCAGCTTCGGCAGTTACGGTCTGTTTCGTAAGCAGGTGCCGCTGGATGGCCTTTCAGGGCTGTTTGTGGAAACCCTGCTGCTGCTTCCTCTCGCCCTTATGGCGTTCACGTGGTTAAGCTTTAACGGTACGTCACACTTTACCCAGAATGCCTCAACGACCAGCCTACTGATCGCCAGCGGTGCCTTAACAGCACTGCCATTGATGGCGTTTGCCGGTGCCACACGGCGGCTGCGTTTAGCGACCGTGGGGTTTTTAATGTACATCAACCCAAGCATTCAGTTTCTGATTGCCTTAACTGTCTTCGGCGAGCCCCTGGGCATTATCCAGTTGGCGACCTTTGTGCTTATTTGGATCGGGCTCGCGCTCTACTCCTGGTCGGCGTGGCAATCACGCACGCGCTACGCGGCGGCTAGTTAGTGCCAGCGGCGGTGATGAATTAGCATGCGGGGCAGCTTCAAGCTTTGGCGTCGATATAGGCGTCGGGGGTGTTTTTCTTTCAGGCTGGTAGCCCACGCGGAAACCGCCCCAATGCTTACCTTTAACGTACACCGGCACCGAAAGGTCGTGCATTATTTCACCGGTGTCGCGTTTGTAGGTTTGTAGCAACAGCGGCTTTTCATGGGCACCACAGCGGCTGCCGGTTGGGTCATCGAAAATCCGTTTACTGCGGCAAAACTTCAGGTCGTGGGCGTAATCCCCGGTAGGCTCACGGCTAACCGCCTGGTTATGGGTCGGCACATAACCTTTGCGATCGCAGGCGATAGCGTAGCTTAGCCCTAGCTGCGCTAATAGTGGCTCCTGCAAACGGGGAAGGTGCCTATCGGTGAAGGTGTCAAAGCCGGTTTTATACAGCGGCGGCTGGGTACCGGGAATCTGTTCGTAGTGGGGCTGGAACAGGTTAGCGTCTGAGAGTTCACCGCTGGCAATGGCCTTTTCAAACAGCTTGCCCAATTGGTCAGCCGCTGACCGCACGGCATGAAACACCTGCTGATGGCGACCGGCTAAATGCTGCTGAGCCAGCTCTGCGTCGACCCCTTCCGCTGCCTCCATTAATGCCCGTGCCTGCTCGGCTAAATCGTGCATATTACGATTGCCTTCATCTACGTCATCTTCTAATTGGCTCAAGCTGTCCGCTACGGTTTGGCTATGCTGGCGAGTGTTTTCCATGGCATCGGCCACGCGGGTGATTTCACTTTGCACCTGGTCAAATTCTTGGGTCATCGTGCCCAGGCTGCTGCCGACCACTTGCAACCCTTTAGAGCGCTCGCTGATGCGGGCCATTAAATGCCCCATGGTAGCGACCACCGATTGACCGCTCTGATGCATATCCTTCACCAGCTCATCGACGCTTTGGGTTGCGGTAGACGTTTTCAGTGCCAGGTTGCGCACTTCGCCAGCGACCACGGCAAACCCGCGCCCGTGCTCACCCGCTCGGGCTGCTTCAATGGACGCATTGAGCGACAGCAGATGGGTCTGTTCGGCGATATCTTCAATCATGGAAGTGACGTTGCGCACACGCTCAATTTTATCGTTCAGCGCGGTCAGCATCTCCAGCGCTTGATGGGAGCGGTCGGCAACATCGCTCATGTCTTGGATAATATCGTCAAGCTCTGCATGGTTATGATGGCTGGCTTCCCGGGCGCTCTCTGCCAGCGCCGCTACCTGGCTGGCGCTGGCGCTGACCTGCATAATGGCCGCGTTAATAGCGGTCATGCTCGATGAAGCCTCACGGGCCATGGTCTCTTGCTTCGAAAGGCGCTGGTCCATCAAATCGGCATAGTGGGACACTTCTGCTGAGGCAATCGCGGTGCTGCTGGCACGGTTCATTAGCCGGTAAGCCATAGCCCGCAGTGAGTGGTAATCACGCAACGATTTAAAGCCACGCAACGATTTAAAGCCACGCTGGCGCTGTTCAAGGCGGCGCTGGTCGGCTCGGTACACGTTTTCAAGGGCACTAAGCAGCATAGCCCCACCGCCCAGCGCGGCAAACAGGAGCGCCAGATAGCCCCAAAAACCGCCTTGTGCAGCAAGCCCTATCGACAGCGCCACGAACAGCACTGGAACTAACAATTGCAGTAAGCGCATGAGCAGTACTCTTTTATTAACGTTATTGAGTATCGAAGACTCTACATAAGGGTGGCTTAACTCCCCTTTGCGGCTAAGCTTAGCCTGTTACGTTAATGAAAGAAGTAGCACTTTGGGGGCAGACGAAAAACGCATAAACACTTGGCCGCCATTGGGTTACCGCCGCGCCAATGAAGTTAAGCACTGACACTAAAAGAAATATCCCTTACTCTCTCCGGCTGCCTCATCTACTACACTTGGAATTCATGCTAAAGCGCTATTTGCCAATCCTGACCTGGCTCCCCCACTACCATAAACGCCTGTTGGGCGCTGACTTTTTGGCAGGCTTGATCGTCACCGTGATGGTTATTCCCCAGTCGCTTGCCTATGCGCTGCTAGCCGGGCTACCCGCAGTGGTGGGTCTTTATGCCAGCATTCTGCCGCAGCTGGTCTATACCCTGTTTGGCACCAGCACAACCCTTGCGGTGGGGCCGGTGGCCATTATCGCGCTGATGACCGGCGCGGCGCTTTCCTCCGTGGCAGCCACCGGCACGGAAGCGTATTTACAGGCAGCGCTGATTCTGTCGCTGCTTTCCGGTGGCATACTGGTCGTTATGGGGCTGCTGAAAATGGGCTTTTTCAGCAACTTTCTCAGTCACCCGGTTATTTCAGGCTTCTTGACGGCGTCGGGCATTTTGATCGCCGCCAGCCAGCTTGGCAGCTTGCTGGGGGTTGAGAGTAGTGGCTTCACCCTGGTGGAACGCCTTATTACCCTGGTGCCCAATTTACCCACCTTTAACTTAACCACCTTACTGATCGGCAGTGGCACCTTACTATTTTTGATTGCCATGCGACGCCACGGCAAAGCCACCCTGCAGAAAGCGCGCCTGCCGCTTTCATTAGCGGATTTGATCGCCAAGGCGGGGCCGGTTTTTGCCGTCGTGATGACCACCCTGGTGACCTGGCACTGGCAGTTGGCTGATCACGGCGTTGCCGTGGTGGGTAACATTCCCAGCGGTTTACCTGCGCTAAGCTTTCCCTGGGCGGACTACTCGCTGTGGCGGGCGCTGCTAATCCCAGCGCTGCTGATTAGCCTGGTCGGCTTTGTGGAGTCGGTTTCCATGGGTCAAATGCTCGCGGCTAAGCGGCGCCAGCGTATTTCACCCAATCAAGAGTTAGTAGGGCTTGGTGCCAGTAATTTAGCCGCCGGTTTTTCCAGCGGCATGCCGGTAACCGGTGGCCTTTCACGCACGGTGATTAACTACGATGCAGGCGCGCAAACGCCCGCCGCCGGTGCTTTTGCGGCGTTAGGCATTGCGCTGATCACCATGTCGTTCACCGGCTGGCTCTATTACCTACCTATCGCGACCCTGGCCGCGACGATTACCGTTTCGATTTTGACGCTGGTTGATATTCCCATGCTGCGCCAAACCTGGCGCTACTCCCGCAGCGACTTTGCCGCCATGGCCGTCACCATTGTGCTGACGCTGGTCGAAGGCGTTGAAGCGGGCATCATCAGCGGCGTCACCTTGTCTATTGCGCTGTTTTTGTATCGCACCAGCCGCCCCCATAGCGCCCTGGTCGGCCGCGTACCCGGCACCGAGCATTTCAGAAATATCACCCGCCATGACGTTGAAACCATCACCACTATCGCCCTGCTTCGCATCGATGAAAGTCTCTATTTTGCCAATGCCCGCTATTTGGAAGATACCGTTTATAACCTGGTAGCCAGCCACCCCGAGCTTGAGCACGTTGTGCTGATTTGCTCGGCGGTTAATCTGATCGATGCCTCGGCGCTTGAGAGCCTGGATGCAATCAACGCCCGCTTAAAAGATGCCGAGGTAAAGCTGCATTTATCCGAGGTAAAAGGCCCGGTGATGGATCAACTCAAGAAAAGCGACTTCTTAGATGCGCTGACAGGGCGGGTATTTCTAAGCACCTACGCTGCTTGGCGCGAATTTTCCTAACATCACGGTCGCTCTACCACATTGAAAAACCAGGCAATTGCCTGGTTTTTTTATGCCTGCCTATCAGTAAAGAGCATCGCTGCTGACAACATCGTTGACATTCCCCCAATAGCTTCTCTACTATCATCCTACCACTTTGCAGAACTAAATACCGCATAGCGAAATAAAAAGTAACTAAATGTAAGTGATCGTTCACCACAACCACAACAACCACAATAAAGGAGCATTCCAATGCATCCATTTGCTCACCGCCTACTCGTTGCCGCCTTGCCTTTATCGCTACTCGGCGCTGCGGTAAGCCACGCCAGTGACGTTGAACTGCCCGGCACCATGGCCTGGACAGCTTACGGCACCAACTCAAGCGGCTACGCCCAAGCCGTCGCCATCGGCAATATGCTGCAGAACAAATACGGTTCGTCAGTGCGCATCCTGCCTGGTGATAACGACGTATCACGCATGACGCCTCTCAAGCAGGGCCGCGTTGACCTTTGCGCCTGCGGCATTGCCAGCTACTACGGCGCGGAAGGTGTGATGATGTTTGCCGACCGCGATTGGGGCCCTCAGCCGCTGCGCGTCATTACTACTTCCACTGCCTCTTTTGGCCTTTCTCTTGCGGTCGCGGGTGATTTAGACGTTAAAACACCCGCTGACTTAGCGGGCAAACGCATTGCCTATATCCGCGGTGACGATGCGCTCAATAAGGGCACCGAAGCGTATCTCGCCTTTGGCGGGCTAACGTGGGATGACGTAGAGCGGGTTGATTACCCAGGCTATGGCCGCTCGTTTGACGGCATTATTGCCGGCGATGTAGACGCCTCGTTTACCACCACGGTTACTCCGCCTGCCCAGCAGTTGGCCAGCAGCCCGCGCGGCATTAGCTGGCCGGTATTAGACCCAGAAGATGCAGCAGGCTGGGAGCGTATGGCCGCCGTTGCGCCTTATTTCCGCCCTCATGAAGTAACCGCAGGTGCTGGTGGTGTTAGTGCAGAGAACCCCGTTTCCAGCGCCAGCTACCCTTACCCCATCGTGGTCGCCAATCAAGACCTGGACGACAACGTTGCCTATGGTTTGATCAAAGCCATGCAGGAAAATTTTGACGACTACAAAGACAACGCCCCAGGTGCCGTGGGTTACGCCTTGGAGTATCAAGACCTTCAATGGGTGGTGCCGTTCCACGATGCGGTAGTTGAGTACTACAAAGAGGTGGATGTGTGGACGGATGAAATGCAAACACATCAGGACAAGCTCGTTGAGCGCCAAAACGTGCTGCTAACCGCCTGGGAAAGCTTTATGCAAGACGCGCCCAGCGATGATGAGGCCTTTACTGCCGAGTGGATGGAAGCCCGTGCCATAGCACTGAACGGTGCTGGCTTCGAGCCAATCTTCGAGTAATCCGCAGTCATTCGGGTTGCCGTCATACGGGGGCGGCATTCGTCGCCCCTGCTGATTGACGGATATTTCCACACTGCAGTCTCTACAACCACAGCTGCCACAACCGCAGATACCTCGCCATGACCACAGATACCGCACCTGCCAATACTCAGCAGGTTAAAGAAAAGATCAGCCAAATTCGTCAGCTTCCCCCTGCGCTGCGCTGGATCCCAGCCACTGTCACCGTCATTTTGATGGCGATGACGCTAGATTATCTGTTCAATATTGGCTGGCTTACGTTTGTGACTGGCCTGGAAACGCAGTTCTACTACGCTGTTGTCGCGCTGCTGCTGCCGCTGGTGTTTTTGCTCTGGCCCATGCGCAGCAGCCAGCATATTCCCTGGTACGACTACCTACTCAGTGCCACTACGCTGGTTATCGGCGGCTACTTTGTTTATAACGCGATGCCAATTCTGGAGCGTGGCTGGGCATTTGCAGCCCCTGACTTGGCGATTTACGCCAGCTACGCTTTCTGGCTGCTCATTATTGAAGCAGCCCGCCGGGCGGGCGGTTTACCCATCGCGATTATTGCCGGCGTCTTTTCACTTTACCCGCTAGTCGCCGACATCGTGCCCGGCCCTATTCAAGCCTTTCCCTCAAGCCTTGAAGAAACGGCCATGTACCACACCATGAGCACCGAAAGCATCATGGGAGTGCCGTTGCAGGCATTCGCAGGTTTGGTCATCGGCTTTTTGGTGTTTGGCGTGGTGCTGCAAAAAAGCGGCGGCGGCAAGTTTTTTATTAACCTGGCGTTTGCACTGCTAGGCCATGTACGCGGCGGCCCCGCCAAAGTGTCGATTTTTTCCAGCGGCCTGATGGGCTCCATGAGCGGCAGCGTGATCAGCAACGTGCTGACCACCGGCGTTTTATCCATTCCCGCCATGCGGCGTATCGGCATGAGCCGCTCCTTTGCGGGCGGTGTGGAAGCCTGTGCCTCAACCGGCGGTGTATTGATGCCACCCGTTATGGGCGCTACCGCCTTTGTCATGGCGATGTTTCTGGATGTTCCCTACTCCACCATTGCACTCGCCGCCGTCATACCTTCCATCCTCTACTTTCTGGGTTTGTTTATACAGATCGACGCCTACGCAGCGCGTAACGACATTAAAGGCCTGCCTGCCGCCGAACTACCTTCGCTGTGGAAGACGCTCAAAGAGGGCTGGTACTTTATTTTCGTCTTCGCGTTATTGGTCTGGATGCTGCTGATTATGCAGCGTGAAGCCGTGGCACCTTTTTATGCCACAGCGCTGCTCCTGGTGCTCAACCAGTTCTCGAAGCATAACCGCTGGGGCTGGAAGGACGTTGCCGATACGCTTTCCTCTGCGGCCAAGCTGTTTGCCGAGCTAATCGCCATTCTGGCAGGCGTGGGCATGCTGGTCGGGGCGCTTTCCATGACCGGCCTTTCAGGCACTATTGCTAACGACTTTATCAACATCGCCGGTGGTAGCGTACCGCTACTGCTGATTATGGGTGCCGTGACCAGTTTCGTGTTGGGCATAGGCATGACCGTCACCGCTGCCTATATCTTCCTCGCCGTGGCGCTAGCACCTGCCTTGATTCAAGGCGGCGGCCTGGACCCGATGGCGGTACACATGTTCATCCTTTACTGGGGCATGCTGAGCTTTATTACCCCGCCGGTGGCACTCGGCGCTTTTGCCGCCGCCACCGTGGCTGGCGCCCGCCCAATGGAAACCGGCCTGCAGGCGATGCGCCTGGGCAGCGTCATTTACTTCATCCCCTTCTTATTTGTGCTCAACCCCGCGCTGATTATGCAGGGCTCTCCGTTAATGATCGTGGCGGTGTTTATCCAGGCGGTGATCGGCATCATTTTGTTTGCCTCTGCCATGCAGGGCTACCTGATGGGCGTAGGCCGCTTAGGTTACGGCGCGCTGCAGGAGATCACAATTCGCGCCTTGGTATTGGTCGCGGGCTTATTGCTAGCGCTGCCTGGCGGTGGAATGGTGCCGCTAAGCCAGTGGGAGCTGATCGGCCTTGCACTGGCGGCCTTGGTGCCCGGCGTGCTGTTGGCTCGGCTGAGCCAGCGCCACCATCAGCGCTCACGCAGCGCCTCTGTTGCCTAACGGCCGGAGTGAGCTGAATGTGTTTTCAACTAACGAACATGATCAATACGAGAGCCTAACTATGTCGGTTTATTATCAGCGTCACGGCGATATAGGCGTTATTCAAATCGCCAACCCACCGGTTAACGCCTTGGGGCACGCGGTACGCAGTGGCTTAGTCAACGCGCTTAAAGAGGGCATTGCCGACACGCAAGCTAACGCGCTGGTGGTGTTAGCCGAAGGCCGCACCTTTATTGCTGGGGCGGATATTCGTGAGTTTGGTAAGCCGCCTCAAGCCCCGCTGCTACCTGATGTCATTACCCAACTGGAAGCCTGCCCAAAACCGCTGATTGCCGCGCTGCACGGCACAGCGTTAGGTGGCGGCTTGGAAGTAGCGCTAGGTTGCCACTACCGAGTGGCGCTGGCGGGCACCCGCGTTGGGCTTCCGGAAGTGAAGCTCGGCCTGCTGCCCGGCGCTGGTGGTACCCAGCGTTTACCGCGCTTAATAGGCGTTGAGAGTGCCTTGGAAATCATTACCAGCGGGCGCTTTGTAGAGGCTGAAGAAGCGTTTGAAGCAGGTATTATCGACGCTATTAGCAATGCCCAAACGCCGCTTGAAGCGGGTTTAGTGGCAGCGAAAGAGGTGCTTTCTGGCAACCAAGTGGCGCGTATTACCGGCCAGCTTCCAGCTCCGGCGGCTAACCCCCAAGCGATTACCGCTATGCTGGAACGGCTAAATCAAGACTCTCCCGAACTTTTCTCACCGTTTCGCATTGTCGAAGCGATTCAGGCCTGCGTGGATGCCGAGTCACTTGACGTTGGGTTGCGCCGCGAGCGGGAGCTGTTTTTAGCCTGTATGGATTCGCCCCAGCGCGCCGGCCTTATTCATCTGTTTTTTGCCGCCCGCAGCCCCCACCTGGTGCCCGATGTTGAGAACGCCAGTGCTTTTAAACACGTTGCGCTAATCGGCGAGCATCCGCTGTTTGAGCGCCTGCAGAAAGCCGCGCAAAAGGCGGGCATTAGCTTAACCAGCGTACCCGACGACGCCACCGAGCTATGCCTGCTGGCACCGAATACTCCTCTAAATGCTGACGCGAGCTGCCCCGTTATCACGCTAAAAGAAATGGGCACCAGCGATGGCAGCAGTGGAAACACCAACAGCGACACAGCGCTCAGCCTAATCATTGCCGAAAACGGCCATATCGTTGAGCTGGTCAATTTAAGCACCGAACCACTTACCCAGCAGCGAGCCGCACTCACGCTAAAAGCACTGCGGTTAAACGTGGTGGTCAGCCAACAGCAAAGCGTGCTGAACATTTTGCATGCGGCTCTTCAGCGGGCGTCAGCCAGTGAGCGCCAGGCTGCGCTTGAACAGGCAAGCCTCAGCATCGCAGCACAGGGCGTCTGCTACCGCGCAAGCGATATTGATCTACTCGCGGTGGAAGCGCTCGGCTACCCGCGCCATTTAGGTGGGCCGCATCGCCAGGCCACGCTCTCAACTGCCATCTCGACTGCTAAGGACGCATAACATGAACCTCACCTTTAGCCCCGAAGAGCAGGCCTTTCGCGCCGAAGTACGCCGCTTTCTAGCCGATGCGCTGCCCAGCGATATCAGCGAACGCGTGCGCTTAGGGCGTCACCTGCGTGCCGATGATCACCTGCGCTGGCAGAACATTCTCAGCGAACAGGGTTGGCTGGCCTCTAACTGGCCAAAGGCGCATGGCGGCCCAGGCTGGGGGCCCGTGCAGCGGCATATTTTTGATGAAGAGTGCGCCGCGGCCCACGCGCCTACGGTCGTGCCCTTTGGCGTCAACATGGTGGCCCCCGTCATCATGAAGTTCGGCAGTATTGAGCAGCAACAGCACTACCTGCCGCGCATTTTGAGCAACCAGGATTGGTGGTGCCAGGGCTATTCAGAACCCGGCGCTGGTTCCGATTTGGCGGGCCTGAACACCCGTGCCGTGCGCGATGGTGACCACTATATCGTCAATGGCCAGAAAACCTGGACCACTCTGGGCCAGCACGCCAACATGCTGTTCTGTTTGGTGCGCACCGACCCTAACGCCAAAAAGCAGGCCGGCATCAGCTTTCTGCTGATTGATATGCAAACTCCTGGCATTACCGTGCGGCCGATTATTACCTTGGATGGTGCCCACGAAGTTAACGAAATATTTTTAGACAACGTTTGCGTACCAGTAGAGAACCGCGTTGGTGAAGAGGGCCAGGGCTGGACCTGCGCTAAGTTTCTGCTCACCCACGAACGCACGGGCATTGCGGGGCTTGGTCACGCCAAGCAGGCGCTGCGCCACGTAAAGTCGCTGGCTAGCCGGATTCAACATCGCGGCAAACCGCTGCTGGAGCTACCCAGCTTTCGCCAGCGGGTAGTAAAAGCAGAGCTTGAGCTAATGGCGCTGGAAGTTACCAACCTGCGCGTGATTGCCGCCGCCCGCGACGGCGGCGTGCCCGGTGCAGAAAGCTCGCTGCTAAAAGTACGTGGCTCAGAGCTTCGCCAGGAGCTAAGCGAACTCACCCGCCGCGCTCTTGGCCCCGCCGCACTGCCATTCTTTCCTGATTTCCTGCATGGCGACGGCGGCCTGGATGACGAGCGCGCCCAAAGCGCTGCCGCCAGCGCCCAGTACTTCAATCGCCGCAAGCTGTCGATTTATGGCGGCGCTAATGAAATACAAAAAAGTATCGTCGCCAAAACCATTTTAGGTATGTAAGGGAGTCACCATGGATTTTGCTTTAACCGACGAGCAACGTATGCTCGAAGAGACGCTCACCCGCTTGGTGGCTGATCAGGTTTCCCCCGAGCAGCGCCGCACGATGCTGGCCGCTGCGCCAAGCGGTGCTTCTGCTCTATGGCGCACCTTTGCCGAACTGGGCCTGCTGCATATGCCCTTCAACGAAGATGTTGGCGGGCTAGGCGGCAACGGCACCGACCTAATGATTATTATGCAGGCACTCGGGCGTGGCCTAGTGCCAGAAGCCTACCTTGCAGGCCTGGTGCTACCCGGCCAACTGCTGGCACTCACCGCCAACGGTGAACAGCAAACGCGCTGGCTCGCCCCACTGCTGGAAGGCGAACACCAGTTAGCGCTTGCCTGGCAAGAGAGTGGTGCCCGCTACGACGCCTTTGCGATCGTTACCCAAGCCACCCAGCGTAACGGCCAATGGCAGTTAAATGGCAGAAAAGATGTGGTGCTGAACCTGGAGGCCGCCGCTGCCACGCTGGTCACCGCTCGGTTAGATAACGGCAAACTGGGGCTATTCATTGTGCCCGCTGATGCACCTGGTTCATCTACGCACCTTTATCGCACTATCGACGATCAGCCCGCCGGTGAGCTCGTCTTGAGCAACGTCACGTTGGCGCTGGAAAACTGCTTAAGCGACGATGCCAGTGACGCGCTGGCCGAGGTGTTGGCGCTTGGCCGCGCCGCACTGTGTGCAGAAGCTATCGGCGCGATGGAAGAGGCCTGCGACCAAACCCTTGCCTATCTAAAAGAGCGCAAGCAGTTTGGCCTGCCGCTAGCCACCTTCCAGGCATTGCAGCACCGCATGGTAGATATGCACCTGCACCTGGAGCAGTCCCGCTCGATGGCGATTTTAGCCGCCACCAGCCTTTCACTGCCTACCAGCGAGCGGGATTACAACATTGCCGCCGCCAAAGCCTACTGTGGCGAATCGGCGCGCTTTATTGCCGAACAGGCGATTCAGCTTCACGGCGGCATGGGCATGACCGAAGAGTGCTATGTGGCTCACTACGCCAAACACCTAGTGATGTTTGATCACTACTTAGGCGACAGTGACTACCACCTCGAAACGGTTAGCGAGCTGTTGAAATAAGGGAGCGACACATGCCAGATGACATCGGTGAGTTAGTGACTGTCAGCGCGATTGAAAACGGCATCGTAGAGGTGAGCATTGCGCGCCCTGAGGTGCGTAATGCGCTCAATGAAGCCACCGCTTTGGCACTCAATGAAGCGCTGGCGGCAGTAGCAAGCAATGCACAAATCCGCTGCGTTATTCTGCGCGGTGAAGGCAGCTCGTTTTGCGCCGGCGCTGACTTAGCAGAGTTTGAGAAAGCCACGGCTCAGCCCGCCAGCGAGCGGCTGGAAACGCTCTTTCTACCCGCACTGCGCAGTTTAATGGTAATGGATAAACCGGTGATTGCGGCGGTTAGCGGTGCTGCTGCAGGTATTGGCGTTTCCTATGTGCTCGCCAGCGATATGGTGGTGATGGGCAGCTCCGCCTACCTCAAGCTTGCCTTTATTAACATTGGCCTGATTCCCGATGGCGGCGCTTGCTGGCACCTGGTGCGCAAGCTTGGTCACGCCCAGGCGTTTGAAATGGCGGCGCTTGCCACACCTATCACTGCTGAGCGTTGCGTGGCGCTGGGATTGGCTAACCGAGCCGTCGAAGACAACCAAGTGCGAGAAGCAGCTCGTTCGTTGGCACAAGCGCTAGTAGCGCAATCACCCCAGGCGCTAAGCGCCACCAAGCACGCATTGCGGGAAGCGGCGCAGCGCTCGCTGAATGACACCATGCAATTAGAAGGCGAGCTTCAAGACCAATGCAAAGCGTCTGAAGATTTTCAAGCGCGGGTGGCGGCGTTTCGTCAAAGCCGCCGCAAGTGATCCAGCGCTTTTTGATAATCTGCGCGTAGCGTGGCTACTTCTTCGGCCACGCTGTTCATAGAGGCAATGCCGCCTACGCCCTGCCCTGCACCCCAGATATCCCGCCACGCTTTTGCCCTACTGCTACCACCTGAGCCATAGCGCATAGAGGCTTTATCGCCTTCAGGCAGCGCATCGGGGTCTAAGCCCGCCTGTTCAATACTTTGCCGCAAATAATTGCCGTGCACGCCGGTAAATAGGTTGGTATAGACGATATCGCCTGCTGCGGCGTCCAGCACCATCTGCTTATAGGCCGCTTGAGCGTTTGCCTCTTGGGTGGCGATAAAGCGCGTGCCCATATACACCAAATCCACCCCTAGCGCCTTAGCGGCAACGATCTGTTCGCCTTTGGTGATCGCCCCTGCCAGCACTAGAGGGCCATCGTAAAAGCGGCGCACTTCGGCCACCAACGCAAAGGGATTTAACCGCCCGGCATGGCCACCTGCGCCGTGACATACCAATATCAGGCCATCGACGCCTGCATCAATGGCTTTTTTGGCGTGCCGCAGCGTGGTCACATCATGAAAAACCAAGCCGCCGTAGGCGTGTACCTGCTCAACCACTCGATTAGGCGCATGCAGGCTGGTAATCACCAGCGGTACCTTGAACTCGGCACATAGCGCGACATCGTGTTCTAGGCGGTCGTTGGTGGGATGCACGATTTGGTTGACCGCAAAAGGCGCTGAGGGCTGTTCCGGGTGGCGTTCGTCATAGTCGGCCAGAGTATCGGTGATAGTTTGTAGCCACTCGCGCAGCGCTTCGGCAGGCCGCGCGTTAAGTGCCGGAAAAGCACCGATAATGCCCGCTTGGCACTGGGCAATCACCAGCTCAGGCCCAGAAACGATAAACATCGGGGAGCCGATCACCGGCAAGGTTAACGACGAAGTTAGGCGCGTTAGCATGGGGTAACTCACTGATTGTGATTATAGGGTCGTTAAAAAGCCCCTTAACGGGGCTTTTTACAGAAGCTTTTTTTACAGAAACTTTACAGCTTGCTCTCAAGCTCGGGCAGGATCTCAAACAGATCACCCACCAGGCCGTAATCCGCCACTTGGAAGATCGGCGCTTCTTCGTCTTTGTTGATGGCCACAATCACCTTGGAGTCTTTCATACCTGCCAGGTGCTGAATCGCGCCGCTGATACCCACGGCGATATACAGATCCGGGGCAACGATCTTACCGGTCTGGCCGACCTGCATATCGTTGGGCACAAAGCCTGCGTCTACCGCCGCGCGGGAAGCGCCAATGGCGGCACCCAGCTTGTCGGCAATGCCATCGAGCAGTTTGAAGTTGTCGCCGTTGCCCATGCCGCGGCCACCGGAGATCACCACTTTGGCACCGCCCAGTTCGGGGCGGTCTGACTTGGCCAGCGTTTCGTTGACAAAGCTGGACTGGGTGTTGTCTACCACCACGTCGACCGCTTCAATTGCGGCATTGCCGCTAGCGCCGACCGCATCAAAGCCGGTGGTGCGCACGGTAATAACCTTGAGTACGTCGTCGCTTTTGACGGTGGCGATGGCGTTGCCGGCGTAGATCGGGCGCTTGAAGGTGTCGGCGCTTTCGACGGCAATCACGTCCGACAGCTGGCTGACGTCTTTTAGCGCCGCTAAACGCGGCAGCACGTTTTTGCCGGTAGTAGAGGCGCTGGCGAGAACATGGGTGTAATCACCGGCCAGCTCAACCAGCAGCGCGCCCATGGGCTCGGCTAGCTGGTGGGCGTAAACGGCGTTATCCGCCACGCGCACTTTGCGGACGCCGTCGAGTTTGGCGGCCGCTTCGGCGGCGGCGCTTACGCCTTCACCGACCACCAGTACATCAATATCACCACCAATGGCGTGGGCGGCCGCCACCACGTGGGCGGTAGCGCCGGCGAGTTGGCCTTCGTGGAGATCGGCAAGTATCA
>NZ_LGEN01000025.1 GCF_001507855.1 Halomonas sp. 54_146
CCTGTGGAGTTTGTGTAAGACCGGCAATGCCAAGGCATTGAAGGCAACGGACGACGAAGCAGGAACCAGGGAGGTAACGACCTGGGAATTCGCCACTACAATCTCTGATTTAGTGGTCGGAGGATGTCAATACTTATCCTTTCACTACTATAACGAGTCGTACCGCTCTTATGTCAGCATCTCCTTTGCCTCATTTATTGCCGCGTCATTTAGCCATTTTGCTAATGATGAGTGTGGCCACCATGTTCGCTGCCAATCACGTTGCTGCTCGGCTGGCGTTTGACAATGGCACCGGGCTGTTACTGGCGGTATTAACACGCTCTGGTGTTGCCTGTTTGATTTTGGTGGCGCTCGTCATCGTTCAGAAAAAACGCCTGTGGCTGCCCGCTGGCAGTTGGCCGTGGCAACTCGCTGTGGGGCTGCTGATCGCCATTCAAAGCGTTAGCCTTTATTCGGCGGTGGCGAGGTTGCCGGTAGTTATTGCGCTGTTACTGGTGAATACGTTTCCCATCCAGCTGGCGCTGTTGAGCTGGGCGCTGGGTGGGCCTCGGCCAACGCTGCGTAGTTGCCTGATCATGGGCACGATTTTAATCGGCTTGCTGGTGGTGCTGGATATTCCTTCCTGGCTTGCCAGTGCCGATGGCATGGGGCCTGGCTGGGTCGCGGGGATTATCTTTGGGCTAATCGCCGCCTTTGTGTTCGCCTGCGCACTGTGGGTTACCGAGCATCGACTAGCTGGCGTGGGTAGTACCCTGCGCAGCCTGCTCACTATGCAAACGGTGTTTGTCGCCATGGTCATTGGTGGCATTGCCGGGGCGGTGCCTGGTGGTATGAGCCTGCCTGACAACAATACGGGGTGGGTAGGGCTTGCGCTACTGGGGCTGCTTTATGGCTCAGCGTTTTCAATTTTGTTTATTTTTGTGCCACGACTGGATATGGCGCGCAACGCGCCGGTGATGAATATCGAACCGGTAGCCTCCTTGGTGCTGGGGTATTTCGTGCTGGGGCAAATGCTTAGCCCTGGCCAGTTAGTGGGTGGCGCGGTGGTGGTGGGCGGAATAGTAGTGCTTAGTTTGTCCAAGGGGCGGTAGGTAGCATTTGCGTTCTTCACGGTTATGAACCACACTGCAGCTGAGTAAGGAAACGCTGTTTTTTAACTGAGGAACAACCTATGAAGATGTCCGTATTATCACTTACATCGGCGGCACTCCTGGTTGGCGCAGGCGCATTTGCAATGTCTGCACAAGCACAACAATCCTTCACCTACCCACAAGGATACGTAGGCGGTGACGCGATGTTCTGGAGCCTTGATCCAGACAGAGGTTCTTCCAGTGATGACGTAGGCCTGCGACTTCGTGGTGGTGCCCAATTCAACGAATTCTTCGCCCTCGAAGGGCATTTAGGTACCGGTGGTTCCGACGGTGGTGCTGAGCTAGATTATTTAGTAGGCGCTTATGCTAAAGGTATTATTCCTATAGCCCCTGAAGTACGCCTGTATGGCTTGGCAGGCTTCACGGAAGTAGACTTTGACCGTGACCGCGAAAGCGGATTCTCTTACGGAGCAGGCGCTGAGATGGATCTAGCGAATAATTTGTCAGTAGGCGCGGATTACATGCGCTACCTGGATAAATCGGCTTACACCTTCGACGCTGCCAGCATTGGCCTGCGCTACCGCTTCTAAGTAAGTGGGCGTATCTGCCCCATTGGTATAGATGACTACAAACCCCATTGCTTTCTAAGCGGTGGGGTTTTTGCTTTTTTCTATGGGTCTAGGTAAGAAAGCGCAGCAACTTTCCTTACAAGGGCTACTCTGATAGGTGTGTTGTGGGATAACGGTAGCGTGAGTATCACCTGCCTGCACGCCACTTTCCCTACTCACTCTCCCTACTAACGGATTAGAGGTGTTCGTCATGGCAACTGGTAAAGAAGATAAAGCAAAAGGAACCGCCAACAAAGCCGCAGGTAAAGTCAAAGAAGCCGCGGGTAAGGTGACCGGTAGCGGCAAAACAGAGGCGAAAGGTAAAGCCCAGCAGGCGAAAGGCGAACTTCAGAAAGGCAAAGGTGAAGCCAAGGAACAGTTAAAGAAAAAGTAATCATGTTTGTTTAAGTGAACATGCTTGTTAGTAACGCATACAGGGGCCCGAGGGCCCCTGTATGCGTTGAGTCGTTTGTTGTTTATAACGGCACTTGGCTCAGTAGTGACCCAGTAGCTTCCACCACAAACCGCCGACAACCACCCAGATAATAAGATTGACCACGCTCATAATAAAGCCTGCTTTCCACCACTCACCTAGTGTCAGGTAGCCAGAGCCGAAAATAACCGGCGACGTTCCCGTGGCGTAGTGGGTTAAGGTCATCATGATAGATGAGGTAGCGGCCATGATCAGCACAAACGGCATGGGCGGGGCACCAAGGCTTAAGCCAACGGTGAGAAAAGCAGCCATCATGGCGGTGATATGTGCCGTGGTGCTGGCAAAGAAGTAATGGGTATACAGGAACGTCAGCACGAGGAGGGCGGCGGCACCTGCCCAACCAATCCCCATCATGGTAATCCAGTCCTGCATGTTGGCGGAAAACCAATCAATCAGCCCCGTTTCATTAAGCTGGCTCGCCATCATGATAAGGGCACCAAACCACAGTAGCGTATCCCAGGCATTTTTCTCTTTCAGTACATCTTCCCAGGTTAACACCCCGGTAAGCAGCAGCATGGAAAGACCGATAAAGGCAGAGGTTGTGGTGTTAAGGGTTACTGCATCACCAAAAAATAACGCCGGAATGTCCGCCCACAGCAGCAGAAGCACCAAAAAGACGAACAGCATGATGCCCTCGTCTCGGCTTATTTTGCCTAGTTCGGCCAGCTTGTCTCGCGCTAGTTGGGTGGCATTAGGTGTTTCTTTAATTTCTGGTGGGTAGAGCAGGTAAAGAATATAAGGCATCGCCAGGATAGCGACCAAGCCTGGCAGCAGCATAGCAACCGCCCAGGTTAGCCAGCTGAGCTGGATCTCTGCGCCTGTGGCAGTCGAAATTAATTGCACAGTCAGTGGGTTAGGTGCAGTAGCAGTGACAAACATTGCCGAGGTAATCGGGTTGCTGTGGTAATTCACTAAGGCCAGGTATTTGCCAATTTTGCCAGAAGTATTGTCTTCTGGGTGTGAATCAAAGCTATGGGCAATCGAGCGCATAATGGGGTGGATAATGCCGCCGCCCCGGGCAGTATTACTGGGTGTTACCGGAGCAATGGAAAGCTCCGAAAAAGCGAGACCATAGCCAATGCCCAGTGTCCGCTTGCCGAAGATGGAGATGAAATAGTAGCCAATGCGCGCGCCTAAGCCGGTTTTTATCAGCCCGCGTGAAATCATAATCGCAATAGCAATTAACCAGATAAGCGGGTTGGCGTAACTGCTTAAGGCCACATTGATGGCTGCGCCAGGCGTATCCCCCGTGACGCCGCTTGCCGCAACAATAGAAATAGCAATCACAGAAATAGCCCCAATGGGCATGGCTTTACCAATAATGGCGACAATAGTGCCTATGAAAATAGCCAGCATTAGCCACGCATTGGGCGTTAAGCCTTCTGGTAAGGGAACAGCCAGCCATATTAGCAGGGTCACGGCCACCGCAATAACGGTTGGCCAGAGTTTGAAGGGCAGCGTCGGCATAATAGAACCTATGTAGCGTTAGCGGGTGTTAGCGGCATGCTCCCAAGCCTGGGTTCAAGCAATGAAGCAGCGCCAGGCTCTCTATGTAAGTCTATATTTCACGCAGGCTTACCTCTTGCCCTATGTCAATGATGGCCCAGTTTGAGCGATATTGCCTCGTTTTATATTGTTGTTACCTTCGCTAAATACGACCTTAAAACGCTATGCGCGGTGTTAGAAATCGAATATATTTCAGCTGAGTTTGGTAAGCTAATCAAACCATGCCATATCAGGTGAAAATGCTATTCCACGCTCATTGTCTCTATCTCTTTCTCAAAAAAAGAACGAAAAAGGAAATGGTAATGCAGATTAAAACGTGGCTGGTGGCGCTAGTGGCGATGTGTGTTTCATCGATGGCACTTGCGGATGACTACTATGTCGATATTACTAACAATACTGGTTATACCATCGTTTACATGCACGTAAGCCCAGGCAACTCGAAAAGCTGGGAAGAAGATGTGCTGGGCAACGATGTATTAATGGATGGAGATACGCAGCGGGTTACGTTGACAGGCTATAACAGCCCTTACTTCGATGTGCGTCTTATCGATGAAGATGAAGATAGCTACACGTTCTGGAATGTCGATGTCTCCACTCAAGACCTGGTGGTTACTTTAGATAATCTTGATTAAATGCCTGAATTAAATACCTAGATTAAAGAGTCATCGTTTTAAAAGAATTACCGCTTTAAAAGAATTACCGCTGCAAATGATGATACCCCCCCGGTTAAAACCGGGGGGGTATCATTTTATATACCTAAACCGTTTAACGGTGATGTTTACGGTAATCTTAATAAACGGCCACGTGGCGCTGGACAAACACCTCAAGCTGGTGGCGTTGGCCATCCAAGGGGATGCGAACTTCTCCTTGTTGAAGCGCGAGGGCGCTGCCATCAAGCTGCGCGCTGAGCGCATCATCAGTAGTGGTCACCTTAACCGCGTAGTGGGTCTCGGCAATGGTCAGCGTCGCGCTAAACCCCGGCCATTCGCTGGGTAAACAAGGGGTGATAATTAGCCAGCTTCCCCCTCGGCGAATACCTAAAATCCCCTCAATACCGGCGCGATACATCCAGCTGGCCGAGCCTGTGTACCATGTCCAGCCGCCGCGCCCTGTGTGGGGGGCAACAGAATAAACATCCGCAGCGACCACATAGGGTTCAACATGATAGCGGGCGGTTTCTTCCTCCGTTCGGGCATGGTTAATCGGATTGAGTAGCGCAAACAGGTCGTGCGCCTTGCTGCCCTCGCCGAGCTTGGTAAAGGCTAGAACCGCCCACATCGCCGCGTGGCTATATTGCCCCCCGTTTTCGCGCATGCCCGGCGGGTAGCCGCTAATATAACCAGGGTCACGCTGGGGCTGGTCAAAGGGTGGCCAGAATAGCAGTGCGAGTTGCTCATCGCGTTTGATAAGCATTTGTTCAAGAGAGCGCATGGCAAGCGCTGCCCGGTGGGGTTCTGCGGCACCAGAAAGCACCGCCCAGGTCTGGGCTATCGAATCAATTTGGCACGCATCGCTCTCTTTGCTGCCCAGCCAGCTGCCATCATCAAAAGTTGCCCGCCGGTACCATAGGCCGTCCCATGCGTTGCTTTCCAGCGCAATACGCAACCCAGTGGCGTGGGCGCGCCAGCGCTCGGCGCGTGATGCTTCCGGGTTATCAGCCGGTGCTTGGCTGATCGCTGTCGGCGTTTGCACTTCGCGCTGCTCGGCAAAAGGTATAAACCGCTCCAGGGTATGCACTAACAGCCAACCCAACCACACGCTTTCGCCTTTGCCCGCTTCGCCCACGCGGTTCATGCCATCGTTCCAATCGCCGCCACCAATCAACGGCAGGCCGTGCTCGCCGCAAAGCGATAGGCTCTGATCCAAGCCACGGGCGCAGTGCTCAAACAGCGAAGCGGTTTCTTCTGCCACCATCGGCTGGAAAAAACAGTCGTGTTCGCCGGGGGCTAATTGGGCGCCTTCCAGAAAACTCACCGGCTCATCAAGCACGGCGGTGTCGTGAGAAGTGGCGATATAGTGGGCGCAGGCATAGGCCAGCCATACCCGGTCATCGGAAATGCGTGTGCGCACCCCTTGGCCGGAGTGCGGCAGCCACCAGTGCTGCACATCGCCTTCGACAAACTGTCGCGAGGCGGCGCGCAGTAAATGTTCACGGGTGGCTTCGGGGTTCGTGAACGTTAACGCCATGCCGTCTTGGAGCTGGTCGCGGAAACCATAAGCGCCGCTGGCTTGGTAGAAGCCAGAGCGCGCGGTAATCCGGCAGGCAATCGTTTGGTAAAGCAGCCAGCCGTTGAGCATGATGTCCATGGCGCGGTCGGGTGTGGTGACGTGTATGGCGTTAAGCTGCGTTTGCCAGTGGGCGTTTACCTTGGCGAGTTCGGCGTCGATATCCGTTTCGCGATAACGGGCAATCAGCGCCTGCGCTTCAGCGGCCGAGCCACCTTGGCCCATCAGCACCACGATATCGATGCTTTCGCCTACCGCTAACGACACGCGGCGGTTGAGCGCGGCACAAGGGTCTAACCCCGCGCCTTGGCTGCCGGCAAGCGGGGCTTTACTGCGCAGCCCCGCAGGTGATGCCAAACTGCTGCCATAGCCTATGAATTCGCAGCGGTCGGCTGTCCAGGCGTCGGGTTGGTCGCCTATATCAAGGAACGCTACTTTCCCTGGGAAGGTGATATTCCAAGGGTTTTCAACCAGCAGCGCGCCGCTGTCAGTGTCGAAGCGAGAGATCAGAAAAGGTGCCGAGCCACTGCGCGAAGTGCCTAGCACCCACTCGGCATAGGCGGTGACAGAGAGCTTGCGCGGCCGCCCTGAGTGGTTGCAGATGCGCAGCCGCGAAATTCTCAGGGGCGCATCCAAGGGCACGAAATGCAGCAGCGTCAAGGCAATGCCGTCCGTTTGATGCTCAAACTGGCTGTAGCCAAAGCCGTGGCGGGCAATATAGCGGCCTTGAGTGCGGATAGGGCGCGCGGTGGCGGTGAAAAGTGCCAGTGACTCTTCATCGCGCACATAAATGGCATCACCGCTTGGGTCTGCAACCGGGTCATTTGACCACTGCGTGAGCTGATTTTCGCGGCTATTATCCGCCCATACATAGCCAGCGCCTTCTGCTGACACTTGAAAGCCGAAGCCAGCGTTGGCGACGACGTTAACCCACGGGGCAGGGGTTGATGTTCCCGCTTCAAGTATCGTGACGTACTCGCGGCCATGGTGCGCAAAGCCGCCTAGGCCGTTAAAAAATTCAAGCGTAGGGAGCAGTGAAAGAGACGTATCGGTGGCCGTTTCACTACGCGGCCGAGGCAGTGGCCGTTTGGGCAGTAGGGGGCGCTGATTCGCCGTGGCTCGGGCTGGCAGCGTCAACGCCAACTGATTCGCCATGCTGCCGCGATGCGCTTTCAAGGCAACGCTCGCTATCGACTGCAGCTGCGTGCGCATTTCCAGGCTCATAAGGTCAGCGCGCAGTGTAAACACCGAACCAAGCGCGTGAGCATTTCTAAACCGTGGCTGCGTTTGGCTGCTGAGTACGGCGGTATCAATGGCATGCTGCAGGTCTTGAACGTAAGAAGACCCCCGCTCATTGATGATGACCACATCGACGCATAGCCGCTTCATGCGCCAGTATTCATGAGCGCGCAGCAGTTGGCGCACCTGGGCAATGTCATCCACCGTGTCGATGCGCATTAAAATAATCGGCAGGTCACCGGAAATGCCGTGTTGCCACAGCCGTGACTGCGGCCCCGCGCCGCGTTCAATGGCCTCACTGGGTGCTCTAAAGCGTGGGTCGGGGTATAAAAGCGGGGTGGCGAAGCGCTGAAAGTCGGCCGCTTCTTCAGGCTGAATACCCAGATGGCGAAGCTGCACCTGGGCTTGGGTCCAGGCCAGGGTTTTGGCGCGCTCGAAGGCGCTGCGGTCGTGATGTTTGTCGATAACATCGATTAGCGCCTCACGGGAGGATGCCACTACTGTCCAGTAAGCGATGCGGGCAGCGTTGCCGGGGGCGACACGAAGGCGGTAGCGCAGTGCAAAAACCGGGTCCAGTACGCTCCCTACCGTGCCTGATAAGCGCTGCCCGCTGGCCAGCGCAGAAGCATGCAGGGTAGCGTGGCCGCGACCTAAAAACCGGGCGCGGTCGGTTTCGTACTGTGGTTCGCCAACGGTTTCTCCTTCTACTACTGCAAAGTGCGCCGCCCATACGGGTTCATCGTCAGGCGCACGGCGTCGGCGGGTGGCAATGAGCGCGTTAAATTCTTCCAGGAACTCGGTGACGACAAACATTTTGGCAAAGGCAGGGTGCGCATTATCGGCGCCTGTGGTGGTCAAGACTAATTCTGAGTACGAGGTAATGTCGATATCACGCGCGTGGCGGCTGCTGTTGGTCAGCGCAATATGGCGTACTTCGCTGTCGTCCTCGCCGGAAACCAGCACTTCCATGTGCGTGGTGATGTCGTCGCGGCGGTGGGTGTAGCGGGCGTAGTCTTCGGCAAAGACCACATGATTACTGTCATCATGGGCATTGATGGTTGCCCCTTGGCCGGTTGCTGTCCACACGCCTGGCAGTTCGGTGTCGCGCAGGAAAATAAAGCTGCCTAAGTGGTCGCGTGTGGCGTCGGGTTGCCAGCGGCTAATGGCGATATTGCGCCACCGGCTATAGCCACCGCCGGTGGCGGTTAACATCACTGAGTAGCAGCCGTTAGAAAGCAGGTGCGTGACGGGCGGGGCATTGGCCAGCGTTGACACGTGGCGAATGGTTTGCGCCTCGTTAATGCTTTGGCTGGCGGTTGATTTCACTTCTTCCGCACGAGGGTGAACAATGTCCACATTGCGGGGCACTCGCTCTTGCAGCAGCAGCTCGCTGGCTTGAATCATCGGCTCACGGTGAAAGCGCGCACGCATCTGGCCATGGTGCAAGGTGTTGGCAATGGCCGCGATGGTCATGCCTTGGTGGTGAGCCATAAAGCTGCGCACGATGACCATGTCTTCCCCGGCAGGCAGCCGCGAACGGGTGAAGTCGAGCGCTTCATAAAAACCATAGCGCCCTAACGCGCCCAGCTCTTCTAAGCGTTTGAAGTTGCGGCAGGCACCGTTGGGGTCAACCATGGTGGCCAAGCCAGTGGCGTAAGGGGCGATAACCAGATCGGCGGATAGCCCTCGCTTAAGCCCCAAACCGGGCACGCCAAAGTTGGAGTATTGATAGGTGAATTCAAAATCACGCGCGTTATAGGCAGATTCCGAAATGCCCCACGGCGCGGAAAGCTGAGAGGCATACGCTTCCTGACGCTTGACCACCAGGCGGTTGGTTTGTTCAAGCAGGCTGCCGCCTGGGGCGCGCATAACCAGTGACGGCATCAGGTACTCAAACATCGAACCCGACCAGGAAATTAAAGCAGAGCCAAAGCTGAGCGGCGTTGCCGGTCGTCCTAACCTGAACCAGTGGCGGGTGGGAATATCCCCTTTGGCAATCGCAAACAGGCTGGCAAGCCGCGCTTCAGAGGCCAAAAGGTCGTAACAGCTGGTATCCAGGCAGTGGTCGTCCAGAGAGTAGCCGATTGAAAGCAGCTGGCGCTCGGTATTCAGCAAAAAGCCAAAATCCATGCCTACTGCCATGCGTCGTGCGGCGTTTGCCAGCTGCTGCATGCGGTTAGCCAGCTGCTGTTCTTGTTCGCCTGGCTGAACGGCGCGGTCATCAATGTGTTGAGTCACCGTTTTATGCAGTGCTTCCACCCAAAACAGCAGCTCTTCACACGGCAGGCCTGGCTGATCGTTAATGGTGGCGCGAAGCAGGCGTAAGGCCTTGTCTGTTAATAGGGATAAGTTCGTTAATAGGGATAAGTTCGTCAGCCACGCCGACGCCATTGCGTCGCTTTTGAGCTGGGCATCAATGGCTTCAAACTGAACGCTCAGTAAAGCAGCAAACTTTTCAGGCAACGTGTTAGGCGACGCGGCGGCGTGCTTAAGCGCATCGCGCGCCAGGCTCAACGTATCGGCAATGCCTTCACGCGGGTCTGTTAACCGGGCTTTCGTTTGCAGTGTCTCAAAGGCATTGGCGATGACGATAAGATGACCCGCCAGGTTGCCGCTATCTACCGTTGATACATAGCGGGGGTCTAGCGGGCGCAGGTCATGGGTGGTGTACCAGTTGTAGAAGTGCCCCCGGTAGCGGGGGAGGCCTTGCATCGTTTCCAAGGTGGTTTCAAGGCGTTGAAGCGCCTGCTGGGTGCCTAGCCAGCCAAAATCCCGTGCAGCCAGCGTTGAGAGTAAATAAAGCCCCATATTGGTGGGCGAGGTGCGCTGGGCCAAGGCGGGCGTTGGGTCTTCCTGAAAGTTGTCGGGCGGTAAGCCGTTGTCAGCTGGGGTTACAAAGGTTTCGAAGTAACGCCACGTGCGCCGCGCAATCAAACGTAGTTCGAGCGCTTCCTCTTCTGAGATCGTCGGCTGAACAACCGCGCTTTTGTGGCTGCTTAACCACGAGGCCACTGCCGGTGCCGCCAGCCACAGCAGCGCCAGGGGCAGGGCGATTACCCAGGTATCACCGGCAGACCACAGCGCGCTCAGTGCCACCATAAACCCGAGCAGCGTGCCCGGTGCCATACGTTGATAAAAACCCGCTACCGTTAAGGGCGGGCTTTTCATCGATTGGGCGGCTGATACCCATTCAAGCAGGTGCCGGTGCGTATAAAAAATACGGGTTAAGCTTCTGGCGATAGCATCCAGCATGCGCCATGCCTGGTCGGGTAAAAAAACCACCAGCAGTAGCATTTGCACAGAACCTAGCTTTAGCTCATCAAACCAGAGATGGTAGTGGTGGCGCAGCTTTGAGCGTGCCTGAAAGGGCACCAAGGATATGGTGAGAGAGAGCAGCACCGGGGCACCGACCACGGCTAACAGCAGCAGCGTGCTGGCAAGCGCCATCATAAAGGGCAGCTGCCAACTGGCCACCAGGCTTGCGAGCAATAGCGGGGGAATCAGCGAACGGCGCAGGTTGCCGATCATTTTCAAACGACCGGTGAGCGGCAGGTCAGCACCCGCCAGCCATGGCAGCAGCTGCCAGTCGCCGCGGGTCCAGCGGTGTTGGCGCTTAGCTGCCACATCGTAACGGGCGGGAAAATCTTCAATCACTTCGATATCTGAGGCAAGCCCTGCACGGGCATAAATACCTTCAAATAAGTCGTGGCTGAGCAGCGTGTTTTCAGGCACTCGGCCAGCGAGCGAGGCTTGAAAGGCATCAATGTCATAAATGCCTTTGCCAGCGAATGAGCCTTCACCTACTAAGTCTTGGTAAAGATCAGAAATTGTCGCGGCATACGGGTCAATACCGCCCGGTGCGGAAAATAGCCGTTGATAGATGGAGCCTTCTCCACCGGTGGGTAATGACGGCGTGACCCGTGGTTGCAAGATGGCGTAGCCCTCGACCACCCGGCGCTGCTGTACATCCATTCGCGGCTGGTTTAGCGGGTGCGCCATCTTGCCAATCAACCGGCTGGCAGCCCCTCTGGGAAGGCGCGTGTCAGCATCTAACGTGATCACATAGCGCACATCACGGGGCAGGGCGGGCGGGTCAATAAAGGTAGTATCATCGGCACCCCGCAGCAGTCGATTGAGCTCATGCAGCTTGCCCCGTTTGCGCTCCCAGCCCATCCAGGTATTTTCACTGTGATTAAATAGCCGCCGCCGGTGTAGCAAGAAAAAGCGCTGATCGCTGCTGCCCGCGTGCGGGCTGCCCAGTGAATAACGTTCATTTAATGCATCAATCCACCCCTGAGCCGCAGAAAGCAGCGCTGCTTCTCCCGGCAGCTCAGCAAGGTGGGCATCCACGCCATCAATAACCAATGCATAAGCAAGCGCGCCTTCACCGCTAGATAAATGATGCACTTCAAGGCGCTCAACCTGCTCGCGCAGGTCTTGCTCATCGGTTAATAGCGTAGGCACTGCAACCAGCGTTCGCAGCCGGGGTGGCACTCCTTTGGAAAGGTCTAGGCTAGGCAGCGGCTGGGCACCAACGCAGGAAATAATCAGCCGATTAACGATGAGCGTCGCCACTTCGATAATCGGCAGTAAGCCAAAAACGCCCAGCAATAGCAGCCAGGGCAGCGGGAATTCACGTAACGGAACCGGTAAAGCAAGCAACAACCCACCGGCCAGCGCCATGAGGCTTAAAGTCACTACGCTCATCATCCAGATATAGCTGTTAATACCGTGGAAAAGCAGTGACCGACGCAATCGCTGGGCAGGCGAAGGGGAAAAGCCAAGCGTATGTTCAAGCGCCTCACGTCCTGAACCAATTAAAAAATAGCCAGGGTCGCGTTTACGGGCGGCTTCGGCGGGGTCTTCGGTGTTTGCCTCTGCCAGCTGTGACAGGGCTAGCGCCGCTTCAGCCACCGCGAGTTCAGTGTGTTGGGAGCCTCGGGCAAGTTGCTCAACCGCACTGCGGTATTGGTTGCGGGTGGTGAAATCTAAGCTATCAAACGCACTCTGCTGGCGTAGTGTTGCGTCTACCAGACTGACACTCTCAAACACCTCAGCCCAATCGATGCTGGAAATAAACCGCATGCTGGTGATGATGTTGCGCACGGTCACGTTGGCAGCCCCTTGACGTTGCTGCGCGTGCTGAACCACCTCGTCTATGGTTTCGCCTTGATGGCTTAGCTGCTCTTCCAGCCAGCCTACGAGCGGGCTGCTACGCGGGTCTAGGCCGCGCAGCCGTTTAGCAAGTTGGGCGGTGAACTGCGCTGCTAGCGGTTCAGCTAACGGCCCTGCTTGAAGGTTGGGGGTGCCGGTCTCGGTGATAAAGGTGTTGAGATCTAAGGCTGTTCGCTTGTTTGCGGGCTTTAACCATTTCGCGGCTAAGGTGTCGGCTTCGTCCCTGGCCGTTTGTTCGTTAATGATTTGGTCGGCGAGCCGCCGTAGGTTCTCAATCAGCACGATGCGCAGTGTGATAGCCACGGCCCACAGTTCACCAATAGTAAGCGGCTGAACGCGTTGATAAGCGGTAATAAACGTTTGTAGGGTATCAATATCAACGTGGCTGTCGGTATGGGCAACAAACGCCCACGCGATGCCAAACACCCGCGGGTAGCCGGCAAAAGGGCCTTTGGCGAGTTTAGGCAGCTGACGATAATAGCCGGGGGGAAGATCACTACGGATCTCGCGGATCTGGGCTTCAATAAGGTGGTAATTGTCGAGCAGCCAAGCAGCCGCAGGGACAATATCGCGCCCACCCGACAGCGCCGCAGCGCTTTCGCGGTAAACTGCTAATAATGTTGTCGCGTTATCGTTAAGCCGTTTGGTTAAAGACACTACCTTGGGTGGCGTACTGGTCACTTCCTGGGCAAGTGCCAAACTGCCCGCGTGTTGTTCAAGCCGTTCAGCGCTAAAGAGTTCTTCCCTAACCGGAGTAGAGGAATTCCATGGCGCTGCAAACGCATGTTGCCTGCGCACATAACGGAGAAATTGGTTCACAGATTCCATCCTGGTGAAAGTGCGCTTTTGTCATCCGCACAAACGAAGTTTCCCCTGCTATCACAATGGTCGTGCCACGGGATGGCGTCCGTTCGCTAGCGCACATTGAGCCGATTAATGTAAAAGGTGCTAACGTAAAAGCTCTAATGGTGAAGGGTTTAACTATGAATACTCAATTGTGAATAGCTCCATTGTGAATAGCTCAACTGTGAATAGCTCAATAAAACCAGATACTGACATCCCATTAACGTGAAAATAAGGCAGGCCGTTAACGATAGTATAGCCAGTGTTGTGAAGTGCTCTGGAGTTAGGAAGAAAACCACCAACACAAGTACGTTTTTAGTATGTTTTAGTTAGTTGTTTTAATGAGTAACTGTCATTAAAAGACGATTATTTTTTAAATAGGCTTACTGTTTTAAATAAGCTTATTGGTTTTTTAGGGCAAATGTTAAGACATCTCTGATTCACTTTTTCCATACGCCATACGCCATACGCCATACGCCATACGCCATACGCCACGCATACGCTTGCGGTATAATTAGATGTTGCTAATAATTAAACTAAAGTCTTTATACTTTAGTTGTATATCGGGGTAAAGCGCTGGACTAATTGCCTGTGGCAGTGAATAAAGGGCGCCTCATGAGGGTCTCATACTGCTCTGTAAGCAGATTTTTTGCTTGAAGGGTGCCCCTCAACTTTTCTTTTAACTTTTCTTTCAACCCCGAACGTAAGTGGCCAACCGTATGCATAAAACCGCCCTGATGACGGTATGGGATCAGCTGTGGCACTCCCACTACCAAGCTAAAAATTTATTGATGTGCGCACTGCCCACCGGCGGGGCAGCTAAAGCGGCGGCATTAAATGCTAAACATGAACCTTCTAATCATGAACCTGCTAATCAGCCCAAGCCGCCTGCGTATACTGCCCCGCAGAAGGTTGGCTTACTGCTAGGCCCGTTGCTGTTTGCCCTAGTAGTGCTATTTTTTCACCCCGAAGATTTAAGCTATGAAGGCCGCATGGTATTGGCGACAACGCTATGGGTAGCCGTGTGGTGGATTACCGAAGCCATTCCCATTCCAGCAACCTCGCTGCTGCCCATCGTGCTTCTGCCGATTACCGGGGCGTTAGAGGGCAGTACCGTAACCGCCGCTTACGGCAACCCGATTATTTTCCTGTTCCTGGGTGGCTTTATGATTGCCCTGGCGATGGAAAAGTGGGATTTGCACAAGCGTATCGCGCTATCAATTATTGCCGTGCTGGGCACCACGATTAACAGCATCGTATTTGGCTTTATGGCCGCGACCGGCTTTTTGTCGATGTGGGTATCCAATACCGCAGCGGTGATGATGATGCTGCCGATTGGTACCGCGATTGTTTATCAAGTCACTCAAGAGCTGAGCAAAACCGAAGGCGATCACAGCGGTGAAATTGATAAGTTTAGTAAAGCGTTGATTTTTGGTGTTGGCTACGGTGGCACCATCGGTGGCCTGGGAACGTTGATCGGCACCCCGCCCAATATTATTTTAGCTGCCATTGTAAACGAGCTGTTTGGCGTTGAAATTTCGTTCGCCGGGTGGCTGGTGTTTGCTCTGCCCGTGGTGGTAACGCTGCTGTTTATTGGCTGGATCATGCTCACGCGTTTTATCTACCCGATTAAATTAAGCAAGCTGCCAGGTGGTAAAGCGTTAATTAAAAAAGAAATGGCCGCATTGGGTCATATCTCTTTTGAAGAAAAAGCCGTGCTCGGTGTTTTTCTGTTTGCTGCGTTTTTCTGGATAACGCGTTCGTTTCTATGGCAGGGGCAGATCATCAACATCCCTGGTCTCAACGACACCATGATTGCGGTGGTGGCCGCACTGCTGCTGTTTTTGATCCCCTCTAAAACTAAAGGCGGCTGTTTGTTGGGTTGGGATGTCGCCAAAGATGTGCCCTGGGGCATTTTGCTGCTGTTCGGTGGTGGTTTGGCGATTGCGGCTGGTTTCGGCTCTTCTGGCCTAGCGCAGTGGATCGGTGGGCAAATGAGCGTGCTGGAAGGCGTCAACTTCTTGCTGGTAATCCTGCTGGCGACCGGCATGGTGCTGTTTTTAACCGAGATCACCTCAAACACCGCCACCGCGACGATGATTCTGCCGGTGCTGGCGTCACTGGCGCTGGCGCTCAACATTCATCCCTTTGTGCTGATGGTGCCCGCCGCGATGGCCGCCAACTGCGCCTTTATGCTGCCGGTGGGCACCCCGCCCAACGCGATTATCTTTGCCACCGGCAAAATCACCATCATCGAAATGGTGCGCAACGGGTTCTGGCTAAACATCATTGCCATGCTATTGATTACGGCGGCCGTGTATTTCCTGTTACCCATCATGTGGGGGGTTGATTTAACCACCTACCCTGACGCCTTCCGTCGTTAGTAAACGGCTTAGCCTTGAATAAGCCTCGCCAGCGTGCGGGGCTTTTTTATGGGTAGATAAAGTGTCGGGTTGTTATCATGCCGCTACACCCTTTTTGCTGAGCTTGCTATGCGCCTACTTCATACCGCCGATTGGCACCTGGGGCGGCTGTTTCACAACCTTTCGCTGCTGGATGATCAGCGCCATGTGCTCAACCAACTCATCGAGATCATCGACCGCGAAAAGGTCGATGCGGTGTTAATTGCGGGCGATATTTACGACCGTTCAGTGCCGCCTGCTGCCGCTGTCACGCTGCTGGATGAGGTGCTCCACGCGCTCTGCGAAGAGCGCAAGCTGCCGGTGGTAATGATCTCAGGCAACCACGATGGAGCCGAACGGCTGCGCTTCGGCGCGCGCCACCTGCGCCAAGCCGGGCTGCATATCCTTTCCGATTTATCAGATTTTGCCACGCCGGTAACGCTGGCCATTCAAGGCGTTGAGGTGGATGTGTTCGGCATCCCCTACGCTGACCCCGAGCATGTGCGCAGCCAGTTCAACGTTGAGGTGCGCGATTTTGATGGCGCTCACCGCTATTTGGTCGAACGCATTAGCGAGCAGCGCCACCCAACGCGCCCGTGCGTGCTGATGAGCCACTGCTTTGTGGATGGCGGCAGCGCCTCCGATTCTGAGCGCCCGCTAACGTTAGGTGGGGCCGAAAGCGTTACCTGGCAGCCCATGCAAAGCTTTGACTACGTGGCACTTGGCCACCTTCACGGCCCGCAGTATCGCGGCGGCGAGCATATTCGCTACAGCGGCTCGCTGCTCAAATACAGCTTTTCCGAAGCCAGCCAGCGTAAAGGCGTAACGCTAGTAGAGTTAGATGCCAGCGGCGTCACGCAGATTGAGCAGATCCCGCTAACACCCAGCCGTGAAGTGCGCGTGTTAGAAGGCGAGATGGCTGCGTTGATTGCCCAGGGGCGAACGGATGCCAACGCCGATGACTACCTGCTGGTGCGGCTAACCGATCGCCACGCCATTCTCGACCCCATGGGCAAGCTACGTGATGTCTATCCCAACGTGCTGCACCTAGAAAAGCCCGGCATGTTGGGCACCCATGGCCATCAGCAGCTTGATCGCGAGCGGCTGCGCTTTGATGCCCTGGACATGTTCAGCGATTTCTTTAATCAAACCAGCGGGGAAGCCATGAGCGATGAGCAGGCGAGTGCCATGGCGGCGTTAATTAACCAGCTGCAGCGCGATGAGGTTCAAGAATGACGCCGTTAACCCTCACCATGCAGGCGTTTGGGCCTTTTGCGGGCACAGAACGCATTGATTTCACTGCGCTGGGCAGAAGCCCGCTGTTTCTGATTAATGGCCCCACCGGAGCGGGCAAAAGCTCGATTCTTGATGCGCTGTGTTTTGCGCTTTACGGCCAAACCACCGGCAACGAGCGCGACCCCGCGCAGATGCGCTGTGATCAAGCGGACGCCGCGCTGCTAACCGAAGTGACGCTCGATTTTCGCCTGCGAGGCGTGGATTACCGGGTTCGCCGCGTGCCCCAGCAGGAACGCCCCAAGGCGCGCGGCGAAGGCACCACCACCCATAACGCGGAAGCGCAGCTGTGGCGTTTGAAAACGGGTGGCGAGGTCGAAACCTGCTTAGTCGCCCGCAAGGTCAACGATGCCACCGCAGAGCTGCAAACCCTGATTGGCCTGGATGCTAACCAGTTTCGCCAGGTGATGGTGCTGCCCCAGGGCAAGTTCCGCGAACTGCTGCTGGCTGGCTCCAAAGAGCGCGAAGTGATTTTTTCTCAGCTGTTTCAAACGCAGATTTTTCAGCGTATTGAAGAGCGCCTGCGCACTCAGGCCAATCAAATCGAGCGGGCGGTGAATGATCATCGCCAGCATATCAGCGGCATTCTTGCCGGCGGAGAGCTTGCCAGCGAAGCCGCGTTAGCGCAGGAGCTTGAAGCACTGACACCCCAGGTAGACCAAGCGCGGCAACAGTTCGAAGCCGCCCAGCTGAAATGCCGCAGCGCCGAAAAGCAGCGCAATGAGGCGCTGGAACTGCAGCGCAAATTTGAGGCCCGCGATCGGCTTGCGGCGGATAAAACCCGCCATCTTGAGCAGCACGCTCGCATAGAGAGCAGTAAAGAGCGTTTAGCGCAAAGCACCCACGCCCAGGCGCTGCGCCCTTACAGTACCGCTTTAGTTCAGGCGCAGCAGGCGTTAACCGTCGCCCAAGCCGATCAGCAGCAGGCGCAAGCCGCCTTAGCCACCCAGCGTACTAACGCCGAACAGGCGCAGCAGGCGTTAGAAACGGCACGCCAGCGTCAGGCGGAGCTTCCCGCACTGCGTGAACAGCATCGCCAGCTGGGCGAGTTTATCCTTAAAAGCCAGCAGTTAAGCCAGCTGCAAGGGCGTTTTCAAACGGCGCAGGCTGCCTGGCAACAGGCCGATGGGGCGCTCAAGCGTGATGAGGCGCAGCTAGATAGCATTCGCCAGCAGGGCGAAGCGATAGGCGTTAATCTGGAGCGTTTACAGGTTGAGTTCCAGCAGTTGGCCAGCGCCCCCGCAGAGCTAAGCCGCCATAACCACCTGCTAACCCAGCGCCAAGAGCTGGATGATCTCACTCGGCAAGGGCATGCGTTAACCACGCAACAGCAGCAGGCAACGGAAGCTCTCAACCGCCAGCAACGCGAAGCAGAGCAAGCGCAGCGCCACGCCACCGAGCAGGAGATGCGCTGGCACCAGGGGCAGGCCGCGCTGTTAGCGCTTACTCTTGAACAGGATGCTCCTTGCCCGGTGTGCGGCAGCCTGGAGCATCCAGCCCCAGCGGCCAACAGTGCAGACGTGGTCACCCAGGCGCAGGTTGAAGACGCCAGGGCGGCGCAAGAACAGGCTCGCCAAGCACGCCAGAGCGCCGAACGTGATCATCATCAGCTCGCGCAGCAGATTAACTACACCGCAGAGCAGGCTCAGCGGCTTAGCCAGCAGCTGGGCGAGTGGGCTAGCCACGCGCTAATTGAGCTGCAACATGCCTGCGAAGATTTGCGCCGCCAAGTGCAGCGCCGGGAAAGCGTTGAGACTGAGATTAGCCAGCAAAACGCCGCTCGCGATACGCTGCGCCGTGAGTGGGTCGCGCTGGATAAACAGCTCAAAACCCAGCAACCCGCGGTTGAAAAGGCCAAAGAAGACGCGCTGCGGCTAGAAAGCCAGCGTGACCAGCTGAGCCAATCGCTGCCGGAAAATGCCCGCGACCCTGAGGCAATGCGCCAAACCCTCGCTGAGCTGGAACGCCAGATCGCACAGCTGGAAAAAGCCTGGGAGAGTGCTCAGCAGGCGCTTTCGACTAGCCAAACCCAGCTGGCGCGAGCAGACGAGCAATGGCGCGGGGCAAGCGAACGAGTCGAACAGGCTAAACAAACACTTGAACAAGCCCAAACAGCGTGGCACGCCGCGCTGCAGGCCAGCCCTTTTAGTGATGAGGCGGCGTTTCAGGCAGCGCAGTTGGATGACCTACAACAGCAAGAGTTAACTCGCCAAGTAGAGGCGTACCAACGTCGCTTAGCCGAGCTTGAAGGCGCGCTGGAGAATTACCACACCCAGCTGGCGGGAAAAGCGCCGCCGGATATCACCGCGCTGACCAGCCTAGCCGAGGCCGCCCAGGCAGAAGAGCACACCAAGCTAGAGGCCTGGCGGGGGCTGGATGGACGGTTGACCACGCTCAAAGGCATTGGCCAAAAGCTGGCCACTGCTCATACGGCGCAGGCAGAGCTCGAAGCCCAATATCAGCTGTGGGGCACGCTCAGCGAAGTCGCCAATGGCCGCACCGGGCACCGTATTAGCCTGCAGCGCTTTGTGCTGGGCGTGCTGCTGGATGACGTGCTGATTCAAGCCTCCGAGCGGCTGGTGCGCATGAGCCGCGGGCGTTATCAGTTGGTGCGTCGGGAAGATCCGTCAAAAGGCAACAAAGCCTCGGGGCTGGAACTGGATGTGGCCGACACCTACACCGGTAAGAACCGCTCGGTAGCGACGCTTTCTGGCGGGGAATCGTTTATGGCCGCGCTTTCGCTGGCGCTGGGGCTCTCGGATGTGGTGCAGGCTTACGCTGGCGGTATTCAGCTGGATACACTATTTATCGATGAAGGCTTTGGCAGCCTGGATCAGGATGCCTTGGACCAAGCCATCGCCATGCTTAGCGAACTGCAAATGGGCGGGCGCATGATTGGTGTGATCTCCCATGTCAGCGAACTCAAAGAGCAAATGCCAGTCCGTATAGACGTGCGTGCCAGCCGCCAGGGCAGCTCGGTGGAAGTAAAGGGCGCACTTCTTTAACGCCTAAGGCAGCGCTAGTTCATGCTGCGTTCATGCAGTATGTTTTATAACGTGAGTGAATCGTCAAACGAGCCCTAAAAATAACATATACTTAGGAGTGCAAGGATGAACGCAAGCAAAATTTTACAGCAGCTGATGCAACAAGCGGGCGGAAGCCAGAAGGGCGGCAGTGGCAGCGGTGTCGATATCAAAGGCATGCTGAGCGGGCTTTCTAAGCAGCTCGGCGGTGGTGGCAGCAGCCAGGGCAGAAGCGACCAAGGCGGCGGCTCCTCCGGTGGTTTTGATGTCAAAAGCCTGCTGGGCGGCGGCGCTATGGGGCTGCTAGTGGGTTCCAAACGCGGCCGCAGCATGGGCGGCAAGGCACTAAAATACGGTGCCATTGCCGGTGTCGGCGCGCTGGCCTGGAAAGCCTGGCAGAACTCCCAAGCGGCGAAAAATGGCAATGCGCACCAAAGTGCTGGCCAAAGCGCATCGGAAGGCGAACGGGTAGAAGTGCTTAGCGGTGAGTATCAAGAGCGCCGCAGCCTGGAGCTGTTGCAGGCGATGATTATGGCTGCCCGGGCCGATGGCCACATTGATGAGCAAGAGCAGGCGCTAATCACCGAGCAGATTGATGCCCTGGGTGCCGATCAAGAGATGCACAACTGGGTGGAACAGCAGCTAAAAGCGCCGTTGGATGCCCAGGCGCTGGCCCGCGAAGCGGACTCCCCTCAAGCGGCACGCGAAATGTATTTAATCAGCGTGGCCGTGATCGATGACCAAAAACCCATGGAGCGCGCCTGGCTTGACCAGTTGGGCAGCGCGCTTAACTTGCCCAAAGAGATGACCGCTGAACTTGAGCGTCAAGCGCAGCAGGCAGGTTAATGCTGGAGACGGTTAATTTTTGGCTAGCCACCGGCTTTGGGTTAGGGCTAGCGCCGGTGGCACCGGGTACGGTTGGTTCGTTGCTGGGAGTTCCGCTGGCGTGGTGGTTGTTAAGCCGCCCGCTGGTTCAGCAGGGTGCCGTTATGGTTATTTTGCTAGCGCTGGCGGTGCCGGTTTGTCACTACGCTTCGCTGCAGTTTGCAGGATTAGACCACGGCAGTATCGTCGCCGATGAGTTCCTGGCGTTCCCGCTGGCGGTCATTGGGTTGAAGGCTGCGCGTCATCCGCTGGTCATGGCGCTGGCTTTCGTTGTGTATCGGTTTTTTGATTCGATCAAGCCGCCGCCGATTCATCTGGCGGAGTATGTGCAGGGCGGCTTTGGCATTGTGCTAGACGACGTTATCGCTGCACTGGTGGCCTGGGTAGTGATGGCAATTGGGCTAAAACTTTGGCAGCGCCGATCGCCACAGCGCGCTTAAACGCTTTTTAGTGTGGCAAAAAAGCGCCGCTAGCCTGATGAAAAGCTAGCGGCGCTCTTGTTTCCGTTGCAGATGTTTTACCGCTCATGATGTTGAGCGTTTACCGCATTACTCTTGGACGACAATCACCGACTTAACATTGACGAACTCAAGCATGCCAAAGCCGCCGTGCTCGCGGCCATAGCCCGAGTTTTTCACGCCACCGAAAGGCATTTCCGGGGTAGCAACACCAAAGCCATTGATAAACACCATGCCGGTATCAAAGTACTTGCTGGCAAGCTCGGTGGCGCGTTTTACATCTTTAGAGATGATGCCGCCGCCCAGGCCGTAACGGCTGTCGTTGGCAATGCGCATGGCATCTTCGTCATCTTTGGCACGAATTAGCGCAGCGACGGGGCCAAACAGCTCGTCGTCGTAAGCGGGCTGACCAGGGGTGACGTTATCCAGCACGGTGACCGGGTAAAACGCGCCCTTGCCTGATGGCTTTTCACCGCCGCAAAGAATCTTCGCGCCTTTGCGCACGCTCTCTTCCACCTGCTTGTGGAGGCCATCGCGAAGATCGACGCGGGCCATGGGGCCAAGGTCGCTGTCTTCTTGGGTTGGGTCACCTGCTTTCAGCGCCTGCATGCGCTCTACGTAGCGTTTTTTAAACGTTTCATAGTTCTTGTCAGTGACCACAAAACGCTTGGCCGCCACACAGGTTTGACCGCCGTTGTAGACGCGCCCTGTTACGCAGGTGTCGATGGCGACATCCATATCGGCGTCATCAAGTACCAGGTAAGCGTCGTTGGAACCCAGTTCCAGTACCGTCTTCTTAAGGTTTTCAGCGGCTTTGGCGCCGACTTTACGGCCTGCGCCGTCGCTGCCTGTTAGCGTCACGCCCCGCACGGCAGGGTGAGCGATGACTTCGTCAGAAATATCGTGAGAGATCACCAGCGTGCGGAAGACGTTCTCAGGAAGCCCCGCTTCGCGGTAGATTTTTTCCAGCAGCAGGCCGCTGCCGGTCACGTTTTCAGCGTGTTTTAGCAGCACGCCGTTACCCGCCATGAGGTTGGCGATGGAGTAACGTACCACCTGATACGCCGGGAAGTTCCAGGGCTGAATGCCGTAGATCACGCCCATTGGTGAGTAGGTCACAAAACCGCGCTCGCCATTGCCAGGCTGACGCTCTTCGTCGGCTAGCTTTTTGGGGCCATGTTCAGTGGTGTAGTCACAGATGCCGGTACACAAATCAACTTCCTGACGAGCCTGAGAAGGCAGTTTCCCCATCTCTTTGACCATCAGGTCAGCAAGTTCTCCTTTGTGTTTTTGCAGCGCTTGGCCAATGGCTTTGACCGTTTTAGCGCGGCTTTCCAGCGATTCTAGGCGCCAATCGAGAAACGCCTCGTAGCAGGCGTCCACTATCTGCTTGGCTTCCGCGCTGCTCATTAGCGTATAGGATTCGAGGGTTTCACCATTGGTGGGATTGATCGTCTTGATACTGTTGCTCATAAGATCTCCTATCTATAGATCAACGTTGGGTCAAAGCGTCCAGCTCCAGGACGCTTATCAACCGACCGGTCTATTTCTGATGTACGGTCACTGTAGTACAACATGAGCGCTTATGCGTAACGACAGCGCTCACTCTTCAGCAGTACTCATTCTTCAGCAGTACTTATGTGTCCGGCAGTGATTTACGCCATCAGTTCAGTCGATGTGGCCAAACTTCATCCAACGTACTGAGCGCAGCGTTGACGGTTGGTTCGTTGGCGCTGTCGTGACGCCAGATAAAGCTTAATGCGCAGGGCAGGCGAATATTGTCTGCAACCGCCAGGCCACTCTCCTGACGTTCCGTCATCGCCAGGGCGTCGCGTGCCAGGCTCAGGCCAACGCCTGCGCGCACCAGGTCCAACATGCAGGCTTCCTGGTCGACCTGGGCCACCCGGTTAGGCACCGCGCCGCTTTTCGCTAGCGCCTGCTTTAACAGCCGGTGGTGGGCGGAATTTTGCGGGGTGACAATCCACGGTAGCGTTGCCAGGTGTTCCCAACGGGTATCAATCAGCCTATTTTCCCAGCCCGCAGGGGCGATAACGTGGTAGTGGAAGTGCGTCAGCTCGCGCCAGGCCAGTGCCTCATGCTCTTTTCCTGGAGTGAATCCAGGGGCCTGTTCAGGCCCTTGGCCGGGCGGCGCTAAATAAAAGCCGACATCCAAATCGCCCTGTTCAACGCGGTTCAGCACGCTGCCGCTCATTCCGTGATGCAGTTCGGTTTCTAACTGGGGTGCGCGTGCCATTAAGCGGCTTAAAAAAGCGCCAAGGCGGAGAAATTCCGGGTCAACAATGGTGCCGATGGAGAGCTTGCCGCGCAGCGTGCTGTGCAGGGTTCCGGCGGTTTGTTCAAAGGCCTGGGCGCTGGCCAGAGCTTTTTCAGCAGCAGGCAGCAGCGCGTGGCCGTCGGCGGTTAGCGCAAGGCCTTGGGGGCGGCGACTAAACAGCGTCAGCCCCAAATTTAGCTGTAATTGCTTCAACTTTAGGCTAATGGCCGGTTGCGTCAGGTGTAGTTGTTCTGCGGCGCGTGACACGCTGCCCGTTCTTGCAACGGCCACGAAGGCGCGCAGTGTGGCGTAGTCTTGCATGGTGAGCCTCATATCCTAGCGCTGATATTAGTAGAGCTTATAACTGGCTTTTAAATAACTCAATTGATCCGTGCGTAGAGCGGGGTAGGCTAGGTTAAAAGTAGGCTTTTACTAACAGGCTTTTCTTAGCAAGCACTTCACACGCGCACAGGTAATCTCATGACAACTAATTCCACAACAACTAACCCTATGACAACAACAGCGATTCAGCACTTTATTAACGGCCAGGTCACCGCTGGTGAATCTTCAAACGCTCAGGACGTATTCAATCCTGCCACCGGCCACGTTACCGGCCGTGTGTCACTTGCCTCTGCGGTAGACGTGAACACCGCAGTAGAGGCGGCCCAAGCTGCCTTTCCCGCCTGGGCCGATACCCCGCCCATTCGCCGTGCCCGCGTGATGTTCAAATTTTTAGAGCTGCTCAATCTTCATAAAGATGAGTTAGCCGAAGCGATTACCAAAGAGCACGGCAAGGTGTTCACCGACGCCCAGGGGGAAGTGGCTCGCGGTATTGATATTGTTGAATTCGCCTGCGGTATCCCGCAGTTGCTTAAGGGCGATTACACCGAGCAGGTCAGTACCGGGATTGATAACTGGACCATGCGCCAGCCGTTAGGCGTTGTTGCTGGTATAACGCCGTTTAATTTCCCCGCCATGGTGCCAATGTGGATGTTCCCGGTAGCCATTGCCGCAGGTAATACGTTTATTTTGAAGCCCAGCCCCCTTGACCCCAGCGCTTCGCTGCTAATGGCTAAGCTGCTGAAACAAGCGGGCTTGCCCGATGGCGTGTTCAATGTTGTACAGGGCGATAAAGAGTCGGTGGAAGCGCTAATCGACCATCCAAACGTTAAGGCGCTGTCGTTTGTCGGCTCCACGCCCATTGCCAACCTGATTTACGAGCGCGGCGCGCGCAACGGCAAGCGGATTCAAGCGTTGGGCGGGGCCAAAAACCACATGGTGGTGATGCCCGATGCCCATTTGGATAAAGCCGTCGATGCACTGATCGGTGCTGCTTATGGCTCTGCCGGTGAGCGCTGCATGGCGATTAGCGTGGCGGTGTTAGTGGGCGACGTGGCGGATAAAGTCGTTCCAGCCTTGGCAGAGCGAGCTAAAGCGTTAAAAGTAAAAGACGGTATGCAGCTGGATGCGGAAATGGGCCCCATTGTCACCCGCCAAGCCCATCAGCGGATTACCGGGTATATCGAAAAAGGCGTAGCGGAAGGCGCTGAATTAGTGGTTGATGGCCGCAGCTTTGAGGCCTCAGAGGCGGGTGATGACTGTGCCGAAGGGTTCTGGATGGGCGGCACGCTGTTTGACAATGTCACGCCTGAAATGACCATCTACAAAGAAGAGATTTTTGGCCCGGTGCTGGTCTGTGTGCGGGTGCCGGATATCGCCACCGCGATTCAATTGATTAACGACCACGAGTTCGGCAACGGCGTTAGCTGCTTTACCGAAAGCGGTAGCGTGGCGCGTGAGTTTGGCCGCCGTATTCAGGTTGGTATGGTAGGTATCAATGTGCCCATTCCGGTGCCCATGGCGTGGCACGGCTTTGGTGGCTGGAAACGCTCACTGTTTGGTGATACCCACGCTTACGGCGAAGAAGGCGTGCGTTTCTACACCAAGCAGAAATCTATCATGCAGCGCTGGTCGGATTCGATTGATGCTGGCGCTGAGTTTGTGATGCCTACGGCGAAGTAACGCCTAACCGTTACGGGAGCCAGCCAATGTCAGAATCAACGAATAATAAATTTGACTATATCGTGATAGGAGCAGGCACCGCCGGGTGCCTGCTGGCCAACCGGCTGAGCGCCAACCCTAACAATAAGGTGCTGCTGATTGAAGCAGGTGGCCGCGATAACTACCACTGGATCCATATCCCGGTGGGCTATCTCTACTGTATTAACAACCCGCGCACCGATTGGCTATTTCGCACCGAGCCCGATAAAGGGCTCAACGGCCGCTCATTGATTTATCCGCGGGGTAAAACCCTGGGTGGTTGTTCCAGCATTAATGGAATGCTTTATCTGCGTGGTCAGGCGCGGGATTACGACCATTGGGCGGAGCTGACCGGCGATGACGCCTGGCGGTGGGAAAACTGCCTGCCTGATTTCATGAAACACGAAGACCACCATCGACTGGATGAGGGCGGTGACGGGGATGCCGAGCATCGTCGGTATCATGGCCACGGTGGCGAGTGGCGAATCGAGAAGCAGCGCTTAAGCTGGGAAGTGTTGGACGACTTCGCTGAGGCGGCGGTTCAAGCCGGCATTCCGCGCACTGAAGATTTCAATCGTGGCGATAACGAAGGCGTCAACTACTTCGAAGTTAACCAGCGTGGCGGCTGGCGCTGGAATACCTCTAAAGCGTTTTTGCGGCCTATCAAAGAGCGCTCTAATCTGACTGTCTGGCACTCAACCCACGTCAATCGACTGCTATTTGAGCAGCAAGGTGGCAAACCGGGCTGCGTAGGCGCAGAGCTTTTACGCGAAGGCAAAGCGCTCAACGTGGCGGCCAATAAAGAAGTGGTGCTAAGTGCGGGGGCAATCGGTTCGCCTCAGATTCTGCAGCTCTCTGGTATTGGCGACCCCGAGCTGCTGCAGCGCCATGGTATTGATGTAGTAGCAGTGCTTCCCGGGGTGGGTGAAAACCTGCAGGATCACCTGCAAATTCGTTCCGTCTATAAGGTGAAAGGGGCAAAAACGCTTAACACCATGGCCAGCACCCTGCTAGGGAAGGCTAAGATTGGTTTGGAATACGTGTTTAAGCGTTCTGGCCCGATGAGCATGGCACCTTCACAGCTATGTATCTTTACGCGCAGCTCTGACGATTACCAGCATGCCAACATCGAATACCACGTTCAGCCATTAAGCCTGGATGCGTTTGGCCAGCCGCTGCACCCGTACCCGGCGATCACTGCCAGCGTGTGTAATTTGAACCCAACCAGCCGTGGCTCGGTACGGATCAAAAACCGTGACCCACAAGCGGCGCCGGCCATTGAACCTAACTACCTGAGCACGGAAGAAGACCGCAAGGTGGCGGCGGATTCACTGCGCGTGACACGGCGGATTGCCGAGCAGCAGGCGTTTGCCAAATACCAGCCAGAAGAGTTTAAACCGGGGCTTCAATATCAGAGCGACGATGAGTTGGCTAAATTGGCTGGCGATATTGGCACGACGATCTTTCACCCGGTAGGCACCACGAAGATGGGGCGCGACGACGACCCGATGGCTGTCGTGGATTCAAAGCTTCGGGTGAAAGGTGTCAATGGGTTACGCGTGGTAGATGCAGGCGTTATGCCGACCATCACGAGTGGCAATACCAACTCACCCACCTTGATGATTGCGGAGAAAGCGGCTGGCTGGATATTGGCGTAGCGAGAGATCGCGACATAATTTCTTTCAGGTGTTTATCGCAGTGTTGACGCGGGCAGCGGTTTAGCGCAAGATGCGTGCAGTTGGTTAGCAAGTCGAACGTTGTCAGCAGTATAGAAGCGCCTCAAGCGTTAAATCTGGTGAAAGTCTCTTGTTCTACCCACTGCACTTCGGGTATTACCCGGTTTTAATTAGCTACATTGAGGAACTCAATCATGGCAACTGGCACAGTTAAGTGGTTCAACGACACTAAAGGTTTCGGCTTCATTTCTCCTGACGACAATGGCGACGACCTGTTCGCACATTTCTCTGAAATTCAGTCTGAAGGCTTCAAATCTCTGCAAGACGGCCAGAAGGTTTCCTTCGACGTCACCCAGGGTAAGAAAGGCCTTCAGGCTTCTAACATCAAAGTAATCTAAGTTAATTCTTAGACTTTAAGATGTTAGCAATCATCGCCTAGCGCTGATTGACCAGAAAACCCCGCCTAGTGCGGGGTTTTTTGTGTCTGTACGATTTGGCGTATCGTCTTACGCTTATTCACGCCTCACGCCTCACGCCTCACGCCTCACGCCTCACGCCTCACGCCTCACGCCTCACGCCTCACATCTTTTATATTCCATTTTGATCTTTAAGTGTTTCTAAAAATAACTTTTTAGAATATAGGATTGGCCTCACAATATCACCATGCTTATTTGTTAAGGATACCGTGGTGATGTCGCTGGATGCTTGGATTGCAGTAGGGGTGGTGCTGACCATTTTCCCGCTGATGGCGTTCTCACGCTTAGGGCCGGATATTATTCTGCTCGGCGCGGTGGTTTTACTAATGACGCTCGGGGTGATTGACCCACAGCAGGCGCTGGGCGGGTTCTCCAATAGTGGCCTGTTTACCGTCGCCTTTATGTACGTGTTGGTGGCAAGCATTCGTGAAACCGGCGGAATTGATCTGATCATTCGCTACGTGCTGGGTCGCCCTACGGGGGAAAGAGGGGCGTTGGCGCGCCTGCTATTGCCCGTGGCCGCCCTCAGCGCCTTTGTCAATAATACGCCCGTGGTGGCGACCTACATTCCCGCAGTGATGAGCTGGAGCCGAAGGCTGCGCTTATCTCCCCAGCGGCTGCTGATGCCGCTCAGTTTCGCGTCTATTTTAGGTGGCACTATTACCCTGTTTGGTACCAGCACTAACTTGGTGGTGCATGGGCTACTGATTGAACATGACCCCGCGCTTGGTATGGGGCTGTTGGACCTGGCGTGGGTGGGCATTCCCGTAGCAATCGCGGGTCTTGTTTATCTAATAGTGTTAGGGCCGCGCCTGTTGCCGGCTCGTGAAGGGCTGGCCAATGCGTTTGCCAACCCACGCGAGTTCACCATCGAGATGGAGGTTGACCCTGCGGGTGTGCTGGTAGACCGAACCGTCGAAGAAGCAGGGCTACGCCACTTACAGGAACTGTTTCTGGTTGAAATAGAGCGCGCCGGCAACGTGGTTAGCGTTGTAGGCCCCGGCGAGCGGCTTAAAGGCGGCGACAGGTTGGTGTTTGCAGGCACCTCTGATGCGGCGGTGGAGTTACAGCAAATTCGTGGCTTGATACCTTCCCGAGATAACACCTCAAGTTTGGAGAAGGAGTTTAAAGAGCGCCGCCTGGTAGAAGCGGTGGTCTCAAACCAGTGCCAGTTTATTGGTCAGCGTATTCGCGATGGCCACTTTAGAACCCTGTATGGGGCGGCGGTGCTGGCGATCTGCCGGGGTGGCGAACGTGTTAAAGGCAATCTTGGTCAGGTGCGCCTGCAGTCAGCCGATGTGCTGTTGCTAGAGGCTCGCCCGCCGTTTATTGAGCGCCACCGCCAGTCGAAGGATTTCCTGCTGATTAGTGAACTCAATGGCGCGGCGCGGCCGATACATGAAAAAGCGCCACTGGCGTGGGGTGTTTTGCTGGGCGCTGTTCTGCTCGCCGCACTTGGCGTGTTGAGCATGCTCAATGCCGCCATGCTGGGGGCGGCGTTAGTGCTACTGACGGGTTGCTGTTCGGTGGGTGCTGCCAAGCGCGGGCTAGACACTCAGGTGTTGCTGACCATTGCCGCCTCGTTTGGTGTGGGGGCGGCGCTGCAAAGCTCTGGTGCGGCTGAAGTGATTGCCGGCGGGGCGCTAACGTTAGTGGCGGGTAATCCTTTGCTGCTGTTAATCGGCACTTACTGTGTGGTTGCGCTGCTTACCGAACTGGTGACCAATAACGCAGCGGCGGTGATTATTTTCCCAGTGGTAATAAGCGCAGCAGAAAGCTTGGGCGTTAGCCCGATGCCTTATGTGGTGGCCATTATGTTTGCCGCTTCGGCAAGTTTCTTAACGCCGATAGGCTATCAAACCAACCTGATGGTGCATGGCCCCGGCGGCTATCGGGTCGGCGATTTTCTTCGCTTGGGGAGTGGTTTGAATGTGCTCACCGGGGCAATAGCCTTGTCATTGATCCCGTTGGTGTGGCCCTTTTAACCAGGCGTTGGCCATTTTAAGCGTGACGCTGCTCGCGGTTAACGCAGGATTGCGCTAGGGTGACGTTTTTCAGATAAGGAACCGGATTCCATGACTGCACCTGGCGAACTGATTATTGAGCCGAAAGATGGTCAACCCGCCGATGCCTGCGTGTTTATTCTTCACGGTTTGGGCGCTGATGGGCACGACTTTGAACCGCTGGTGCCGGCGTTAGCGCTGCCGAAAGATTCACACGTGCGTTTTATTATGCCCCATGCGCCACGCCTGCCGGTGACGATTAATGGCGGCATGGTCATGCCTGCTTGGTACGATATTCTGGCCATGGATTTGGGGCGCCGGGTAGATGAAGTCCAGCTTAAGAAGTCGGCTGAGCGCATTCAAAATTTGATACAAGCGCAGATTGACCAAGGCATCGATAGCCAGCGCATTATCGTGGCCGGCTTTTCTCAAGGCGGTGCGGTTGCCTACCACGCCGCGCTGACGTTTCCCGTGCCGTTGGGAGGTTTGTTGGCCATGTCCACTTACTTCGCAACGGCAGACAATATCGAGCTGGCGGAAGCCAATCGTCAGATCCCCGTTGAGGTTCAGCACGGCAGCTTTGACCCGATTGTGCCCGAAAGCTTGGGTCGCAGCGGTGCCGACCGCTTAAAAGAGATGGGCTACGCGGTTAACTACCGCCAATATCCTATGGCCCATGCGCTGTGCCCCCAGCAGGTGAATGACATCGGTAAGTGGTTAAGTGCCCGCCTAAGCTAGTTTTTGCCTGACAACAGGCTGTGTCGACAAGCGTACAAAAGGCAGGCACAGTAAGCTTCTATTCGTGACCGATGCAAGGATGTAGCGAAAACGAATGATAGCTTCCTTTGATGCAATAGAAACAGTGCTGGCGCTCTGCTTAACGGCGGTGGCACTGGTTTGCCTGTTTGATCGCCATCTTGTGCGCGCTTGCAGTTTCTTTGTGGTGTTTGCCAGCGTTATGACACTGGCTTGGTGGCAGCTGGGCGCACCCTGGCTAGCCGCCGCTGAATTAGTGCTGGGCGTAGTGCTGACCGGGCTATGCTTTTTTTATGCCCTTGGCCGCATCTCTCCTGGTGATTCACCCCCGCTAACATACGATTCGTTCAACGAGCCTAGGTCTCGGGCAACCGCGCGCCTGCTATTGGCGCTTGCTTGGTTGGTCATGGTCGGCGTGGCGATTCGCTATGTCATCGCCGACATGGTGTATTCACCTGCAGAGCATCCGCTGCTTCTGGCGGGGGTCGTGATAACGGCCTGTGCGTTAGCTGCCTTTGCATTACACCGTCATTTGCTGCGGCGATTGCTGGCCTTCAATGTTCTCGGTTCCGGGGTGTTTATGCTATTGGCGGGTATAGCAGGCACCTCGGCGGCTGCCCAAGCGCTGATTACCGTCGGGCTTTGTATTGCGTGGCTGGGGTCGATGCTGGGCGCTTTGTTGATTAGACAGCTGGTGCATTTAGAGGGTGCCGATGCCTTGGGACGTGATGGCGAACCTAAGGAGCGCGCTGAATGATGTGGCGATTCGGCCTTTTCGACAGCACCGCTTTTGACAGCACTTTTGAGCCGCTGGTGAGCACTTATTGGGCGCTGTGCATTGCGCTTGCGTTGCCGCTGCTGCTGGGGTTGCTGGCGGCGCTATTTCCGCCTAAGCGTATGTGGCCCGTGGCGCTGGCCAGCCTGCCACTGTTGGCGTCTGGGTTGGTGCTGCTTTTTGCCTTTGAGCAAGCGGGTCTACTGCGTTGGCAGTGGCAAATAGCGGGTGTCAGCCTGTCGCTGCGTTTAAACGGGCTTAGCGTACTCTTGCTACTAACGACCCAGTGGATTGGCGTTGCCGCGGCGCTTTATACCCCCGGCGTGTTGCGTTTAGGCGAACCGGAGCCGCTGTCACGCTGGCTATGGCCGTTAATGGGCGCGCTACTCAGCGCGCTCTCGCTCATCTGGCTAGCGACTGATCTGCTTACTCTTTACATTGCGCTGGAGCTGATGGGCCTGGCAGCGGTAGGTATGCTGCTACTTTCGGGAAAAGTGGCGGCGCTGCTGGCGGGCATGCGCTATTTACTGCTGGCGCTGGTGGGGTCGCTTGCCTACCTCTTGGGCGTGGCGCTGATTCTAGGCCACTGGGGGCGGCTAGATTTGCAGGGCTTAGCGGACGTTGTCGAGCCCGGGCCAGTCGCCTGGATTGCTGGCGCGCTGATAGGTGCAGGGCTTGCCTTGAAAGCCGCACTATTTCCCCTCCATGGGTGGCTTTCACCGGTACATAGTAATGCCTGGACCCCGGTTAGCGCGCTGCATGCCGCGCTGGTGATAAAAGCGTCGCTGTTTATGCTGCTGCAGCTATGGAGCATTCTGCTACCTGATACGTTTTACGCCCCGCGTGTCATTGCCTGGCTGGGTGTGCTGGCGATTGTGTGGGGCGGGTTCCTAGCGTGGCGTACCGATTCGCTGAAGATTCTGGTGGCATCGTCAACGGTTGCGCAGCTGGGTTATCTGATGGTGGTCTTCCCACTGCTGCTGGGGCCAGATATCGCCCCGCTGTCACGCGCCTTAGCCTGGGAGGGCTTTTGGCTGCAGTTGATGGGCCATGCTTTTGCTAAATCGGCGATGTTTTTGGCCGCCGGTAATCTCATATTGGCCACCGGGCAGAGCACAATAAAAGGCTTGGCGGGCACTAGCCGCCGGCTACCGCTTTCGCTGTTAGTATTCGGCATCGCCTCGGTAACACTGATGGGCTTGCCGCCCAGTTCTGGCTTCACCGCCAAGTGGCTGCTGCTAGAGGCGATGTTGATTTCCCAACAGTGGTGGGCGGTGGCGGCGCTGTTAGTAGGCACGCTGCTCACGGCAGCTTACGTATTTCGCATGTTTCGCTACTCGTTTGATGAGTCCGCACCGCGCCACCGTTACCAACCACTTGCTCCGGGCATGGACCTGATCGCGCTAACGCTTGCGCTGATTGCGTTCGCGTTAGGGCTATTAGCGCATTTTCCGCTGGAGCTGATGCATGGAGGTGGCGTATGAACGCCACGTGGTTGCCGGTCACCACCTTGGCCACCTCGCTGCTGGTTGTTGTGGTGATTTTTTCACTGCCTGAAGAGGCGCGACGGCTGCGCACTACAGTTAACCTACTGGCTGCGGTCATAAAAATTATCTTAGTCACCCTTATGGTGGGCCGAGTCTCCGCGGGTTACGAAGATATTTTCAGCTTCCAAGTAGTGGGAGGCGTTGATTTCGTGCTGCGGGCTGATGCGCTAGGGGTGATGTTCGCTGGGCTGTCATCTCTGCTGTGGCTGTGCACCACGATTTACGCCATTGGTTATTTAGAAGGCTCGGCCAACCGGAAGCGCTTTTTCGGCTTTTTCAGTCTCTGTGTCGCGAGCACGATTGGCATAGCGTTGGCAGACAACCTGTTTACCTTCTTGATTTTCTACGAAATGTTGACCCTTTCCACCTACCCACTGGTGGTGCATTCCGGCACCCAGAAAGCGCTCGATGCGGGTCGTGTCTATTTACGCTATACGTTAAGCGCAGGCGTAGTGCTGCTGCTTGGGGCGGTGCTGCTTCATCATCTGACCGGTGATCAATCTTTCTCTTCAGAACAGGGCTTGGGCAATTACCTGAACGATCACCGTGGCCTGTTAACGCTGATATTTGCGCTGTTAGTGGGCGGGCTTGCGGTGAAGGCGGCCATGGTGCCGCTACACGGTTGGTTGCCCAGAGCGATGGTAGCGCCTGCACCCGTGAGTGCGCTGCTGCATGCGGTGGCCGTAGTGAAGGCCGGTGCCTTCGGTATCTTGCGGGTGGTTTATGATCTTTTCGGCATTCAGCTAAGCATTGAGTTGGGCGTCATCACGGTACTGGCGGTCGCGGCTTCTTTTACGATTATTTATGGCTCGTTGCGGGCGCTCGCCCAAGAGGAGCTAAAGCCACGGTTGGCCTTTTCTACCGTCAGCCAAGTTTCCTACATTATTCTCGGCATCGGCCTGTTTGGCCCGTTTGGCACCATCGGCGCGCTGGCGCATCTACTCCATCAAGGGTTAATGAAGGTAACGCTGTTTTTCTGTGCGGGTAACTACGCAGAAGAATTGGGGATTCATCGCATTGATGAAATGGACGGCGCGGGTAAACGTATGCCGTTGACCAGTATCGCGTTTACCATTGGGGCGTTAGGGATGATTGGGCTGCCGCCGGTGGCAGGCTTTATTACCAAGTGGTACCTCGGCATAGGGGCTGTTCAGGCGGAAATGTACTGGGTCATTGTGGTGTTAGTGGCCAGCAGTACACTCAACGCCATGTACTTTTTGCCAATACTGCACCGCCTTTGGTTTCGTTTAGGGCCGGCGCACGGGCAGGGCCAGTGGCCAAAAGAACAGCGTTTAGGGCGTTTAGAAACGCATGGCTGGCTACTTTGGCCGATGGTATTTACCGCACTGGCCAGCCTTGGCGCGGGGCTATTGGCGGGTACGCCGTTTAGCCCGCTGGATTGGGCGACCCGCGTAGCGACGGGGGAGTACCTGCCATGATGACGCTGCTGCTGGCGCTATCACTGCTTTGGCCGTTAGCGGTTAGCGGGGTTGCCATATGGCACGCTTACCGTACCCCAGAGGTGCTGCGCGACTATTTTTCACTGCTCTGGTTAAGCGCCGCGTGGCCCGCGCTGTTGTTAGCTTATGGCGGTGAAGCCCAATGGCGAGTCGATGCCTGGATGCTGGGCGGGTTATGGGAATTGAACGCACTAAGCCGCCCGTGGCTTGCGTTTACCGCACTGCTGTGGAGCTTGGCGGCCGTGCACGCCAAAGGCTATTTTGCAGCGGAACAGGCACACGCCCAGGCCGGTGATCAAGCCGCCCAGCGCCGCTTACTGCGTTTATCGCTGCTATGGCCGCTAACCCTGCTGGGTAATGTGCTGCTGATCATCGCTCAAGATATTGCCAGTTTCTATTTAGGTTTCGCGCTGATGACCTTTGCCGCCTACGCCTTAGTCGCGCATAGCGGCACCGATGAAGCCCGCCTGGGGGCTAGGGCGTATCTAATCTTGGCGGTTACCGGGGAAGGGATGATTTTAGGCGGTTTCCTATGGGCCGCCGGCGAGGCCGAAACGCTGATGCTGCAGGGTGTACGCGAAGGCATCCTGGTGGCAGAGCACGGCGCTTGGATGGCCGCATTGCTATGGCTAGGGTTTGGCGTCAAGGCGGGCGTGATTGGTTTACACGTGTGGCTGCCGTTGGCCCACCCGGTGGCACCTGCGCCCGCCAGCGCCGTGCTAAGTGGCGCAATGATTAAGGCCGGCCTGCTGGGGTGGATAAATGTGCTGCCGCTTGGGGAAGCAGGCGTGTCAGCGTCCTTGATTCAGCTTGGCAACATTATGCTGCTGGCAGGCTTGGCCGCTGCCTTTGCGGCGGCGTTATATGGCGTTTTCCAGCGTCATCCTAAAGCGGTGTTGGCCTACTCCAGTATCAGCCAGATGGGCATGATGACGGCATTGGTCGCGATGGGGTTGGCGGCACCCAGTGTTTGGCCGTTGCTGTGGCCGGGGGTAGTGCTGCTTGCCGCCCACCACGCGCTGGCTAAAGGTTCGCTATTTATGGGCACCAGTATTAGCGAGCATCTGCCGCGTTGGCCGCTGCCGTTAATATGGGCGCTGCTGGCGCTACCGGGTATTTCGCTAGCAGGTGCCATTGGGGCGGGCATGATGAGCAAGTGGAGTGTGAAAGGCCCGCTCTACGAGATGCATTATGAAACGCTAACCAAACTACTTACCTGGGCCGCTGTGGGCACCGCGGCTTTGGTGAGCGTTGCGCTTTGGCGCCAGTGGCAGCAGCGTGAGCAAGGCGGCAGTAATCGCTGGCAGTGGGGCGCCTGGCTGGTCGCTATTGTGGCAGCGCTGTTGACACCACTTTGGCTTCCGCTGCCTGCCGGTAGCATCGAAATGCCGCCGCTCAACGAGTGGCTGGGTATTATATGGCCGCTTCCCGTTGGCGTGATATTAGCCGCCGTTGGCGGGTGGGCAACGCGGCCGCTTAAGGGTAAAACGCCCCCCGCTGGCGATCTATGGTGGCTCTATGCACGTGCCGCTAGCGCTGCGTTAGTGCCTGTGCGACTGGTGGCGCGTGGTGGTGGCAGGGTGAAAGCGGGGTGCGTGCTAACATCACAAAAGGCGGAAGCGAAAGTGATGGGTTATTTAGCGCGCTTTTTGGCAGCAGAGCACTGGCTGCGTCACCACGCCAGCGGTTTGATGATGGTGCTTGCCGTATTACTTGCGATGCTACTGATCTGGGAAGGCCAGCGATGAGACGACTGTTTGGAATGTGCTTGCCAGGAGCTTGCTATGGGTAAAATTGCTCGTGGCCGTCATGCCGAAGCCCCCGGCGACATCCCGTCACGCGGCTGGCACGATATCGTCTGGCGGGTAATGCGTGCCGCTCGCCGTAAACGTATTACCATGCTGGCCGCCAGTGTGGCTTTTTATGCTTTATTAGCGCTGTTTCCTACTATTGCGGCGGTTATTTCGCTGTGGGGGCTGCTTTTTGATCCTTATGAGGCGGGTCAGCAGCTGTATGAAATTAGCCGCTTTATGCCCCCTGATGCTGCCAAATTGATCGATCAGCAGGCTCAGACGGTGGTGGAGAGTGCGGAAGCTGGCAATATAATGGCCACGTTAGTCGGGCTGTTGATAGCGATGTTTGTGGCTTCCAAAGGCGTTGGCGTGTTGGTCATTGGGCTAAATGTGGTTTATGGCGAAACCGAAAAGCGCTCATTACTGCATCGCGCTAGCGTTTTGGTGTCACTGACGTTTGGGTTGATTATCATGACCCTGATATCGCTTGGCTTTATCGCTATCGTGCCAATAGTGGTGGATGCCCTGGACGTTGAACCGCCCTTCAATAGTGTATTGAAGTGGTTACGCTGGCCAGCGCTGCTGGTTGTGATGAGTATGCTCATTGCCCTGCTTTACCGCTATGCGCCTTATCGGCGTTCGCCGCAGTGGCGCTGGTTAAGTTATGGAACCCTGCTTGCTACAGCCATGTGGCTGTTAGGCTCTGGGGGGTTATCTCTTTACGTGCGGTATTTCTCCAGCTTTAGTGAACTTTATGGTTCATTGGGGGCGGTGGTAGCGCTGATGATGTGGTTTTGGCTTTCCGCTTTCGTAGTGCTGTTTGGCGCAGAAGTGAACTGTGAAATGGAGCGACAAACCTACAACGACACCACCATAGGGGAAGCTCGACCGTTAGGAGAGCGCGAAGCGTTTGCTGCAGATACGATTGGCAGCCCCCAGCCGTGGCGTGCGTCTAAAGGCTCTGATTAAAACCCGTGATTAAAGACCGTGATACGGAGTAAAACTAAAACCTGTTCGCGTGTAACCTCAATGAACACCTCCTACCGCAGACTGCGCTAGGAGGTGGTTGGGTTTAAAAAACAGGCTTAAAGCAGCTCTTCTGCAGCGAGTGCCAAACGTGAGCGTTCCACGCTCTTCAAAGTGACATGCCCCGCGTGGGGCCAGTCTCGAAAGCGCTCAACCACCGCGGCCATACCGCAGGTATTGGCAGTGAGGTACGGCGTATCAATCTGCCCGACGTTGCCCAGGCAGACAATTTTGGTATTGCGCCCGGCGCGGGTGACCAGCGATTTAAGCTGTTTGGGGGTGAAGTTTTGTGCCTCATCAATGATTAAAAAGGTGTCGTTTAAGGTGCGGCCGCGCATAAAGCTCGGCGAGCGGATTTGCACCCGCGAGCCAATCAACTGCCGCGTGGCACCGTTATCCCAGCTGGATTCCCCTTCCTCATTGCGCAGAAGGTTATCCATATTGTCGTGGAAGGCACCCATCCACGGCGACATTTTCTCCTCTTCGGTGCCGGGTAAAAAGCCGATGTCTTCGCCCATGGGAATGGGCGCGCGAGTAAACACAATGCGCTCAAACAGCTTGGCGTCCAGGGTTTGCTGGAAGGCGGCGGCCAAGGTCATAAAGGTTTTACCCGTACCGGCATTGCCGGCAATGGTCACCAGGTCAATATCGGGGTCCATTAATAGGTTTAAGGTAAAATTTTGCCGGCTATCGTGGGCGTGAACGCCCCACACCCCGGCATGATGCCGGTAGTTGGTAAGTAGCTGAAGGCGAGCTGAGGAGGGCTCCAGTTCGCGAACAATCGCTTCAAACTCCGCACCGTTTTCGCTATCTGAAACCAGCATGCCGACGTGCCATTGGCGGGGCATAGGGCCGTTGAGCTGATAAAAAGTGTGATGGTCAACGCGCTCAACCGTAACGTCTACATTCAGCGCTTCCCATAGCGACGCGCCATTCTGGCCTGCGGGGGCGTAGACCTGTGCACCTTCAATCATCGCGTCGCTGTCGGAGAAGGCGCGGTCGTTGAGGTAATCCTCAACCGGCACTTTCAGCGCGGCGGCTTTAACGCGTAGGTTGATATCTTTAGTGATCAGGATGACGGAGGCATCTGGGCGTTCTTCGCGCAGGCGGCAGGTTTCCGCCAATATGCGGTTATCGGGGCTATCGTCGAGGGCGTCGAACAGTTTTAAGTCGTTGTAGCATAAAAAGTGTAGGCGTCCTGATTCGCCGCTGATGCGGGGGATTGGAATACCGCGCTGAATCTCATCGAAGGTGACTTGGCTGGTAAGGTCGGAGAGTGTACGGCTGATTTGGCGAGCCGTGCGGGCGATTTCACGAATACCGTTTTTATGTTTATCCAGCTCCTCTAACACTGTCATGGGAATAACCACATCGTGCTCATCGAAATGATAGAGCGCGGTGGGGTCATGAATGAGGACATTAGTGTCCAGCACGTACAGTCTAGTGGCTTTCTTATCGAGTCTTACCATCGTTGGAATCACTCCTTGGTTGACGGCAACATCGACACTGGCAGGTGCGTATTACGCCTGGATGACACTGGCCTGGGTTCCTTAGCCGGTGTGTCCTGGCGGCTCCTGTTGAGCGCTTTTATTAGCGTGGAAGGCTTTGGTGTTTTTTTCCACAAAATGATGTCAACGAGCGGATTAATTAATCGCCGCTAAAAAGTGCGCCACTTTATTCAGCAGCGCAGTAGCGACGACACCGCGGTTATCGCTCTCAACAAAACGGTAGTAGTGGCTATCTAGCGCAAGGTCATGATTCAACGTGCACAGCGTGCCTGCTTCCAGCGCCTGTTTAACTAACGGGTAGGGCAGCAGCGCCCAGCCGGTAGCGTTGATCACGGCATCGCGAATTACCTCAAACATGGTTAAGCCAAGATAATTGCCGGAAAACAGCGCTTCACTGATCAGTTTGTCGTCTTGTACGTGGGTTAAACACACTTGGGTGTACTGGGCTAAATCATCGCGGTTGACACTGGGAAGGCGGCTGAGTGGATGGTGGGGAGCCGCGACCAAGCGCATGCTAACGGGGGCTAAGTTGGTGGCGTTGGACTCAATGCCTTCAGCTGTATACAAACCAAAAGCGATATCTACCGTTTGGCGCTGTACGAACTGGGTGTGCTCTTGGGGCGGAACGAGATACACCGAAATGGCGGTGAGCGGAAACTGTTGTTTTAAATCATGCATCACCTGGCGCCAAAAAGCCTCGGGCAAGGCGTCATCACGGGCAATGCCCAGCTGGCTTTCTACGCCTTGTAGGTGCTGGTGGCAGTGCTTTTTAATGCGGCTGACGCTGGTCAACAGGCGGTAGCAGTCTGGCAGTACGCTATCGCCTACGGCGGTAAGCGTTAAGCTGTTGCCGGAACGCTCAAAAAGCGCCACGCCCAGGCTGTCTTCCAAGGCATTAACGGCAGCGCTCAGGGTGCTGCGTTTAACCCCGGTATGCCTTGCCGCGGCGGCAAAGGAGCCATGTTCGGTAACATCAATAAAGGCCTGAACCTGTTCAGCACGCATAGTTATCTCGGCGAGTAGCGTTCTTTCGGCTAATGCATCTGTTTCGGCTAATACGTCGAGCGCCAATTATATTGACGCTCAGCGATTCGTTATTCATCTCACATCTCACTATTATGACGCACAATTCCCCTAACGCTATTCCCCTAAAGCTATGGAGTTCTCCGCGTGACCCCCTTTGTTGCCGAGCGCCGTGCGCTAAGATTTTCAGCCGTTTCTGCCAGCCTGTTTGCCTTTACCGGGCTGGCGTTAGGGCTTACCAGCGGTTCCATAACGATTCTTTTTGACAGCGGCTATTCGCTGCTGAGCCTCGTGCTGGCATCGTTATCATTGTATGCGCTTCAGCAAGCGCGCAAACCTGCAGATGATCACTATCCCTTTGGGCGGCTGACGGTAGAGCCGCTTGCGGTGCTGCTCAAAGGCGTAGTGATCGCGATGGTATGTATTGTCTCGTTGGTTTCTGCCGTGTGGAGCCTGCTCGACGGTGGGCGTCTGGTCACGCTGGACTTGGCGTTGATGTTTGGTGTGGTCAACGTAACGGGCTGTTTATTAACGTGGTGGTGGCTGGCACGCTATGCCCGCGTGGCGCGCTCCTCACTGCTGGCGGCTGAACTACGCCAGTGGCAGATGGATACCTGGCTGAGTGCCGCTGTCATGCTGGGGTTTGGGTTGACCTGGGTGCTAACAAAGACGCCCTGGGCAGGCTACGCGCGCTTTGCCGACCCGGTAATGGTGCTGATTATTGCGGGCTACTTTTTACCCATGCCGATTCGCATGGTGAAAGGCGCGCTGCGTGAGCTGATGTTTGGCGGCTCATGCAGCAGCGTGCGCCAGGATGTGGTGGAGGACGTCGCCGATTTTGATGTCACCGCCGACGATGTTCGTTTGGCGCAAGTAGGCAGCTTCTTGATGGTAGATATCCAGCTCGACAAGCAGCAGTTTAACGACGCCCAAGAAATTGTAGACAGCGTGGAACAGCGCTGTAAGCGCCTCAACCTGCGCCCCATTACCAGCCTTACCCTGGTCGCTGGCTGAAGCGTGTGAAAAAATTGTTGCTCTGTTAACTGTTCAAGGGAACGACATGACACCGGCTATTAATCGTGCAAAACACGCAGGGGTTGCTTTTCACATCCATGAGTACGATCACGATGCCGCCGCGCACTCTTATGGGTTGGAGGCGGCTGAAAAGCTGGGCGTAGCCGCTGAGCAGGTGTTTAAAACCCTGGTGGTGAAGCTTGATGGCAAGCAGTTAGCAGTAGGCATTGTGCCGGTTAATTCTCAGCTAGGGTTAAAGCAGATTGCCAAAGCCGCAGGCGCGAAGAAAGCGCTGATGGCGGAACCGCTTGAAGTGGAACGCACCACCGGCTATGTGCTGGGGGGTGTTAGCCCGCTGGGGCAGAAAAAGCGTTTAGCCACCTTTATTGATCACTCTGCTGAAACGTTCACTAGTATTTATGTGAGCGCTGGGCGCCGCGGGCTGGAAATTGAGCTGGCACCGAAGGACCTAGCCACGCTATGTCAGGCTACCTTTGTACCGCTGGCCACGTGATAGCAGTGTAATGTCGATGTGATGGCGGCGCAGGCCGAAGCACTTTCTGTTATGGTGCGGTAATATTTGCGTGTGTCGCTTGCCCTCCAGGTGGCGCTCGCTGTTTTTCCGATGGCCGCCCTCCTATGGCCCAAGCAAGGTAATACCGTGTCTGATTCCTCCTTCTCCTCGTTAGCGTTGCCTGAAGCTCTGCTGAGCAACCTTGCGTCCCTTGGCTATCATGAAATGTCGCCAGTGCAGGCACAAAGCCTGCCCCCCATGCTAGCCGGGCGCGATGTGCTGGCGCAGGCGAAAACCGGTTCAGGTAAAACGGCGGCGTTCGGGTTGGCGCTGCTGGCTAAGCTAAAAGTGGAAAGCTTTGCGGTGCAGGGCTTGGTGCTTTGCCCAACGCGGGAGCTAGCCGACCAGGTGGCGGAAGAGCTTCGCCGCTTGGCTCGCGGCATGGCCAACGTCAAAATACTCACCCTATGTGGCGGCGCGCCGTTTGGCCCGCAGCTTGGCTCGTTAGAGCACGGCGCGCACATTGTTGTGGGTACGCCTGGGCGTATTGACGAGCACTTGCGCAAAGGCTCGCTCACCCTGGATTCACTCGCGATGCTGGTGCTGGATGAAGCGGATCGCATGCTGGACATGGGTTTTCAAGACACCCTGGATGCGATCATTGCCGAGACCCCCGCTAATCGCCAAACGCTATTGTTCAGCGCGACCTTTCCGGATGAGCACACGGGGGGCGGTCTCACCGAGATGACCCGCGGCGTGATGCGCGACCCGGTGATGGTCAAAATCGCTGAAGTGCACGACGCCAGCACCATTCGCCAACACTTTTATAGTGTCGCCAATGAAGAAGCGCGCTTTGACGCCCTGCTCCAGCTGCTGTTGGTTTATCGGCCCGCGACCAGCGTGGTGTTTTGCAACACCAAACGCGAAACCCTGGCCGTGGCGGAACAGCTAACAGATGCAGGCTTTAGCGCCGTGGCGCTCAATGGCGATTTAGAGCAGAAAGATCGCGACCGCATACTGATTCTATTTGCTAACCAGAGCGCGTCTATTTTAGTGGCCACAGACGTTGCCGCCCGCGGCCTGGATATCGCCCAGCTGGATGCCGTGTTCAATTACCAAATTGCCCGCGAGCTTGATGTTCACGTGCACCGGGTAGGGCGCACCGGGCGCGCGGGTGCCAGCGGCATGGCCTGCACGTTAGTGACCCCTAAAGAGAGCTACCGGCTGGAGCGGCTGGAAGGGCTGCTAGAGCAGGCGATTAAAACGGAGCCTTTGCCCAAGCCCCAGCACTCGGTGCCGTTTGAGCCGCTAATGGCAACGCTTCAGTTAGCCGGTGGCAAGAAAGATAAGCTGCGCCCGGGCGACATTCTTGGCGCGCTGACCAGCGAAGGCGGCCTACGCGGTGAGCAAGTAGGCAAAATTAAAGTGCTTGCGCGCAGTGCCTATGTGGCGGTGTCGCGTGATGTGATTCAACAAGCTCAGGCCAAACTTGAACGTGATAAATTAAAAGGGCGGGCTTTCCGTGTTCGCCGTATCCGTTATTGAACGCGCAGCAAAGAGGAGCCGACGCAGCTAACCATGAAAATCCCCAAGCGATTACAGCCGCTGGTCGATGATGGAATGATCGACGAGGTGCTGGTGCAGTTAATGAGCGGTAAAGAGGCGCAGGTCTACGTGGTGCGCTGCGGTGAAGAAGTGCGCTGTGCCAAGGTGTTTAAAGAGGCCAAACAGCGCAGCTTTAAACAGGCTGTGCAGTATCAAGAAGGGCGTAAAGAGCGCAACAGCCGCCGTTCACGGGCGATGGCTAAAAAAACCCGTTACGGCCAGAAAGAGCAGGAGCAGGCATGGCTTAATGCCGAAGTTGACGCGCTTTACCGCCTTGCCTCGGCGGGCGTGCGGGTGCCCGAACCCCACGGCTTTGTCGATGGCGTGCTGTTAATGGAAATGATCAGCGATGCTGAAGGCAATGTCGCGCCGCGCTTAGACGAAGTGACGCTCACCCCAGAACAGGCCGTTACTTACTACGCCAAGGTCATTCAAGATGTGGTGCGCATGCTGTGCGCGGGCTTGATTCACGGTGATCTTTCGGAATTTAACGTGCTGGTAGACGCCTCTGGCCCGGTGATTATCGATTTACCCCAAGCGGTTGACGCAGCGAGTAATAACAGCGCAGCGGCCATGCTTTATCGCGATGTCGATAATATGCGCAATTATTTTGGCCAGTATGCACCTGAGCTGCTCACGACTGAATATGGCCGAGAGATGTGGTCGCTGTATGAAACCGGTGAACTGCATCCTGATAGCAAACTCACCGGCCACTTCGATGCCGATACTCACATTGCCAATGTGGATGAGCTGATGGAAGTGATCGATGACGCCAAAGAGGAAGAGGCCGATCGTCAAGCGCGCATGCGTGATGATGATGACGATGGTGAAATCCCTCAGCCCTACTAAATAACGCCGCACTTGGGTTAACTATGTTTGCTGCCTTTTTGGGTGGCAGGCATATTGTTGCTCCTTTCATGCAAGGACCTTCCATGCTGTCTCGTATGCTGACGCCGCTATTTCGTTATTTCGAAACGCGCATAAACCCCTACCCGGAAGATGAGGTTCAAACGCCGCCCAAAGGGTTGATACCGTTTATTGTGCATTTCTCGCGCCCGATGCTGCCGCTGTTGCTGCTAATGACGCTGCTCACGGCGCTGGTGTCGGCTGCGGAAGTGGTTTTTTTCAGCTATATGGGGCAGCTAGTCGATTGGCTGGGCAACGTTGAGCGCGCGGGCTTTTGGCAAGAGAACGGGCTATGGCTGGCGGGCCTGGGGCTGTTGATACTGATCGGTTTGCCGCTGTTAGTGTTGCTGCAATCGCTGGTGACCCATCAGAGCATTTTCGGTAACTACCCGATGATTGGCCGCTGGTTATCGCACCGCCATATGCTCAGCCAAAGCCTGGCATTTTATCAGGATGAGTTTGCCGGGCGAGTGTCGCAAAAAGTCATGCAAACGGCGTTAGCCATCCGTGAAACTGTGACCAAGGTGATGGATCTGCTGGTTTACGCCATTGTCTACTTCACCGGTGCGGCCTATTTGCTGGGTCGGGCGGACTTAATGCTGCTGATACCGCTGGGGCTATGGTTAGTCGGCTATTTAGGCATTATGCGCTTTTTTGTGCCGCGCCTGCGCGATGTCTCTATGGCTCAAGCCGATGCGCGTGCCCAGATGACCGGCCGCGTGGTGGACAGCTACAGCAATATCCAAACCATCAAGCTATTTGCCGATACCGAGCGCGAGCAGCGCTACGCCCGTGATGCCATGGAAGACTTTATGGTCACCGTGCACCGTCAAATGCGGCTGGTAACGATCATGAGCGTGGGGTTGACGCTGTTGAACACAGCGCTCTTAGTCGGCACCGCGGCCATGGCGATTAGCGTCTGGTATAGCGAAGCCATTTCGCTGGGTGTGTTGGCGATCGCTATTGCCCTGGTGATGCGTATCCGCTTTATGTCTGACTGGATTTTATGGGAAGTGGCGGGGCTGTTTGAAAACATCGGCACCGTACAGGATGGTATGAACACCATCGCCCAAGAGCCAACCGTGCGCGATGCCACAGGTGCACCGCCGCTGAAGGTGCCTCACGGTGAAATCCGTTTTGACGCCATGCGCTTTGGCTACGAGCAGGCCAAAGGCGAAAGCAAAACCGTGTTTGATGGCTTGAACCTGACGATCGCCCCCGGTGAGAAAATCGGCTTGATTGGCCGCTCTGGGGCGGGTAAATCGACCCTCGCTAACCTGCTTTTACGGTTTTATGACGTACAAGGCGGGCGTATTCTGATTGATGGGCAAAATATTGCCGAGGTGACGCAGACCTCTTTGCGCCATCAGATTGGCATGGTGACCCAGGATACCTCGCTGCTGCACCGCTCGCTGCGTGACAACATCCGTTACGGCAGCCCCCACGCCAGCGACGACGATATTTGGCACGCGGTGTGCCGCGCCCATGCGGATGCTTTTATCAATGACCTGGTCGACCCGAAAGGGCGGCGCGGGCTGGATGCCCATGTGGGTGAGCGCGGCGTTAAGCTGTCCGGTGGTCAACGCCAGCGGATCGCCATTGCCCGGGTGCTACTCAAAAATGCCCCAATTCTGGTGTTGGATGAGGCCACCTCGGCGCTGGATTCCGAGGTTGAAGCCGCCATTCAAGAGCAGCTAGATACGCTGATGGAAGGTAAAACGGTGATTGCCATCGCCCACCGCCTTTCCACTATTGCCATGCTCGACCGGCTGATTGTGGTTGATCAAGGGCGGATTGTTGAAACCGGCACGCACCAGGAACTGCTGGCGAAAAACGGTATTTATGCCAGCCTATGGCAGCGACAGTCCGGTGGTTTTTTAGCGCATGATCTAGATGTTGATCACCGTTTTTCTACTTGATAATAGACCGGTCGTCTACTAGGGTGTTAAGACCATAGTGCTTTTTAACCATAGTACTTTTTAACCTTAGCGCTTTTTAACAGGAGATGACGATGAAAGCGATCAAGCTGAAGCAGCCCGGCGGTTTAGATAACCTGGAAGTCGTTGAGTTGGCCGCGCCTGGTGACCCCGGCTCTGGTGAAATCAAAGTGCGCCTACATGCAAGTTCCTTGAATTTTCACGACTACGCCGTGGTCGCTGGGATGATTCCCACGGAAGATCAGCGCATTCCCATGTCCGACGGCGCGGGTGTGGTGGAAGCGGTCGGTGAGGGCGTGAGTGAATTCGCCGTTGGCGACCACGTTGTGTCTACTTTCTTCCCGCATTGGCTGGAAGGCCCAGCAAGAGTTGGCGATTTTCGTACCACCCCCGGCGACGGTGTCGATGGCTATGCCTGCGAACAGGTTGTACGCCCCGTGGAATGGTTTACCCATCAGCCCAAGGGCTACAGCCACGCTGAATCAGCCACCTTAACCACCGCTGGGCTAACCGCTTGGCGGGCATTGGTGGTTGATGGCGGCATTAAAGCGGGCGATACGGTGCTGGTGCTGGGCACCGGTGGGGTGTCGATTTTTGCCCTGCAGTTTGCGCGGATGATGGGGGCGCGGGTGATCGCGACCTCATCGTCTAACGAAAAGCTTGAGCGGCTGCGTGAGATGGGCGCTGAGCACACCATCAACTATAAAGAGACGCCTGACTGGGGTAAGCGCGTCAAAGAGCTTACCAACGGCGAAGGCGCTGACCATGTGGTGGAAGTAGGCGGCCCGGGTACGCTGCCGCAGTCGTTTGATGCAGTGAAAATTGGCGGCCATATCGCGCTGATCGGTATTTTGACAGGCCGTGAAGGGGAGATTCCTACTGCCAAGCTAATGGCCAAGCAGGCGAATTTAAAAGGCTTGATTGTTGGCAGCCGCCGCCATCAGATCGAGATGATCCGCGCCCTTGAAACACTCGATATGCATCCGATTATTGACCGCGAATTCCCGCTGGAAGAGATCGCCGACGCTTTCCGCTATCAGGAGTCCGGCCAGCACTTTGGCAAGATTTGCCTGACGTTTTAAATCAGTTGGCTTACTTGAAAGGAAGTGAGCCATAGATAACAGTTTGCACGCCTTGCGTACTTGCCGGGCGTGCAAGTGCAGACTAATCCGGCAAGCGGCTGTAGACCACACCCTTCACTTCAAGCTCCAGTATTTCATCGTAGGGAACCGTAACGCCTTCTACGTCTCCGGGCGTCTTGTGGCTATGTTTGAGCTGGGTTTCAGGAATAACCTTCACACCGGTCATTCCCACATGCTGAATTTTAGCACTGAAGCGTTTGCCCTCGTGCTCAATCAGTAACCGCTCCCCAGCGATACACTTCGCTAGTTTAGCGTGCAGCTCTTCTTCACTGACATGAACGACACTCATCACTTGCTCCTTTAGCGTTTGCAACAGCTTTTAGCGCTGCAACAGCTTTTGCAAAAAAATAGTCCGTTAAATGCGCCTATTACTGCCCCTAAAGACGTTATTTTAGACCATAAGTTCGCTTTCAGGGTTAGCCGTGATGAGTGGCGTGCTAAAGTAAATGCTTAAGCTAGCCATAGGGGCAGAGTTATGGGGGAGCAACCATCATCGGCTGACATGCCGCTGTGGGCGGTCGTTGAGCTTGATCAATTTAGTACCCCTGAGCATACCCAGGCGAGCCAGTGGCGGCGCAGTTTGCGTTCGGCTTCAGCGTGGTTGGTAGGCAAACATAGCGCCCAGCAGCAGGTAAAAGATGAGCATGAGCTGCGCTCGTTGCCGGAAGTGCGTTTGGCGCATTTGGTGCCGCCGGTAAACTGGGCACCTGCCGCTAGCGCGTTGGCGCAGGTGCTTGAAGGCCATCTTGAAGGCCATCTTGAAGGCCATGATGCCCCGGTAACGTTTTTTATTACCCCGCCCCACGGTGGCCATGCCGCTGTGGTTTCGCACTGGGCTGAGCAGCAGCAAATCGGTTGTGTGCCGCCGCCCATGCTGAGTGAACTTGCTGTGGGCAGTACCCAGTGGCTAGAGTATTGTGTCAATCAACGGCACTGGGCGTTACCTGCCTTGGAGCGCCATTTTTTACGCCACACCCAGGGTATTCAGGGAGTCCGTGAATTTCTTGAGCGCGCTTTAAGTGGCCGCTTGGGAAAGGGCGTGATTGGCTGCGATAGCTGGACGTATGCCTATCTTCAACAGGCGGTTGGGATTGATGGCGCGCCGGTATTTACCCTGCAGTCAGTAGAGGGCGAGCAGCTGTCGCGCTACTTTGCGGGGATGACGACCCATGCTGGGGAGTTTTTGCCAGTCTATAGCACCCGAACCGGTAAACAGATATTGCCGACTGAAGAGGAGGAGCCTAGCCAAAGCTCTTCCAATAGCGCTCATAAAGAACTGCAGCGCTTGGCAGCTCACTGCCGTGGTCATATAGGCATTGCCTGGCACTATTGGCATGAGCGGCTGCGTGAGCCGTCGTCAGGTAAATCAGAGGAATTATGGTTGGCGGATGCGCTAGCCGATGCAGAGCTACCCGCTGATACTGGCGATATAACGACGCTGGTGCTGCATGCGTTATTGATCCACGGTGGGCTTGATGACGACTCCCTTGGGCAGGTATTGCCCTTCTCGCATCATGAAGCACTCAATGCGCGGTTAGCGCTGCAGCGTAAAGGCATCGTCACGAGCCATGAGGGGCGCTGGCAGGTAGCACCGCTCAGTTACGCCAGCGTTCGCCAATTATTGGCAGCGCGTAACTATCTGGTCGATCCTCTTTAAGTCGATTCTCTTTCATTAGCCCCGCCATAAGTGACTGGCCAGGGGAGGGCAGCCATGGATGAACAACAGAAGTACGCACGCCTGTTTAACGATATTGATAGCCAAGCGCTCATCACGCTGGGGGTTGTGCTGCTGAGTACAATTGTGCTGATTGTGGTTAGCCAGCGAGGGCTGAACTGGCTGGCTACTCACTTGCACGGCCAGCTGCGCTTTCGGATTTTTGCGCTGGTGCCGCTGACTCGTTTACTGATTTTAATTACCGCACTGGCGATCATCGTGCCGATCGTGATTGATCCTTCGCTGCGCAATATGGTGACTCTGCTGGGCGCGCTGGGGCTAGCCATTGGTTTTGCCATGAAGGATTACGTGAGCAGCCTGATTGCTGGCGTAGTCTCGGCAATAGAAATGCCTTATCGCCCAGGGGACTGGGTCAATATTGAAGGCACCTATGGTGAGGTTAAGCACGTTGGCTTACGCACGGTAGATATCCAGACCCCCGATGATGATCTTGTCGCTGTGCCCCACTTAAAGCTGTGGGATCACGCTATCTACAATGCCAATAATGGCGGTGCCAGCCTGCAGTGTGTGGCGAGCTTCTATCTTCATCCTGAGCATGAAGCGGGCTGGGTGCGTAAAGCGCTGCACGATGTGGCGCTGACCAGCGCTTATTTGAAGTTCGATAAGCCGATTATTGTGGTGGCCGAAGAAAAGCCCTGGGGCACTCACTACCGTATTCGTGCCTACCCAGTCGACCCACGCCAGCAGTTTCTGTTTGTCACTGATCTTACCGTGCGCGGTAAAACAGTGCTGAGTGCTGCGGGCGTAAAGTCAGCGTTGCTGCCACCCGATGCGGCCTTAGATGCACGCAACGCTGCTGAATCCTCTTCTTGAGGGTTCGTTTTGAGGGTCTGTTTATCGAAAAGCGCGGAATACCCCGCCCAATCCACGTATTGGGTGGGGATGGATAGCGCGGCATCCACCGGATGCCCTTGCTGTTGATTTGCACAGTGCTATACTGCTGATGTCAACACGACCTACCGAGGGGCACTCGGAAAGTGACGTCTGTGGAGACGA
>NZ_LGEN01000089.1 GCF_001507855.1 Halomonas sp. 54_146
TCAAAAGGGCTTAGACGTTCTTCGTGAACCGCCGTGGTACGGAACCGTATGCCCGGTGGTGTGAGAGGACGGGGGAGGCGACTCCCCCTCCTACTCGATCGGGGCTTCAAGCATTCACCCGCAACATCCTGCATCGGGTACACTGGCGTAAATTTTTGCTTGGAAAACGCAATGGCTCTTAGTGCAACGCCTTACAAAGTGGATATTAACCTGACCGACCTGGACCGCGGGGTCTACGAAACGCTGCGCTTTACCGTGGCGCGCCACCCTTCTGAAACGGAAGAGCGCATGACCGCGCGCTTGCTCGCCTATGTGCTGTGGTACAGCGAAACGCTAGCTTTTGGGCGCGGGCTTTCTGATGTAGACGAGCCGGCGCTGTGGGAAAAAAGCTTAGATGGCCGCTTGCTGCACTGGATCGAAGTCGGCCTGCCGGATGCTGAGCGCATTACCTGGTGTTCGCGTCGGGCGGAGCGCGTCTCGCTGCTCGCCTATGGCCGGGTAGATTTATGGGAGAGCAAAGTGCTGCCCAGTGTGGCGTCGCTGAAAAATGTGCACGTTGCGGGTCTGCCACAAGAAGCCCTAGCGACCATCGCTAAAGACCTACCAAGGGCTATTAATTGGGCCGTCATGATCAGCGAAGGGTCGCTGTTTATTACCGATGAAAACGGCCAGCATGAGATTACGCCCCAGTGGCTGTTGCGCGATAGGTAATGGTTAATCTCAACGGCTAGCCTTTATACTTTCCTCTTTTTCTGCGCTAATCATCTGCGTAATAAGTACCATAATGGGTGGCCGAAAGGTCATCCTTTTTTTTGACAGAGATTAAAAGTGTGCTTGCTATCTTTTTGCGAAATTACATACAATCAACAATGTTTGTTAATGATTTCAAAAAAGTCCCACGGCTAATCTCAAGGAAAGAAATGAACGTAAATCCCACTTTACGATGGGAACTGCGCCTGTTAGCAGCTGCCATTATCCTGCTGCCAACGTTTGCACAGGCAGGTGATAGCATACTTTCGATTAAGCACGAAAATGATGGCATGGCCAGCAGCGATGACGGCCACTTTACCAGCGGTTTTGAGCTTAATTGGGCGTTTGAACCCGAAGCACAAAGCTGGACACAGCGGTTGGCCACGGCGCTACCCGATAGCCTTATCGGTACTGCCGATATGGCGGCTTTCCGGCTGGTGCATCAGATTTATACCCCCAATGACATTGAGCAGCGTCGGCTGATTGAAGACGATCGCCCCTACGCAGGGATTGTCTACGCGGGTGTTTCGCTCTATGAAGACGTGCCTATGGGCGATTGGCGCCAAGCGACCGACCTGCATCTGGATATTGGTTTGGTAGGGCCGTCGTCACTGGCCGATAGCATCCAGCGTGAAGCGCACCGCATCACCGACAGTGACCGCCCCAACGGCTGGAAAAACCAGCTAGGCGATGAACCTATCGTGAACGTTGCTACGCGTCGCCAGTGGTGGCATACCACGCCGCTAGGGGGAAAGCAGTTGGCTCACGGGCCTAGCGTTGGCGCTGCCTTAGGCAACTTTTATACGTATGCAAGTACAGGTTATAGCGTGCGTTGGGGGGATGATGCCTGGGGAGTTCCCACCCTGACACCTAACGCCGGTAGCCGCTATTATATGACCGGTAACGACGGCTGGCAGTGGTATGTGTTTGCGCATGTGGAAGGCTACTACATGGCGCATAACCTGACGCTAGACGGTAATACCTTTAGAAACAGCCACTCGGTAGACCGCAAAGAATGGGTGGGAGATGTCTCGGCGGGGTTGGCGCTAGCCTGGGAAGATTGGCAGGCCACTTACGCTATCGTTCAACGCTCACGCGAATTTGATGGGCAAGAAGATCCGGATAGGTTCGGTGCTATTACGCTTTCAAAGCGCTTTTAAACGGCTTAGAGCGAGAGAGTGTCCTCCGGGGTAGGAGTGTATTTATGGCTAAACAATACCCCCACACCCCCGATGGGCGCTATTTTGTCGCCAAAAATCGGCTCTGGCGCTGCACCGCTCCTCGCTTAGGCGAAGACGAAAAGCGCACTCATACTCCGCTTTTTCGTTGATTTTTGCCTTGTCTGGCCTTCGCTCAGTACGTTAATCAGAGGTTCCCCCAACACTAATTCCCCAATAACCTATACAACTGATGCACTCCTGCTAGCCTAAATGTTGAGCAATTAAGCCGCGCATCCTACGCATCGACGCGCAGCGTGATGCGCTAGTTTAGCGGCTGCCCGAGCTTACGAGGGTCGTCTTGGTGTTCGATGTAGCGAAGTAGGGTCGCTATGTTGGCGCGCCCACCCACGCTGATCAGCGCGTAAGCGCGGTTCCAGAAGTACGGTTTCCAGTAATAAGGTGCCAGCTCTTTCGCAAACTCCTTGCGCATTCGACGGGCGGTGACCGAC
>NZ_LGEN01000026.1 GCF_001507855.1 Halomonas sp. 54_146
TTGCCGGGCGTGCAGGGGACTTTCACCCCCAAGTCATTCCAAGGCACCACCCTTGGAAACAGCGCCAGTCAGGCGCTGCGCGCCATGCCTGGCGCACACAACAAAACGGGGGTGACGCAAGCGCCACCCCCTAAATTTAACAACGTTAAAAACCCTAACGTTAAAAGCTTGGCTTACGCTTTTCGACAAACGCCGCCATGCCTTCTTTCTGTTCACCGCCGGCAAAACAGAAAGCAAACAGGCTAGTTTCCAGCGCTAATGCGCTTTCAAGGGCCTGATCCATACCGCCATGAACTGCCTGTTTAGCACCGCGCACAGACTGCGGGCCGTTGCCTTTGAGCTGTTTGGTGAGTTCTTCAACGTAGTTTTCCAGCTCCGCTTGCGGCATCACGCGGTTCACCAGGCCAATACGCAGCGCTTCCTGGGCGTCAATTTTGCGCCCGGTCGTGACCAGATCAATCGCCATGGCAGGGCCCACACGACGTGGCAGGCGTTGGGTACCACCAAAGCCTGGGATTACACCCAGCAATACTTCCGGTTGACCAAACACCGCGTTGTCGCTGGCTACGGCCCAGTCGCAGGCCAGCGCCAATTCGCAGCCGCCGCCAAGGCAAAACCCGTTCACCAGTGCGACCACCGGCACAGGCAGGGTCTCTAGGCGTTTAATAGTACGCAGCGCTTGGCTAGCAAATGCCCGCGCCTCTTCGGGTGTTTTTTCACGCATTTCGGTGATATCGGCACCCGCCACGAAAGATTTCTCGCCCGCACCGGTAATCAGCACCGCCCGTAGGTTCGGCTGGGCTTCAAGCGCGACCAAATGCGTTTCCAGCGCGGCGAGTACCTCGCTATTTAACGCGTTCAGCGCTTTAGGGCGGTTAATGGTCAGTCGCACCATCCCATCGTTATCAACTTTCTCAATTACTGCTTCGCTCATGGCAGGCACCTTATTTGTTATTGAACGTTAAACGAAATACTACTTAACCCTAGCGAACGCTTGGTTGAGTAGCAATCACTACTTTATGCCGTACTCCTCGTCTAAGCACAAGATCGGCACAAGCGAGTCAATCAGCACAGCTAGTCATAAGAGTAAAAACCGCGACCGGATTTACGGCCAAGGTAGCCCGCGGCCACCATACGCTTGAGTAACGGGCAGGGGCGGTATTTGGGGTCGCCAAAACCTTCTTGGAGCACTTCCATAATCGCCAGGCAAACATCCAGGCCAATTAAATCTGCCAGCGCCAGCGGCCCCATGGGGTGAGCGGCACCGAGCTTCATGGCATCGTCAATGGCTTCAGGCGTTGCCGTACCTTCTTGAACGATAAACGCCGCTTCGTTAATCATTGGCACCAGCAGGCGATTGACCGCAAAACCAGGCGCGTCGCCTATTGGCACGGCGGTTTTACCCAGCGCCTTAGTGAGCGTTTCAATTTCTGCTACGGTCGCATCCGAGGTCTGCTCGGCGCGAATTACTTCCACCAGTTTGAGCACCGGCACCGGGTTAAAAAAGTGCATGCCCACCACGCGCTCAGGGTGCTCGCACACCGCCGCCAGGCGAGTAAGCGACAGCGACGAGGTGTTGGAGGCCAAAATAGCGGTGCTGCTCAAGCGGCTTAAATCGCGAAATATCGTTTCTTTGAGTTCGGGCTGTTCGGGGGCGGCCTCGATAATCACCGCGCAGTCGCTTAGGGCATCAAGCGTGGTGGTGGTGGAAAGACGCGCCAAGGCTGCGCTTTTGTCCGCCTCGCTGATTTTTTCTTTCGCCACTAACTTACTCAAACCTTTATCGATATTCGCTTTGGCGCGGCCAAGCGGCTCCTCAGCCACATCAAAAAGGCGCACGTTAAAGCCACTGGCAACCGCTACCTGGGCGATCCCCTGCCCCATGGTGCCGGCTCCCACTACGCCAATGTGTTGCTCACTCATGCATGTTCTCCTAAGTCGGTTAATTCAAATCGGCTATCAATGCTGTTTGGCTTCTTCGCGCAGTACAAATTTTTGAATCTTACCCGTTGAGGTTTTCGGCAGCTCGCTGAAAATGACCGTTTTGGGGACCTTATAGCCCGCCAAATGCTCGCGGCAGTGGGCGATAATATCGGCCTCGGTAACTTCGCCATAACCGACTTTGAGCTTTACGAACGCACAGGGGGTCTCGCCCCATTTCTCGTCGGGCTTGGCCACGACCGCCGCTTCTTCAACGGCGGGGTGGCTGTAAATAGCGTCTTCCACCTCGATAGTTGAGATGTTCTCACCGCCGGAAATAATGATGTCCTTTGAGCGGTCTTTGATCTCGATATAGCCATCGGGGTGCCACACTGCCAAGTCGCCGGTGTGATACCAGCCACCCGCTAGCGCCTGCTCAGTGGCCTCCGGGTTCTTTAAATAGCCTTTCATCACATTATTGCCGCGCATCAGTATTTCACCGATGGTTTGGCCATCTTTCGCCACGGGCTCTAGGGTCAGCGGGTCGGCCACACACAGCGCTTCAAGCATGTGGTAGCGCACGCCTTGACGCGCTTTGAGTTTGGCTCGGCTTTCAAGCGGCAGTTCATTCCAGGCATCGTGCCACGCGCACACGGTCACCGGCCCGTACACTTCCGTCAGGCCATACACGTGGGTAACGTCAATCCCCAGTTTCTCTACGCCAGAAATGACCGAGGCAGGCGGCGCGGCACCGGCGGTGGTGACTTTTACCGAGTGATCGAACTCGCGCTTGTCTTCCGCTGGCAGATTCACCAGGCCATTAAGAATGATCGGCGCTCCGCTGAAGTGAGTGACTTTTTCATCGGCAATCAGCTGCATGATCTTTTTAGGATCAACCCGGCGTAAGCAGACGCTAACACCCGCATTGGCTGCAATCGTCCACGGGAAGCACCAGCCGTTGCAGTGGAACATCGGCAGTGTCCACAGGTAGGTTGGGTGGTGGGGCATCGCCCACTCCATGATATTACTCACCGCATTCAGATAAGCACCGCGGTGGTGGTATACCACGCCTTTGGGCTTGCCGGTGGTGCCGGAGGTGTAGTTGAGCGAGATTGCATCCCACTCATCGGCAGGCAGTTGATAGGCGAAATCGGCGTCGCCCTCGTTAAGCAGCGCTTCGTACTCAATCTCGCCAATGCCCTGGGTCTCGCCAAGAAACTCCACATCGGCGACATCAATGATCAGCGGCTTGTGGGTAAGCTTGGCAACGGCTTGCTGAATAACCTCGGCAAACTCGGGGTCGACCAAGATCGCTTTGGCCTCACCGTGTTCGAGCATATAGCTGATCGCCTCGGCATCCAGGCGAATATTCAGCGTATTCAACACGCAACCGGCCAGCGGCACGCCAAAGTGCGCCTCAAACATAGCGGGGATATTGGGCAGCATGGCGGCCACCGTTTGCCCCCGCTGAATGCCGCGCTTTTCGAGCGCAGAAGCAAGCTGGCGGCAGCGCGACCAGGTGGTGCCCCAGGTGCGCCGCGTGCTGCCATGCACGATGGCGGGGTAATCAGGATAAATCGACGCCGTGCGTTCAATAAAGGTCAGCGGTGAAAGCGGTACGTGGTTAGCAACGGTTTTGGGCAAGCCTTGCTCGAAGATAGCGGTCATAGTCGGCTCCTAGCATTGTGGAAATCATCGTTATTCAAAGCGCTCGTTTTAAGCACCTGTTTTGATAGCGTATAAACAGCACCGCCGCCTCAAGGGCGGCGGCAAATGGCAAGAAAATAGGCGTTAATAAACCTCAAACTCGCTTAAGCATTCCATGCCCGCTTCAATGACCGCGCGCTGGGCACGGCCTACCGGCAGCCATTGGGTAATGGCAAATTCGGCGCTGCGCATTTTGGCAGTATAGAAGGGATCGTCGCTGCCGCCTTGAATCGCCGCATGAGCCTTAAGGGCAGCCTCCCCCATCTGCCACGCACACAGCACATGGCCTGCCAGGGTGAGAAACGGTGTGGCGTAGGCCTGCACCGCATCCGCCCCTTTTTCAGGGTCGAGGCCTTGTTCAAGCACCAGCGTTTGGGCGGCTTTTAGGTCGGCTAAGCCTGCGGCCAAGCCACTGCCCAATGCGGCCAGGGCGGGGTTGGCGGTGAGTTGTTCAGCGGTGGCGGCAACATCGTGCAACAACGCGGTAAGCGCTTCGCCGTTATCACGTTGGAGTTTACGGCCAGCCAAATCAAGCGCTTGAATACCGTTGGTGCCTTCGTAAATGGGGGCAATGCGGGCATCGCGCAGCAGCTGTGCTGCACCCGTCTCTTCCACGTAACCCATGCCGCCGTGTACCTGAATGCCTATCGAGGCAATATCCACCGCTTGATCGGTTGAGAAGCTTTTGACCACCGGAATCAAAATATCCGCGCGTGCCTGTGCGGCGCGGCGGGTATCGTCGTTCTCGGCGTGACGGGCGGTGTCTAACTCGGCGGCGCAGTACAGCGCCAAGGCGCGTAGCGCATCGGTACGCGAACGCATGGAAAGCAGCATACGGCGCACGTCTAAATGATCGCTGATGCTGCATTCAGCGCCGCCACGCGCTTTCGGGGCGCGCCCCTGGCGACGCTCTAGTGCATAGGCAAACGCGTGCTGGCAGGCACGCTCAGCCACGCCAATGCCCTGAATACCGACTTTATGGCGCGCCTCGTTCATCATGGTGAACATGTGGTTAAGGCCACGCCCCTCTTCACCGACTAAGTAGCCAATGGCACCGCCGTTTTCGCCAAAACTCAGGGTACAGGTGGGCGAGCCGTGAATCCCCAGCTTGTGTTCAATAGAGGCGCAGGTCACGTCGTTGCGCTCGCCCAGCGAGCCATCTTCATTGACCAGGAACTTAGGCACTAGAAATAGCGAAATACCTTTATTGCCTTCCGGCGCATCGGGTTTGCGAGCAAGCACCAGGTGAATAATGTTTTCAGCGGCGTCGTGTTCGCCCCAGGTGATATAAATCTTCTGGCCGCTGATACGGTAGTGGTCGTTTTCAGGCACGGCGCGGGTGCGCACTTGGGAGAGATCCGACCCCGCTTGGGATTCGGTAAGGTTCATGGTGCCGGTCCAGGTGCCTTCCACCAGCTTGGGCAGGTACGTTGCTTTGAGTGCATCGCTGCCATGATGGGCCAGTGCTTCAATAGCACCAGCGGTCAGCATGGGGCAAAGCCCCAGCGCCATATTAGCGCCGTGAAGCATCTCTTGCACCGCACTGGCGAGCACCTCGGGCAGGTTCTGCCCGCCTAGCGCTTCAGAAACGCCGATACCGTTCCAGCCGCCTTCTACATAAGCTTGATAAGCCGCCGCGAAGCCTTCTGGAGTGTTCACGCTGCCATCGGTGTGGCGTTTGGCCCCCTGACGGTCGCCAGTAGCATTTAGCGGCCCCCATACGTCACTGGCAAGCTTTGCGGCTTCTTCGAGCACTGCCTCAACCAGGTCAGGCGTGGCCTCTTCAAAGCCCGGCAGGCTAAGCGAGCGGTGCGCTAACAGCTCTTCAAGCACAAAGCGAAGATCGCGTACCGGCGCGGCGTAAACATTCATAGCGAAAACCTCGGGCTAATAAAATTAAACAATTGTTTAAAAGTATGCGCACGATAGTAGTAATACTCGCTCGCATACACCATTAGCCCAAGGTATCAGCCGCTACCGATAACGTCTTCACCTAATGTTACTTTTGCTCCCCTGCTTGCTCCATATCATCAATCTCTACATCATCATAATAAGTGATGTGGTTTTCGTCTTCGGCGGGCGGCCCCACCACCGGTTCGGCGGCGTCTACGTCCCATACCGCATCAGATAAATCTTCTAAGTGCTCGTGCTCTAGCGCACCCTGCAATAACTCTTCGGTGACTACCAGCTCGGCACCTGCAGTGGTCATCGGTGTCGTCGGCGTAAACGGTGCCACCGGCACTGGCGCAGGGCGTACACTACGCCGCCAGGAGAAGAACAGTAAGAACACCAGGCTCAGTGAGCCAAAGGCCCAGAATAAGCCCGCATCGCCCATCACCGTCATCACCGGGGAAATCATCAACGGGCTGATCGTGGCACCAATCGAGTTGATCAGCAGCAGGCCTTGGCTCATACGCACCAGCGCGCCTGCCGGGGCGCGGTCGGCGGCGTGGCTAACCGCTACCGGGTAGAGGGCAAACACACCACCGCCCAGCAAGAACAGCAGCAGCGCCAGCAGCGGGGTGGAAAGCGGCAGCCACAGCATCGCCGCCGAGATCAACACACAAAACCCGCTAATCGCTATTAGCACCATTTGGCGGTCGTGGCGGTCTGACCAGCGGCCAATCGGATACTGCAGCAGCATGGCACCCATGATCACCACCGCCATCATTTGCCCCACTTGGTTAACGCTCATACCAATGCGCTGCAGATACAGCGGCAAGAGGGTATACGCCGCGGCGACCACCATGCCAGAGCCTAAACTGCCCACCACGCCGGTGGGCGTTAGGGTAATCAGACGATGCGGTGGAAGTGGTTCAGCGTGTTCAATAATGGGAGATACGCGAGGAATCATCGCCATCGGCAGCACCGAAAGCGACGCTAATAGGCCAATCACAATAAAGGGTGCCGTGACGCCCATAGCGTTGGTGACCCCCAGCAGCAGCTGCCCTATCACCCCGGCGGCATACAGCGCAATCATGTAAAGCGCCAGCAGGCGGCCGCGCACTTTCTGGTCACCGGACGTTAACAGCCAGCTCTCGATGACCAGATAAACCCCCACCGTGGCCCAACCGCCAATTAAGCGCAGTACAAACCAGGCCCAGGGGTCGAAGAACAAACCCTGTAGCAGCACGGTAACCGCCACCAATGAGGCAAAACTGCCGTAAGCGCGTATATGGCCAATGCGCAGCAGCAGGCGGTCATTCACTAACGCGCCTAAGGCTAGGCCGATAAAGTAAGCCGACGAGACAATACCGATCACCGTGGCCGACTCACCGGCGGCATCCAAGCGCACGGTAATTAAGGTGGCCAGAAAACCGTTGCCAATCCCGAGAATGAATAGCCCTAACAGGGGCGCTAGCGCCATGGCGAGCAGTTGCCGCGACATGAAAACCTCATTGACTAAACGTGTGGAAAATAGGCTGAAAAAAAGTAAGCGAGGCAAGCAGGCAGCATTGCGGCGCGCAATTATTGCCCCAAAGAGCGCAAAGTCAATGCTTTTCTAACGCCAGCCTTCATCACGTTAGCGGTTTATGTAGAATTACCGTATCTGGCCCAGGAAATTCCACTGTTAAATGATGCTTTTGCGCCCACCAACGAAAGGTCTCCTCACTAAAAAAGCTGATATGCGTGGGGTCGCTAATATAGTGCCACTGGGCAAACGCCTCAGGCGAAGCAACACGCTTGGTCATGAAACCAAGATAGCCCCCAGGCGCAAGCTGCGCCGCTAACTGAGCAAGCACCTGGCCAGGCTGCGCTAGATGCTCAACCACCTCTGTTGCCGTGATAAAATCAAACGTCTGGGTGAGGATCGAGGCATCAGGGGCATAAAACGGGTCGTAAATAGCCATTGGATAGCCCTGCTCTGCGAACATCACCGAAAGCGTTGGCCCAGGCCCAGAGCCGAAATCGAGCCCGCGCGCGCCAGGTGCCAGTTTTGCCACCAGCGGGGTAAATAAACGCCCTAAAAAGCGCCGGTATCCCGTATCATGCGGCGAGTTTTGATGCTTATCGTATTCGGCCTTTTCTGCAGCGGCGCTTAAATGCTGCTCAGGGGGGACAAATACCAGCGTGCACGTGGCACACTGGTAGTAGTCACGACGGCGATCCCGGTGGTAGAGCGCAGTAGTGGATTCCGCGCAGAGTGGACAGCGGCGCATCAGCGTACTCTCTGGCTTAACGTTACGTATTAAGGAAAGTGGCATGCTATCAGGTCTGGATCATCTTGTAGTTACCGTGACCGACATCGGTCGCGCTGTCGATTTTTACTCACGGGTTTTAGGCTTAGACGTTCGCTATCGCGACGCCCAACGGGTCGATTTAATGCTTGGCGATACGGCGCTGCGCCTACACCAAACCGACACCGACATCGCCCCCATTTCAGCAACGCCCACCCCAGGCAGCCTGGATTTATGCCTGCGCTGCCAACTGCCGTTGGATGAATTCAAGCAGCACCTAGAGGCGCTGGCGATTGAGGTAGAGCTAGGCCCCGTTGCCCGCCAAGGTGCCAATGGCCCGATCGAATCCATTTACCTACGCGACCCGGACGGCAACCTGTTAGAGATTTGCCGCCCCGCCTCGCGCTAACGCTAAGCATCTTGCACTTATGCTAAATCTTGCACTTATGCTAAAAAGCAGAATGAACCAAATTATTATTAACCACTGCAGCACTTACTACCGATTTACCGAAAGGAAACATTATGCGTGATAACGCCAATGATGCGCCGATTGAAGGCGAAATTGTCAGCGAAGAGCAACAACATCAACCTGACACCACCATGGCAATGGTGATTTATGCGCTCTATTTAGCCAGCTTCGTTCTTGGCTTTACCTCGATTATTGGTGTGGTTATCGCCTACGTCTATAAAGGCAAAGGCCCTGCGTGGCTAGATGAGCACTACCGCTATCAGATTCGCACGTTCTGGATAGGGCTGGTGTATGGATTTGTCTTTTCGATACTGGCGTTCATATTAATTGGCTTCCCGCTACTGCTGGCGCTAGCCGTATGGTTCATTGTCCGCTGTGTTAAAGGCTTCAAAGGGCTGCAAGAGAAACGCGCCCCTTCTAACGTAGACTCCTGGCTGTTTTAATCATGACGCAGCAAACGGTTGAATCCGATAGGCGCTTTTCCAAAGCCAGTGCGATTAGCTGGCTGTGGCGCTACCTTTCACGCTGGCCGCTTTCGCGCCTATGGCGCGTCTCCTCATCGTTGGGCCCACTGGTTTACCGCTTTAATAAACGTGAGCGCGAGGTAACGGAGCGCAACCTGGAAGTGGTGTATCCCGAGCTATCTTGTTCAGAACGCAAGGCATTTGCCCAGCAGAGCCTGCGCCACTCTACCGCTACGATGCTAGAGCTTGGCCACGCCTGGATGGCAGAACCGCATAAAGTAGAAGCCGGCATTTTAGCGGTGTACGGACGCGACAAGCTCGACAGCGCCCGGGCCGAAGGGCGCGGCGTGATTGTGCTAGCCCCGCACTTCGGCAACTGGGAAGTGCTTAACTTCTGGCTATCCAGCCATTTCCCTTTTACCGCCATGTACGAGCCGCCCAAAATCACCGCCTTAGACCCGGTGATTCGTCACGGCCGCGAACGCATGGGCGCAAGCCTGGTTCCCACTAATCCACGCGGTGTGGCGGCGCTGCTGAAAGCACTGAAACGCAGCGAGGCGATTGGCATACTGCCCGACCAGGAACCCGACTGGGGCAGCGGCGTTTTCGCGCCGTTCTTTGGCCGCGATGCCTACACCGCCACCTTATTGCCGAAACTTGTTGCCCGCACCCAGGCGCGCGTTGTCACGGGGGTTGCGCTACGCATTCCTGGTAAAGGCTTTGAGATTTCTTTTTTGGATGCCGATGAGCGGGTCTACAGCGACGATGATGTGATCTCGGCCACTGGCGTCAATGCCTGCGTGGAAGCCGCGATTGCGTTAGCGCCTACGCAATACCAGTGGGAATATAAGCGCTACCGTAAAGTGGTACAAGAACAGCAAAAGCTCCCTAACTACCGCGATTATCGACTTTATTAACCAGAGTTTACTGATGACACAAAACTATATACCTCGCGATGAGATACGCCCGCCGCAGATTATCTACGCGCTTTATTTGGCGGGGCTTGTCACCGCGAATATCACCCTGCTGATTGGTGTGGTGATTGCCTATGTCTACCGCCGCGAAGCCGCACCGTGGCTGCAGCAGCACTACCGCTACCTCATCCGCACCTTCTGGATTGGTACCCTGTATGCCAGCATTGCTTTTTTGCTGAGCATTGTCATGGTGGGCCTGCTGATCTGGCCGCTGCTCGCCGTGTGGTTGGGCGTGCGCTGCATCCTGGGTTGGATAAATGTTCGCCAAGGCCAGCCACCTGCCCGCCCAGGCAGCTGGCTTTGGTAAGCCGAGCGCTATTTAGTGCGGCTATTATTCACTGCTTTGGCGGGCGTAAACATCGTCTAAACGCTCAATATCATCTTCCCCAAGGTAACTGCCCGACTGCACTTCAATCAGTTCAAGGGGGATTTTTCCGGTGTTTTCCAGTCGATGTAGCGCACCAATGGGAATATAGGTCGACTGATTTTCGCTCACCAAGAAGCTACGCTCCTCAAGCGTTACCCGCGCCGTGCCGCTCACCACAACCCAGTGTTCAGCACGGTGGTGATGGCGCTGCAGCGATAGCCGCCCGCCGGGCTTAACGGTAATGCGCTTGACCTGATAACGTTCGCCGCTGTCCATCGCTTGAAAGCTACCCCAGGGGCGCTGCACCTGGGGCGCAGAGCGCGGCTCGCTGCGACCCGCCTGGGAAAGCGCGGCCACCAGCTGTTTTACTTGCTGAGCCTGTTCACGGTGGGCGACCAATACGCTGTCTGACGTCTCCACCACGATCACATCTTTTACACCTAACGTCGCTACCAAGCGGTGTTCGGCAATCACCAGCGAATCCTGCGTATCAGTCAGCCAGGTATCGCCTTTGGCAGCGTTTCCCGCGTTATCTGTCTCTAAGGTCGCCCACAGCGCATCGAAACTACCGATATCACTCCACGCAGCGGCCAAAGGCACCACCGCGGCATGCTCGCAGTGCTCCATTACGGCATAATCAATTGACTCTGCTGGGCAACGGCAAAATGCTTCTTCGCCCAGGCGTAGAAAATCCAAGTCGCGGTGCGCGCCGTTAACCGCCTCCGCGCAGGCTTCAAGCATGGTTGGCTGCAGCCGCTTTAGCTGGTCTAAATAGCTTGAGGCGCGGAGTAAAAACATGCCGCTGTTCCATAGGTAATCGCCGCTTTCAACCAACGCTGCCGCCCGCTTGGCATCAGGCTTTTCAATAAACGCAGCAAGATGATGGCCGCCTTCCAGCGGGGCACCGCAAGCAATATAGCCATAGCCAGTTTCAACTTGTGTGGGAACCACGCCAAAGGTGACTAAATAGCCCACCTCAGCGAGAGGTACAGCTCGCGCCACGCTGTGCTGAAACGCCTGAACATCGCCAATCACGTGATCGGCTGGCAGCACCAGCAATAGCGGGTCATCACCCGACTGACGCGCCAGCAATGCCGCACAGGCAATCGCTGGCGCGGTATTGCGGCCTTCCGGCTCAAGCACCAGCGTGGCGGTTTGAGCCATTTCGCGCAGCTGTTCAGCCATTAAAAAGCGGTGGCTGTGGTGACCCATTAACATTGGCGCTGCACTGGTCAAGCCTGTTAAGCGGCTCAACGTTTGCTGAAGCAGGCTTTGCGACGAGGTTAAACGCAAAAATTGTTTAGGCATCTGTTCGCGAGAGAGTGGCCACAGTCTTGTGCCACTGCCACCGCTTAAAATGACGGGCTGAATCATGGCTCCATCCTTATGGTCATCCTTGCTCCCCAAAATCGTCCTGCAGCCAATGGCGCAGCTGGCTCATTCTGGGCGCATCGAAGGCTTGTTCCAGCGTAGGCAGCGTGCCCGGCACAAAGCCACGGGCCATAAACGGTTCCAATAGCGCTGGGTCGCCGCTGATAATATGCACCGGCACCGCCGCGCTGGCATCGTCGCCGGTAATCAGCGGCGCGGCTTGGTGGTCACCCAGTATAATCATCAGGGTGTTGTCATCGACCACCCGCTCGGCCCAGCGGCCAGTGACGTTTACAGCGTAGTCCACCGACCAGGCATAGTGATCCCGAATGCGCTCGATATCCTGCCACAGCACCTCTGGCGGGTCGCCGGCGTGCTCCCAGGGGGCAAAAATTTGCCCGTCTTCAATTAACGACCAATCTTCAATAATCGGCAGAATGGGCGTCCAAGGGGCGTGGCTGGAAATCAGTGCCAATTGGGCAAAGACCGGCGTTTCGCCCAGCAAGTAGCGCTGGGTGTAATCGAGGGTAAATTGATCCGGCATGGTTACCCAATTGAGCGCAGGCCCGGCGTAGTCGATATCTTTTGCTGCGGCAATGTCATCGAAACCGTAGGCCTCCCCTTCCGGCCAAGGCATGGTAATCGCGGGCATGACGCTGAGAGTGCGCTGACCAGTAGCACGAAAATCATTGATCAACGTGGAGTGGCCGCTGTCTAACATCAGCTGATACCACAACTGGTTGTTGATCCACCGCCCGCTGAGCGCCGTTGCATGAGCCAGCCAGGATTGACCGCCGCGTATTGGTGATGCCAACAGGCCAGAAACCACATGCAGGTCACGCTGTTCCAGGCGCTGCTGCATCTCGGCCAAGGTGGGGAGCAGAACTTGCGCATAACGCGGTGATTCCAGCGCCGAGATACCGTAGGACTCAATAAAGGTGAGCAGCACATTGCGCCCTTCAAGCCCCGGTAGCGGCTGGGCTTCCAGCGGCGCGGCTTCTAACTGAGCGGTAAAGGCAAGGCGAGCAGCGTGAGTATCGGTAATTTGCTGCCACTGAAAACGCGTGGTGTCCACTATCGGCAAGCGGGCGCTGTCTATCAGCCGCACCCCATTAAGCTCAAACGCCGCGCTGGTGGTGGCAATACCCAGCAGCGCTAAAGCGATCGCACCGGGCAGGCGCTTAACGGAATAGGCGGCGGGTGGCAGCAGCAGGCGCGCTACGCACACGGTGATGGCGACCAGCACGGCAGCCCCGGCCAGCATCGCGCAAACGGCCAACAGTTGGCCTACATTGCCTACTAGCAGGTGATAAATGGAGCGCAGCAGGGGTACGTCAAGATACAGATTAAGCGGCCGGGCAAAGGCCATGTGTGTGGCGGCGGTACCTAGATTCACGGCAGTCGCCAGCATCACCCAGCCGACCAGCCCAACGCCCACTAAGCGGCGCATGTGGCCGGCAGGAAGCAGCAGCATAAGTGGCGCAATGATGAACGCTTCCCAAGCGACCCAATAGCCGCTGATCTCACCAAAACGCCACCACAGCGGCGCGATGAGCAAGAAATTTAGCACTAACAGTACGGATAATAATCGACTCATCGCACCCTCTTAGGTGACTGCTTTAGCTTGCAGTGTCAACGATATAGCCTGCCAGCGCTCAGTCTCAATGGGAGGCTACGCTACATCGCAAGAAACGAGGGCAAGGAATAAGGCTGCTGAAATACACAATAATCATGTACTGTAATATTTTATCGTATAGTTATTGTGTAAAAAATTCACGCTTTGCTTAGCCTAATAAGGCCATGTGTTTTACAGGCCTTCACCCGAAAGGATTTCGCCCATGTATTGTAACCATGTTGGTAGGTGGCGGGCTGGTAAATGGCAGACTGGTACATGGCAGACTGATAAATGGATCGTGTTAATCGGCTGTACGCTCGCCTTACCGGCGTTTGCCGTAGATGACCAACACTTCAGTGCTGTCATTGAGCGCGCCCAGCAGCTTGCTGAAACGGCTTATCACGCGCCCGAAGAGACGCTGCCAGAAATATTGCGCGAGCTTGATTACGATACCTATCGGCAAATTCGCTTTAATCCCGAGCAGGCTTATTGGCAGGAGCAATCCCCCTTTAGCCTGCAGCTATTTCATAGCGGTTTTTTATTCCAAACCCCGGTTGCGCTGAATGTCATTGTCAACGACACAGTGACTGACAACGACACGGTGACTCCCCTGCCCTTTTCTGCAGGCGACTACACCTATGAGGGCGATGCCGCAGCGCTGAAAGCGCACGATTTATCCGCGAGCGACCACGCGGGGTTTCGCCTTCACTATCCCATCAATAACGAAGACTACGCCGATGAATTTGCCGTTTTTCTCGGCGCGAGCTATTTCCGCCTGGTAGGGCGCGACCAGGCTTATGGGCTATCGACCCGGGGGCTGGCGATTGATACAGCCTCGCCCAACGGCGAGGAGTTCCCGGCATTTCGCGAATTCTGGCTGTATCAACCTGACGCCAGTGCGGAGCAGATTGAGCTATTGGCATTAATGGATAGCCCCTCTCTCAGCGGCGCCTATCGGTTTATCATCCAGCCCGGCGAAAATACCCAGGTAGAAGTAGAAGCAGAGCTATTTGCCCGTGAAGATATCGCCAAGCTGGGTGTAGCACCGCTCACCAGCATGTTTACTTACGGCGAGGCAAGCCGCGAGCGCCCGGACGACTTTCGCCCCCAAGTGCACGACTCCGACGGCCTGCTAATGCACACCGGCAGCGGCGAGTGGATCTGGCGCCCGCTGAGCAATCCATCCCACGTGCGTACCTCCACCTTTATAGACACCGCCCCCCAAGGTTTTGGGTTAATGCAGCGGGAGCGTGACTTTAACCGCTATCTGGATATGGAAGCCCAGTACCACCGCCGCCCCAGCCAGTGGGTTGTGCCCTTAGAGGAGTGGGGCGCAGGCCGCGTGGAACTGGTCGAAATTCCGACCCCTGATGAGACTCACGACAATATTGTCGCCTACTGGGTGGCGGACGATACCTTAGATGCAGGCGAATCCCGACACCTGCACTACCTTACTCACACGCTGAATACCCAGCCAGAAGCGCATCAGCTTGGCCGCGCCCTGCGCACCCGCCAGGGCACTGCTGCCGTGCCGGGGCAAGCTGACGCCTCCTCTCAACAGCAGCGCCAGTTTATCGTCGATTTTCAGGGGGGTATCTTAAACAACATCGCCGCCGACCAGCCCGTCGAACTGGAGATTAGCAACCGACACGGTGAGGTACTGCTGCCTCACGTTACCGCCCTGCCTAACCATGGCTGGCGGGCGAGCTTCCGGCTGCCCGCCAGCGACCAACCCAGCGATGTTCGCCTACGGCTGACCTTAAACGGCGAACCGGTTAGCGAAACCTGGAATTACGTGTGGTATCCCGATGCCTAATGCAGACAACAATACCAACAACAATACAAACAACATAATGCCATCGATTCCCTGGCTGAAAACCCGCCGGGCTTTTCTCGCCATTATGGTGCTGGGTTCCAGCGTGGCCGGCTGTATCGCCATGAACCGAGTGGTGGCAAGCTTGAGCATGGGCTGGAAAATCACCATGTTAGTGCTGTTTGCGCTCACCTTTACCTGGATTGCCCTAGCGTTTTGGGGTGCCGTGTGCGGCTTTGTGGTGTGCGCCCTGCGGCGCGACCCGCTTAGCCTGCGCAAGGTAGATAGGGAAGCACCCAGCGCGCGCCTATTGGTGAGCCGCACCGCGATTGTGATGCCGATTTTTGCCGAGCCGCCCATTCCTACCTTTGCCGGGCTTGAAGCCACCTGCCGCTCATTACTGAGCTATGCCATTGATAACGACGACCCGCAAGAAGCTGCGCGGCCAATAAGCGAGCATTTTGAGGTGTTTATCCTTAGCGACACCCAAGACACCGCCATAGCCGAGTTAGAAGAAGCCCACGTGGGGGCATTACAGCACCGGCTGGCTGGCAAACTTGCTATCCACTATCGCCGCCGCCCGAATAACAATGGCCGTAAGGCGGGTAACATCGCTGAATTTTGCCGCCGCTGGGGGCGCAACTACGATTACATGATCGTACTGGATGCCGACAGTTTAATGAGCGGCGCTACGCTACTGCGCATGGTTCAACGTATGCAGCGCCAGCCTACGCTTGGTTTGATACAAACGGTGCCGATCCCCGTTGGGCAAAAAACCCTGTTTGGGCGCTTTACTCAGTTTGCTTCCGCGCTTTACAGCCCCATGCTGGCAGCCGGCCAGAGTTTTTGGCAAGGCGACGCCGCCAACTACTGGGGGCACAATGCGATTATCCGCACGCGGGCGTTTATGGATCACGCTGGCTTGCCTACCCTGCCGGGCAAGCCACCGCTAGGCGGCGAGCTGCTTAGTCACGACTTTGTTGAGGCCGCACTGCTTAAGCGCGGCGGTTGGCAGGTGATACTGGATACCACCATTACCACCGCTGTCTCACGCCATGACCCCTACGCCAGCGCCTCCCACAACAGCTTTGAAGCAATGCCAAGTAACTTACTTGACTTTGCCAAACGCGACCGCCGCTGGCTGCAAGGCAACCTTCAGCACTTGCGTTTGCTGGGCGGGGCGGGGCTGCACCCGCTCAGCCGGCTGCATTTTTTCTATGGCGCTTTTGCCTATTTATCGTCGTTAGTGTGGTTAGCGCTGTTGGTCTGCGCCAGCGTACTGGTGAGCTATCACGCGCTGAGCGATGCGACAGCAAACGCCCTGCCACAGCCGCTTTCACTGGGTTTGCTTTCAATTACGCTGGGCATGCTGTTGGCACCGAAACTGCTAGGTTTACTGCTGGCCTGCTGGCAAACACCCCACGCCTATGGCGGCCGAGTGCGGCTTATCATCAGCACCGTTATGGAAATGCTGTTTGCCGCGTTATTAGCCCCACTGATGATGGCGTGGCACAGCCTGTTTATTATCAATGTGCTATTAGGCCGCTCCGTTGATTGGCAAACACAATCGCGAGGTGAGCGCTCACTCACCTGGCGTGAAACGTGGCAACACACCGGCTGGATGACCCTAAGCGGGCTGGTATGGGCTGGGTTGATGGTAACTTTTTCGCCAATGGCGTTTGGCTGGCTAACCCCCGCTTGGCTTGGGCTTGTGAGCGCCGCACCGCTGGTCAAATATTCCAGCAGCGGCACCTGGGGGGGCGTCGTGAGCCATCGTTTGGGGCTTATCAAAACCCCCAGCAACTGCCTGAAGCCGCCCCTACTGGATGATTTCGCTGAGCTTATGAATAACAGCGACCCTTATCCTCTAGACCCCGCCACTCAAGCGCCCTACCCGGTTCAATTACCCCCCGCTGAGCGTTTTGGCGACATGCACTGCCAATCTTTTCAGCACTTTAACCCTCGGCTATTGGCGCCTTCATCACCCACGCTCTCATCACCAAAGCTATCATCAACAAAGCCACCAACAACCTACAAGGAGCCCTATTGATGCGCCGCCTCTATTTACAACGATTACGCTGCGCGGGGGGGCTAGCCCGCTCGCTGTTTATTTATTGGCAGCCTGGGCGTCAGCGCGGGCTACAGCGCCTTTACCAGCCGTTCATTCAGCCCGGCAGCGTTGCCTTTGATATTGGCGCGCACCTAGGCGACCGCAGCGCGGCGTTTCATGCCTTAGGCGCTAAGGTAGTGGCGCTGGAGCCCCAGCCTGATCTTGCCAAGTGGTTTAAGCGCTTGGTAAAGCCGCCCACGATTACGCTATTACCGCTGGCTGCAGGACCAACGGAGGGCTTCGCTGAGATCGCCATTAGCCCCAGCAACCCGACCCTTGCTACGCTTGCAACCGAGTGGCGGGAGCAGATAGGCGAACGCAACGCCGGCTTTAGCCAAGTACGCTGGGAGCAACATTTGCAGGTGCCAGTGACGACCCTGGATACGTTAATTGCTGAGTATGGCGAACCCAGCTTTATCAAGATTGACGTTGAGGGCTTTGAAGCTGACGTGCTGGCGGGGCTAAGCTGTCCCGTGGCCGCGCTTTCGGTGGAGTTTGTCGCAGGTGCCCTGGACGTGAGCCATGCCTGCGTTAGCCAGCTAAGCCGCCTGGGCGAGTACCGTTATAACGTGGTGGCGGGTGAGCAGCGCCATTTCCGCTGGGCCGAGTGGCAAACGCCACAAGCGGTTAGCGGGTGGCTAAACGCAGGAGCCGAAGCACTGCCATCCGGCGACCTTTACGCCTGCCGCTCTGACCATCCGTTATTGCTAAGCGCTGTTTAAAATTCTGTTTAAAGTTCTGTTTAACGTTCAGTTCATAACCCCCTCCAATACTTTACAGGCACGTCACACAATGATTCACCACTGGCAAACCCTCACCGCGCCGCAACTTGCTGACTTCGCCCAACGCGACCCGGTGGCCGTGCTAGTGCTTGGCGCTATTGAGCAGCACGGCTCGCACCTTCCTTTAGCCACAGACCTCACCATTGGTGAAGGCCTGCAGGCGGCTATGCTGGAGCGCCTAGCGCGGATAGCCCCTTCGCTCAACGTGCTCTGCCTGCCGCCTATCGCCGTGGGTGCCAGCGATGAGCACGCAAGCTTCCCCGGCACGCTTAGCTTGCCCGCTTCGCTTGCGATTGCCACCCTTGAAGCCTACGGCGAGAATTTAGCCAGCGCCGGCATTCGCCGCCTGGTGCTGCTTAACAGCCATGGTGGAAATAAGGCGGTGATGGACGTAGCAGGGTTAACCCTGCGGCGGCGGCATGGCATGCGCGTTGTCAAAGCGACTTACACGCGGTTGCCACCTTTAGCAGGCGCGATCGAAGCTGATGAGCTGCGTTACGGCCTGCACGGCGGGTTGCTCGAAACGGCCATGATGCTCTATTTAGCCCCCTCGCTGGTCTGCTTAAACGGCTATCAAGCGACGCCGCCTGCAGCACCGCAAGGCGATTCGTTAGTCAGTGCCGAAGGTGCCGCCGCGTTTGCCTGGTTAGCAGAAGACTTGAGCGCCCACGGCGTAGCCGGCGATGCCAGCCAGGCGAGCGCTGAGCTTGGCGAAAGGCTAGTGCAACACTATGCCAACCAACTGGCGGCAGTGGTGACAGAAACCGCTCACTTACCGCCGCTTAATACGTCTTCCAACAAATGACCGCCACGGGTTGCCTTGGCATTAAGGTAGCGCTGATTGTGGTCTGTGACGCTGCCGTACAGCGCTTGACGCGCTACCACTTCAATACCGCCCTGGCGTAGCGCCTTCATCTTTAAAGGATTGTTGGTCAGCAGCTGCACCTGGTGGATGTCGAGCGCGCTGAGCATATCCACGGCCACCGCATACTGGCGCTCGTCGTCACCAAAACCCAGCACTTGATCCGCATCCACGGTATCCAAACCGCCATCTTGCAAGGTATAGGCGCGCAGTTTATTAGCCAGGCCAATGCCCCGCCCCTCTTGGGCCAAATAGAGCAGCACGCCCCCACCCATGGTTTGAATATCCGCCACCGCATTGCGCAACTGTTCACCACAGTCGCAGCGCAGGCTGCCGAACAAATCGCCCGTTAAGCATGCCGAGTGCATGCGCAGCGGTACCGCGCCTTGCCAGTGCTCCTGCTTGCCGATTACCACCGCCACATGCTCACGCAGGCCATCCGGCTCTCGAAACAGCACAAAGCGGCTGTCGGGCGCGTCTTCAAGGGGAATCTGTGCCTCGCTAATCCGTTTGAGCATACCCGGCGCACCGGCTAAGCACTGCTCGGCGTCGTTGGCGTCTACTTGCAGCAGCCGCCCTTGGGCCAGCTGCCGCTCAATATCGGCCGACGCTTTTTCGCTAACAAAAGCGCATAGCGCGGCAGGAATTAGCAGAGCACGGCGCATTAATGCCACGGCACCGCGCTCGGCTAAGCCCGCCGGTCTCAAGCCCTTTAGTAACTCGCCCGCCGGTTGCTTAAGTGTTTCTGCCGTGGCTAAGCCATGCAGGTCGCTGGTAGTGATGTGCGCCGCTAACGGCACGCTTGCTGCTTCCGCAGTGAACGCCATGCCCATTGCCGCCAGGCGATGGCGGGTAAGCACTAATGCAGGCTGCGTACCCGCCATGCGGCCAAGTGCGGCGACCGAGTCACTTCCTTCTAACGCCTGCACTAGCAAACGCTGATCACCGGCATTAACCACCACGGGTAAACCACGACGGATATCGAAAATAGCGCGTTCAATCTGATACATGTAGGCCTCCTGGCTTACGGCGTGGGGCGATGCTGCGCGCTTGCGCTGAATCAGCATGGGTCGCATGATAAAGCGGATTTTCTAGCGCGGAGGCGTCATGCCCGACTCCAATGTCGACACTTGTGTTACCCCACCAGCCCTTATTGGGCTGGCTGATGCATGGGAATGGCTGCTGGCGCTGCGTCATCAGCGAGCTTGCGCCGTAAAAATCAACGCGATGCCCCATGGTGAATGGCAAACGACGCAAACGGTCACTGCTGAAGCGCGTGAATTGCTGGATTGTTTGACGCCGTTGGCCAGCCGCACGGCGTGGGTGGTGGCTCAGTTGGGTCAAAGTCTCGATGGCCGCATCGCCACGCAAAGCGGCCACTCTCACTACATCAACGGTCACGAAAGCTTGGTTCATCTGCATCGGCTGCGGGCGCTCGTCGACGCGGTGGTCATCGGCGCAGGTACCGCCAGTGCCGATAATCCGCAGCTGACCGTGCGCCACGTTAGCGGCACGCACCCTGCGCGGGTGGTGTTGGACCCACGTGGGCGCATTCCCAACGATTTGACACTGCTGTGCCGTGATACCGCGCCGACGCTGCATATTGTCGGGCCTGACATGGCGATGGCGGCGAGTTCGTCTCACGTTCAGCCTCATGTTCAGCGCTGCGTGCTGCCGCTGAATGCCCAAGGCCAATTCCACCCGGCCGATGTCATTACTCTGCTGGCCGAAAAAGGCATGACTCGCGTGCTGGTCGAAGGCGGCGGTATTACCGTGTCTCAGTTTATCGAAGCGGGAGCCGTTGACCGGCTGCATTTGCTGGTCGCCCCGCTGTTGATCGGCTCTGGCAGGCCCGGCCTTAAAATGACGCCCATCGACACGCTCGATAGTGCGCTGCGCCCGCCCACGCGAACCTTCCGCTGCGGTGACGACACCTTGTTCGATATGCGGCTGAGGGACGCTACCCCCTGAAGGATGAGCCGTATGGCGCTGGCTTAACGCCACCCAAATGCCTGGCAAGCTTGCCAGCAGCACCAGCACCCCGTAGGCCAGCGACACCGCCACCCCTTGGGCGGGCGGCAAACCGACCAGCGCCCATACACCGGCGGCAGCGCCTTCACGTAGCCCCCAGCCAGCTACCGAAAAAGGGATCAGCATGGCCAGCAGCAGCACCGGTGCGAGCGCTAGCAGCTGCAGCGCTGGCATCTCAACGCCGATCGCTCTCGCCGCACAAACCATCACCAAGCCATAGCTGACGACAATCACCAGCGATGACAGCAGCTGCCAGTGCCACACGCCGCGCCGCAATAAGCCGCGCTTTACGTCTCGTGATAAGGCTTGGCACCAGCGCGGCAGCTGCTCCAACCAAACACTGAAGCGGTGGCGAAGTAGCCGCCAGCTGGCGATTCCCACGCCCAGCAGCAACACCACACTCAACACCACGGCAGTAAGCAGCGGCTTGCCCAGCGCGTTATGCCAAAGCGGTGAAAGCAGCAACGCCGCGAGCGTTAGCAGCGCCACGGCCACCTGGCCTGAAGCACGCTCGATAATCACCGCTCGCCACGCATGGCCACGGGAATGCGCCTGACTAGCATGGCGGTGTGCACGCCCTGCATCGCCCAGCACGCCACCGGGCAATAGCTGATTGACCAGCAGAGCCAGATAGTACTCGCGCAGCGCATAGGTAAACCGCAAGGGCACATCAATGAGCCCAGCGGTGAACTGCCAGCGCCAGGCGCAGAGCATAATTTGCAGCGTGCTAATCGCTAACGCCAGCACACCCCAACCGGCAGAGAAACGCTGCACCTCGGCCAAAATCTGCTGAGGCTCCACCCATAGCGCCACCGCACTTAATAAGGCAGCGCTCATTACTCCACGCCGTAGCCATGGGCTGTTCAATGGTCTGTGCAAACGAATGCGCCAACCCTGAGCACGTCCCATCGGCCTATGCCTCTTCACGAGGTGTGGTAAACGGAGGAGTGGTAAACAGGGGTGTCGCCAACACATCGCAGTGACCCACCCACACACCCAACTCGCCCTTTGCTACTGCCTGCTGGCGCTGTTGCAGCCACGTGGCAACACGCGCCGCGGCGTCAGGGGCTTGCTCGGTAGCGGCTTCTGCCCAGCCTTCCAGCAGGGTCATCATTAGCGGCTGGTCGTCACGGCTACCGGCGTTAAGCTGCCAAGGGGTTTCGGCTTGCTCTACGCGGTAATCGGCCTTCTCCAACGCCGCTATTAAGGCGGCGTGAGCTTGTCCGCCCAGGGCATCGCCCAAGCCTTTATCGCGCTGCTGGTGGGCAATAAACAGGGCGAGCAGCCAGTGGTCTTCGTCATCAAGAACCGGCTCGCCTTGAGGGTCAATAAAGTACCACCCGTTAGTCACGCTTAACGCTATCAATAGCGCCTGTTGCTGCTTGGCAATGCGGACAACCAAGGCATCAATCCACTGCTGGGAAACAAGATCCAACAGCGCCGACGCGGTCACCAGGTGGGCATCCTCCAGCGGCACCTCACAAAGCGGCTCCAGCGATACGCAGTGGGTTTCAACCGCTACCGGCTGCCCTTGGCTATCGCTTAATCCGGCGGCCTGCTCACGCGCCTGTTCTAACAAGGCGGCGTCGTGATCAATCAGTTTCCAACGCTGGGAGCCATTTACGTTTGCAGTAAGCAAGCGCGGGGCAAGAAAGCGCATATTACTGCCCCGACCACAGCCAAGATCCGCTATTAACGGTGTTTGTGTGCGCGCGCTTAACCATTCAGACGCTAGCACCGCCAGGTGCTGGCTGCGCGAAGCGAAATCAGCCCCTTCACGCAGGGTCAGCCAATCGGACGCGAACTGGCTCCCGGCTTGCATCGTTTGTGAATCGCTTGCAGCGGATAACGCGCCAGCAAACGCCGCACCCGCCGCCTGCCAATCGCTTAACGCATTTCGGGCATGAATCGCCCCTTGGCGCAGCTGTTGGCGTAACTCAGGGTCGGTGCAAAAACGGCTTAAGGCGTCTTGAAGCGCTTGGCTGTCGCCTGGTTCAACGCTCAGCCCGGCACCTGCAGGCAGCGTATCGCGCAGCGCGCCCCCCGTGGTGGTTATCACCGGCAGGCCGTGAGCCAGTGCTTCAGTGACCACCATGCCATAGCCTTCGTACCAGGAAGGCAGCACTAGCGCATGGGCGTGCCGATAGGCTGATTCAAGCGTTTCGCTATCGCACTCGCCGTGAAGCGTTACCCAATCGCCAAGCTGGTGTTTGTCGATCAGCGCTTGAACGCTATCGGTAAACGCCGCATCGCGGGCAGCGCCAAAGCAGTCACACCGCCAGCGCCCGCGCTCAACACCGGCCAAGGCGTGAACCAAAATATCCTGCCCTTTACGCGGGGTAAGCGTTGCGACACACAGCAGCCGCAGTGTCTCTTCCGGTTCTGCTGCGGGGCTATCTTCTGAAGGGCTATCTGCTGAAGGGCTAATCGGTGCCTGAGCGACGCCCGGTTCGACCACGGTGACGTTTGCCTTCAGCGGCATACCATAGCGTGCCGCCAGCTCTGGTAAGCGCCGGGCAGTAAAATGGCTGGTAACAATAATCCGCTTCACGGCGGCCAGTGCTGCAAGCTCGCTGCGGTGAAAGCGCTGCTGATCGGCCTCGTTAAGCCCCAACTCATCGCCTAAAGGGTGATGCAGCAACGCGGTAATATCCAAGCGCTGTGAATGGTTAGCGACCACCTCGGGCAGCGCGCCCATCGCCAGCCCATCAATCACTACGCTGGCGTGATCAGCAAGCGACTCAAGCGCCTGGGCAAGCGCGCTACTGGCGGTTGCATCCGCATCGGGAAAGTTGCCTGCCAGGCCTATCACGTCGATCTCCCAGCCCTGTTCACGCAATGCCGAGACGATATGCGCATCATAGAGATAGCCGCCGGTGCGCTGAGCAGGGTCACCGGCCACTATTAGGCTGAGACGCCGACTCATAGCGCGCCTTCGTAGCTGGCCCAGGCCACATGGGATTCGTGCAGCTTGATTTCCATATGGGTAATCCCCTGGGCGGTGGTGCCCATTTTTCCTGCTTTGATAGCTGTGGCTAGCTGGTCAAAAATCACCTTGGCCATAAACTCGGTGGTGGTGTTTTTACCGGCGAATTCAGGCACTTCATCCAGGTTGCTGAAGTTGTAATCCGAGAGCACCGCTTTGACTGTTTCGCTCGCCAGGCCGATATCAATCACCAAGCCGTCTTCATCAAGCTCTGGGCGTTGAAAAACCACATCGACCACGTAGGTCGCACCGTGGGTGCGCTGGGCAGGGCCAAAAATTTCCCCGTTAAAACTATGGGCGATCATAAAGTGGTCACGAACACATAAACGGTACATACAAACTCCTAAACATTCATAAAGGGGTTACGAGGGGTCGCGCTGGGAATAGCGCAGGCGATGGCACAGCGCGGTGCTTTCCGCCCCAAAAAGCTGTGGTGCCAGCGCTGGAAGCTGTTCAAAATCGCTTTCACCACTGATCAGCGCATCCAGCCGGTCATCTACCAGCAGGCTTAACGCTAGCGCCAAACGGCGTTGGTAGTTCCAACGGGGGCGCAGTTTGGGCGGCAATTGGCCTACCTGGCTGGCTTTCAGCGTAAGCCGCTGGGAATGAAAAGCCCCGCCTAGCGGCACGGAAACACTCCCTTCACCAAACCAGCTCATTTCAACAATGCGCCCTTCACTGCCGGCCAGTTCAAGCGCTTGGCGAAGCCCTTCAGGGTGGCCGCTGGCGTGAATCACGCAGTCTTGATCACCCGGCGCTTGCTCAGGAGTGCAAAAAGCAACGCCTAGCTGCTCGGCAAGATGACGACGTTCAGAATTAATATCGATTAAATGCACCTTTACGCCGGGCACCTGGGCGCATAAATACGCCACCAGCGCACCGACGACACCGGCACCGATGACACAAATCCGCTCGCCCAGCATGGGTTCTGCATCCCATACGCCATTAACAGCGGTTTCCATATTGGCCGCCAATACCGCGCGTTTAGCAGGCACGTTAGCGGGCACTTCAAGCACCGCCGAGGCAGGCACTGTGTAGTAATCTTGATGGGGAAACAGGCAGAAAACGGTTTTATTTAACAGGGCGTCAGGCCCTTGTTCAACGCGGCCAACACTGCAGTAACCGTACTTTACCGGGGCAGGAAACTCACCCGCTTGGAAGGGGGCGCGCATACGCGAAAACTCGCTTGCGGGCACGCGGCCATTGAACACCAGTGATTCGGTGCCACGGCTAATACCGCTATAGAGGGCACGAACCCGCACTTCGTTTTCTTCGAGCGTCGCGAGTGGCTGCTGTTTTAGCTCACCGTGCATAGGGCTAGTCACCCAAAAAGCCGTAGCGGTATCAGACGGCAACATGACATTTCCTTATGGTTAAAGCGCTTCATCCATCCTTACAGCCTAGTCTTGTTAGAACCGTCTTGTTAAGACTGCCTTGTTAAGACTCGTTCACATTTCGTTGCTTCCTTACAGCGTAGCGTAGAAAGCGAAGTGGTTGCTTAACCCATGTGAACGCGAGGATGATTTGAAACAAATGTATTCACATCATGGACAACCTTACCTTCTTATACAAGAATGGTACATATGAAAATATCTGCACACTTTATTTCAACCGCGTGCCAGTGCGCCGCTTCGTGAGTAAGCATGTTCTCTTTCTCCAACACCCCTAGCGTCTCTTTGCCCAAGCGTATCTACACCTTGGCTGAGATAGCGCTGGCTAGCTTATTACTCATAGGCTTGGGCGCGATGCTTCCGGCATTAGTTGCCAGTGCTGCAAACTGGTGGCTGGCGGCGGGCTTCTACATTGTGATGGGTGTACTGGTGGTGAGCTTTTGGCCCCACGGCCCGTTCGGCTGGGCAAACCGCGTAACCCTTGGGCGTGGCGTGCTGGTAGCCATCGTGGCGGGGGCACTGGCAGCGAATGCCTTTACTAACGCGATTTGGCTATGGCTAGCGGTCGCGGTTATCGCGCTGTTATTGGATGGCGTGGATGGCTGGATTGCCAGGCGCACAAAAACCCATACTCCGTTTGGGGCGCGTTTTGATATGGAACTTGATGCCGTATTGATTCTGATACTCTGCATCGGCTTATTACAGAGCGAACATCTAGGCATTTGGGTGCTGCTGGTTGGCGGTATGCGTTATTTGTTCATTGCCGCTAGCTGGCCGTTTCCGTGGTTAAAAGCACCGCTATTTGCAAGTTTCCGGCGCAAAGCGGTGTGCGTGTGGCAGGTCGTTGCCCTGCTGCTGGCATTAACGCCGCTCACCTCCCCCCTCGCCACCAGCCTGCTCGCGCTGAGTGCGCTAATAACACTCATCTACTCATTTGGGTTTGATATATGGTGGCTGTACCAAAAGCGCCAACGTTAGGCTGTCCCAACACTTGCCACCCCTACGCCTCACTCGCCCTACCAAGCTATTAATCACTCCTCAATAGCTTTTCCCTGCCATCGATTTCACTAAGCAAGCGGGCCGTCAAAGGCGACCGCCCCTATTTCTGTCAAACGGCAGATGCCGTTGAGTGGGGATTAGTGGGCTAGCGCTTACCTTTCAGCCTTTAATACTTGGAGCAGTTCAGCCACGGCAGCTTCGCCTTCAAGTTCTTCAAACTCGCGGGCAAGCGACCCTTGTACAAAGCTCAAAAAGCGGTAGGCAGCTGGCGGTAAACGGCGTTCCCGGCGCACCACAAAGTGCCAGCGGCTTTTCAGTGGGAAGCCTTGCAAAGGCAACTCCTGAACGCCTTTGGGTGAGTCCGCGACGATGTGACGTGATAAAACGGCCAGCCCCATGCCGGACGCCACCGCAAGGCGGATCGCCTCGTTACTGGCGATCTGCTGGGTGGAGCGCAGTTCAATGCCCGCGCTATCCAGCCAGGCGTTAAAGGTATGCCGGGTCGCAGAACCGGGTTCGCGGAGCAGAAATCGCTCTTCTTTGAGGTCATCCATAGTGAGGCCTTCCACCCCTGCCCAGCGGCACTGCTCTGGCCCCACTACGACCAGCGGGTTACTCAAAAAAGGCGCGGCCAATACGGCGTCATCAATGGGCGGATGGCTAAACACGTAGATATCATCTTCATGGCGTTCAAAGCGGTTAAGCATTTGCTGTCGATTGCCCACTTCCACCGTGACATCTACCTGCGGGTTAGCCTGACTAAAAGGCCCTAATAGCCGTGGCAGCACATATTGCGCGGTGTTCACCAAGCCGATACTAAAGTGGCCGCGCCCGCCGCTGTTGTACTCATCCAAATACTGGCTAAACACATCAGCGCGACTGAGTAAATCTTGGCTAAGCTGATAAAGCGCTTGGCCGACCTCGGTGGGCACAATGCGGCCTTCTTCCTGGCGAACAATAGGCTCACCAACAATTTCTCGTAGCCGTTTAAGCTGCTGAGACACGGTTGGCTGGGTTAAATAAAGCCGATTGGCAGTCGCGGTAATAGACCCTGAGCGCACTACATCGGCGTAGACCTGCAGCAAGCGAAAGGTAAGTTGGCGTATTTTCATAAATTGCTTAGACAGTTCGCATAGACAGTTTATATAGACAGAACACATAGATAATTATCTATGACTATATAAATATTATTTGTTTTCATCAATCTTAGCGAGTCGCTAAAGTGGCAGTCTCACAACCCCGTCAAGGAGATAAACAGTGCCGGATATTGTGGTCATGTTCTTTGTATTAGGTGTGGTTGCTGGTGTGGTGCGTTCTGACCTCAGTATTCCTAAAGCCGCTTACGACATTCTAAGCCTGCTGCTAATGCTGACCATCGGCCTTAAAGGCGGCATGGCGCTACATGGCAGTTTGAGCCTATCACTGCTGATCGAGTTGGCTGGTGTTACCCTGCTTGGGATCGTCATTCCACTGATTATCTTCCCGGTAGTTCACTATTTAGTGCGGCTATCCATTGCCGACAGCGCCAGCCTTGCGGCCCACTACGGCTCCGTTAGCGCCGGTACGTTCGCTGTAGCCCTGGCATATACCGAAGCACATAACTTGATTACCGGCGGGCAGGTAACGCTTTACCTGGTACTGCTTGAACTACCGGCCATCATGCTGGGCCTTTTGCTCTACCGGCGCTTCAGCCGTAAAGACACCCCTGGCACAACACCAGAACTGAATCAAACATCAGCGCCGATCAAAACTTCCGGGCTGTGGCACGAAACCCTGACCAATCGCGGCGTGATCCTGCTGGTGGGCGGTGTCCTGATTGGCTGGCTATACGGCCCGGATGCCGGTGAGTCGGTGACCGGCCTGTATACCAAAGCCTTCCACGGCATACTGGCGCTGTTTCTGTTAGAAATGGGCTTGGTCGCGGCAGAAACACTGCGCAGCCTGCGCTGGGGGCATAGCCGCTTAATCATTTTCGCGCTAACAGCACCTATCGTGCTCTCTTGCTTCGGCTTAGGGATGGCGTACTGGCTAGGGCTACCCGCTGGCTCGGCGGTTATTTTGGCAAGTCTTACCGCCAGTGCCTCTTACATCGCCGCCCCCGTCGCCATTCGCGCCGCTATTCCAGAGGCCAACATTGGCCTTGCCATGCTGGCATCGCTGGGGCTCACCTTCCCCTTTAACGTGCTGATCGGGATTCCGCTTTATCATCATCTTTGGGAGTGGCTAGCGGGGTGAGCTTAGGCCAATACGCTTGGCGCCAGGGCCTCCACCTGTACTGTTCGTGCCTAAGGGAGTAGGGTAGCCATCCGGATCGCCCCTCCCTGCGCTTTATTCCAGCTCACTGTGTGCGTTAATCCGACCCCTCTATTAAGGCGCTTCCAACGCCTGACATATGCATGACCAGACTGCCAACCGCAGTCACATCTCGCTACAGACATAACTAGAAAGATGATCTGTTTTTGCTTACGTCCTCTGGCGCCACTCCGTCCATGGAACTCTGGTTGCTATTTAGGATGCTAAGGCTGCAAAGCCTACGGGTATTCAATGAACGAAGAAAATTTCTATCAATTCTCGACCGTGACTGTCCTCGCTTTGCTGGTGTTCTTTTACGGCGGCACATACCTGCTGACCCTGCTGATTAAAAAGAAAAAGGAAAATACCGACGCCTTTATGGTGTCCAATCATCAGATTGGCTTTGGCCTGGGCGCTGCCAGCATGACCGCCACCTGGATATGGGCAGCCTCGTTCTACGGCGCGGCCACTTCGGGTTACACCTACGGCATTTCCGGCCCGTTGCATTACGGGCTGTGGGGCGCGCTGATGATTCTTTTCATCTACCCCTTTGGCCGCCGCTTTCGCAAACTGGCACCCAACGCGCACACGCTAGGTGAGCTTATCCACGCCCGCCATGGCTCCTCCAGCCAGCTGATTCTTGCCTCTTCTAACATCTTGGGCAGCATCATCAGCCTGATGGTTAACTTCACGGCTTCTGGTGCGTTGGTCTCGGTGCTTTCGCCCCTCTCCTTCCAGGCTGGCGTGGTCATCGCTGGGGTTGGGGTGCTCTGCTACACGCTGTGGTCGGGTTTTCGCGCCTCGGTGCTGACTGATTTTGCCCAGCTAATGGCCATGATGGCCGTCGCCATTCTGATTATTCCAGCGGTGATGTTCGCCCTCGGCGGCCCACAAACGCTCGCAGACGGCATGAGCTTCCTCACGCCTGAGCAGGCAAATCTGTTCTCGATGGATGCGATTCTCAATCAAGGCGCGCCCTTCTTTGTGGCGGTGCTGGCCTACGCGATTGGCAACCAAACCATTTCCCAGCGGCTTTTCGCCGTGCGTGAAGACCACATCAAACCCACCTTTATTACCGCGACCATTGGTTACGGCGCGATTGTTATTGGTTTGGGCATGATTGGTTTAATGGCGCTGATGACCGGCATGGAGCCGATCAATGGCGACATGAATAACCTGATCCCGCAGATGGTTTCCATGTACCTCTCGCCGGTGTTTATCGCGCTGTTCTTTATTCTGGTAATTGGCTCGCTCTCCTCTACCGCCGACTCGGATCTTTCCGCCATGTCTGCGATTGTGATGGCCGATGTATACGGCAAGAACATCGCTAAAAACAAACCCGACCCGACCAAAATGCTGCTGATTGGCAGGCTGACCATGATCGTCGCGACGCTGATCGGGGTGATTCTCGCCAGCTTCTCGATGGATATTCTGATCATGCTGGTCTTTGTGGGCGCGCTCTGGGGCGCAATTGTATTCCCGGTTATCGCCAGCTGCTTCTGGGATCGAGTGACTAATACGGCCTTCACCTCCGCGGTGATCGCGGGCCTGGTGATGTTCTGCGTTGCGCGCTTTGAGTTACAGCCCTTGGTCGGCGTCGTCGGCGGGCTATTTGAATTACTCGCCGCCGTGGGCGGTGGCGTAGTGCTTGGCCTGATGGCTTTCGGGTTCTGTGGCCGCCGGGTAGGTTTGGTGTTCGGCGCACTCTGCGCCATCGCGCTGGCCTACTTCAGCCTTGGCTTCCTGCGGGACTACACGGTGCTGCTGGCTTCACTGATGGCCTACGGCGTTAGCACCATTGTCTGCATCGCGATCAGCTTGATGAGTTCGAGCAAGTTCGACTTCTCGCAGATCGATCAAAAAGTGATCAACTACGACCCAGCCAAACCTGCCAACCAGAGCTAAGCCCTTGAAAATAAGACTTTTAAAATAAGCCCTGTGGTATAAGCCGAAATCACTCCACCTGCTGGTGCGCCAAAACGCACCAGCTAGCGAATAGGAAAGCACATGCAAACTTTTATCTTGGCGTTATATGTACTGATCTGGCCGTTGATATCGCTCGCCATCTTCGCGGTCATCGGCATCGCTACCGTGAAAGACATACGCGTGGCTAAGCGTGAGAAACGCGAACTGGTGTAAGCGCCACTCGGTTAACTGAACAGCCAACTAGGGCTGTTTTTAAGGCCACATTTTAGGACTGGGCCTTCTCCATCAAATACTCCGCCACTGCCTGATAGGCAGGCAGCGGGGTGGGGTCGATATAAATGGTTTGCCCATGCACCCCACGCGCCGCGAAGGCGCCATGTTCGTTATGCAGCGACCACCACATGCCGCGGTAGCTAAACGGCACCGGCGCGCCTAACCCACGGCTGACCTGCTTAGTAGGCAACAGCTCGCGAAAGTGGCACACCGTCCAGCGCATTTTGGGAAAACTGAAGTAGTTGGAATCCGGCTGGCCGATGATGCGCTTTGGCGGTGGTGGAAAGCCCTGCATCCAGCCTAAGCGGTTAGGGTCTGACGCCTCGGCACTTAGCATGCGCCCCTCGGGGCTTCGCGCGACCAGCAATCAAAGAACCCATGACGATGAGCACGCTGGCCATCAATACGACCATCGTGGCCTCGCCGTATCCCGCCAGGATCAGTAGCACCACCGAAATGAGTGGCGCGCTATAGGCTAGGGTGCCAAGTAGCTGGATGTTCCCGTGTTTGACGCCATAGTCCCAGGTAAAGAAGGCAATTCCCACTGGCCCGAGGCCCAGCCCAACCACGCCTATCCATTGTATCCAGCCATCTGGCCATACCGTCTCCTCCCACAGCATGTGGCAGCCTAACGCCAGCAGCGCCGTCACGCCGCAGAACCAACCGACGGCATCGGTGGGCACTGAACGCACCAACCGGCTGAGCACGGAGTAAGAAGACCAAATCACTGCACACGCCAGCGCTACTAGATAGCCGGGCAGGTTCTCCCAAACAAATCCGCCTGCATTTCGGCTGATCAACAACCAGCAACCCACCAGCGCCACCAAGGCCCCAACGATAGACTGAGTTCGTAATCTCTCGTCCGGCAACAGGGCAGACAGCAGAACGATCAGCAGCGGCCAGAGGTAAGCCAATAAGCTGACTTCCACCGCCGGAGCTAGCGTCATCGCCTTGAAATAGGCAAAGTGATAGCCGAATAACCCGACGATACCGATACACCAGGCAACGGGAGGCTGACGCATATACCGAACGCCAGTGTGCCCAGCCAAGACCCAACGCCCAGCCATCAACAGAAACGCAATGCCGAAGGTCATGGCCATCAGCTGGAATTCAGGAATGTCCCCGCCGGATAGCTTGGTCAGCAAAGCCAGCGTGCCCCAAAGCAGCACGGAAATGGACCCGATCCAGGTAGCAGCGTTCACGGTTGGCATGTCCCTTTCCCCGACATTCTCATGTATTAGCAGTGTCGGGATAGCGTAGCCATGGGATCTACCAGATGCTTTCGCATTCTGGCGAAATTATGTCGAGAGACGGCGGAAGTGACTAGGCGGTTTGCCAAAGTGACGCCTGAAGCGGTTGCTGAAAGCCGATAACGACGAATAGCCCACCGCATCAGCCACCCGCTGAACGCTGAGGCCTGACTGTTCCAGAAGCCGCCATGCCTCTTTCATCCGCACGTCTGTGAGGTATTGATGAGGCGTCACGCCCACTTGATGGCGAAAAAGATCGTTCAACTGGCGAATGCTCAGATGGGCCACGCTGGCCACCTCGACCATGGAAATCGGCTGGTGAAAGTGATCATCCAGAAACTGTTGCGCTGCGTGAACCCTGCGATCCAGTTGCAATTGACTTCCATGGCACTCCTGCAGGAGCTGTATCAGCAACAGCAGCATGTGATGCTGGGTAGCATCCGCTCCAACCCCGCTCGTGACCTGAGCATGTAGAAACTGGACGTAATGGCGCAATGCCGAACCAAGTTCCACGAAACAAGGCAGCTTATCTATTGAAGGGGCCAGACGTTCAGGCAAATCGACCACCAAAAACTGATTATCTGCTGTTGCAACAAACCCATGGCCGCTTCCTGAAGGGATGATGGCCGCACGGTGCTGTGCCACCTCCCCCGCCCTGGCATCGACCGAGAGAAACAGCGTTCCGACCAAGGGTAGTACCAGTTGATGATGGTCGTGGGAATGATGTTTCACTTCATCATCATAGGTACGTATGTGCAGGCCCATATCGGAATGTTTCATGTCCTTACTCAGCAATGGTGGGAAAGCCAAAGTAGTTGGAATCCGGCTGGCCGATGATGCGCTCTGGTTACAGCAGAAAGCCTTCTGAACAGGTCGCTTTCTCAGTATAGCGAGAAACCCTGTGGCATTAGCGTCTGAACAGCCGCTTTTTACCGCGAACCTTGTAAGATTGGTTCATGAACTGCGATGGTGGCGGAAAGCCAGTGCAGCACGACAACAGGAGATAGACATGCAGACGGTGAAGCTAGGCGGAGAAAGCGTACCCCGTATCGGCCAGGGTACCTGGCATATGGGGGAGGATGCTGGGCAGCGCCAAGCAGAGGTTAGAGCGCTGCGTGCGGGCCTAGACCTAGGCATGACGCTGATTGATACCGCCGAGATGTATGCCGAGGGCGGCGCTGAAGAAGTGGTTGGCCAGGCGATCCGCGAGCGGCGCGATGAGGTGTATCTGGTCAGCAAGGTTTACCCGCACAACGCCAGCGCCAAGGGTGTTCAAGCCGCCTGCGAGCGCAGCCTGCGCCGGTTAGGCACCGACACGATTGATCTCTACCTGCTGCACTGGCGCGGCCAGTACCCATTGAGCGAAACCGTGGAAGCCTTTGAACGGCTGCGCGAGCAGGGCAAGATTCTGCGCTGGGGCGTGTCAAACTTTGACGTTGACGACCTAACCGAGCTAGACGCGCCAACTTGCGCCACCAATCAGGTGCTCTACAACCCCGAAGCACGGGGCATTGAGTACGACCTGCTGCCCTGGCAGGCACAACACCACATGCCGCTGATGGCCTACTGCCCCATCGGGCAAGGCGGCGCGCTGCTGCATAACGCCACCCTGCAACACATCGCCGACAAACACAGCGCCACCCCCGCGCAAGTGGCGCTTGCCTGGGTACTGCGCCACCCTGGTGTGATCGCTATTCCTAAAGCCGTGAACCTAGATCACCTCAAACAGAACGCCAACGCACACAGCATCCGGCTCGACGAAGAGGATCTAGCACAGATCGACGCCGCCTACGCGCCGCCAACACGTAAGCAGGGCTTAATGATGGTGTGAGTAAGTGCCCATCAAAGTCGCGTTCAGGAGCACTCTTATGGATGCCATCAGCTACACCGCCGCTAGAACCCAACTAGCAAAAATCATGGAGCAGGTCTGTGAAGACCACTCCCCTGTGGTCATTACCCGGAATAAATCTCCATCCGTGGTCATGATCTCTCTGGAAGACTACGAGGCACTGCAAGAAACCGCTTACCTTCTGCGCGTACCAAAAAACGCACGGCGCTTGCTGGAATCCGTTGTCGAGCTGGAACAGGGCGGTGGTCGAGAAAAGACACGTCTTGAGTGAAGTTCATACTCTCCGCAAACGCCTGCGTAGATTATCTGCAAGGGCAGAAAACCGACAAAAGGCTCTTCACCGAATCAACAAGCTGAGCAGCCATCACATAAGGTAACAAAATTAATAATATTGTCACTGCCCTCTTCTGAAAAAGGGCCGGATAACCATACCGACTCTACCCATTGACCCTCTTCAAAGCAAAGCCAATTTTGGCCGACTGTCCAAAAGTCGCAGCTTTCCCGGTTGACCATTTCCAACCATCCCCTCTTGCATCTCCCCTACCCGCCTCCTACACTCCACTCACGATGGAACCTCATGATTAACTATTGCGCTTGCCTATACGGCGTTGAAAACGTTAATCAGAGGCTCCTAACTGCTTGACGGGGTGCCGGTGAATCCGGCTGAGATGGCGCAGGGCGTATCTACGTGATACTGCCAAAGCGCTGGTCCCGCTGAACCTGATCCGGCTAATGAGCTGCTCATATAAAGAGCAGCACGGGTACCGGCGTAGGGATCAAGCGATGGCCATGGCTAGCTTTCTCCCACGATCGCACGCCACCTTTCCGCGCCATTCCCTCGATCTCTCGCCTGCCCTCCGGATCATCACTACCGGAGGCATCATGGGCTACTGCTTTACCGATCTCACCAATGCTTGTCACGATGAATGGCGCGCCTATATCGAGCACGATTTTGTGCGTCAATTGGGCAATGCCACGCTGCCTGAGGCGTCGTTTCGCCACTACTTAAAGCAGGACTACCTGTTTTTGATCCACTTCGCCCGCGCCTACGCGCTGGCTGCCTATAAAAGCCCCACCCTCGCCGATCTTCGCCAGGCCCATGACGGCATGAAAGCCATCGTGGACGTGGAGTTGGGCCTGCACGTGGGCTTTTGTAACGAATGGGGGATTTCCGAGCAGGAGCTGGAAGCGCTTCCCGAAGCCAGGGCGACGCTGGCCTACACCCGCTACGTGCTGGATACCGGCAACCGGGGCGACCTGCTGGATTTGCACGTGGCGCTGGCACCTTGCTTAGTGGGTTACGGTGAAATCGCCAACTGGCTGAACGCCCAGCCTTCTACTCTGCGCGGCGCGCAAAACCCGTTTGATGCCTGGATTGCCATGTATGAAGGCGAGGAGTTTCAGGCCGCCATGCGGGCGGAGCTTGAATGGCTCAACGCCCGCCTTGCCGATGTCACCCCCGCCCGCTTTGCCGAGCTGAGCAAAATATTCCGCGATGCCACCCGCCTGGAAATCGACTTCTGGCAGATGGGCCTAGAGCTGATAGACCAAGACCTCACTCATTAATGACTAACAACTAAAAGGAACCTATCCATGAGCAAAACGAGCCATTTTCTAGCCGAAACCGCCCAGGTCGATGCCGCCGCCATTGCGCCGCTGCCCGCTTCGCGCAAGGTGTACGTGGAAGGCTCGCGGCCGGATATTCGCGTGCCGTTTCGGGAAATAACCCTGTCGCCCACTAAAACCAGCAGCATCGATGAGCAGAACCCGCCGCTGCTGGTGTACGACACCTCTGGCCCCTACACCGACCCCAACGCGCAGATTGATTTGCGCCAGGGCCTGCCGGCACTGCGCCGCGCCTGGATTGAAGAGCGCGCTGATACCGAGTTTTTAGATGGCCCCACCAGTGAGTACGGCAAGCGCCGCGCCAACGACCCGACCCTTGCCCAGCTGCGCTTTGACCTAACCCGCACCCCGCGCCGTGCACTCTCTACAAAAGACGGGCGGCCAGGAAACGTTACCCAGTTGCACTACGCCCGCCAGGGCATCATCACGCCGGAAATGGAGTTTATTGCCATCCGCGAAAACCAGCGCCGCCAGGCGTTGGGCACCGCTGAAGTGGAGCGCATTCTGGGGCACCAGCACCCCGGCCAAAACTTTGGTGCCAGCCTACCCAAGGAAATTACGCCAGAGTTCGTGCGCGATGAAGTCGCCCGTGGCCGGGCGATTATTCCCAATAACATCAACCACCCTGAATCCGAGCCGATGATTATTGGCCGTAACTTCCTGGTGAAGATTAACGGCAACCTGGGTAACTCAGCGGTGACGTCTTCGATTGAAGAAGAAGTCGACAAGATGACCTGGGGCATTCGCTGGGGCTCAGACACCATCATGGATCTTTCCACCGGCCAGAACATCCATGAAACCCGCGAGTGGATCATTCGCAACTCGCCGGTGCCGATTGGTACGGTGCCGATTTATCAGGCGCTGGAAAAAGTGAACGGCGTTGCCGAAGACCTCACCTGGGAGGTCTTCCGCGACACGCTGATTGAGCAGGCCGAACAGGGCGTGGACTACTTCACCATTCACGCGGGGGTGTTGCTGCGCTATGTGCCGCTCACCGCCAAGCGCGTCACCGGCATTGTTAGTCGCGGCGGCTCAATCATGGCCAAGTGGTGTTTGTACCATCATCAGGAGAGCTTCCTGTATACCCACTTCGAAGAGATTTGCGAGATCTGCAAGCAGTACGACGTGGCGTTTTCACTGGGCGATGGCCTGCGCCCCGGCTCGATTGCCGATGCCAATGACGAAGCGCAGTTCGCTGAACTCGAAACCCTGGGCGAACTGACGAAGATCGCCTGGAAGCACGATGTTCAAGTGATGATCGAGGGCCCCGGCCACGTGCCCATGCATCTTGTGAAAGAGAACATGGACAAGCAGCTGGAGTACTGTGACGAAGCGCCCTTCTATACGCTTGGCCCACTAGTCACGGATATCGCCCCCGGCTACGACCACATTACCTCGGGCATCGGCGCTGCCATGATCGGCTGGTTTGGCTGCGCCATGCTCTGCTACGTCACACCGAAAGAGCATTTGGGTCTGCCAAACAAAGATGATGTCAAAACGGGCATCATTACCTACAAGATTGCCGCCCACGCGGCGGATCTCGCCAAGGGTCACCCGGCAGCGCAGCGGCGTGATAATGCCCTCTCCAAGGCGCGCTTCGAGTTCCGCTGGGAAGACCAGTTCAACCTGGGGCTAGACCCGGATACCGCCCGTGAGTACCACGACGAAACCCTGCCCAAGGATTCGGCCAAGGTGGCGCACTTCTGCTCCATGTGCGGGCCGAAGTTCTGCTCCATGAAGATCAGTCAGGAAGTGCGTGACTATGCCAACGAGCATGACCTAAACGGCGATCAGGAAGCGGTGATGAAAGGCATGGAAGAGCAGGCAGAGAAGTTTCGCAACAAAGGGAGCGAGCTGTATCAGGAAGTTTAAATCTACCAACGCACGATAATTTACTGCTTGCTGCGGCTTTTCCCTGGGCAGCGCTAAAAAATGGCCGCAACCTCCCATCGCTTGTGTGCTCCTTTGTTTTCTAGCGCTGCCCCAAGAGTATGGCTTAACAGTAGTTTTGCGCAACGCAGCTCATTTAACATTTGAGAGTGACGAAAAAAACCTTGGTATAGCTGCCCAGCTCATAGCAAATACTATCAATTAAATACCGACTAGTCGGTATTTAATTGACCTAAATCAAAATCACAATTAATAATAATAGGATAATAGAATCCGTTTATTACGTTCTGTGATGCGCCACCGCTGGCTCAGAACGACGAGCTTAAGCCCTTTGACCCTGGCCCATCCTCTGAGCTGCTCATCAATCGTCTGGCCATCCGCCAACCGAGGATGCAACATTATGAAGTTCAGCAGTAAAAGCCAGTGGTTCAAGGGCCTGGCAGCCATAGTTGTTATAGGCATCGCGGCGTGGCTGACCTGGTGGGAACTGCAGCCGGAGGGCCTAGGCGAGGGCATCACCCAAGGCAATGGGCGCATCGAAGCCACCGAGATCGATATCGCCACTCGGGTCGCTGGCCGCCTCGAGGAAGTACTGGTCGAGGAAGGTGAGTTCGTCGATCCCGGCCAAGTGGTCGCCCGTATGGATACCGCCACCCTGGAGGCTGAGCTGGCTCAGGCCAGCGCACAGTCCCGCCGGGCCGAAAACGCCCTGGAGACAGCTCGAGCCATGGTAGCCATGCGCCAGAGCGAGCTGGAAACCGCCAGAGCCATCGTCAACCAGCGCCAGGCAGAGCTGAACGCCTCTCGCAAGCGCTACGAGCGTTCAGCCAGCCTAGTGGAGCGCAACGCCATCTCTCGCCAGCAGTTCGACGATAGCTTGGCCGACTACCAGAGCCAGCAGGCCGCCCTGGCCTCGGCCAATGCCCAGGTGCTCTCCGCCCAGGCTGCCATCCGCGCTACCGAATCCCAGGTCATTGAGGCCGAGTCAGAGATAGAAGCCACCCTTGCCGCGATCCAGCGCATTGAGGCCGACCTGGACGACAGCGAGCTCAAAGCCGACCGCTTGGCCCGTGTACAGCTCCGGGTGGCCGAACCAGGCGAGGTGTTGGGGGCCGGGGGCAAGGTACTCAACCTGGTCGACCTGACCAAGGTCTACATGACCTTCTTCCTGCCCACCAGCGAGGCAGGCCGGGTGGGCATCGGCGACGAGGTCCGCCTGGTGCTGGACGCCGCCCCGGACTATGTGATTCCCGCTCGGGTCAGCTTCGTGGCCAGCATTGCCCAGTTCACTCCCAAGACCGTGGAAACCGAGAGCGAACGGGAGAAGCTGATGTTCCGCGTGCGCGCCCAGATCGATCCAAAGCTGCTGCTTGAGCATATCGAGCAGGTCAAAACAGGCCTGCCCGGCATGGCCTACCTGAAGCTCGAGGATGACGCCACCTGGCCTGACCACCTAGAGGTTAACGTCATCCCATGAGCGAGAAGACGCAACCTGTAGCCCAAGTCAGCGCGCTCACCTTACGCTACGGCCGCACCATAGCCCTAGACGCGCTGGATCTGGCCCTGCCGTCCGGCTGTATGGTCGGGCTGATTGGCCCGGATGGCGTCGGCAAATCCAGCCTACTGTCGCTGCTCGCCGGCGCTCGTGCCGTGCAACAGGGTGTTATCAAGGTGCTGGGCGGCGACATGAGCGACAAGCGCCACCGTAACTCAGTTGGCCCGCGCATCGCCTATATGCCACAAGGGCTAGGCAAGAACCTCTACCCCACGCTCTCGGTGGAGGAGAACCTGCAGTTCTTCGCCCGACTATTCGGCCACGGAGCCGGTGAACGCCGGCGGCGTATCGACGACCTGACCCGCAGCACCGGGCTATATACCTTCCTCGAGCGACCCGCTGGCAAACTCTCTGGCGGCATGAAGCAGAAGCTCGGACTCTGCTGCGCGCTGATTCACGACCCCGACCTGCTGATTCTCGACGAGCCCACGACCGGCGTGGACCCGCTGGCCCGCGCCCAATTCTGGGAGTTAATTGCAAGCATTCGTGTTGACCGCCCGCAGATGAGTGTGTTGGTCGCCACCCCGTACATGGACGAAGCCCAGCGTTTCGACTGGTTGGTGGCTATGGACGCCGGCAAAATACTTGCCACCGGCTCCCCGCAGGAACTACTTGCACGCACCCACAGCGACTCCCTGGAAATGGCGTTCATCGAGCTGTTGCCGGAAGAAAAAAAGCGCGGCTATGCGCCGGTGCACATCCCGCCGCTGGCGCAGGATGACAATGAAGTCGCCATCGAGGCCAAGGACCTCACCATGCGTTTTGGCGACTTCATCGCCGTCGACCATGTGAGCTTCCGCATCCGGCGTGGCGAGATCTTTGGCTTTCTCGGCTCCAACGGCTGCGGTAAGTCGACCACCATGAAGATGCTCACGGGGCTGCTACCCGCCAGCGAGGGCCAAGCCTGGCTGTTTGGCCAGGAAGTGGATCCCCGCGACATTAACACGCGTCGCCGGGTTGGCTACATGTCCCAGGCATTCTCGTTGTACGGCGAACTGACCGTACGTCAGAACCTGGTGCTGCATGCGCGCCTGTTCCAGATCGCAGAACATGACATATCGGCAAAGGTCGCCGAGATGGTCGAACGGTTCAGTCTCGAGCAGGCGCTCGACGCCCTGCCGGAGAGCCTGCCACTGGGCATCCGTCAGCGTCTCTCCCTGGCGGTGGCAATGGTCCATAAACCCGAGCTACTGATTCTTGACGAACCCACTTCCGGCGTGGACCCCATCGCCCGCGACGCCTTCTGGCGCCTGCTGATTGAGTTGTCGCGCCGCGACCGCGTGACGATCTTCATCTCCACCCACTTCATGAACGAAGCCGAGCGTTGCGACCGCATGTCGATGATGCACGCAGGGAAGGTGCTCGACAGCGATACCCCCTCAGCACTGGTAGCGAAACGCGGTGCGGCGACCCTGGAAGAAGCCTTCATCGGCTACCTGCTCGAAGCTGGCGCCGATCAGGAGAATTCCGCGCAGGAGACTTCACCACAAAAAGCCAGCGATGCCCCGGATACGCCGCTCGTCACCGCAGAGACTCATCACGACACAACACGCCATCGACGCTTCAGTCTCCAGCGGATGCTCAGCTACATGTGGCGCGAAACTCTCGAACTACGCCGCGATCCGGTGCGTGCGACCCTGGCGCTGGTTGGCTCGCTGATCCTGATGTTTGTGATTGGTTTCGGTATCAGCATGGATGTGGAGGATCTTCCCTACGCCATCCTTGACCGCGACCAGACGTCGCTAAGTCAGAGCTACGCGCTGAACCTCTCGGGATCGCCCCATTACTTTAGAGAGCGCCCGCCTATCTCAGACTATGCCGCGTTGGATCGACGTATGCGCAGCGGGGAGCTGTCCCTGGCAATCGAAATTCCCCCCGGGTTTGGTCGTGATGTAAAGCGTGGCCACGATGTCGATATCGGCGCATGGATCGACGGCGCCATGCCCCAGCGCGCCGAAACCGTACGGGGCTACGTGCAAGGTATCCACCAGCAGTGGCTGCTGGCGCAGGCAAGGCAATCCGGAGCCGAGATGGGTACCGGGGCCGCCAATATCGAGAACCGCTACCGCTACAATCCTGACATTCAGAGCCTGCCAGCAATGGTTCCTGCCGTGATTCCACTGCTGTTGCTGATGTTGCCAGCAATGCTCACGGCACTCTCGGTGGTGCGTGAAAAAGAGATGGGCTCAATCATCAACCTTTATGTCACCCCTGTCACCCGCGCCGAGTTTCTGATCGGCAAGCAAATTCCCTACATCGGCTTGGCAATGGTCAATTTTTTATTGATGACCGGGCTGGCGATCACATTGTTCGGCGTACCGATCACCGGTAGCTTCCCGACCCTAGCGCTGTCGGCCCTGGTATTTTCCATCATCGCCACCGGCATGGGCCTGCTGGCCTCGACCATCACCCACAGCCAGATCGCCGCTATGTTCTTCGCTATGATCGGTACGCTGATTCCCGCCATCCAATTTTCGGGCCTCACCGATCCGGTCTCGTCGCTGGAAGGCACCGGACGCTTCATCGGCAATATTTATCCAGCCAGCTACATGTTCACCATTAGCCGCGGCGTATTCAGCAAGTCCCTAGGGCTAGGTGACCTTATCGGGTCGTTCCTGCCGATGCTGCTGGCGGTACCGGTGATCATGGGCATGGCGATCGCCCTACTGAAAAAGCAGGAGAGCTGAGATGCGCAGGATTGCAAACATTTATCGCCTGGGCGTCAAAGAGTTCTGGAGTCTATTGCGTGACCCCATAATGCTGGTGCTGATCGTCTATGTGTTCACTGCTTCGGTCTACACTTCCGCGACGGCAATGCCCGAGACGCTGAACAACGCTCCTATCGCTATCGTCGACGAAGACGACTCACCGCTTTCCACGCGTATCGTATCGGCCTTCTACCCACCACAGTTCGTGCACCCGCAAATCATCACCTTCCAGGAAATGGATGCGGGTCTAGATGCCGGAGACTACACGTTCGTACTGGTTATTCCCGCCAACTTTCAGCGCGACGTGCTGGCCGGACGCGGCCCCGACCTCCAGCTCAATATCGACGCCACGCGCATGAGCCAGGCCTTCTCGGGTAATAGTTATGTACAGCAGATCGTCATGGGCGAGGTCAATGAGTTCGTAAGCCGCTACCGCACAAGCGCTATACCCCCGGTAGACCTGGCCCTGCGCGCGCGTTTCAACCCCGGGTTGGAGCAGTTCTGGTTCGGTTCGTTGATGTCGATTATCGATAACGTCACGATGCTTTCCATCATTCTCACCGGTGCCGCACTGATCCGCGAGCGTGAGCACGGCACCATCGAACACCTGCTGGTTATGCCGGTCACTCCGACGGAGATCATGCTGGCCAAGGTGTGGTCGATGGGGGTGGTGGTCTTGCTGGCCGTGACCCTTTCGCTCACCTTAGTTGTGCAGGGCTTGCTGCAGGTACCAGTGGAGGGCTCGGTTGCCCTGTTCCTGGCGGGAACAGCACTGCATCTGTTCGCTACCACCTCAATGGGCATCTTCCTGGCTACGCTGGCCCGTAGCATGCCGCAATTCGGCATGCTGATGATCCTGTTTTTGCTACCGCTGCAAATGCTCTCTGGGAGTGCCACACCACGTGAAAGCATGCCCGAGCTCGTCCAGAACATCATGCTTATCGCCCCCACCACACATTTCGTCGCGCTCAGCCAAGCTATTTTATTCCGCGGCGCTGGCTTTGATGTTGTATGGGGACAGTTTCTGACACTGTTAGTCATTGGCAGCGCTCTGTTCGCCATTTCGCTCTCTCGCTTTCGCAAGACCATCAGCCAGATGGCCTGATGCAACCCGCGCGCACATCGGCGCATCACATCAGAAGGAATATACAATGAACCACAATACCATCTTACCTCTGGCACTTTATCAAGCTAATCAGAACCTTTGCCAACAAACGATAGCGCTAGTGCAGAAAAGTCAGCAGACATGGTACGAATTGGGTACACAACCCTTCGCTGGCGGCCCCCCAATGCAGCAGATCTTTGATAATCAGAGCGCTCTGCTGCTTGGCCTCTTCGATACGATGCAAGCCTGGCAGGTACAAACGGGAAAAGCCTTGATTGAGACTGTCAGCGTTGTCTCCCCAGCACTCTACTGGTTAACCGCCAGTTCGCAAGACGATCCGGGTACAACAAATAAAGGAGATTGAACCGATGACTTATCAGCACACAGCTCTGGTCACCGGCGGTATGGGTGGCCTGGGTGAAAGCATCGCCCGAACTCTGCACGATGCAGGGCATAGCGTTCTCGTCACCCATTCGCCAAACAACGACCATGTCCAGACCTGGCTGCAGAAGCAGGCCAGTGAGGGCTACCACTTCTCTGCCTACTCTGTCGATGTGGCCGATTTTGACGACTGCCAGCGACTCGCAAACGATATCCAAGCCGAAGGCACCGTTGTCGACATATTGATCAATAACGCTGGCATCACTCGCGATACCACTTTCCGGAAGCTCTCCAAGGTCGACTGGGATGCAGTGATGCGAACTAATTTGGACTCGATGTTCCATGTAACCCAGCCGTTTTGCGAAGGTATGGTCGAGCGCAACTGGGGCCGTATCGTCAATATTTCTTCGATTAACGGCTCCAAGGGCCAGTTTGGCCAGACCAACTACGCCGCGGCGAAGGCCGGCATCCACGGTTTCACCAAGTCGCTGGCAATGGAAGTGGCAAAGCGGGGTGTCACTGTCAATACCGTCTCACCCGGCTACCTGGAGACCAAGATGGTGCTAGCGGTTCCTAAGGAGATACTGGAATCGAAGGTGATCTCGCAGATCCCGGTTGGGCGGTTAGGCAAACCAGACGAGTTAGCGGCGCTGGTCGCCTTCATCTGCAGCGAACAAGCCGGTTTCATGACCGGCAGCAACGTGGCAATGAATGGCGGCCAGCATATGTTTTGAACATGCGGCCTAGCGGGATGGGTGGCCATGTCGTCTATCCCGTCCGGTATTTTCTCGCACTCACGCAGGAGAAGTTCTCATGGCAAGCGAAGGTTCCAATGATCGCCCCTGGTATACGGACGCATGGCCACTATTGAGCATGGCTCAAGACTATGTAGCTGCCGCGCTAAGCTACACAACCGATGCATGGCAACGCTCGATACTCTACGCCGATGTGATGCGTCAGCGTGGTGATCAGTACCAAGCACACCTTGAGGATGACGCTCCTCACGTGCTCGACTTTCCCTATGAGGTAGTGATATCTGGCCATGAGCTGCCGCGCCCAGTCAACTATGGGCTGGCGCGCATTCTGCTGTCAGAGGGCTCTCCCCCCGCGCCAAGCACAAGCAAACGCCCCTTCGTCGTGGTTGACCCGCGTGCTGGCCATGGCCCCGGCATCGGCGGCTTTAAGGCCGAAAGCGAGGTTGGCGCTGCTCTCAGCGCAGGACATCCTTGCTATTTTATCGGTTTTGGCCCCGACCCTGAGCCCGGTCAGACAATAGAAGATGTGGTGCTCGCCGAAGTCGCTTTCCTTGAGAAAGTCATCGCACTTCATCCACACAGCGAAGGCAAGCCTGCGGTGGTCGCCAACTGCCAGGCCGGGTGGCAGATACTGATGGCCGCGGCACTGCGTCCCGAGCTGTTTGGCCCCATCATTGTCGCTGGCACCCCAGTATCGTACTGGGCCGGCTGGCCGGGCAAGAACCCCATGCGCTACGCTGGTGGTCTGCTCGGCGGCAGCTGGGCAACTGCGCTGACCAGCGATCTGGGCAACGGTCGCTTCGACGGTGCCCACTTGGTGCAAAACTTCGAAAGTCTCAACCCCGCCAACACCCTGTGGGGCAAACAGTACAACCTGTACGCCAATATCGATACCGAGGCGCCGCGCTACCTGGGCTTTGAGAAATACTGGGGTGGCCACGTCTTCCTCAATGCCGTGGAAATGCAGTATATCGTTGACAACCTGTTTATCGGTAACCGTCTGTCGAGCGCCGAGCTGGTCACCTCGGATGGTATCCGCCTGGACTTGCGCAATATCCGCTCACCGATCGTGGTGTTCTGTTCCAATGGCGACAATATCTCCCCTCCTCCGCAGGCTCTTGGCTGGATCACCGACCTCTACCGCGATGATGATGAAGTGATCAGTCACGACCAGACCATTGTCTACGCAGTACACGACGACATCGGCCACCTGGGGATCTTTGTTTCCGGCAGCGTAGGCCGCAAGGAGCACCAAAAATTCGCCAGTAATATAGACTTAATCGACGTGCTGCCCGCCGGTATCTTCCAAGCAGAGATTCAGGACAAGACCGAGGACATGCCACAAGCAGAGCTGGTCGAGGGCGACTTCGTATTGTCGTTCAAGGCTCGCCGTGTCGAAGACGTCCGCGCAATTGTGCAGCCGGACGAGGAAAACGACCGAAAATTTGCAGCTGTCGACCAGATATCACGGATTAACCTGGGGCTTTATCGTCAGTTCGTTCAGCCCTGGGTACGCTCCCGTTCCACGCCTGCATTAGCCCACTGGCTGCAGAGCGTACATCCACTGCGTATCGCCTACGAACGCTGGTCGAGCCGGCACCCCTTGGCCTCGACGGTGGCCGAGCAGGCACGCCATATTCGTGAAGCGCGTCTCCCCGTCGCCAGTGACAATCCCTTTGTGCAATGGCAGCAAGCTTACTCCGATGCCCTGGTGTCGGCGCTGGATCATTGGCGCATACAGCGTGATAACACTTACGAGCGCACATTCAACCTGATCTACGGATCCCCCTGGATACAGGCCGTAGCTGGGCTAGCCGCCGATGACCAGCCCTCACGTCCGCATCCCGGTGTCTCACCGGAGCATCGTGCCTTCGTCGCGGAGGAGAGCAAACGCCTACGCGCAGAGATCGATCAGGGCGGCCTGCTGGAAGCCGCTATTCGTGCACTGCTCTTTGTCCGACGTTTTCAAGGTGAAGCCGATGAGCGACGGGCTAATCTCGCGGCCCAGATGCAACAGCCGGACTACCTGGCTACTTTCAACATGACCACCTTCCGCGCACTGTTTCGACGCCAAGCCAAGCTGATGCGCCTCGACCTCGATGCGACGATCGCTGCCATACCCGCATTATTGGCGGGTAGCCGCCCCCACGAGATACGCGATCAGGCGCGGCTTCTTGAGCAGATGCTGACCGCCACGGAAGCATTATTGCCAGAAGAAGAGGCAAGCTTAGCGCAAATGCTGAAGGTGTTCGACGATGCAGCCCATGAACAGGAAGCCATCGTCACAGCAGGTAAACGCAGCCGAGGCAGGGCGAAAGAAAATAACACTGCCAAGCCTGGAGAGCCATAACCGCCAAGCTTCGTGCCTGACTTATATTAGAAGTATTCACTTAGGAGTCATCCATGTACACCAAATTGCTGGTCCCTATAGACGGCAGCCGCACCTCACTTTTAGCCTTGGCACAGGCAAACTATTTAGCAAAGCTGACGGGAGCCAGCATCGAGCTACTACATGTGGTTAATGCAATGGAGTACTCCAATGGTTTCGAAAGCCCGCGCGCCTATATAAAAAAAGTCAGACCCTATTTTCTGAAAGTCGGCAATGATCTGCTCGACAACGCTCGGATACAGCTTGAAGCCCAAGAACTCAATGTCACCACAGTACTTGTCGAGGCCGAGGGCAAACGAGTATCAGAACACGTTGCGGATCACGCAGCTAAGTGCCAGTTCGATCTGATAATTCTAGGCACCCATGGCCGACGTGGCATGAAACGACTTCTCCTCGGCAGCGACGCCGAGCAAGTGGCACGTATTGCGCCGGTGCCCGTCATGCTGGTCAGAGACGTAAACACACAAGCAATTTCTCGTACTCTAGACAAAGAAATGATAAAAGGTGCCGCATTAAAGCAACCAACTGATGAGTAACTGCACCTTGCCTTCCTCTCCTACTAAACAAGCTCGCAAACATCGCCGACTCCCCCCCGATGTGCGTATAGAGCAGATCCTCTGTGCGGCTTTGTACGAGTTTTCGCAACACGGGTTCGCCTCTGCCCGCATGGAGGATATTGCTCAGCGGGCGGAACTCTCGAAAGGCGGCCTCTATGCTCACTTCAAGAGCAAGGAATCGATATTTGAAGCACTACTATTAAAACGCCTGACACCAAGGTTCAACAATCAGCAGTGGGTGCTCAGCGGCGGCGACTCTCTGAGCGAAGCTATCGAATCCTTTATTGATCACCTCTATAGCCAACTGAGTGATCCAGATGTCATAGCTATGCTGAAGCTGCTGATGACGGAAAGCCGACGCATCCCTCATCTTGTTGATTTTTGGCGCAGGGAGGTAATTGACAAATACCTCGCAGAACAACAGGCCATTTTGAAAACTGCAGCCGATAAAGGGCACCTTCGTCACAGCGCCTTCCTTGAAGACGCAGCGCTGCTAATGGCACCAGCGCTATATGGTGCCATTTGGCAAATGGTTTTTGATGAAGCGACTGCCGCCGCCACCGTTGGCTCGCTGCGCCGAGCCCATTTGCGAATGCTGCATGAATTCTTAGCACCATGATCAACTGATGGTTGACTCCCAAATCACCGTTAACTGTAGGTAAAGTTCATTCACTAAAAATCGCCCCGAAAGCGCCACATGACCGATTAATAAGGTGTCGTTGTGAAACCAGCTAAGCTTATCACCTTACTCAACACGCTACTTATTATCCTAATAGTGAATGGTTGTGCCATGGTTGGCGTCTCTTCGCTTAGCCCTGGTGAGTATATCGCGCTTAAACGCGGAGACCTGCTTACCAGTGGCGAGCTAAGCGCAGCTACCCAGGAAACCATCAAAGTTATCGGGCTGGATGAAGGGAGATGTCGTGAGCACTCCCAAAACTGTATAGATATATTATCCAGCACCGCTGGCATAGCTGAAGAACGCAGACTTTCCGCACTGGCAGAACTGTGGCTTCAAGAAGCGATGTCAAAAGCAGGATCATCAAGTGATATCCCGAGTACCGAGGCTGACATTTACGCTTGGATTGAGGTTGCCAGACATACTTATGCTTACTTGTTTTTCTCCGAACGATCTCCTGGGGAACGCGCCTTCGAAGATCGTCAGATACAAGTACGCGACTATTATAACTATTCAGTTCAACAGATTGTTTCATGGCTTTTTCAACAGAATCTCTCAGCCATTGAAGATAAAAGCCGCTCCTATTCTTTGGATACGCCTAGGCTTTCTGGCTGGAAGGTTACAACCGACTTCACCGGCGTACGCTTCGCCGGCGACATCGACTTACCCGAGAACCTAGTTCCAGCATCTTCACTGGTCTTTTCCGGCTTGCGTAGCACTTATCGCCGTGACGGCTTTGGTGCCGAACTGGTCGCGGTAATAGACGATAGCCTCGCGCTTCATCGCGCTCGACCTTATAGCGAAATGCCTTTTCCGGCACTCACCGCACTAATCCATTTTTCCGGTGAGGATTTAGCTCAGGTGCTATCGACTCAATCACTAGAGGTGATCGTAAGAGACCCCTACCAAGACGCCAGCATACAGTTGCATGGGCAACAGATTCCCCTAGCCGCAAATTTCACTGCGGGCTATGGACTATGGCTGGCGCATTCAGGCTTTTCGCGTCAGGCCATACGCTCTCTGCTAGGCCACAGCCAAGGTATCAACCGACCACACCTTTATATGATGCAGCCCTTCGATCCTGAGCGACGCATCATCCTCATGCTGCATGGCCTTGGCAGTAGTCCCGAAGCCTGGGTAAATGTAGCTAATGAAGTGCTGGGCGATGAGAGCCTGCGGCAACATTTTCAGGTATGGCAAATCTACTACCCTACCAATATGCCACTGCCGATTAATCATACGGCGATACGACGCACTGTGAATGAAACACTACTGGAACTTGACCCCACCCCAGAAACGCTGGCTTCACAAGGTATCGTTCTAATTGGCCATAGCATGGGGGGTGTATTGGCGCGCCTGATGGTCTCTTCTAGCCAAGGTAGGTTGTGGAGCGAATTCGTGGAACAACGCCAATTGCCAAAGGAACATAGGCAACTCGCCCAACAACGCCTAGCACCCCTACTACGTTTCGAACCGCTACCAGAGATAAAACGAGCAATTTTTATCGCGACACCACATCGCGGCACACCGGTGGCCGGTAATCGTCTAGGGAGAGCAGTCTCTCATTTTGTTCGCCTACCACTCACCCTGCTGAAAGAGTTCGAAGATGTCATCAGAGTTCTGGCTAATACTGACGCCCAATTAGATGGGACATACATGAACCTTCCCAACAGTATCGATAATTTGAGTGAGACAGATCCGTTCATTAGAGCAATGGCCAATCTGCCTATCTCCCCTCAAGTTCACTACCATTCTATCATTGCCCAGCGTGACACCAGTGTACCGTTAGAGGTTTCAGATGATGGGATAGTGCCGTACGCCAGCGCACATTTGCCGGGAGCCATATCAGAAAAAGTGTTTATCGCTGGGCACAGCGTCCAGGAAACGGCCCAAGCGATTCTGGAAATCAGGCGTATCTTGCATCAAGACCTAACCGAATATAGTAATTGAAATTGAACCCTCCGACGATTCATTCAAAGAATAGAATCGCGGATTCTTACCCCTCTCACGCGCTCTGTTGCCAGAGCGAGGAGAGCGATACCGGGGTTCT
>NZ_LGEN01000027.1 GCF_001507855.1 Halomonas sp. 54_146
CTAGCAAGCTAGATCTGTTACCGCTCGACTTGCATGTGTTAGGCCTGCCGCCAGCGTTCAATCTGAGCCATGATCAAACTCTTCAGTTTAAGATCTATGCGGTTCTTACCTGCCACTCGAAAGTGACAGAAGCGAACCAAACTTGGCTCAAGGTTCAAACGAATTCATTCAAAACGGATAACAAAGAACGTGTCTTTATCATCTTCTTGCTTGAGTCGCTTGCCTTGATATTTGGTGATTTGTCACCACCATCAGCAAGCGCCCACATGAATTACCTGATCAAATTGTTAAAGAGCTGTTTCGCTGTCGTGATTACTTTAAAAGAAAAGCAACCTGGCGGCCGTTGACTTGGCTTGCCTCAGCGAGGAAGGCGTATTCTACGCATTTCCTGGTGATTGTCAACTGCTGTTTTCAGAGACTGAATTCAGCGAGTGAGGCGAGCGACAAAACCATCAACACAGTCACTCTAACCTACTGACAACCCGAAGGTTTTCACCTTCATCCACCGCTGGTAACGCTTGGCGTCCCCGGCAGCGGATGCATACTTTACGGGCTCAGCGCCGGGTTGGCAAGGGGTATTTTGGAAATAGACTAAAAAATATCAAAACGCTTACGCCAGCGTCACGCGCGCATAGCGTTTCTTGCCAGCTTGAATAACGTAGGCTTTTCCGGTGGCCAGCATGGTGTCTTGCGCAACAGCCTCGCCATCCACTTTCACACTACCGTTTTTCAGCATGTCTTTGGCCTGGGCGCTGTTCTTGGTTAAGCCTGAGCGGTTCAGCACGGCCGCGATGGGTGCTTGCTCGTTACCTTCGAAGTCTACTTCTACTTCTGGCAGGTCTTCCGGCAGTTCGCCATCGGCCAGCTGATTACCCGCTGACTTATGAGCATTAGCCGCCGCTTCATCACCGTGGTAGCGGGCGATGAGTTCACGCGCCAGCTCCATTTTTATATCCCGCGGGTTCGCGCCCTGCTCAACGCTCTGTTTAAGCGCGTCGATCTCTTGATTAGATTTCAGCGAGAGCAGCTCAAAATAGCGCCACATTAAGCTATCCGGCATGGAGACCAGCTTATTGAACATCGACCCCGGCGCTTCATCGACGCCCACATAGTTGCCGAGCGATTTGGACATCTTCTGCACGCCGTCTAACCCTTCCAGCAGCGGCATGGTGATGACTACCTGGGGCTCTTGGCCGAAGTGCTTTTGAATTTCGCGCCCCATCAGCAGGTTGAACTTCTGGTCGGTGCCGCCCAGTTCAATGTCTGCCTCAAGCGCGACCGAGTCGTAGCCCTGCACTAGCGGGTAGAGAAACTCGTGGATCGCAATCGGTTGATTTGCCTTGTAGCGCTTTTCAAAGTCGTCCCGCTCCAACATACGAGCCACGGTGCTTTGGGCGGCCAGCTCAATCATTTTGGCAGCGGAGAGCTCGCTAAACCACTCGGCGTTAAAGCGCACCTCGGTTTTTTCCGGGTCGAGGATTTTAAACACCTGCTCTTTATAGGTTTCGGCGTTGGCTTTAACGTCTTCTTCGGTGAGCGGTTTGCGCGTCACGTTTTTACCGGTGGGGTCACCGATACGCCCAGTGAAATCACCGATCAGAAAGATAACCGTGTGCCCCATGTCCTGGAACTGGCGCATTTTGGTCAGCAACACGCTGTGCCCTAAGTGAAGGTCAGGGGCTGTGGGATCAAAACCCGCTTTAATACGCAGCTTGCGGCCTGAGGCCAGTTTTTTTCTTAACTCGTCCTCTACCAGGATTTCATGCGTACCCCGCGCCAGCAGCGCTAAAGCCTGATCCACCTCACTCATTGCCTCTCTCCACTATAATAAAGAACCGCCCATACTGGGCTCAGGTGATAAATAGCCGACGATGTTACCATGCTCGCTCGCCTTGGTTGAGCCCTGGTTTAGCCTTGGCTGAGCTTTAGCCCCGCTTTGTACGAGTTCGCTTATGAAAACGCCTACCGCTTCGTCGCTTTACTATATTGGCCTGATGTCCGGCACCAGCCTGGATGGTATTGATGCGGCACTTATCGCCATTGAACATGATTCGCCGCCGCGCCTCTTGGCGACTCACGCAGAGCCCATGCCCGATGATCTGCATCACCTGCTGCTCACGTTATGCCACGCAGAAAAAGTGAGTTTTGCACAGCTCGCCGCAGCGGAGCACGCTTTCTGCCACTGCCAGGCCAAAGCCGTACAGCACTTAGTGGCGTCGCTTTCCACACACCCTGAACTGACCATAACCCTTGAACAGATCAGCGCCATCGGCAGCCACGGCCAAACCATTGAACACGCACCTAAAGGCCACGATGGCGGTTCAGCCTATACGCTGCAGCTGGATAACCCCAGTCTGCTGGCAGAACTGACCGGCTGCACGGTGGTGGCCGATTTTCGCCGCCGCGACTTAGCCGCTGGCGGCCAAGCCGCACCGCTGGCTCCGGCGTTTCATCAGGCGCTGTTTGGCCGAGCCGATGCGCATCAGCTGGTGCTTAACTTAGGCGGCTTCGCCAATCTCACCTGGCTTTCTAGCCAGCCGAGCGACCCAGTGATCGGTTTTGATACCGGGCCTGCGAATGTTTTATTGGATGGCTGGTTTGCCTTGCACCAGGGCGGCCGCTTTGACAAAAACGGCGAATGGGCCGCTAGCGGAAAGGTAGATGACGAGCTGTTAGCTCGGTTGTTATCCGAACCATTTTTCCAACAGCCGCCGCCACGCAGCACCGGGCGTGAGCTATTTCATCTTGATTGGTTACGCAAACACCTCAGCGGCAAGCATCTCAACGGCCAGGAAGCCGCCGCCGATGTACAGGCGACGCTAGCCGAGCTAACCGCTGTCAGTGTCGCCCAAGGCATCAACCAGCTGTTGAGCGCTAACGACCCACTGACGCTAATTACCGCAGGTGGCGGCGCTCATAATGGCTACTTAATGCAGCGCCTTGCCTACCACTTACCTCGCGCAACGTTCACGTCGCCTGCGGCCTACGGCTGGCCTGAAGATTGGATTGAAGCAGGCGCTTTTGCCTGGCTGGCTCACCAGCGCCTGCATCACTTGCCTGGCAACTTGCCCTCGGTCACCGGCGCACAAGGCCCGCGAGTGCTGGGCGGCATTTATGCTGCGTAGCTTATGCGGCGTAGTTAAGAATTGAGCTAAGAGCTGCGTTAATATCCGTTCAGTAATCATCGCCATCGCGCAGCTCAAAGTGGCTAGGCACCTGTTCATCTAGTGAGAGGTTACGCCCCTTGGCGTCGCTGTAATTAAGCAGCATGCGCAGGTCGTTAGCCGAGTCAGCGTGAGCCATGGCCACCTCTCTACTGATATGCCCCGCCTGATGTAGTTCATGCAGCGCTTGGTCAAAGGTCTGCATCCCCGCATCACGCGAGTTAGCCATCGCCGCTTTAATCTCGGTAACCTGCCCTTTGCGAATCAAGTCGGCAATGCGCGGCGACTGCAGCATGATCTCGATCGCTGCACGGCGCCCGCCGGCTAACGTGGGTAATAACTGCTGAGCGACAACGGCACGCAGGTTCAGCGAAAGATCCATCCAAATTTGCTCATGACGCTCATGGGGAAAGAAATGAATAATGCGCTCCAGCGCCTGGTTGGCGTTATTGGCATGCAGCGTCGCTAAACAAAGGTGGCCGGTTTCGGCAAACGTCAGCGCGTGCTCCATGGTTTCCCGCGTGCGGATTTCACCAATCAGAATCACATCCGGCGCTTGGCGCAAGGTGTTTTTTAGCGCCACCTCAAACGACTCGGTATCTGTCCCCACTTCCCGTTGGTTCACAATCGCCCGCTTATGGGGGTGCAGGTACTCAATGGGGTCTTCGATGCTGATGATATGCCCGCCAACGGTCTCGTTGCGTTGCTGAATCATCGCCGCCAGGGTCGTCGATTTACCGGTTCCCGTACCGCCCACCACCAGCACTAGCCCACGCTTGGCCTGAGCCAAGCCTGCCAACTGCTCCGGCACGCCCAGCGTGTCTAGCCTGGGAATGTCTATCGCGATGCTACGCACCACCATGGCCATCTGATTACGCTGCTGAAACGCGCTTACCCGAAAACGCCCTCTGCCCTCTCGGCTTAGCGCGAAATTCGCTTCACGCTCGCTGGCAAAACGTTCACGCAGCCCATCCGGCAGCGCATGGGTCACCAGCTCATTGACCTGATGAGCGGTTAACCGCTGCTTGCCCAACGGCACCAACCCATCAGACATTTTCAAGCTCGGCGGCGCGCCCACAGAGATGAGCAAATCGGAAGCGTTCTGCTCAACCATGATATCGAGCAGCTGGTGCAGCCACTGGGTGGGCGAAAGCTCGACAGACGATGCGTGCATTGCAGGCTCCTTATTCATCTTTAAGCGCCAGCGTACCCTTCGCGCTTAGCTGTGCCTCTTCTAAACTCACCGTGCCCTCTTTCACTAACCGAGCGAGTGCAGCATCCAGTGTTTGCATGCCCAGGCTGCCGCCGGTTTGAATGGCCGAGTACATTTGCGCCACCTTGTCTTCACGAATCAAATTACGCACCGCCGAGGTAGCAATCAGCACTTCGTGGGCCGCCACGCGCCCGCCGCCCTGGCGTTTAAGCAGCGCCTGCGACACCACCGCCTGGAGCGATTCAGACAGCATCGAGCGCACCATGGCTTTTTCTTCACCGGGAAAGACATCGATTATCCGATCCACGGTTTTCGCCGCCGAGGTGGTATGCAGCGTCCCCAACACTAGGTGCCCCGTCTCTGCCGCGGTTAGCGCTAAGCGGATAGTTTCCAGATCGCGCAGCTCGCCGACCAATATCACATCGGGGTCTTCACGCAGGGCGCTGCGCAGCGCATCGGCAAAGCTATGGGTGTCGCGGTGCACTTCACGTTGATTAATCAAACAGCGCTTGCTGGTATGCACAAACTCAACGGGGTCTTCAATGGTGAGAATGTGCTCGTAACGGTGGTCGTTGATATAGTCAATCATCGCGGCCAGCGTGGTGCTCTTGCCCGACCCCGTTGGCCCGGTGACCAGCACCAAGCCGCGTGGCAACATCGCCAAGCGCTCGAATACCTCGCCAAGCCCCAGGGTTTGCATGGAAAGCACTTCGCTAGGGATGGTACGAAACACCGCCCCCGCACCGCGCGCTTGAGTGAAAGCATTCACGCGAAAACGCGCCACACCCGGCACTTCAAAGGAAAAATCAATTTCCAATCGCTCTTCGTAGTCGCGCCGCTGATGATCATTCATGATGTCGTAAATCAATTTACGCACATCGTTATTATCGATAGCCGGCACATTGAGCCGACGAATGTCGCCATCAACACGTATCATGGGCGGCAAACCGGCCGAAAGGTGCAAGTCAGAGGCATTCTGTTTTGCCGAGAATGCTAGCAGTTCGGTAATATCCATCTCTCTTCCCAGCTGCGGTAAGGTGCTTGAGTATGACAGACAACGCGCTTAACGAGTCACTCGGCTATGCCTACGAACAGGCCCGTGAACGCCTGCGTAAGGCATTAGAAAACGCCGGGCGCGCCCAGGATGCAGCCACGCTACTGGCGGTTAGCAAAACCAAACCCGCGGCGATGATTCGCCAGGCTTGGCAGCTTGGCCAGCGTGAATTTGGTGAAAACTATTTGCAAGAAGCGCTAGAAAAGCAGGCCGAGCTTGCTGATCTTGACGGCATTGTATGGCATTTCATTGGGCCGCTGCAGTCCAACAAGACCCGTTCGGTAGCGGAACACTTTGATTGGGTGCACAGCGTTGATCGATTAAAAATTGCCAAGCGCCTTAGCGAACAGCGCCCAACAAACCTTGCGCCGCTCAACATCTGCCTGCAGGTTAATATTAGCCGCGAAGAGAGCAAAGCCGGTGTGCTGCCCGAAGCGCTAGAGGCATTGGCTAAGGAAGTCGCCGCGCTGCCTAACCTGCGCCTGCGCGGCTTAATGGCGATACCTGCCCCGGCGGAAGGTCTTGATGCGCAGCGCCAGCCATTGGCGGCGCTGCGCGAGGCGTTAACCAACCTACAAAGCAGCTTGCCAGATGCGCCCCTTGATACACTTTCAATGGGCATGAGCGACGATTTAGAAGCAGCCGTGCTGGAAGGCGCTACGCTGGTGCGCTTGGGCACGGCGATTTTTGGTGCCCGCCAAACGGCCTAAACACACAACTGAGCCAACGTTCACTATTTCACTAAAGGACCCCTATTATGGCGAACAAGATTACTTTTATTGGGGCCGGCAATATGGCCAGCGCCATTATCGGCGGCTTGATCGACAGCGGCGTTGCGCCTTCTACCATTACCGCCACCGCGCCCAACGACAGCGAACTGGCACCGGTCAAAGCACGCCTAGGTATCAATACCAACACCGACAACAGCGCGGCAGTAGCTGAAGCCGATGTGGTGGTACTCGCGGTGAAGCCGCAAATTATGCGCACCGTATGCGAAGCACTGCGCGACAGCGTTCAGCGCCAGCAGCCGTTGGTTATTTCGATTGCTGCAGGCCTGGATGCCGACACCATCGACCAGTGGCTAGGCGGCAATAACGCCATGGTGCGCTGCATGCCTAATACGCCTTCGCTGGTGGGCATGGGCGCCAGCGGCCTCTACGCCAATACCAAGGTCAGCGACGCCCAGCGTGACGTGGCTATCCAGCTAATGGAAGCGGTCGGCCTTGTCGAGTGGGTCGAGGAAGAGGCGTTATTGGATGCTGTCACCGCTGTTTCCGGCAGCGCGCCGGCCTACTTCTTTTTGATGTTTGAAGCCATGGAAGACGCCGCGGTGAAGCTCGGCTTGCCTGCCGCTACCGCGCGCCGCCTGGCGATTCAAACCGCACTCGGTGCCGCCACCATGGCCCAACAAAGTGATAAAGACCCGGCCACGCTGAAGCAGAATGTCATGTCGCCGGGCGGCACCACTGAACGTGCGATTCATCATATGGAAGAGGCACAATTACGCACCACGATTGCCGACGCCATGCAGGCCTGTGCTGATCGCGCCCAGGCAATGGCCAAGGAACTGAGCGGAGACTGACATAATCGTTCAGTAACGCCACAGTTCAGCAACGAATCATCAAGGAGACAAAGTAATGGGCAATGAATTGGGCAGTGCAGGGTTAATGCTGGTAAATACCCTGATCAATATTTATCTATTTTTGCTGATGCTGCGCTTTCTGTTGCAAGCATCGCGGGCGGATTACTACAACCCGTTAAGCCAGTCGGTGGTCAAGATTACCCAGCCGGCAGTGGGTCTTTTTCAAGGCTTTTTAGGCCCGGTGGCTGGCCGTTTTGATCTCGCCACATTGGCGGCAGGGTTTGTATTGAAAGTAGTCAGCATCATCGCCATCTTTATGGTGATCGGTGCTGGCATGCCGCCCATTGCTGGGCTGCTGATTGCCGGTGTGGCGGCCTTGGCGAATGCGATTTTGAAAATCTACTTCTTCGCCATGATTGTGATGATTATTTTAAGTTGGGTCGCGCCCAACGCCAGCCACCCAGGTGCCCTGCTGGTGATGCAGCTGGTCGAGCCGATTATGGCACCGGTGCGCAAAGTGATTCCGCCGCTGGGCATGATCGACCTGTCACCTATTGTGGTGTTTATTGCCATTAACCTGATTGATGGCCTGGTGGTCGGTTCTCTGATTCGCGCAGCGGGCTTTCCCGGCCGCCTAGTTGGGTTATGAACAGTTGGGTTATGAACAGTTGGGTTATGAACGGTTGGATTATGAACAGTTGGCTTGTGATATGAACCGTTGGGCTGTGATACCAGTGCCAGCCCTTTTTAACAGGCTACCTTCAGCAAGATTTTCCCAGTCGCACTTTTTCAGCAGGACTAGCACCTTCAATGCCTGATTCAGATACGCTTGCGTTTGCAGACCGGCCCACGGCTTCCGTCGGCCTTGTCACTCCGCACCTGGCACGCTTCGACACACCGCTCACGCTTACGTGTGGCAAAGTGCTGCCTGCCTTTGAACTGATTTACGAAACCTACGGCACGCTCAATGCCGAGCGCAGCAACGCGGTGCTGATTTGCCACGCGCTTTCGGGCCATCATCATGCGGCGGGCTACCACAGCGAGGAGGATCGCAAGCCCGGCTGGTGGGATGCCCATATCGGCCCCGGTAAAGTCATCGACACCAACCGCTTTTTTGTCGTGTCGCTCAATAACCTGGGCGGCTGCCACGGCAGCACCGGCCCAATCAGCCACAACCCTGAAACAGGCCGCCAGTGGGGGCCTGATTTCCCTATGGTGACGGTCAGCGATTGGGTAGTCAGCCAGGCACGGCTTGCCGACCACTTAGGTATTGAGCGCTGGGCGGCGGCGGTGGGCGGCAGTTTGGGCGGCATGCAGGTGCTGCAGTGGACCATGACGTACCCAGAGCGGGTCGCCAACGCGGTAGTGATTGCCGCCACTCCCCGGCTTTCGGCACAAAATATCGCCTTTAATGAAGTCGCCCGCCAAGCGATTCGCTCTGACTCGGAATTCTTCGGCGGCTGGTACGCTGAGCACGACACCATCCCCAAGCGCGGGCTAAGGCTGGCACGCATGGTGGGGCATATCACCTATTTGTCAGAAGACGCCATGGGCAGCAAATTTGGCCGCGACCTGCGCAGCGACGACCTCAATTTCGGTTTCGATGTCGAGTTTCAGGTGGAGTCCTACTTGCGCCATCAGGGCGATACTTTCTCCACAGCCTTTGACGCCAATACCTACCTGTTGATGACCAAAGCGCTGGACTACTTTGACCCAGCGGCCACGGCAGATGGTGATTTTGCCAAAGCCCTGGCACCGGCGCAGTGCCCGTTTTTGATTGTCAGCTTTACCACCGACTGGCGCTTTCCGCCCTCGCGCTCACGCGAACTGGTCGATGCGCTAACCCGCGCCGGCAAGGCCGTCAGCTATGCCAACATTGAGTCACCCCGTGGGCACGATGCATTTTTACTCTCAGAGCCACGCTACGACGCCATTTTCAGCGCGTTTATGAACCGGATTGCCCGGGAGCTGCACCTTGAATCGAACACGCAGACATCAGGCTCGGAGGAAACCCCCTAATGCGCGCCGACCTTGAACTGATTTATAACTGGGTGCCCGAAGGGGCGCACGTGCTCGACCTTGCCTGTGGCGACGGCGAACTGCTAGAAACCTTAGCGCGCAATAAAGGCGTGACCGGCTATGGCCTGGAAATTGACCATGCCGGCATCACTGCCTGCATTGCCCGCGGCGTTAGCGTTATTGAGCACAATTTGGATGATGGGTTAAGCAGCTTTGACGACAACAGCTATGATCAAGTCATCATGACCCAGGCGTTGCAGGCGCTGCGCCGCCCGGACAAGATGCTGGATGAAATGCTGCGCGTCGCCGAAGAGGGCATCATCACGTTCCCCAACTTCGCCTACTGGCGGCACCGCGTTCATCTGGGCTTACGCGGCTATATGCCAGTGTCCAAATCGCTGCCCCACGCCTGGTACGACACGCCCAATATCCATCTCTCAACGTTCAACGATTTTGAGCATCTATGTCGTGAGAAGGGCTTGGTGATTGTTGATCGCGCGGTAGGGGTAGGCGATCATCAAGGTCACTGGACATCGCGGCTATGGCCGAATTTATTTGGTGAAATTGCCATTTTCCGCGTTCGCCGACGCTAGGCTTTCATCACGTTTAAACGACACCCAAGGAGCCTCGACATGTTACGCAGATTAATGATGGGTGCCGCTTTTGTCGGCACGCTCTTCGCTACCGCTGCTGCCTACGCCGAGCAGTTCGCTCTGGTGGGGGATTATGAAATTCACTACAGCGCGGTGAACAGCAGCTTTTTGACGCCTGAGGTGGCCCAAGCGAACAAACTCCAGCGCAGCGCCAACCGCGGCCTGGTCAATGTGAGCGTTCGCGAGCGCCAGGACGATGGCAGCACCCGCGCGGTTAATGCCAGCGTGCAGGGCCACGTTAGCGGCTTAACGGGAACTCAGGAGTCGCTCAGCTTTCGCACCGTTCACGACGGCGATGCTACCTACCATCTGGCACCTTTCACCATGCGTGAAGATGAAAGCATGCGCTTTGAGTTAAGCGTGCGCTACGACCGCAACGCCGCCCCCGAGCAGGTAAACTTTATGCAGCGTTTTTATATTGATCGCTAAGTCGTACCTAGAAACATGTAAATTATCATCCAAAGCGCCGAGGGTTGGTGTAAGCAAGGGTCTTTCGCCATGGATGGCGAAAGTAGCGCCCAGGGAAGGGTTCACAGCGCCCTTGCGTCACCTGCCCTTGGCAAGCTCATGCCACTTTAAAGCCGGACAGCCAAATGGCGGGTTAACCGCACCCCTACCGGGCGCTGCTGTTCCCGCGCTACCTCAATACCGTAGGCCAGCACTTCTACCCCGCTGGCTGCGGCTTCCGCCAGGGCGGCTGCGTACGTCGTGTCAATGTGCGCCGCGGCGGCTACGTCAGCAATGCCTTCATGAGCGACACAAAACAGCAGCACCGCCCGCTCGCCCTGCTCTGCCAGCGCCTGAAGTGAATGCAAATGCTTGGTGCCGCGCACGCTCACTGAATCCGGAAAGTAGCCATGGCCATCGGCCTCTTTCAAAGTGACCTGCTTCACCTCGATATACGCCCGCCCCCGTTCTGGGTCGTCCAGCATAAAATCGAGCCGAGCATCCGCCACTTTTACCTCCCGACGCAGAGTGGCATAGCCTGCCAACGGCGCTAATTCACCCGCCTGAAGCGCCGCTTCTACAATGTGGTTAGCGCGGCCGGTATGCACCGAGGCGAGCGCCACCTGCCCGCCGGCTTGCGGCAGCTCGATAAACTCCCAGGTCCAGGCAAGCTTGCGCTTAGGGTTATCGCTGGGTGACAGCCACACTCGGCACCCTGGCACGTTCACCGCCTTCATCGAACCGGTATTGGGGCAGTGCGCCACCACCTCGCGGCCATCATCCAAACGCACATCGGCCAGAAATCGCTTGTAGCGCTTAAGTAGCGTGCCCGGCACCAGTTCGGGATAGGCCAGCATCACAACCTGCTCACAAAACGTGCTATGCGTGCCACCGCCTCTTCCAAGCGGGCAACCTCATTGGTGAAGGCAATGCGCACATGGTGTTCGCCGCCACGCACGGCAAAATCAATGCCGGGGGTAATCGCCACGTTTTCTTCCAGCAATAAGCGCTCGCAGAAGGATTGGCTATCGCGGCTGTAGCGGGAGATATCCAGCCATAAATAGAACGCCCCCTGGGGCGGTAAGTCTGGCGCTAGCCCTAAGCTTGCCAAGCCTTCTAGCAGCACTTGGCGGCGCTCTTTAAGCGTTTCGCGGCGCTGCTCAAGAATAGCTCGGCACTCAGGCGTAAACGCTGCCAGCGCGGCATGCTGGGAAGGCGTGGGCGCGGCAAGAAACATATTCTGCGCCAGCCGCGTTAACGGCTCTACCGCATGTTCCGGTGCCACCAGCCAGCCCAAGCGCCAGCCGGTCATGCCAAAATATTTTGAGAAGCTGTTGACCACAAAGGCGTTGGTGGAAAGCGAGGTCGCCGACAGCGGCGCATCATCGTAATTGAGCCCCTGATAGATTTCATCGACGATCACCTCGCCTTCGCGCTCGGCAACGGCATCAAGCACGGCAGCAAGCTGCTGCGCGCTCAGCGTATGGCCGGTGGGGTTAGAAGGCGACGCCAGCATCGCCAGGCTCGTCTCCTCACGCCAATGCTGCGCCACCATCGCTGCGTCCAACTGCCAGCCGCTCTCACGCCCCACGGATACCGCATCAATCTCAGCGCCAGCTAACGCCATAAAGTGACGATTACAGGGGTAGTTGGGGTCAGCCATCAGCACCCGCGAGCCGGTTTCGACTAATAGCTGGCTCGCCAGCAGCAGTGCCCCCGAAGCCCCCGGCGTTACCAAAATGCGCGCGGGGTCCACCGTGGCGTTAAAGTGCTCCGCGTAATGCCCGGCAATCGCCTCGCGCAGCGCGGGCAAGCCTGCCGCTGGCGTGTAGCGGGTATGGCCATTGGTCAGCGCCTTTTGCCCAGCGGCGATAATAGGCGCGGGGGTAGCAAAATCTGGCTCGCCCACTTCCAAATGAATCACATCAAAGCCGGCGGCTTCCCGCGCCTGGGCCATTTCCAGCAAGTGCATGACCCGAAAAGGGGCAACGTGATCGACACGCGAATTCCAGGCCATAACGGCTCCTTTTTTCATCATTTTCAAAATCGAACTGCTGTTTGTTTGCAAAACCTAACTGCTACCAAAGTCTAATTAAAAAATGCCTTTCATTTTTTACGGCGCAGCGCTGGGGTTGAAAACCCACCATTATGCTTGCAACTCAGCCATTTTTCAGCTAAACAAGCATCCCTTTGGCGTGAGATCGTGACAGTCGCTCATGGTCGATCAGTAGTCACATATGTAAGGGGCAGTCCCATGCCAGTAGCAGAAAAGAAACCGGAAGCGTCCAAGTCCTTCACCCCGTATCAGCCAGCACCGGGCGAAGAATATATGAACGAGCAGCAGCTAGCGCACTTCCGTCAGCTTCTGCTGGATTGGAAACAGGATCTCATGGAAGAGGTGGATCGTACCGTACGCCACCTACAGGAAGATGCGAACAACTACGCCGACCCGGCCGACCGCGCAACCCAAGAAGAGGGCTTTAGCCTGGAACTGCGCACCCGTGACCGCGAGCGTAAGCTGCTCAAGAAAATTAACGAGACGCTGGATAACATCGATGACGACGATTACGGCTTCTGCGAAGCCTGCGGCGTTGAAATCGGCATTCGTCGTTTAGAAGCTCGCCCCACCGCCACCCTCTGCGTGGATTGCAAAACGCTGGCGGAACTCAAAGAGAAACAGCTCGGCGGCTAAGCGCTAGAACGTTCTGTTTGAACGCGGGCACCTTAGGGTGCCCGTTTTTGTTAACGGCTAGGCGCTGCCTGCACCACCTAGGATGACGCTGAAATGCCCCTTTCTACTCGCTATCGTGGCCGCTTTGCGCCGACACCCTCTGGCCCGCTGCACTTTGGCTCACTGGTCGCCGCCTTAGGCAGCTATCTAGATGCCCGCGCGGCAGGCGGCCAGTGGCTGGTGCGTATTGAAGATATCGACCCACCGCGTTGCCCTGAAGGCGCGGCGAGCACACTTCTGCGCCAGCTGGAAACGTTCGGCCTGGAGTGGGACGAAGCAATTATGTACCAACACACCCGCGGCGATGCTTACCAGCAGGCGCTTGACCAGCTTATCCAGCTCGGCCTTGCCTACCCCTGCAGCTGTTCGCGCAAGCAGTGGCAGGCGTTTGATATCTACCCCGGCTGGTGCCGCGAGGGAGTGTGTGAACCTGATAAACCGCTGGCCTGGCGGCTGCGCAGCGACCGCGGCGAGCGCCCCATCCGCTGGCAAGACCGGCTATTCGGCGAACAGCAGTTTGACCCCGCTGAGCTGGGCGATGTGGTATTAAAGCGCAAAGATGGCCTATGGGCGTATCAGCTAGCGGTGGTGGTAGATGACGCCGAACAGCACATTACCGATGTAGTACGCGGGCTTGATTTGCTCGACAACACCCCCTGGCAGCGGCAACTGCAGAGTGCCCTTCAGCTACCACAACCGCGTTACCTGCACCTGCCGCTGATTGTTACCACTGAAGGCCAAAAGCTCTCAAAGCAAAATCTGGCCCCCGCCCTGGCGGAAGATGAACGCGGTGTGCGCCAGCAGCTTTTTCAGGCGTTAGCAGCGCTGGACCAAGCGCCGCCTAAAGACCTTGCCTTCGAGCCACCGGCGACTCAGTTACACTGGGCGATAGCACACTGGTCGGTGGCGCGGCTCAACCCAACGCCGCACCGTTTAATCCCCTTGTTACCTCCAGCGGGAGATTGATATGTACGTCTATCGCATCATGCTGTTTTTGGTGTTTGGCGGTTACTTGCTGTCGCCGCTGCTGATGAATGGCTGGAGCGACCCTGAGTCGGCCTGGTATCGACCCTTTGCGATTTGGGGCGGTTTGATTGCCCTAACGCTGTGGCTGGAACAGAAGAGAAAGCTTGATGAACGTTGAGATGAACGTTGAGATAGTCGGCGTCCTGCTGCTGGGGTTGGGCTACCTGGCGCTGCTGTTTGGCTGCGGTTTTGCGGTCGAGCGCGGCTGGGTGCCGGTGCGCATTACCCGCCACCCGATGGTCTACACGCTTGCCCTGGGGGTTTATGCCAGCGCCTGGGCGATTTATGGCAGCGTGGAAATGGCGGCCAACGTGGGGTTTGGTTATCTTGCCTACTACCTGGGCGCAGCGGGAGCCTTTTTGCTTGCTCCTGTGCTGCTGGTGCCTATTCAGCGCATTACTCGCACGTACCAGCTCGCGTCGCTGGCGGATTTATTCGCTTTTCGCTTTCGCTCGCGGTGGGCGGGCACGCTGGTTACCTTAGTCAGCCTGTTAGCGGTGCTGCCGCTGCTGGGCATTCAGGTGCAAACCCTTGGCGAGGCCATCGATATCATCACTAATAGCCAAGCAGGGGCCAGCGTTGCGCTGCTTTTTTGCGTGGTGATTGCCGCTTTTGCGGTCATTTTTGGCGCTCGCCACAGCCAGGCTCATGGCCGCCATGACACCCTGCTTACCGCTATCGCATTTGAATCCATCGTTAAACTGCTGGTCATGCTGGCGCTCGGTGCCGTGGCACTGTGGATGGTATTTGACGGCCCCAGCGATTTACAGCGGTGGCTGGAAGGCCCCGGTGCCGTGCTTCAACAGCAGACCCCACAAATTGACCCTGCCCGATGGCGAACATTGCTGCTGCTGTTTTTCGCGGCGGCCTTTATGATGCCGCACCTATTTCATATCAGCTTTGCGGAAAGCCTGTCGCGGCACACCCTGCTACAGGCCAGCTGGACCCTGCCACTTTTTTTACTGCTCATGGCGCTGCCCGTGCCGTTAATCTGGTGGGCCGCTCAGTCGGTTAATGCTCAGTTGGCCAATGCGCCGTCGGTTAATACCGAGATATCCATCGCTGCCTACGCCGCCTACCTGATGACCGAGCACTGGTGGGTAGGCGCGCTGGCGTTTATCGGCGGGCTGGCGGCGGCCAGCGGCACCATGATTATGATTGCTTTAGCGCTTTCCGGCATGGTGCTGAATCATATTGTACTGGTAGCAAAGCCGCCTGAAGCGCGCAGTGACCTTTACGGCTGGCTGCTGTGGCTACGCCGTGGCTTAGTGGTGGCCGTGATTATTAGCGGCTGGCTGTTTTACCAGTGGATAGGCCGCTATCACGGTTTAATCGACCTTGGGTTGGCGGCATTTGTAGGCATGGCGCAGTGCCTGCCGGGCATGCTGGCGCTGCTGTATTGGCCGGGTGCTAACCGTAACGGCATGATTATTGGCTTGGTTGCAGGCGTCAGCGTGTGGCTGTGGGGTTCATGGCTGCCCCTTATGTTCTCTCTACCTACGCTTACGCTGCCCTTTACACCGTTCACCCCCGCCGATGCACCGCCGTGGTACAACGTTACGCTGCTGTCGTTAACGGTCAATATTTTGTTATTGATTGTGATATCGCTGTTCACGCGTATTTCAGAAGGGGAAAAATCTGCCGCGGAAGCCTGCTCAGTCGATGCGGTTATTCGTTCCAAGCGCTTTCCGCTTGAAGCCGCCACGGCCAGTGACTTTCCCGCCCATTTAGCCCAGGCGCTCGGTGAAGAAGCCGCCAGCCGCGAAGTCGCCCGAGCGCTGAAAGCGCTCAACTTTACGCCCCAAGAGCGCCGCCCCTACGCACTGCGACGCCTGCGCGACCGCATTCAAGCCAACCTTTCCGGCTTAATGGGGCCTTCGGTGGCGCGGGACATCGTTGACCGCTACCTGCCCTACCGCCACGACAACACCCCTGAAACCGACGATATTCATTTTGTTGAAAGCCGCTTGGAAGCGTACCGCTCGCGTCTCACTGGGTTAGCCCGTGAGCTCGACGGCCTGCGCCGCCATCACCGCCAAACGCTGGCCTATTTGCCGGTGGGGCTTTGCGTATTGGGCGATGACGATGAGCTTTTAATGTGGAACCAGGCGCTCTCGCAGCTTTCAGGCATTAGCGGTGAAAGCGTGATTGGCTCGCACCGCGACAGCCTGCCCGCTCCTTGGTCTAGCCTGCTGGGCAGCGTGCTAGAAACCACTTCAACGCCACTCTACAAACAGGCGGTTACGCTGCACGGGAAAGATTACTTTTTGACCCTGCACAAAGCGGTGCTTAGCGGCCATGACAGCCGTGGCGGCAGCGTTATCCTGATTGAAGACCATACCGAAATGAAGTGGCTGGAAGATGAGCTGGTACATGCGGCGCGCCTTGCCTCGATCGGCCAATTAGCCGCCGGGGTCGCTCACGAAATTGGCAACCCGATTACCGGGATTTCTTCGCTGGCGCAAAATCTGCGCTACGACACCGACGACCCCGCCCTGCTGGAAACCGCCGATCAAATCCAACAGCTGACGAAGCGCGTGACCAAAATCGTCAATTCGCTGGTCGGCTTCGCCCACGGCGGACGCCAAGCGGCACTGCTCCCCACCACGCCGGTGGCGCTTTCATCGATTAGCGAAGACGCATTGCACTTGATCCATCTGGTCCGCTCGGGTGAGGATGTCACCTTGACCAATGAAACGCCCAGCGACGTGGTCGTTCGCGGCGATGCCCAGCGGCTCACCCAAGTGATGGTCAACCTGTTGAGTAACGCCCGAGATGCCTGCGACCAGGGTGGGCGCGTTCACATTACCGCCGGGTGCCACGAACAGCTGGCCTGGTGGCGGGTAACGGATAATGGCCAGGGCATTGACCCACGGGTGCGCGACCGCTTATTCGAGCCCTTTACCACCACCAAGCCAGCAGGTGAAGGTACCGGCCTGGGTCTTTCGTTGGCCTATCAGATTATCAATGAACACCAGGGTAAAATAGACGTGGCCTCGCCACCGCCCGGACAGCCCCGCGGCACTGCCATTACACTATGGCTGCCGCTCTACCAACAGGATGATCAGCCAGCCCATGCCCAGGATTCTGATTGTTGAAGATGAAGCGATTATTCGCAGCGCATTAAAGCGCCTGCTGGAACGCCACGACTATACGGTCAGCGAAGCAGGCAGCGCGGAACAAGCCTGCCAGCTTGAGCTTAAAGGGTTCGACCTCATCATCAGCGACCTGCGCCTGCCGGGCGAGCCGGGCACGTCTCTCATTGCGGCGGCAGCTCCCGTGCCGCTGTTGATCATGACCAGCTACGCCAGCATGCGCTCAGCGGTAGAGTCACTTAAACAGGGCGCGGTGGATTACGTTGCCAAGCCGTTTGACCACGCTGAGCTGCTGGAAACGGTTGAGTGCATCCTGCACAAGCAATCGATGCAGCAGAGCCCGCCGCCGGATATCACCGATGCAGGCGGCAGCCGGCAAACCATGATCGGCAATTGCGTTGCCATGCAGCATGTCTACACCCGCATTCGCAAAACGGCACCGGCGGATGTCACCGTCTTGATTCTGGGCGAGTCGGGTACCGGCAAAGAACTGGTGGCACGCGCTATTCACCAGCAGAGCAAACGCGCCAAAGCGCCGCTAATTAGCGTTAACTGCGCAGCGATTCCTGAAACACTGATTGAATCCGAACTGTTTGGGCACGAGAAAGGTGCCTTTACCGGTGCCAGCGCGGCACGCACCGGCTTGGTGGAAGCCGCCGATGGCGGCACACTGTTTTTAGATGAGATTGGCGAGCTACCGTTAGATGCTCAGGCGCGTTTATTGCGCGTTCTTCAAGAGGGCGAAATTCGTAAAATTGGCTCGGTGGAAACCCGCCACGTTAATGTCCGCCTGATTGCGGCGACCCATCGCGACCTGCGCGCGCTGTCAAAAACCGGCGAATTCCGCCTCGACCTTTATTACCGCTTAAACGTCATGCAGATCGAGCTGCCGCCGCTGCGTGAGCGCGAGGATGACGTGCTGGAAATCGCCGACATCCTGCTCGACAAGGCATGTAAACGCCACGAGCGCACGGGGCTGCGCTTATCCCGCGCCGCCCGCCAAGACCTGCGCGACTACCCTTGGCCGGGCAACGTGCGTGAGCTGGAGAACGCCCTTGAGCGCGGGGTGATTCTTGCCGAGGGGCATCTGATTCATCCGGATGACTTAGGGTTGTCACCCACGGCCACACGCCCCCACGCGCCTTCTGCTACCTCCCCATCAGCTGCCAGCGCGTCTGCTGCCAGTGGCGGCATGGATAAAAACACCGAAGAGCATGAAGACGATCTTTCGTTGGAAGATTACTTTCAGCATTTTGTGCTTGAGCACCAAGATCAAATGAGCGAAACCGAGCTGGCACAAAAGCTCGGTATTAGCCGTAAAAACCTCTGGGAGCGACGCCAACGGCTGGGCATTCCGCGTAAAAAAACCGCCCGACGCCCCAACTAGGCGCATTGAAGGCACTTTTTTGGCAATCAGCAATGCCCCCTGGCACTCAACTACGACCATTGTCTAATACACTGATTTAAATAAGAAATATTCAACCTCGCTGCTGCTCGCACTGTTACCTTCCCACACAACACGGCACAAAAATGGCCGCCAAAGGGGTAACACTTCATGGCTGACAAAGTTCCCCCGCACCCCACCAAAACAGCAACTCGTTGAAATTTATAATTTATTCAAAAGGTGGCACAGCGACTGCAGTATTACTGGGTAAGAAAAACAAATTAATTAAGAAAACCAATTAAGAAAACCAATTTAAGAAAACAAGCGGGCATAGCGGTAGGTCACCAACAAAAACAATATGACCCTGCTACCACCTGAGCCAGAACAAAAACAACAAGGCCAGGTAGAGATAACGGCACTAACAAGAACAATAGGCTTGAGTCTCATTACTTGCTTGCGCAGGCACCACAAGCGCAACTAACAAGAACAAAACAAGCAAGTGGCCCGAAAGGACGCGACGTACAACATGGCTTAGCATCTAACAACAACAATAGCTGTCAGTGTGTACACCCCGGCGCTAATAATAATTCCCCGGGGGGAGAAAAGTTCGCGGTTGGATTATTGTTTTGAATACGAGGCGGTCGGAACCATTGAGATCCCTACGCCTACCGACTGCGGTGCGTATTCAGGGCGATGTGCCATCATGAAGAAAAACAGCAGCAGGGACGCTGATTCATTGCTTTGCTAATTAATTGCTTTATAGGGGAGGCTTTTATAGCCTCCCCTCTCCGTATTTGGCCACTCAAGTTCTCGCATACCAGCGTCAAATGCTTTGCAAGCCTTAGGGTGTCGGCTACACTCACCGCCTGCTTTACTTTTTTACGTACCCTGCGAGTTGAATTCGTCGCATGTTTAAAGGATTTTCCCGTTTCCTACACAGCCCGGGGGAGCAATTGAACACCTTGCTTGATCCCCAAGAGAGCACCACCCACGCCCTCACTCCGCGTAACATCCCTCGGTCCGAGCACCCTGTTTCTCGCCAGCATATTAGTGATGCTGCGTTAAAAGTGCTTTATCGCCTTAGCGGTGCAGGTTTCGACGCCTATTTGGTCGGCGGCTGCATCCGTGACGCACTGCTTGGCAAGATGCCCAAAGATTTCGATGTGGCCACCAACGCAACACCCGAGCAGGTGCGCGATCTATTTCGTAACTCGCGCCTGATCGGCCGCCGTTTTCGGATTGTCCACGTGCGCTTTGGCCGCGAGGTCATCGAGGTCACCACCTTCCGTGGCAAACCCCAAGACGAGCATGGCGATCATATTGCCCATCAGTCTGATGAAGGGTTGCTGCTGCGCGACAATGTGTGGGGCAACATCGAAGAAGATGCGCTGCGGCGCGATTTCACCGTTAATGCGCTCTACTACAATATCGCCGACTTCAGCATCACTGACTTTGCCAGTGGTGCCCGCGATATTCAGACCCGCACGCTGCGCCTGATCGGTGACCCGGCGACGCGCTACCGCGAAGACCCGGTACGGATGCTGCGGGCGGTACGCTTTGCCGCCAAGCTCGACTTCACGCTAGATCCCGCCACCGAAGCACCGATGTACGACCAAGCGCCGCTGCTGCTGCAGATTCCGCCGGCGCGCCTGTTCGATGAAGTGCTCAAGCTATTTATGTCGGGTCACGGTTTGGTAACGTTCCGGCTGCTCAGCCATTACGGCCTGTTCGGCATGCTGTTTCCCGAAGCCGAAGAAGCGATGGCTGACGCCGCCTGGGCAGAAGAGCTGATTGAACAGGCACTCACCAACACCGACAAACGTATCGCCGAAGAGCGCCCGGTTACCCCCGCGTTCCTGCTGGCAGCGTTTTTATGGGCACCGGTTAAGCATCGCCAGGAAGCGCTTGAGCAAGAGGGCATGCCGCCCATTCCCGCCCTGCAAGCGGCCGCGCAACAGGTGGTTTCTCGCCAGTTAGAGTTCACGTCGATTCCCAAGCGCTTTGGTATTCCCATGCGGGAAATTTGGGAGCTCCAGCAGCGCCTGCCCCAGCGGCGCGGTAAAAAAGCCTTTCAAACCCGTGAGCATCCGCGTTTTCGGGCCGGCTATGACCTGCTACTGCTACGCGAACAAGCGGGCGAAATACCCAGCGGTTTAGGCGAATGGTGGACAGCGTTTCAGCGCGGTGATGAGCACGAACAGCGCCGCTTGCTGCAAAAAGTCGGCGGCGACCCCGCCAGCCAAGGCGATCGTCGTCGCAAACGGCGTCGTAAGCCGAGCGCGCAAGACTAGTGGGCAAGAGCGTAGTGAGTGAAAGAGTCGTGGGCGCACCTTTCCAGCGTGCCTATATCGGCCTAGGTAGCAACTTGGCTTCGCCGATCGACCAGGTTCGCCAAGCGCTTAGCGAGCTGGCTACGCTGCCACTCAGCCAGTTAGTGGCGGCGTCATCGCTTTATGCCAGCCGCCCGGTGGGGCCACAGGATCAGCCTGACTTTATCAATGCCGTAGCGGCACTGGATACTCGTCTTTCACCGCTAGCGCTACTTGATCAGCTTCAGGCGTTAGAGCAGCAGCATCGCCGCCGCCGCCAGCGTCACTGGGGCCCGCGCACGCTAGATCTCGACCTACTGCTCTACGCCGATGAGCACATCGACACCCCACGGCTGCGCGTACCGCATCCGCAAATGAACGCACGCGCCTTTGTATTGGTACCACTGGCTGAGATCGCCCCCACGCTCGTTGTTGATCAGCAGCCGCTAACCGCGTGGTGCGAACGCATTGAACCAGTGCTACCGTCTGACACACATCTCGACACCGACCGCCCATTCAGGTAACAATTGCCGGTTACGCCACACTCAACAATGGTCGGCCGCCCCTATCGCATCGGCCTTACGTAGAACTTACGTAAAATAAGAGAGCACGCCATGAAAACCGTCACCTTAAGCACGCTGCAGGCCTACAAGCAGGCTGGCGAGACGTTCAGTTGCCTGACCGCTTACGATGCCTCCTTTGCCCACGCGGCAAGCCACGCAGGGATTGATGTTCTGCTGGTGGGTGATTCACTGGGCATGGTGCTTCAAGGCCATAACAGCACGTTACCGGTCACTATTGAAGACATCGTTTATCACACCCGCTGCACTGCACGCGGCAAAGGCCACAGCCTGTTAATGGTTGACCTGCCGTTTATGAGCAACGCCACCACCGAACGGCTGCTGGAAGATGCCGGTGCCGTAATGCGCGCAGGCGCAGAAATGGTCAAGCTGGAAGGCGAAGCGTGGATGGCCGAGGGCATTCGTGAACTCACCCGCCGCGGCGTACCGGTGTGCGCGCACTTGGGCTTAACCCCGCAAACCGTGCATCAGCTAGGGGGTTATAAAGTGCAAGGGCGCGAAGCCGCTCACGCTGAACGCATCATCAACGATGCTAAAATTCTTGCCGATGCGGGTGCCTCTGTGATTCTGCTTGAGTGCGTTCCCGCAAGCCTGGGTAAAGCGGTGACCGCAGCGCTGGATGTGCCGGTGATTGGCATAGGCGCGGGGCCAGATACCGATGGCCAGATTCTGGTGATGCACGATGTGCTCGGCGTTACCCATGGCCGCACGCCGCGTTTTGTCAAAAACTTTATGGCCGATGCTGACAGCATTCAAACCGCCTTCCAGCACTACCACGAAGCGGTCAAAACGCGCGCGTTCCCGGCTCAAGAGCACTGTTTTTAAACCCCTTTTTTGCTACTAACGCGAAACGATTATGCGCACTTTGCGAGATATTGATGAACTTCGCAGTACGCTGCGAGCGTACCGCCAACGCGGCCAGCGTATTGCCCTGGTGCCCACGATGGGTAATCTTCATGCAGGGCATCTAGCGTTGGTGACCTGCGCGCGCCAGCATGCCGATATCGTGGTGGCCAGTTTGTTTGTCAACCCGATGCAGTTCGGCCCCGGCGAAGATCTAGACGGCTACCCAAGAACGTTTAGCGCCGACCAAGCGCAGCTCACCGAGGCTGGCTGTGATGTGCTGTTTGCCCCAGCGGTAAGCACGCTTTACCCGAATGGCTTAGACGCCCAGACCCGCGTGCATGTGCCCGAGGTGGGCGAGGGGCTATGCGGTGGTTCACGACCCGGTCATTTCGACGGTGTCTCTACCGTGGTCAGCATGCTGTTTAACCTGGTGCAGCCGGATATCGCCTGCTTCGGTGAAAAGGATTACCAGCAGCTGGCGGTGATTCGCAAGCTGGTGCGCGACCTGCATATGCCGATTGAGATTATCGGTGTGCCTATCGTGCGCGCAGAGGATGGCTTGGCGCTGTCATCGCGCAATGGCTATTTAAGTAGCGAGGAGCGCGCAACCGCCCCTGCCCTCTACCGCACGCTCTGTGTACTGCGCGATGCTCTGGAACGCGGCGAGCCCATTGAAACAATTATTCACCAGGGCAAAACGGCGCTGTATGATGCGGGTTTTACGCCAGACTATTTGGAACTGCGTGACGCGACCCTCGCCCCGGTTAGCCCAACAACTCGCCATGCGGTACTGCTGGCCGCGGCAACGCTAGGCCCTGCTCGATTAATCGACAACCTCAGCGTGCAGTTACCAGCCACGACAGCAACCGGCCAATAAGCGACCACTTAGTGACGACTTAGTGACCCGCTAGTCACCAATTGAGTAACGAAGGAATTCTAATGCACACTATTATGCTCAAAGCCAAGCTACACATGGCCCGCGTCACTCACGCGGTGCTCAACTACGAAGGCTCCTGCGCCATCGACGGCGACCTGCTGGATATGGCGGGCATTCGTGAAAACGAGCAGATTCAGATTTACAACGTCGAAAACGGCGAGCGCTTCACCACTTACGCTATTCGCGGTGAAGAAGGCTCCAAGCTTATTTCGATCAACGGCGCTGCCGCTCACCTCGCCGCGCCCGGCCATCGCATTATTATCTGCAGCTATGCCCACTACTCGGAAGCCGAACTGGAAAACCATCAGCCGGCGCTGGTGTATCTTCAGGAAGGCAATCATGTCAGCCACACCAGTAACATTATTCCGGTGCAGTTGGCTTAGCAGTGACGTGCTTGCACCCCTAACGTGCTTTCACCCCTTTGTGAAACGGGCCATTTACGTGGCCCGTTTTTTTATTTGCCTATATTTACCTATATTTGCCTACAAATGCGTATTGCCGCCATGCACACACTTCCCCTATGCTGAAGAGACGGCTGACAAGTACAGCTGATAGAGCACGCCTTTTGGGCATCTGGCATCAGACTGTCTGTTAAGTTAATTACTCCAGGAGTCATTTTATGCAAGAAGTAGTCATTGTTGCGGCACGCCGCACCGCTGTGGGCGCTTTTGGTGGATCTCTCGCAGGTATTGCAGCGAGCGACTTAGGCGCGCTAGTGATCAAAGATATTCTCGCTACCACCGGTGTTGCCGCCGACCAGGTTGATGAAGTGCTGCTGGGCCAGGTGCTTACCGCAGGCGTGGGTCAAAACCCGGCGCGCCAAGCGGCTATCAAAGCGGGCCTGCCGGATTCGGTACCTGCCATGACCATCAATAAAGTCTGCGGCTCGGGTCTAAAAGCGTTACACCTCGCCACCCAGGCGATTCGCTGTGGCGATGCTGAACTCATTCTGGCGGGCGGCCAGGAAAACATGTCGGCGTCGCCTCATGTATTGCCCAACTCGCGCAACGGCCAGCGCATGGGTGATTGGAAGGCTATCGACTCCATGGTGCATGACGGCCTGTGGGATGCCTTCAATAATTACCACATGGGCATTACTGCCGAGAACTTAGCCGAGAAATACGCCATTACCCGCGAAGCGATGGATGAGTTCGCTGCCGCCTCTCAGCAGAAAGCCGCGGCGGCCATCAAAGACGGCAAGTTCAAAGGCCAGATCGTGCCGGTGGAAATTCCCCAGCGCAAAGGCGACCCAGTGGTGTTTGATACCGACGAGAACCCACGCGAAGTCTCTGCCGAAAAGCTCGGCGGCATGCGCCCCGCGTTTAAGAAAGACGGCACCGTTACTGCAGGTAACGCCTCGTCGCTCAACGATGGTGCAGCAGTGGTTATGCTCTGCTCGGCGGAAAAAGCCAAACAGCTTGGCCTGGAGCCACTGGCACGTATCGCCGCCTACGCCAACGCAGGCGTTGACCCCGCCATCATGGGCATTGGCCCCGCCCCGGCCACCCGCCGCTGCCTGGAAAAAGCTGGCTGGAGCCTGGACGACCTTGACCTGGTAGAAGCCAATGAAGCGTTTGCCGCCCAAGCGCTATCGGTTAATAAAGAGCTGGGCTGGGATGTGAGCAAAGTGAACGTTAACGGCGGGGCCATCGCGATTGGCCACCCAATCGGTGCCTCCGGTTGCCGCATACTGGTCACTTTGCTTCATGAAATGATCGCCCGCGACGCTAAAAAAGGCCTCGCGACGCTGTGTATCGGCGGTGGTCAGGGTGTTGCGTTGGCTATCGAGCGTCCTTGATATACTCCGTAACACTCCCACTGCAATCCAAGCCCCCGTCACTCACGGGGGCTTTTTTTACTTACACTTGATCAGCGTGCCTTCTGCCCAACTACCTTGGCGGGTGTGCTCAGTACCAGCAATGCCCCTAGCAGGAACAATCCTGATGCGGTCCACATGGCAACGGGCAAGCTAGTGTCATCCACTATCTGCCCACCAAACATGGCCCCCAAACATGGCCCCCAGGCCGATGACCTATTAAACGTAAATGCCATCAGCGCAGTGGCCGCTTCGGTATTAGGCGCGGTGCGCAAAATCCAGGTTTGGATGCTGACCGCCACCGCCCAAAATCCACCGATACTCAAACCCACCAGCACCCGCGCTGAAAAGGCCGCGACCACGCCGGGCACGGTGACCATCAAACCTGTCTTTAACAAATAACAACGCCCTCGTCGCCAAAGGCGACGAGGGCGTTATCAGCAACCTAACGAGCGATTTAAATCGTGGCTTCGGTTTCCGTCACTTCCGCTGCAAAAGCCGCTTTCTCTTCTTCAGTGATCTCTTTCATCGACAGCTTCACGCGGTTGCGGTTGTCGATATCGAGTACCTTCACGATCACGTCATCGCCTTCGTTTAAGAAGTCACGCACGTTATTAACGCGCTCGGCAACGATCTGCGAGATATGCACCAGGCCATCGGTACCCGGCATGATGTTAACGAACGCACCGAAGTCGGCAATACGCACGACCTTGCCGTTATACAGCTTGCCGATTTCCGCTTCCGCTGTAATCGCCAGTACGGTGTCAATGGCACGTTTCGCAGCGGCTTTATCTTCCGCGTAGATACGCACGGTGCCGTCATCGTCCAGATCGATAGAAGCGCCGGTGTCTTCGCAAATTTTGCGAATGGTCGCGCCGCCTTTACCGATCACGTCACGGATCTTGTCAGGATCGATTTTGATCGTGGCCATCGACGGTGCGTTGTCCGAGACATCACTACGGCTCTGGCTGATTACGACATTCATCTGCTCAAGAATACTCAGACGCGCTGTCAGCGCTTGCTGTAGCGCAAGCTCCATAATCTCTTCATTGATGCCTTCGATCTTGATGTCCATCTGCAGGGCGGTAATGCCCTCTTCAGAACCGGCCACTTTAAAATCCATATCGCCAAGGTGATCTTCATCACCCAGGATATCGGTCAATACCGCAAAGCCGTCTGCGTCTTTTACCAAGCCCATGGCGATACCGGCGACCGGTGCTTTCAGCGGCACGCCTGCATCCATCAGTGCCAGCGAAGAGCCACACACGGATGCCATGGAGCTTGAGCCGTTAGACTCGGTGATTTCAGACACGACACGAATGGTATACGGGAAGGCGTCGGCAGAAGGCAGCATGGCTTGCACGCCACGACGCGCTAAACGGCCATGACCGATTTCGCGGCGCTTGGGACCACCCATAAAGCCCGCTTCGCCCACCGAGTAAGGAGGGAAGTTGTAGTGCAGCATAAAGCGGTCTTTACGCTCGCCTTCCAGCGATTCAATCAGCTGGGAGTCGCGCAGCGTGCCAAGCGTCGCGACAGCAATCGCCTGGGTTTCACCACGGGTAAAGATGGCGGAACCGTGCGCTTTCGGCAGCACGCCAACTTCAATCGCTAGCGGGCGAACGGTCTGATTATCACGGCCGTCAATACGCGGCTCGCCTTTTACTACCCGTGAGCGCACTACGCGTTTTTCCAAACCGGCAAAGGCACCTTTCACTTCATCACGGCTAAACTTGCCTTCCGCGGTGTCGCCTTCAGCGGCGGCCAGTTGCTCTATGGCTTGGTCTTTCAACTCAGCCAGTGCATCTTGGCGCTGCATTTTGTCGGTGATGCGGTAGGCATCGCCCACTTTAGCTTCAAAGGCATCGGCCATGGCGGCTTTTAGCGCCACGTTCTCTTCGGCGGCTTGCCATTCCCAGCGCGGCTTGCCTGCTTCAGCAACCAGTTCGTTGATAGCAGTGATCGCGACCTGCATCTCCTGGTGGCCGAACAGCACAGCGCCGAGCATTTCGTCTTCGAGCAGCTCTTTAGCTTCAGACTCCACCATCAGCACGGCTTTTTCAGTACCGGCGACAACCATATCCAACTCAGACGTGGCCAGCTCTTCAACCGTGGGGTTGAGGAAGTAACCTTGCTCTTCGTTAAAACCAACGCGCGCCGCGCCAATCGGGCCACTAAACGGTACGCCAGAAATGCTCAGCGCCGCGGAAGTGCCCAGCAGCGCGGCAATATCCGGATCGTGGTTACGATCGGTAGAGAGAACGGTACAGACCACCTGCACTTCGTTCATAAAGCCTTTGGGGAATAGCGGACGGATCGGGCGATCGATTAGCCGCGAGGTCAGCGTTTCTTTCTCAGTGGGACGCCCTTCGCGCTTGAAGAAGCCGCCAGGAATCTTGCCTACTGCGTAGGTTTTCTCTTGGTAGTGTACCGAGAGTGGGAAAAAGGGTTGGCTCGGGTTGGCCTCTTTACGAGCGACCACGGTACACAGCACGACGGTGTCATCCATGGTAACCATGACAGCGCCGGTAGCTTGGCGAGCAATACGCCCGGTTTCGAGCGTGACGGTGCTACGACCGTACTGGAACGTTTTCTTTACCGGATTCACAGCGACTTCCTTCAGCATTTGCAATATCTACTTGTCTATTCGTTTAGGTCGTTTTGACTGGTCACTATTCTAGGCGCTGTGGCGCCATACGGCTACCAGTTCCCTTGCGTGTTAAAGAGCAAATATAAAAAAACGGGCAACTCACAAGGAGCTGCCCGTTTTCAATCACTGCCGTTAACGCTTAACGACGTAGACCTAAACGCTGAATCAGAGACTGATAGCGTTCGAAATCTTTACGCTTTAGGTAATCCAGCAGCTTACGACGCTGGTTAACCATGCGGATCAGACCACGACGTGAGTGGTGATCCTGCTTGTTGGTTTTGAAGTGGTCCTGCAGGCCATTGATGTTGGCGCTCAGCAGTGCAACCTGCACTTCAGGGGAACCGGTATCGTTATCGCCGCGGCCGTATTCGGTGACGATCTCGGCCTTCTTCTCAGCGGTTAAAGCCATCTCTATCTCCAGTAAGCAATATGCCTAAAAATGAATGGGTGAGACCACGCATATTTGCAGTCTCAAGCTACTAATTTTTTCCAGCTAACGTTCTGCTAGCTAAATGTCTACTAGCTAATTTCACGTGAACAGTTGCCTCCTTGCAACGCTGTTTACGAGATAGCGACAGTACTTAACAGCCGCTTAGGTGCCACTTCCTGAGCACCTTTCACTACGCCAAGGCCGATAAACGTCTCGGCGTAGTAAAGTCTGGCTATTTCGTCTGGGGCTAATGCGCCGGTTTCGAGCGCAGCAGGCTGGCCATGGGCCAAACGGGCGTGCGCGGTATCGTCTACCGTCAACGACGGCAAATGATCGACCAGCACATCCACCGGCATTAGCTCAGCTTCCAGTGCCGCTTGGTCGGCCAAGGCTTCCAAGGCGTCTAGCGTCCACATTGCATCGGCTAAAAAAGGCCCTGTTTTGAGCCTTCTTAGTTGACTGATGTGTGCCCCACAGCCAAGCGCTTGACCAATATCTTCGGCTAACGTGCGGATGTAAGTGCCTTTGCTGCAGCTTACTTCCAGCTCAAACGCCGTGCCATCAAACGAAAGTAGGCGCGCATCATACACGCTTACCCGCCGGGCTGCACGCTCTACGTGCTTGCCTTCGCGGGCCAGCTCGTAAAGTTTTTTGCCCTGATGCTTTAGCGCCGAATACATGGGCGGCACTTGGTCAATCTCACCGCGAAAGCGGGTGAGCACAGCTTCCACGTCATCGACGCTTAGGCTGGGAACCTCATGCTGCTCAATTATCGTGCCTTCCGCATCGCCGGTATCGGTGATCACCCCCAGCTCTACCCGGGTGCGATACATCTTATCGGCTTCCAGCAAGTGCGATGAAAACTTGGTGGCTTCCCCAAGGCAAATCGGCAATAAGCCGGTGGCCATTGGGTCTAGCGTGCCGGTGTGCCCGGCTTTTTGAGCCTGGAACAGCCGCCGCACGCGCTGCAGCGCGTGGTTGCTGGAAACGCCCTTGGGCTTGTCCAGCAGCAGCACACCATTGACCGGCAAACCGCGACGTTGACGCGCCACTAGCGAGTTTCCTCTCTTTGCTCGGCGTCGTTGTCTGGGTCATCGTCTTGATAGCGCGCACGGTCGGTCGTCACCGCTTCATCAATCAGTGAAGAAAGATGCTGGCCGCGCACCACGCTTTCATCGAAATGAAAACGCAGTTCCGGTACGTGACGTAGCTTGATGCGCTTAGCAATCTGGCTTCTTAGAAAACCGGCAGCGCGCTTAAGCACCTGCAGGTTCTCTTTAATACGCTCGGGCTCTTGCTCACCCAACAAAGTAACGTAGACATCAGAGTAGCCAAGGTCGCGGCTAACGGTAACACCGCTGACTGTGACCATGCCTAAACGTGGGTCTTTCACTTCGCGTTGAATAAGCACCGCCAGCTCCTTTTGGAGCTGGTCGGCTACCCGGTCGGTACGCTTAAATTCGCGCATGTTTAGCTCCTCGTAACCTTACAGGCTACGCTCGACCTTCACTTGGTCGAAGACTTCGATCTTATCGCCGACTTGGACATCGTTGTAGTTCTTCACGCCGATGCCACACTCCATGCCGTTGCGCACTTCCTGCACATCGTCTTTGAAGCGGCGCAGCGATTCGAGTTCGCCTTCGTAGATCACTACGTCATCGCGCAACACGCGGATCTTCTTATTACGATGCACGCTGCCTTCAATGACCATACAGCCGGCAATCGCACCAATCTTCGGTGCACGGAAGACATCGCGTACTTCAGCAATACCGACGATTTCTTCTTTCCACTCAGGTGCGAGCATACCGCTCATCGCCTGTTTGACCTCGTCGATCAGCTGGTAAATAACGCTGTAGTAGCGCAGATCCAGGCCTTCACGTTCGATGATCTCACGGGCAGCGGCGTCAGCACGGACGTTAAAGCCGACCACAATGGCTTCAGATGCTAGCGCCAGGTTGGCATCGGTACCGGTGATACCGCCGACACCCGAGGAAACCACAGCCACTTCCACTTCACTGGTGGAGAGCTCTTCCAGGGCACCTTTGATCGCTTCCAGCGAGCCTTGAACGTCGGCTTTGAGGACGATGTTGACCTTGGCCACTTCGTCTTGGCCCATCTGGCTGAACATGTTCTCCAGTTTGGCCTTCTGCTGACGCGCCAGGCGCACTTCGCGGTATTTACCCTGACGGAAGTTCGCCACTTCACGGGCTTTCTTCTCGTCGGCCACGACCATGAAGTCGTCACCGGCATCCGGCGTACCGCCCAGGCCTTGAATCTCTACCGGCATGGCCGGGCCAACCGAATCGACTTGCTGGGCAAGTTCGTTGGTCAGCGCACGCACACGACCGTAGTGCAAGCCAGCCAGGACGATATCGCCCTTTTTCAGCGTACCGTTCTGAACCAGTACGGTAGCGACCGGACCACGACCTTTATCAAGGCGTGACTCAACCACCACACCTTTACCCGGCGCGGAAGGCACGGCTTTTAGCTCAAGCACTTCGGAGGCCAGCTGGATCGCTTCCAGCAGCTCTTCCATACCTTCACCGGTCTTAGCGGAAACGTGCACAAACTGGGTGTCGCCGCCCCACTCTTCAGAGATCACGCCGTGCTGGGAAAGCTCGTTCTTGATCCGGTCAAGGTCGATACCCTGCTTGTCGATCTTGTTCACCGCCACCACCATGGGCACTTCGGCGGCTCTGGAGTGCTCAATCGCCTCAATGGTTTGCGGCATTACGCCGTCATCCGCTGCAACGACCAGAATCACCACGTCGGTTGCCTTGGCACCACGGGCACGCATGGCGGTAAACGCCGCGTGGCCTGGGGTATCCAGGAAGGTTACGCCACCGTGGCTGTCTTCCACGTGGTAAGCGCCGATGTGCTGGGTAATACCGCCCGCTTCACCGGTGGCCACTTTCGCTTTACGAATGTAATCGAGCAGCGAGGTTTTACCGTGGTCAACGTGCCCCATCACCGTCACAACAGGTGAACGGGTGATTTCTTCGCCTTCGTAGGAGATGCCTTCGAGCATTTCCGTTTCCAGCGCGTCATCTTTCACCAGCTTCGGCGTATGGCCCATCTCTTCTACCACGATCGCCGCTGTATCCTGATCGATGGTTTGGTTGATGGTGACCGCTGCGCCCATGTTAAACATGGCCTTGATCACTTCGTTGGCTTTGATCGACATTTTGTCGGCCAATTCCGCCACGCTGATCGATTCAGGGATCGATACTTCACGCACGATCGGCTGAGTCGGCTTTTGGAAAGCGTGCTTGCCGTTGCCGGTCTGGTTGCCACCGCGGCGACCACCACGACGCTGCTCGGCACGTTTTACCTTCTTACCGCCGCCGCCACGCTTGCGCTCTTCGCGATCACCACGGTCTTCATCGTCGCGCCGACCTTTGGCCTTCGCTGCCGTTTTCTTGGGTGGCGCGGTACGACGGTCAGAGCGGCCTTCTTTCGGCGGCGCTGGCGGCATATCGTCACCTGACGGTGTGTCGTCAATCTCAAGATTGGGCACGTCGATATCAGTCTTAGCGGGCGCTTTTGCTGCTGACGGTGCTTTCGGCTTCGCATCAGCTTGCTGCTGACGCGCCGTTGATTCCGCTACCTGGGCAGCCACCTGAGCCGCGCGCGCTTTCTGCGCCGCTGCTTTCTCTTCGGCTTCCCGCGCAGCATTCACTTTGCGCTCGGCTTCCGCTTCTGCCATGTCGCCTACTAACTGGCGTGGGCCAGTGTAGCTGGGCTCTGCGGCTTTCGGCTTTTCATCTTCAGCGCTTTTGACGTAGGTTTTTTTCTTACGTACCTGCACTTCGATGGTTTTGCCGCGCTCGCCGGTATTGATGCGGCTGCGGGTTTTGCGCGTTAGTGTGATGCGGTTTTTACCCGCCTCTGGGGTATCGCTACCGCCGTGACTTTTCTTCAAAAAGCTCAGCAGTTTCTGCTTATCTTCTTCAGACACGGCATCATTTTCAGAAGCGTGTTGCAAACCCGCTTCTTTCATTTGTTCTAATAGGCGAGGCACATCACGGCCCACCTTTCCTGCGAAATCTTTAACTGTCATATCTGACATAGTGACCCTCCTCAACCCGTGACCTGTTTACTGTGTGTTCGAATCCGATGCGTTATCGTCTTCAAACCAGGGCGCACGGGCAGTCATGATCAGTGCCGCTGCGCGCGCTTCGTCCAACTCCTCGATATCGACCAGATCGTCGACAGACTGCTCGGCGAGATCTTCCATAGTGACAATGCCGCGGCTGGCCAGTATGAAGGCCAGGTGGCGCTCCATGCCATCCATCTCCAGCAAATCAGCGGCTGGCTGGGCACCGTCTAGCGCTTCTTCCGAGGCAATGGCCATCGTCAGCAGCTCGTCTTTCGCACGTGCACGTAGTGCCTCGACTAAATCTTCATCGAACTCTTCGATTTCGAGCATCTCTTCCAACGGCACGTAAGCGACTTCTTCCAGGGTTGTGAACCCTTCTTCCACCAACAGGCGCGCGACATCTTCATCCACTTCAAGGTGCTGGATAAAGGTGTCGACTAGGCTATCAACCTCTTGGTCACGCTTAGACTCTGCTTCCTCTTCGGTCATGACGTTGATACGCCAGCCGGTGAGCTCAGAGGCCAAACGTACATTTTGACCGCTTCGGCCAATGGCCTGGGCAAGGTTGTCTTGCGCCACGGCCACATCCATCGCGTGGGCATCTTCGTCCACAAGAATAGACCCAACATCGGCCGGTGCCATGGCGTTGATCACCAGCTGGGCAGGATTGTCGTCCCACAGCACGATATCGACACGTTCGTTTTGCAATTCCGAGGAAACAGCTTGAACGCGCGAACCGCGCATACCCACGCACGCACCGACAGGATCAATGCGCCGATCGTTGGTTTTTACGGCAATCTTGGCTCGTGAACCAGGATCGCGCGCCGCGCCTTTTATCTCAATCAGCTGTTCAGCAATTTCAGGCACTTCAATTTTGAACAGTTCAATAATGAACTCAGGGCAGGTGCGGGAAAGCTGAAGCTGGGCACCCCGTGCTTCCGGATCTACTTTTACCAAGAGAGCACGCACCCGCTCGTTCATGCGGTAACGCTCACCGTGAATCATTTCATTACGTGGCAAAAACGCTTCGGCATTTTCGCCTAAATCAATGATCAGGCCGTCGCGGGTGGTCTTTTTAACAATCCCCGCCACCAGCTCACCTTCACGATCAGCATATTGGCGCACCACTTCAGCACGCTCAGCCTCGCGCACTTTCTGCACGATGACCTGCTTAGCGGTTTGCGCAGCGATACGGCCAAACGCGGCATTTTCGATGCTTTTTTCAACCACGTCGCCTAACTTAAGCGGCGGGTCGCGCTGTTCAGCGATGGTTTCTTTAATTTCGTAATCTGGCGTTTCGAATTCGTCGTCTTCCACCACTGTCCACATGCGGAAGGTTTCGTATTCGCCAGTGCGGCGGTCAATATGCACGCGCACATTGGCTTCTTCTTTATCAAAACGCTTGCGTGACGCGCTCGCAAGAGCCGCTTCTACCGCGTCGAAGATGACCTCACGTGGGACGCCCTTCTCATTGGAGATCGCGTCAACGACCATTAAAATTTCTTTACTCATGCGTATGCCTCGCCAGAAAACCTATCCTTATGTGCATCACCCCGGCAGCCTGCCGGCAGCGCCGCCACTCGGTCAATTGTCGAACTGCGGTACAATGTGAGCAGAATCAATACTTTCAATTGGAAAGCAGTACTCTTCGCCATCCAGCTGCAGCAGTACTTCATCTCCTTCAACACCCACCAGCAGCCCTTGATACTTGCGCCGCCCGTCAAAGGCAGTACGCAGTTTCAGCGCGACGTGATGACCTTGAAAGCGGGTAAACTGATCCAGGGAATACAAGGGGCGCGCCATGCCCGGCGAGGAGACTTCCAACCGATACTCACCGGCAATGGGGTCTTCAACATCCAAGACAGCACTGACCTGGCGGCTAATATCTGCGCAATCTTCCACGCTGACACCACTTTCGCGCTCGATATAAATGACCAGCCGCGAATTTTTGCCCTGGGAAAGATGGTCGATACCCCACAGTTCAAAGCCCATGGCGGCAACAACAGGTTCAATCAGCGCGTGAAGCGCAGCGTGTTTCGTGGCCACAGACAAGCTCCTATAGCCGTTGCATCAGGCACCTGGCCAGGAGTGATAAGAAAAGCTAGGTGGCTGATTGGCGTTACTCGGAAATGTGTCGCCGGTGATCCGAACGACATCCGCTATTTAGATATTCGTACTAACATTAGATATTCGTGCTAACAAGAGCGGGCACAGAAAAACAACAACCCAACGCTCTTGCTAGCTAAAAGCTGCTAACAAAAAGCCCCTTCACTGGAAGGGGCTTTTTGAAAGAATCCTTGAGTACCATCTTAGAGACATGCAGTAGGCTTTGCCTGACAAAAGTTAGTGTTTTCAAACATTGCAGGAAGAAAACAAAACAGCTACATGCTACTAGGAAATGGTAGCGGGGACCGGATTTGAACCGATGACCTTCGGGTTATGAGCCCGACGAGCTACCAGACTGCTCCACCCCGCATCAATCTAGACCGACGATAATAGACACTAAAGCTATCCACGTCAAGAACTACTTTCTCTAAGAGTTGCTTACTTCGAGAGCTACTTACTTCGAGGACTACTTACTGCGAAGCTATCTAGCGTCAAGAAGCACTTACTTAGAGCTGTTTTTCGCTTCAGCTGCCAAACTTGGCAATCTGGTAACAAAAAAACATTCTGGCTGTAACGGAAGAATATTCTGAAGAGCTAGCGAGCTAGCAAAACAGATGGTGCCGAAGGCGGGACTTGAACCCGCACGACCATACGGTCACTACCCCCTCAAGATAGCGTGTCTACCAATTCCACCACTTCGGCATCAGGGGAGGCTAAAGAAACGTTACTGTCTAGACAATTTTTCCTACCTAGACAACCTTTCCTATCTAGACAATCTTTCCGTCTAAACAGCGAGTTCTACTTACTCGCTGCTTTCCTCTAGCACTGGCGCGGTATTATCCACACCTGCAGGCCTGTCGTCAAGCGTCGGAATGCCTTGCTGTTGCTCGATTAAGCGCGAGTCAGGAATACCTGCCTCTGGTGCCTGGACGGCCTGAGTAGCAAAGTAAGCCAGCGCCATTGAAGTAACGAAGAAGCCCGCTGCCAGAATAGCCGTTGTGCGCGACAAAAAATTACCGCTGCCCCGCGAACCAAAGACCGTTTGTGAAGCTCCGCCCCCGAAAGCGGCACCGGCTTCGGCACCTTTACCCTGCTGAAGCAGAATGAGTACCACCAGGGCGACCGCAATCACCACATGAATCATAAGAATTGCAACTTGCATGGCGTTATCCTGCTGACTGACAAATAGTATAAAAATCATCGATCTTTAGTGAGGCTCCGCCCACTAGACCGCCGTCTATATCCGGCTGAGCAAGCAGCTCAGCCGCATTACTTGCATTCATACTGCCGCCGTAAAGCAAGCGCAGCTGTTCAGCTAACCCCTTATCAAAGCCCGCCTGGTAGGCACGAATACCTGCCATGACCTCCTGGGCTTGCTCAGGCGTGGCCGTGCGCCCGGTACCAATCGCCCAAACGGGCTCGTAGGCAATCACTACCTGTTTACGCTGTTCTGGCTCTAAGCGGGACATTGCGTATCCCACTTGGCGAAGCACCACATCCATCGTGCGGCCTGCATCACGCTCTTCCAGGGATTCTCCCACGCAAAGGATTGGTTTGAGCTCAACACTCAAGGCGGCCAATAGGCGTGCAAAGATCTGTTCGTCGCTCTCTTTATAGAGCTGACGTCGTTCCGAGTGCCCTACCAGCACATAAGCAACCGCAAACTCTTTGAGCATACGGCCACTCACTTCACCAGTATGCGCTCCAGAGTGAATAGGATTCAGCGTTTGCGCGCCCAGTGTCAGCACTGTTCCTTGAAACGCATGACGCGCCGCGTCCAAATAGGGGAACGGCGGAATGATAACGACATCCACATTCGTTGGCGATACGGCGTTAGCGAACGCCTGGCCAAATTCATTGATCAGCGCCAAAGAGCCGTTCATCTTCCAGTTGCCAGCAATTAAAGGCGTACGCATCGACTCTCCTCACTCAAGATGGAGCGAAATGGTATAGGAGCGGCCTTGTCAAGACAACCGCTGTTGCAGCATAGCTAGGGTTCGTTAGGGGCGTTAGCTGAGCAAAGCCTGCACCTGGCCGGCTAACGTGCGGGCTAATTGCTCCACATCCAAATGGGCGCGCCCTTCCACCATGACACGGATCAATGGTTCTGTCCCTGAAGGACGCAGCAACACTCGCCCTTGATCACCCAGCTCATGCTCCAACGCAGCAACCGCTTGCTGAAGAGGCGCAGACCCCATCACCTCTTTGGCGTTGATGCCGGCGGGCAGGCGAACATTGATCAATGCTTGAGGCACTTTCTCAAATTCTTTTAGCAAGTCTGGGAGGCTTTTCTGTTCACGCATCATCAGCGCTAACACCTGCAGCGCCGACACAATCCCATCGCCGGTGGTTTGCACATGGCCGCACATAATATGCCCCGACGATTCGCCGCCCAATTCCCAGCCATTAGCGGTCATGCGCTCCATTACAAAGCGGTCGCCCACTTTAGCCCGCTCAAAGGGAATACCCAGCTTATCAAGCGCCATGCCAAGACCGAAATTAGACATCAATGTGCCTACGACGCCACCTTCAAGCAGCCCCCGTTCGTGACGATCGCGGGCAATCAAATAAAGAATATCATCGCCATCAACTTCACGGCCGTCGCTGTCTACCAGCAGTACACGGTCACCATCGCCGTCAAAGGCAATACCCAGGTCGGCTTTTTGTTGGATCACTGCAGCGCTAAGCGCGGCGGGATGGGTTGAGCCCACCTCTTGGTTAATGTTCAACCCATCTGGCGTGGTGCCTATTGTCGTGACATCTGCCCCCAGTTCACGAAAAACGCTGGGCGCAATATGGTAAGTGGCACCGTTAGCACAATCTAAAACAATGTTAAGGCCGTGCAAGCTGAGTCGATCAGGCAGCGTCGATTTACAGAACTCGATATAACGGCCAGCGGCGTCATCTATCCGCGTTGCTTTACCCAGCTGGGCAGCGGCTGCCGTCGTCAGCGGCATCTCAAGCATTGCTTCGATGCGGTCTTCGGTCTCATCGGGTAGCTTTTTGCCTTCAGCGGAAAAAAACTTGATGCCATTATCATCAAACGGATTGTGCGATGCTGAAATAACAATGCCCGCATCGGCACGAAACGTGCGGGTTAAATAGGCAATGCCTGGCGTGGGCATTGGCCCCAATAGCGAAACATCGACACCTGCCGCGGAAAGCCCTGCCTCTAAAGCGGACTCAAACATATAGCCAGAAATACGCGTGTCTTTGCCGATCAGCACCCGGGTTCGACCTTTATCCCTACGCAGCACTTGCCCTGCGGCCCAACCCAGCTTGAGCATGAAGTCTGCAGTAATGGGTGATTCACCCACCGTGCCGCGAATACCATCGGTACCAAAATAGCGCCTTGTCATGCGTCAGACTCCTTGTTAAACAGCGGTTCGCAACCTTCCTGTAATACCGCCCACGCCATATTGACGGCGTCTACTGTTTCACCGACATCATGCACACGTAGAATATTCGCCCCGCGCTCTACTGCCATGGCAGAGAGCGCCAAACCACCCGAGAGACGCTCTTCTACTGGGCGACCCAACACGTTACCAATCATGCTCTTGCGCGACATACCCACTAGCACGGGAAGCTCTAGCGATTGCAGCGACTGCATATATTTCAATAAGCGTAGATTGTGTTCTACGGTTTTGCCGAAACCAAAACCAGGGTCGACCAACAGCCGATGACGGCGCAGCCCGGAAGCCTCGCATTCAGCGACACGCCGCGCCAAATACTCAACCACCGCTTCTTCAACAGGCTGGTGATAGTTCGGCGCTTGCTGCATATCCTGAGGCTCACCCTGGCGATGCATCAAGCATACCGGCAGGCCGCTGCTAACGGCCGCGGCAAGAGCACCCTCACGCTCCAAGGAACGCACATCGTTAATCATTCCTGCGCCCAGCTCACTCACCTCACGCATGACCGCCGGGCAGCTGGTATCTACTGACACCAGCGCATCCAGCTCGCGCACTAAGGCTTCTACAACCGGAGCCACACGGTCTAGCTCTTGCTGCGGGCTAACAGTCAAAGCACCGGGGCGGGTGGACTCCCCACCCACATCAATCATGGCTGCGCCTTCTGCCAGCATGCGCTCGGCATGTCGCAAGGCATCATCTAACGCCACATGCTGGCCGCCGTCAGAAAAGGAGTCCGGCGTCACATTTAAAATACCCATTACGCGGGGAAACGATAGATCCAGCAGATGACGCCCACAGCGTAGCTGGAAAGCGTTGTCAGCGGTGTGCGTCGAAGAAGTGTCCAGAATTGGTTTCATGCTGCCGCCCAATCAAGAAAAGAAACATTGCTGTGTTATGCCCATAGCATAACAAAAAAGGCGCCCCATGATGGGACACCTTTGGCTCAAAACGCTGGTGTAACTATCTCAACTATTATCTTAGCAAGATGACTAGGGACCTGCAGGGCCACCTAATGGATCTGAGGGACGGCGGCGTGTTTTATCGTCATCCTCTTCGCCATCGTCTCCAGAAGCATTGTCTTTAGAAACGTCGTCTTTAGAAACGTCGTCTCCAGAAGCCTGAGCGTGCGGCTTGTCATCGCTGACAGGCGTGCCGCCACCGGATGAATCGCCATCGTTCCAACCTTCCGGCGGGCGCGGCTCACGCCCTTCCATGATGTCCTTCAGCTGAGTGGCATCAATGGTTTCGTACTTCATTAAGGCTTCGGCCATCGCATCAAGTTTATCGCGATTATCGGTCAGGATTTGACGCGCCTGCTCGTAGCAATCGTCAATAATCTTGCGCACTTCTTTATCCAGACGCGTGGTGGTATCACCGGACTTCATCTTGCCGCCACCCTGCCCAGGGCCGCCGAGGAACTGATGCGATTCATCCTCGTCGTACATAATCGGACCCATCTCATCAGACAAGCCCCATTTAGCCACCATGTTATGGGCCAGTTCAGTGGCACGCTTGATATCGTTGGAAGCACCGGTGGTCACACCGTTCGGGCCTAACGTCATCTCTTCAGCAATACGGCCGCCGAACAGCGAGCAAATCTGCCCCAGAATCTGCTGACGCGACAGGCTGTAGCGATCCTCTTCCGGCAGGAACATGGTGACACCCAGCGCACGACCGCGAGGAATAATCGTCACCTTGTAGACCGGGTCATGCGACGGCACGACCAGGCCAATAATCGCGTGCCCTGACTCGTGATACGCCGTGTTGAGCTTTTCTTTATCGGTCATGACCATCGATTTGCGCTCAGCGCCCATCATGATCTTGTCCTTGGCCAGTTCAAGCTCTTCCATGCTAACCAGGCGCTTATTGCGGCGCGCGGCAAACAGTGCGGCTTCGTTAACCAAGTTGGCTAAGTCCGCGCCGGAGAAACCTGGCGTACCGCGTGCGATAATCTGAGGCTTAACATCATCCCCCAGTGGCACCTTACGCAGGTGAACACCCAAAATGTGTTCGCGACCACGGATATCGGGCAAACCTACGGTTACCTGGCGGTCAAAGCGGCCTGGGCGCATCAATGCAGGGTCAAGCACATCGGGGCGGTTCGTTGCTGCAATAACGATGATGCCTTCATTAGCCTCGAAACCATCCATCTCGACCAGCAGCTGGTTCAACGTCTGTTCACGCTCGTCGTTACCGCCACCCATGCCGGTACCGCGCGAGCGGCCTACGGCGTCAATCTCATCGATAAAGATGATGCAGGGTGCCTGCTTTTTGGCCTGTTCGAACATGTCACGCACACGCGATGCACCGACACCCACGAACATTTCAACAAAGTCAGAGCCTGAGATAGAGAAAAACGGCACCTTGGCTTCACCAGCAATCGACTTCGCCAGCAGCGTTTTACCGGTACCTGGCGGGCCCACCATCAACACGCCGCGAGGAATCATGCCGCCCAGGCGCTGGAATTTGGTTGGGTCACGCAGGAAGTCGACCAGCTCCTCTACTTCTTCCTTAGCTTCATCACAGCCTGCCACATCGGCAAAGGTTGTCTTAATCTGATCTTGAGAAAGCAGTTTGGCCTTCGATTTACCAAAGCTCATCGGGCCGCCTTTACCACCACCGGCTCCGCCCTGCATTTGGCGCATGAAGAACATAAAGATGCCCAAAATCAACAGAATCGGGAAGCTGGCGATCAGCAGCCGCGTCCAGATACTCTGCTGCTCTGGCTCTTTACCGACAACCGTCACATTGTTACTCAACAGGTCATCCATCAGCTTTGGATCTTCCGCCGATGGGCGGATGGTCTGAAACTGAGAGCCATCCGTGCGCTCACCGCTGATGGTGTAACCATCAATGACGACGCTACGTACCTGCTGATTTTGCACCTGCTGCACAAACTGGGAATAGTTGGTGGTTTGCGGTGCGCTTTCCGTACTGAAATTGTTGAACACTGTCAGTAGGACGGCCGCGATGACCAACCACAGAATCAGGTTCTTCGCCATATCATTCAAGGGGCTACCCTCATTACAAGAATCCGTCAGTTAAATCATGATGCTTAATACACCCTGGTACTCGTCAACCTGGTATTCATCAACCTGGTATTTATCAACCTAGTACTAGGACACTACATCAGCATCAAGCGTTCAACCATTGCCAAAGCGTCTTATGCCTCGGGCCATCTATGTCACGCGCACTCATTGCGACTAATGTGACACACGTTGCGCTTGCCTGTCTGGCAATCGCGCTGATAAATCTTGGCTATAAGCCATACGAGCGGCTAGAGCCGCTCGAACAACAGAGCCACACGGGCAGTCACCGAACTATACGGGCAATTGCCGAGCCACACGGGCAATCGCCGAACTATACGGACAATTAACCGCGAAACCCTTCTGCCAGAAAGTAGACTTCACGGGAGCGTGCCCGCGAGGCATCTGGTTTGCGCGTTACTACTTTGCTAAAGCTGCCGCGTAACTCTTTCAAGTAAGCGTCAAAGCCCTCACCTTGGAATACCTTAGCTAAAAAACGGCCGCCAAGTGACAACGTTTCGCGAGCCAACTCCAACGCTAACTCCACGAGATACATCGCCTGAGGCTGATCAATCGCTGCCATACCACTCATATTGGGGGCCATATCCGACATCACAAGGTCTACGCGACGATTATCAAGACGTTTTAGTATCGCGTCTAGCACCGCTTGTTCAGTGAAGTCGCCTTGGATAAAGTCCACACCGGCCAGCGCATCCATCTCGAGAATATCAGAGGCAATGACCACACCTTCTGGCCCAACTTTCTCGGCAGCAATCTGGCTCCACCCGCCAGGCGCTGCGCCTAGGTCGATCACCGTCATACCTGGACGAAACAGCTTATCCTTCTCATCCAATTCAATCAGTTTGTAGCTTGCGCGAGAGCGATAGCCATCTTGCCAGCTCTGCTTTACGTACTGGTCGTCAAAATGCTCCTTTTTCCAATTGGCGCTGGTCTTGCTCACTGAATGTTTACGACTTGGGGGCTTTTGCTGCATGTAGGAATCTAACACTGGAATAAGAGATGGGCGCATTCACGCGATTGCTTTCACTCGGTGGCATTTCACCGTAAGATGGAACGTTAAGCGCTAACCGGGATACCGCAAGATACCATGAGCTTGTCACAGGCACAAAAGAAAGCATTTCGTAGCATTGGCCACCACCTTAACCCCGTGGTCACCGTTTCTGAGAACGGCGTCTCCGAAAATTTGCTCGCAGAACTTAACCGCGCGCTCACTGATCACGAACTGATCAAAGTGAAGCTCGCTCTTCCTGAGCGTGATGATCGTGCTGCTATGATAGCCGAACTGATCGCCAACAGCCGCGCAGAGCTTGTACAAACCATCGGCAAAATGGCGCTGCTCTACCGCAGAAACCCGCAGGTGAACCCAAAGCTTTCTAATGTTACGCGCTTTGAGAACCACCACGGTCGGCATTAATTGCCAGGGTATCAACTACCTAAGTATTAATTTCCAGATAGCCAAACGCCCCTTCAACCGACCTAACGCAGGTCAGTTGAAGGGGCGTTTTTTTATCACACGTGTTCGACGTTACCTACTTCATACTCCACGTCGCCGCCGGGTGTTTTGACCACCACGACATCGCCTTCTTCTTTGCCGATCAGCGCACGGGCGATCGGAGAGGTGACCGAAATACGGCCGGACTTAATATCCGCCTCATCTTCGCCAACAATGCGGTAAGTGACTTCCGCGTCAGTATCCAGGTTAAGCAGCGATACCGTGACCCCGAAAATCACTTTGCCGGTTTTCGGCAATTTAGTGACATCAATCACTTGCGCGACGGAAAGCTTACTTTCGATTTCCTGAATGCGCCCTTCGATAAACCCCTGCTGCTCGCGAGCGGCGTGATACTCAGCGTTCTCTTTAAGATCACCGTGTTCACGCGCTTCAGCGATGGCCGCGATTACCTGCGGACGCGCTTCGCTTTTAAGGTGGTCGAGCTCTTCACGAAGGCTTCTTTCTCCCGCTACTGTCATCGGGACCTTGTTCATTGACTTGCTCCTGCATGCAGATCCTGAAGGCGCCGCACCGTAATCTCCCTACCGTACTCAAGCGCCATACAAACAGCATTAGCGCCCGCCAAGGTGGTCGCATAGGGCACCTTGCGCGAGAGAGCAGTACGGCGAATGACCGAAGAGTCGTTGATAGCCTGACGACCTTCAGTAGTGTTCACAATGTAGGCGATTTCGTCGTTCTTAAGCAGATCGACGATATGGGGACGGCCTTCGTAAACTTTATTGACGTGCTCCACGGCAAGCCCAGCAGCTTCCAGCGCCGCCGCCGTTCCTCGTGTTGCACATAGCGTAAAGCCCAATGCTAACAGAGAACGCCCTACTTCGATAATCCCTGCTTTGTCCGGCTCGCGCACGGAAAGGAACGCTTTACGCTCACCGGTTAGCGCAGGAATTGCCTCGCCTGCCCCCAGCTGGGCTTTAAAAAATGCCTCAGCGAAGGTATCGCCAGAGCCCATTACTTCACCGGTGGACTTCATTTCCGGCGAGAGGATCGGATCGACGCCAGGGAATTTATTAAACGGGAAAACCGCTTCTTTAACGCTATAGAAATGCGGCACTATTTCGCGCTCAAAGCCCTGTTCAGCCAGGGTTTTACCGGCCATGCAGCGGGCAGCGATTTGCGCCAGCGAAACACCAATGCACTTGGATACAAACGGCACGGTACGCGAGGCGCGCGGGTTGACCTCAATCACGTAGATCTCGCCATCCTGCCAGGCCAGCTGTACGTTCATTAAGCCTTTAACGCCCAGCTCAACCGCCATCTGCTTAACCTGTTCACGCATTTGGTCCTGCACATCAGCGGGCAGCGAGTAAGGCGGCAGTGAACAGGCGGAGTCGCCAGAGTGAACGCCCGCTTGCTCGACGTGCTGCATGATGCCGCCAATCACCACTTGCTGGCCGTCCGACACGGCATCGATATCAATCTCAATCGCCGCACTCAAGAAACGATCAAGCAGCACCGGCGAATCATTGGAAACCTTGACCGCGTGGGTCATGTAATTTTCAAGTTCAGAGGCGTCGTAAACGATTTCCATCGCCCGCCCGCCCAGCACGTAGCTGGGGCGCACGACCAGCGGGTAGCCAATTACCTCAGCTTTATCAAACGCTTCTTCAAAGCTGCGCGCCGTGGCATTGGGCGGCTGCTTTAGACCCAGCTTGTCGATCATCACCTGGAAGCGTTCGCGGTCTTCGGCGCGGTCGATGGCGTCTGGCGTGGTGCCGATAATCGGCACGCCTGCTGCTTCCAGCTCGCGAGCCAATTTCAGCGGCGTTTGGCCACCAAACTGAACAATCACGCCTACTGGCTTCTCTTTGTCGGCAATTTCGAGCACGTCTTCCAGGGTCACCGGCTCAAAGTAGAGACGATCAGAGGTGTCGTAGTCGGTAGAAACGGTTTCCGGGTTGCAGTTGACCATGATGGTTTCATAGCCGTCTGCATGCATGGCGAAAGCGGCGTGAACGCAGCAGTAGTCAAACTCGATGCCCTGGCCGATACGGTTGGGCCCACCGCCCAACACCATAATTTTCTGACGGTCAGACACATCGGCCTCGCACTCCTCTTCGTAGGTGGAGTACATATAGGCAGTATCCGAGGCGAACTCAGCGGCGCAGGTATCAACGCGCTTATAAACCGGGCGAATGCCCGCCGCTTGGCGAGTTTTACGGAACTCTTTTTCTGGCACACCCAGCAGTTTGGCCAGGCGCGCATCGCCAAACCCTTTGCGCTTAAGCTGGTAAAGCTCGCGGGTGGAAAAATCTGACAGCGTGCGCTTGGCGACAGCATTTTCAGTCAGCACTAAATCTTCAAGCTGCACCAGGAACCAGGGGTCGATATTGGTCAGTGCAAACACGTCTTCAACGCTCATGCCTGAACGCATGGCGTCGGCAATGTAGAAAATACGCTCGGCACCGGCGGCCTGCAGCTCGCCCTGGATGATCGCCATGTTGTCCGGCGTGAAATCGGTGATGATCGGATCAAGGCCATCGTTACCGGTTTCCAGACCGCGCAGGGCTTTCTGCAGCGACTCTTGGAAGGTACGGCCAATCGCCATCACCTCACCCACCGACTTCATCTGGGTGGTTAGGCGGTCGTTCGCTTGAGGGAATTTCTCGAACGTAAAGCGCGGGATTTTAGTGACCACGTAATCAATCGACGGCTCAAACGACGCAGGCGTGCGGCCACCGGTGATGTCGTTTTGCAGCTCATCCAGGGTGTAACCCACCGCCAGCTTGGCGGCGATTTTAGCAATCGGGAAGCCAGTGGCCTTTGATGCCAGCGCCGAGGAGCGCGACACCCGCGGGTTCATCTCGATAACCACTAAGCGGCCGGTTTTCGGGTCCATACCGAACTGGACGTTGGAGCCGCCGGTTTCCACACCAATCTCGCGCAGTACCGCGAGGCTGGCGTCCCGCATGATCTGGTACTCTTTATCGGTCAGCGTTTGCGCTGGCGCGACGGTAATCGAGTCACCGGTATGCACACCCATGGGGTCGAAGTTTTCAATCGCACAGACGATGATGCAGTTGTCGTTGCGGTCGCGCACTACTTCCATTTCGTACTCTTTCCACCCCAGCAGCGACTCATCAATCAGCAGCTCGTGGTTGTTGGAAAGCTCGAAACCGCGGGTACAAATTTCTTCAAACTCTTCCTTGTTGTACGCCACGCCGCCGCCGGAGCCGCCCATGGTGTAGGAAGGGCGAATAATGGTCGGGAAGCCCAGTTCAGCCTGAATTTCCCAGGCCTCCTCCATGCTGTGCGCGACTTTCGCTTTCGGGCACTCTAAGCCAATGCGCTTCATGGCCTGGTCGAACAGGTCGCGGTCTTCGGCCATGTTAATGGCATCGGCGTTGGCACCGATCATTTCAACATTGTACTTGGCAAGCACGCCGTGCTTTTCAAGCTCAAGCGCACAGTTCAGCGCCGTTTGGCCACCCATGGTGGGCAAAATGGCGTCCGGGCGTTCGGCTTCAATAATTTTTTCCACCGCCTGCCAAGTGATCGGCTCGATGTAGGTGGCATCGGCCATGGCCGGGTCGGTCATGATGGTGGCGGGGTTGGAGTTGACCAACACCACCCGGTAACCCTCCTCGCGCAGCGCTTTACACGCCTGAGCGCCGGAGTAGTCGAATTCGCAGGCCTGGCCGATGACAATCGGGCCAGCGCCAATGATCAAAATAGTATTGATGTCGGTACGCTTAGGCATAACGGTTCCCGCAAAAAATGGTGACGATGAACGACAAAAACGGCGTAACTGAGCAGCTAGAAAACAGCGCAGCCAGGATCAGCGGCGCGCTTGCATCATGGTGATAAAGCGATCAAACAGCGGCGCTACGTCGCGCGGGCCGGGGCTGGCTTCCGGGTGGCCTTGAAAGCTGAAGGCCGGCCGGTCGGTAAGCTCAATCCCCTGCAAGGTGCCATCAAACAGCGAGCGGTGCGTGGCGCGCACGTTGCTGGGCAACGTTGCTTCATCAGCGGCAAAGCCGTGGTTCTGGCTGGTGATCATCACTGTGCCGGTGGCTAAATCTTGCACTGGATGGTTGGCGCCGTGGTGGCCGTGACTCATCTTGACGGTCTTCGCGCCGGAGGCCAGGGCTAGCAGCTGGTGGCCCAGGCAGATACCAAATACCGGCGTGTTGGTTTCCAGCACCTCTTGAATGGCTTTGATGGCGTAGTCGCAGGGCTCAGGGTCACCCGGGCCGTTGGCTAGAAAGACGCCATCAGGCTTCATTGCCAGCACGTCTGCGGCAGGCGTTTGCGCCGGCACCACCGTCAGGCGGCAGCCGCGCGCGGCCAGCATACGCAGGATGTTAAATTTCACGCCGTAATCAAAAGCCACCACGTGGTAGGGGCGCTCACTTTGCGCAGCATCAGCGTAGCCTTCGCCCAGGGTCCACTCGCCTTCTGACCACTCGTAGGCTTCTTTGCAGGAGACTTCTTTAGCCAAATCCATGCCCTTCAAACCGGGGAAGGCTTTGGCGGCTTCCAGCGCCCGCGCCACCGCTTCTTCGCCTTCGGCCTCAGCGCCCGCCAAAATCGCCCCGTTCTGCGCGCCTTTATCACGCAAAATGCGCGTTAGGCGGCGGGTGTCGATATCGGCAATGCCCAGCACGTTTTGGCTTTTCAGGTAGTCTGAAAGCGATTGCTCAGAACGAAAGCTGCTTGCCATAAGCGGTAGATCGCGAATCACCAGGCCCGCTGCGGCGATAGAATCAGACTCAATATCTTCAGCATTAATGCCGGTGTTGCCGATATGCGGATAGGTGAGGGTAACGATTTGGCGGGTATAGGAGGGGTCGGTGAGGATCTCTTGGTAGCCGGTCATGGCCGTATTGAACACCACCTCACCGCTGGTTAGTCCATCTGCACCAATGGCGATACCGTGGAACACACTGCCATCTTCCAGGGCCAATATTGCGGGTTTGCTCAATGCGGGGTTATTCAAGACAAGGTCCTCCCATGCTGGTGGGAGCCTGTGGGCGCAGGCTCGGCGATCCGGTTACGGCGTTTTCTATAGGCAAACGTCGGGTCGTAAAAAAGCGGGACGAAGCCGATAATAAAAAATCGGTTTCATCCCGCTTGTTGTTCTCTTCCATGGCATCGTAACGGCGTTGGCCATGGTGCAGCGTTGAGCTGGCTATATTGCTAACGCTGGCTATGTTCTAACACTGACTATGTTTCTAACATAAGGCCAGTGCAACAAGCGCGGTGCTTTTTACAAAAAGCGTTCTACAGGCGTTCATTCACTGTAGATATGCTGCTGTTTTTGCAGCCACTGGGCCAAAATTTTTGGAATGTTACAGGAATTCTGGAACTAAGGCTACCCCTTAATTACAGGGCTACCCCAGCGATAGCTCTCTGAGAGGGCGCTGTAAATCAATCCATGGACGCTACATTTGCCATCCATGGCAAATGACCCTCTCTACGAGCGATCCCTGGCGCCCTGTAAAAGTAACAGCCACTTCTTACTCCAGCCCTAACACATCCTGCATATCGTAACGGCCGTTCTCTTTACCCGCGACCCAGCGCGCCGCACGCACCGCGCCTTTGGCAAAGGTCATTCGGCTGGAGGCTTTGTGAGTGATTTCAATGCGCTCGCCTTCGGTGGCAAACATCACCGTATGCTCACCGACGATATCGCCCGCACGCACGGTGGCAAAGCCAATTTCTTTGTCGGTACGCGGGCCGCACTGCCCTACCCGCTCGAATACGCCATGCTCTTTCAAGCTGCGCCCCAGGCTTTCGGCAATCACTTCGCCCATTTTGATCGCGGTGCCGGAAGGCGCATCGACCTTATGGCGGTGGTGGGCTTCGATAACTTCAATATCGTAGCCTTCATCACCCAGCGCTTTGGCGGCGGTTTGGAGCAGTTTCAGGGTCAAATTAACGCCGACGCTCATATTGGGCGCAAACACCATGGCGACTTTATCGCGGAAGCTATCGAGCTCGGCCAGCTCGTCATCGCTCATGCCGGTGGTGCCAATCACGATGCGCTTACCGTGCTCAGCGCAGAACGCCAAGTTACCTAGGGTGACCTGCGGGGCAGTGAAATCGATCAGTACATCAAAATCATCGACAATCGACTGCAAAGCATCTACTGCAACAATGCCGCGCTTCCCTACACCAGCGAGCTCACCAATATCAGCACCCGCCAAGGAGCTGCCTGGCTCCACTATGCCACCGGCAAGCGTTGCCTCAGCCTGTTGCTCGATAGCATTTACCAACGTGCGGCCCATACGGCCAGCCACGCCTACAATGGCAATTCGGGTCATGCGAACTCCTGCGCTCTGCGTTTGATGCATAAAATGAGATGACAAAAATGGTTGCGATTATAGCAGACGCACCAGCGCATACGGCGTCCTCGTTTTTCGCAGTAGCCTAGCTTTTCCCAGTAGCTTGGCTTATCGAAGTACCCTGGCTTACTAGTTCTCCCATACGATCGCCAGCACTTCATCGCCTGCCATACGAATCAGGTGGCGCTCGACAACGCCTTCAAGCTCATCCAAATGCTCCTCTTCAAGCGTTTCGATAGCGACTACCAACTTATCGGGTTCAGCGAGCATTAAGCAGGTGCCGGTAGCAAAGGTGATTTTGGCCTGCTGATCGGTTTGTTCAACCTCTAGCTTATGCGCCCAATGCTTGCACAAACGATTGATCAAACGCTCTGCAGAAGGCGTGGTAATTTCAGCACGGGAAAGCGGCATAGCGGTGACTCCTGGTGGTTATACTCGCATTGATATCTCTTAGCCTAGAGCGAAGCGACCAGCGTTGCCAAGCAAATGAACGAGCAGACCGTTGAACCCTCCGACGATTCATTCAAAGAATAGAATCGCGGATTCTTACCCCTCTCACGCGCTCTGTTGCCAGAGCGAGGAGAGCGATACCGGGGTTCTC
>NZ_LGEN01000028.1 GCF_001507855.1 Halomonas sp. 54_146
TAACCAAGCCATTCCCTCGGGCAGTCGTCTTGGAAGCAGAAACCAGGAAGGTAACGACCTGGGAATCCGCCACTACAATCTCTGATTTAGTGGTCGGAGTATGTCAAACGGCTATGCTTTATACGACTATGTTTTGTACCCTCCAAGACCATTGATAGCGAAATGTGATCCTTGGTATGGATCACCACTGCGCTCAAGGAATCTGAATGCCTATTGTTACCCTGCCTGACGGCAGTCAAAAAACGTTTGAAGAACCGCTTTCCATTATGCAACTCGCAGAATCCATTGGCCCTGGTTTGGCTAAGGCCTGTGTAGCTGGGAAGATTGATGGTGTGCTGGTAGATGCCGCCGATCTGATTGAGCAAGATGCAAAAGTGGCGATTATCACCGCGCGTGATGCTGAAGGGCTGGAAATTATCCGTCACTCCTGCGCGCATCTCATCGGTCATGCGGTTAAACAGATGTACCCCGAGGCCAAAATGGCGATTGGGCCAGTGATTGATGACGGCTTTTATTACGATATTGAATTTGGCCAATCAGTCTCGCCTGAAGACCTTGACGCCATCGAAGCGCGCATGCAATCACTGATTGAGCGTGAGTATGACGTGGTACGCGAATACGTTGACCGCGACCAGGCAATGCTGACCTTTTTACATCGTGATGAACCCTATAAGCAGGAGATTGTGCGCGAAATTCCCAACGATGCGACAATCCGGCTTTATCATCATGAAGAGTACACCGACATGTGCCGCGGGCCGCATGTGCCGAATACTCGCCATTTAAAAGCCTTCAAACTTACTAAGTTAGCGGGTGCTTATTGGCGTGGCGACTCAGCCAATACCATGCTAACGCGTATTTACGGCACCGCTTGGGGCGATAAAAAACAGCTCAAAGCCTATCTCAAGCGTCTTGAAGAAGCGGAAAAGCGAGACCACCGTAAGCTCGCCCGTAAAATGGACTTATTCCATATTCAGGAAGAAGCGCCAGGTATGGTGTTTTGGCATCCCAATGGCTGGACGATGTACCAGGCATTGGAAGAGTACATGCGCAATATTCAGCGCGAGCATGGCTACCAAGAAATCAAAACACCGCAGGTGGTAGATCTATCCTTGTGGAAGAAATCAGGCCACTGGGGTCACTACAGTGAGCTAATGTTTACCACTGAGTCGGAAAAGCGCGAGTACGCGGTCAAGCCTATGAACTGTCCTTGCCACGTGCAGGTGTTTAATCAAGGGTTGAAAAGCTACCGTGATTTACCGCTGCGTTTGGCTGAGTTTGGTAGCTGCCACCGCAATGAACCTTCCGGTTCGCTGCATGGTCTGATGCGCGTGCGTGGCTTTACCCAAGATGACGCGCATATTTTCTGCACTGAAGGCCAAATTCAAGCAGAGGCCGAAGATTTTATCGCGCTAACGCTGCATGTTTATAAAACGCTAGGATTTGAAGACGTAGAGCTGAAGCTTTCGACTCGCCCAGATGACTTTTTGGGTGAGGCAGAAATGTGGGATCAGGCTGAGAAGGGGCTTGAGGCTGCGTTGAATGCAACGGGCCTGGAGTGGGAGTTACAGCCGGGTGAAGGTGCTTTTTACGGACCTAAAATTGAGTTTGCGCTACGCGATTGCCTGAATCGTGTATGGCAATGTGGTACCCTGCAGCTAGATTTTAATTTGCCAGGGCGTTTAGGGGCTCAATTCGTTGACGAAGATGGTCTACGTAAGACCCCTGTCATGCTGCATCGTGCAATTTTAGGCTCTTTCGAGCGTTTCCTGGGGATTCTGATTGAGCACTATGCCGGCGCTATGCCATTATGGCTTGCCCCACAGCAGGCGGTAGTCATGACTATCACTGATTCACAGCGCGAATATGCGCTTGAATTGGAGAAACGCCTGCAAAAAAGTGGCTTGCGTGTTAAAGCGGACTTGAGGAACGAGAAGATCGGCTTTAAAATCCGTGAACATACGTTACAAAAAGTTCCCTATCTCCTCGTGGTAGGAGATAAGGAAGTTGAAGCTGACTCAGTGGCCGTGCGAACACGCAGCGGCGAAAACCTCGGTATCATGACGGTCGATGAATTTATTGAGCGCCATACTACTGAGAGAGCAGCCCTGGCGACATCGTCAATTGCCTAAGGAGACGGAGCGATCAAGCGAAGCAATCAGCGAGGGCGTCCAGCAGACAAACGCCCACCAATGAACGAGCGAATTGTTGAAGAAGAAGTGCGCCTTATTGGTAGCGACGGTGAGCAGTTGGGTGTCGTGCCCACCACCGAAGCGCTAGAGCGTGCTGAATCCGAAAGCCTGGATCTCGTGCAAATTTCAAATGCCGACCCCATCGTCTGTAAGGTTATGGATTACGGCAAGTTCGTTTTTGAGGCCAAGAAGCAGAAGGCAGCTCAAAAGAAGAAGCAAAAGCAAATTCAGGTTAAGGAAGTTAAGTTCCGGCCTGGCACCGACGAAGGCGATTATCAGGTCAAGCTTAAGAATCTGACGCGCTTTCTGGAAGGTGGTGACAAGGGCAAAGTCACACTGCGCTTCCGTGGTCGTGAAATGGCGCACCAAGACATCGGTCGTAAACTGATGGAAAGGATCGCGGCAGACCTGGAAGAGATCGGTTTGGTTGAAGCTTTCCCGAAAATGGAAGGGCGCCAGATGATCATGATTATTGCCCCGAAGAAGAAGTGATCCAACGGCGAAATCAACGGGCCATCGTGAGAGCGGTGGTCGGCCCTGGGTTTTCTAAAAAATATCGAGCGGAGTATCCCTCATGCCGAAAATCAAAAGCAACAGCGGCGCTGCGAAGCGCTTTAAGAAGACCGCTAGCGGCTTTAAGCACAAGCAGTCTCATCGTAGCCACATCTTGACCAAGAAATCGACCAAGCGTAAGCGTCAATTGCGTGGAATGAAGCAGATTCACGCGTCTGATAAAGCGCTCATCCAGCGTATGCTGCCGAATCTATAATTCGGGTTTTCGTTTTTCTGAGTGCACCATTTTTGTGCCTCAGCCTTAAAGTCAGGAGTGTGTTATGACTCGAGTTAAACGTGGCGTAGTTGCGCGTCGTCGCCATAAAAAAGTATTGAAGCTTGCCAAAGGTTACTACGGTGCCCGTTCGCGCGTTTTCCGCGTTGCCAAGCAAGCCGTTATTAAAGCTGGTCAGTACGCTTACCGTGACCGTCGCAACCGTAAGCGCCAGTTCCGTGCGCTATGGATCCAGCGTATTAACGCCGGTGCACGCATCAACGGTATGTCTTACAGCCGCTTTGTAGGCGGCCTTAAGAAAGCCGGTATTGAAATCGACCGTAAAGTATTGGCCGATTTGGCAGTGCACGAGAAGGCCGCGTTCGCTGCCATCGTGGAAAAAGCCAAGGCTGCCCAATAAGGTAGTTTACACTGGCTAAAACATTGCCCGTGTAATCAACCTGAGGTCATTTCAGAGTGACCCATCCAGGGGAAGAGCAGCCGCTCTTCCCCTGTTTTTTTGCCACCTTCAACGTGCCACGCCATCTTTAAAGATGGATATCGCTTAATTCGGAGTGAAACGGATGGATCACCTTCCTACTCTGGTATCTGAGGCGCGCGACGCCATTCAGGCTGCGCAAAGTGTCGCCGCGCTAGACGAGTTACGAGTACGCTATTTAGGTAAGAAAGGTGAGGTAACCGCCTTACTGAAAGGCTTAGGGAAACTGTCAGCAGAAGAGCGCCCGGCAGCGGGTGAGCGTATCAATCAGGCCAAACAGACACTGGCCGATGAAATTGATACTAAGCGCCAACAGCTTGAAGGTGCCGCGCTAAATGCCCGTTTGGCCGCTGAAAGTATTGATGTCACGTTGCCAGGGCGGGGCCAATCCGTTGGTGGACTGCATCCGGTGACGCGCACGCTTGAACGCATTGAAGGGCTGTTTACCCGCATTGGTTACGACGTGGCCATCGGGCCCGAAATTGAGGATGATTATCACAATTTCGAAGCGCTCAATATTCCAGCGCACCACCCTGCACGGGGTATGGCCGACACCTTCTATTTTGACGCCACGCGCTTGCTGCGCACTCACACCTCGCCGGTGCAAGTGCGTACTATGAAAAGCAGCGAACCACCCATTCGCATCGTTTGCCCAGGGCGTGTATATCGTAGTGATTCCGACTTAACCCATACCCCGATGTTTCATCAGGTTGAAGGGCTGTTGGTCGATGAAGATGTTAGCTTTGCTGATCTGAAAGGCACTATCGAGGATTTTTTGCAGGCGTTCTTTGAGCGCGATGATCTATCGGTGCGTTTCCGTCCCTCTTACTTTCCATTCACGGAACCCTCTGCCGAAGTGGATATTCAGTGCGTGATGTGTAGTGGGGCGGGCTGTCGTGTATGTTCCCATAGCGGCTGGCTGGAGGTGATGGGTTGCGGCATGGTGCATCCGGAAGTATTTCGTCACTCCGGTATTGATTCAGAGCGCTACACCGGTTTTGCTTTCGGAATGGGCGCTGAGCGTCTAGCGATGTTGCGCTATGGCGTTAATGATTTGCGTCTGTTTTTTGAAAACGATCTGCGTTTTCTACGCCAATTCGCCTAAGACCGCCGCCAAATACAGGATCAACCATGAAATTTTCAGAACAGTGGCTGCGTGAGTGGGTATCGCCGCAGCTTGATACACAGGCGATTGCCGATCAGATCACCATGGCCGGTTTGGAAGTCGATGCTGTCGAAGCAGTAGCGGCGGCGTTCAGTGGCGTGGTGGTGGCAGAGGTGCTGAGTAAAGAAAAGCACCCTGATGCAGACAAACTCAACGTGTGCAGCGTTGATGATGGCAGTGGCGACCCCGTTCAGGTTGTCTGCGGAGCGCCCAATGTCGATATTGGCCAAAAAATCCCGTTTGCTCGCGTAGGTGGCGTGCTACCGGGCGACTTTAAAATCAAAAAAGCCAAGCTGCGCGGCGTTGAATCACGCGGGATGATTTGTTCGGCATCAGAGCTGGGGCTTGAAGAAGAGGTTTCTGCAGGGATTTTAGTGCTTCCCGCTTCAGCACCGGTAGGTGTCGATTTCAGGGAGTTCATGCATCTTAATGACATGACGATTGAAGTCGATTTGACGCCTAACCGCGGCGACTGCTTAAGCATTAAGGGGCTGGCGCGTGAAGTCGGTGTGCTTAACCGTCTACCGGTTAGCGGGCCTGACATAGAGCCCGTTGCTGCCCAAGTTGAAGACACTTTTGCTATCAGCATTGAAGCGCCGCAGCAGTGCCCCCGCTACATAGGCCGTATCATTAAAGGCGTCAATGTTAAGGCGGAAACGCCGCTGTGGATGGTCGAGCGTCTGCGTCGTAGCGGCGTGCGTTCTATTGACCCGGTAGTCGATGTCACCAACTACGTGATGCTTGAGTTAGGCCAGCCACTGCACGCTTTTGATCGTGACAATCTTGAAGGTGGCATGGTAATACGCATGGCGAAGCCGGGCGAACGTTTAACCCTGCTAGATGGCAGCGACGTTGAGCTACGCCCGGAAACCCTAGTGATTGCTGATCATAATGGTCCGCTGGCGATGGCGGGGATCATGGGGGGCGAGAACTCTGGCGTTAACGAAAATACGCATACTATTTTCCTTGAGTCTGCCTATTTTACCCCTCTTGCGATTGCTGGGCAGGCGCGCTCCTATGGCCTGCATACCGATGCTTCGCACCGTTTCGAACGGGGTGTTGACCCCGAGCTAACGCCTATAGCCGTCGAGCGGGCAACCCAGCTGCTCATTGAGATATGCGGTGGGCAAGCGGGGCCCGTGGTTGAAGCGCAAAGCGCTGATGATATGCCCGCAGAGCGCGCCATTATGTTGCGCAGTGCACGCTTGGAAAAAGCGCTGTCAAAAACGCTTGAGAACAGCGATGTCACCGATATTTTGCAGCGCTTAGGGCTTGGCGTGAGTGTGCAAGATGACGGCTGGAAGGTGATCGCACCGAGCTGGCGTTTTGACCTAGCCATTGAAGAAGATCTGATCGAAGAGGTTGCACGCGTTCACGGTTATAACAATTTACCGGTGCGTCGCCCGGCGGCACGTTTGGCGTTGCAACCGGCAGATGAGGCAAGGCTTACGCAGTCGCGCTTGCGCCTGCAGATGGTGGCCCGCGGGTTTCAGGAGGCAATTACCTACAGTTTTGTTGCTCCTGAACTCCAGGCAGCGATTCTACCAGACGCAGTATCGCCGGTCTTAGCTAACCCTATCTCCGCTGATTTGTCGGTAATGCGCGCAAGCTTATTGCCAGGGTTGGTGCGCGCCATGGAATACAACCTTAATCGTCAGCAGACCCGCGTGCGGTTATTTGAAACTGGGCTAGTCTTTAACGGCGAGTTGGATGCTTTATCACAAGTGCCCATGCTGGGTGCGTTAGTGTGCGGCACGCGGGAAGCGGAGGGCTGGAGCGGCGCTAAAGAGCGTGTCGATTTCTATGACCTAAAAGGCGATTTGGAAAGCGTGCTCGCGTTGGGAGGCAGTGCTGAAGCATGGCGCTTTGAGCCTGCTGAGCACCCTGCGCTTCACCCTGGGCAGAGTGCTCAGCTACTGCACAATGGCGAGCCAGCGGGCTGGATGGGGACTTTACATCCTCAAGTTCGCGCAACGCTGGGCTTAAAGATGGATGCCGTCGTGTTTGAAGTGCGTCTAGACAAATTGAGCCAAGGTCAGATCCCTGCTTTTGAACCACTGTCTCGCTTCCCTGAAGTACGCCGTGATCTTGCTTTCATACTTAAAGAAGCAACACCTGTACAGGCGCTGCTGGATTGTGCCAAGCAGCAAGCGGGAGACTATCTTCAAAACATCAAGCTATTTGATGTTTATGCAGGTAAGGGCGTTGCAGAAGGGCATAAGAGTATTGCATTGGGCTTGACCTGGCAGCATCCATCGCGCACGCTAAACGATGAGGAAATCAATCAGTTGGTCGATTCAATCGTGACACAAGTACGTGTCACGCTAGATGCTGAACTGCGCGGCTAACAATAACCAAAATCTCGCCACGAAGCTTATCACGCTCTTGGCAATGCGTTTACTACTGCACGGTTGACACGGCGAGCCTATTGCTGTGTTTGCTTCAAGGATAAGGAGAAGCCTTATGGGTGCGTTGACCAAAGCAGAGTTGGCTGAACATTTACATACCGAGCTAACCCTGTCCAAGCGAGAAGCGAAAGCCATGGTCGAAGCTTTTTTTGAGGAGATTCGAGCCTGTCTGCGTGAAAACGAACAGGTAAAGTTATCGGGCTTTGGTAACTTTGATCTGCGTGATAAGCGGGAACGTCCAGGGCGAAACCCCAAAACCGGTGAGGAAATCCCTATTTCCGCTCGGCGTGTAGTCACTTTTCGTCCTGGGCAGAAGCTCAAACAGCAAGTCGAGCGCTATGTGGGCGGTGAGTGAGATACCAAGCGAGTAAGCTCAAGGCTTAGTTGAAAGCGTGTGTTGAATAAGTGCCATAGCGTCACGCAGCTATTTAAGTCGCCATATAAAAGGAGGGCCTTTCGAGGCGCTCCTTTTTTGTCTATTGGTTTATTGTCTATGCGTTTAGCCGCGCCCGCTACAGGCCACCGCCTTCAATCAGCCAGGTAATGACCACTTTGATGACGTAACCCAACATGCCAGCACCCAGAACTATAAACAGCATGATGGTGCCGAATTTGCCCGCATTCGACTTTTTGGCTAAATCCCAAATAATAAAACACATAAAAACAATTAAACCGCCAACCATTAGCGGCGTAATCCAAGCCTCGAAGGTTTGCTGCATGGTGACTCCTGTTGGTTCTATCACGACCACCCGGTGATGGTGACGTGTTTCATTCTAACAAGTCATGTTAATATTTGAGCAAATTCATCAGGTATTTGTCGACTTGACAGTTGGCACTGTGACATTTTGACAGGGGAGTAACGATGCCAAAGCTGAATATATTGGTGGGTACGATGTATGGCGGCGCATTAGATGTGGCCGAGCAGGTGAAACCTTTGTTTGAGCAGGTGGGGTACAAGGTAGCTATTCTTGAACAACCATCTCTTACTGATATCACTGAAAGCGATGCTGATTTGGCGCTGTTTTGTATATCAACAACGGGTAGCGGCGACTTTCCCGGTAATTTTGTGCCTTTTGTACGCACGTTGCGTGACCAGAGCCCATCGCTTGCTTCGCTGCGCTATGGGTTGATTGCATTAGGCGACAGCTCATACGGTGAAACCTTTTGTGGCGCAGGCCGGTCGTTAGATGCGTTGTTGGAAGATCATGGCGCAACTCGACTAGGTGAGCGTTTAGAAGTGGATGCCATGGAAACGTTTATGGCTGACGACGCTGCCATTCCCTGGGTGGAAGAGTGGATCGTTGCTCAACAGCTCAAGGTGATCTAAGCAATGCAGCATGTCCCCTATACACCTGAGCGTATTAGCGTGGCGCTGGGTTTATGCGTCGTGATGTTGGCAACGCTGCCTCGTTATATGGCGGGTGGGCACGAAGCTCGCCAAACGCTGATTATTATCGCTTTGATGGTTGTCGCTTTTGTGGCGGCTGCCCAGTGGCGCCTGCTCTCTCCAGAAGCACGTCAAAAGCTACCAGGGTTGCTTAAACGATTAACCGCCATGATGTTGTTAGGCATGGTGATAATGGGGGGTTGGCACGCGCTATTGACTGATTGGATCAGTTGGCAAGTGTTTATTTCCCATGGCGCAACGCTTGGCGTGCTGATGCATACGCTGAGTTTATGGTGGGCAGGGGAGCGCCGGCCAAGCTAACTCTTGGCGATAACGATTGAAAAAGTCGCTGCACGAGAAACAAAACAGTAGAATGGTCGTAATATTGCAGCATGGCGCTAATAACGGCTTCAACGACGCTTGGAAGCATCTAAAAGCACCTAATTGCTCGCGTATTCCTTGTTTTTTGAAATCGCTGCCCCCATGTTGCGAGCATGGCGCTTGCCACCATGCGCTGGGGTTCTTAAAATTGCCCCCTTGAATTTATTACATGCAATCAACAAAACGCCCAGCCGTTAGAGGACAATTCATGCAAGTTTCTGTCGAGACGACCTCCCAGATCGAACGCCGCATTACTATTCAAGTACCGGCTGCCGAAATTGACGAGGCCGTTAGTGCTCGCTTGAAAGACACCGCGAAGAATGTTCGCTTGAATGGTTTTCGCCAGGGCCGAGTGCCGATGGCCGTCGTTCGTCAGCGTTACGGTCAAGATGCACGTAACGAAGTCGTTGGCGAAGTAATGCGCGAGCGCTATGTGCGCGCCATTACTGATGAAGGTTTGAACCCTGCAGGCTTTCCAAAAATTGAGCCGTCCATTAATGAATCAGGTAAAGATTTAGAATTCGTTGCGGTGATGGAAATCTACCCTGAGATAGAGTTGGCTTCTATCGAAGGCACTGATGTTGAGCGCCCTGTCGTTACCGTTAGCGATGCAGATGTTGATGAAATGATCGACACGCTGCGTAAGCAAAATGCTGGCTGGGAAGAGGTAGAGGCTGCTGCAGCTGATGGTGACCAAGTCACTATTGATTTCCAGGGTTACATTGGTGATGAGCCGTTTGAAGGCGGCAGCGCCGAAGGGCACTCACTGGTAATTGGCTCCAATAGCTTTATTCCTGGTTTTGAAGCGCAGTTAATTGGCGCGAAAGCAGGCGAAGAGAAAACCATCAACGTTACTTTCCCTGAAGATTACCAAGCTGAGCATTTAGCCGGTAAAGAAGCCACCTTCAAGGTGACCGTGCACAAAGTTAGTAGCCAGAAACTGCCTGAAGTAGACGCTGAGTTTATCGAGCGTTTTGGCGTTGAAGGTGGTGATCAGGAAAAATTCCGCGCTGAAATCAAGAAGAACATGACCCGTGAGGCGTCTCAAGCGATTGATAACCGGGTTAAGCAGCAAGTGCTTGATGCGCTTAAAAAGGTTAACGAAATTCCTGTGCCAAGCGCACTGGTTCAGCAAGAGACTGACGGCATGAAGCGCCAGGCGGCGCAGCAGTTTGGTTTAGGTGAAGATTTTGATGTCAGCCAGCTGCCCAACGAACTGTTCGAAGAGCAGGCTAAAGGTCGCGTTCAGGTTGGTTTGTTGCTGGCTGAAGTAATCAAAGCTAACGAGCTTGATGCTGACGATGACGCTATCAAAGCAAAAGTGGCTGAGCTTGCTGAGCAGTACCAAGACCCTGATGAAGTGGTCAGCTACTACATGGGTAACGAGCAGCTGAAAACCCAGGTGAAATCTGCCATTCTTGAAGAGAAAGCGGTCGCTAAGCTGCTTGAGCAGACGAACATTAAAGATGTCGAAATGTCTTATCAGCAAGCCCTTGCCGCTGCGCAACAGCAAGCAGAGCAAGATGAGGGTGCTGAAGAAGGCGAGCAAGCTAGCGCCTAACACCCTGGAACGTGGTGCACCCTTAGCGGGTGCGCCTTTCCCTTCCCGGACGCAAGGAATCACCTGAATGAGTGAGTTCAATATTCAAAATGCCGGCGGTTTAGTACCCATGGTGGTTGAGCAGAGCGCCAAAGGGGAAAGAGCCTACGACATCTACTCACGCCTGCTGAAAGAGCGTGTGATTTTCTTGGTAGGACCTGTAGAAGATTACATGGCTAATTTGGTGGTCGCGCAACTGCTGTTCCTAGAGTCGGAAAATCCGGACAAAGACATTCACCTGTATATCAACTCACCAGGTGGTTCGGTCACTGCTGGTATGTCGATTTACGACACCATGCAGTTCGTTAAGCCCGATGTGTCTACGGTGTGTATTGGTCAGGCGGCCAGCATGGGTGCGTTACTATTGACTGCCGGTGCTGCAGGCAAGCGTTATTGTCTACCCAACTCACGTGTCATGATTCACCAGCCGCTGGGTGGTTACCAAGGCCAAGCGTCAGATATTGAAATTCATACCCGTGAAATTCTTGGTATCCGTGAAAAGCTTAACCAGATTCTTGCCCACCACACGGGGCAGGATATTGACACGGTTGCGCGTGATACAGACCGGGATAATTTCATGAGCGCCAATATGGCCAAAGAGTATGGCCTGATTGACGCAGTGCTGGATAAGCGGCCTACATCCTGATAGCGTGATAGGATTCTGCTTTTCTAACGAGCTTTTCCGGCGGCGCTAGCCGCCGCAGTGATAGAGGTATGCGAATGGCCGACGGCAAAGGCAAGGACGAAGGTGGCAAACTGCTCTACTGCTCGTTTTGTGGCAAAAACCAAAACGAAGTACGTAAGCTGATTGCGGGCCCGTCCGTTTATATCTGCGATGAGTGTGTCGACTTATGTAATGACATCATTCGCGAGGAAGTTCTCGAAGCCGATGCCGAGAGCGATGAGGAGCGTTTACCTACGCCTCGCGAAATACGTCATACGTTAGATGATTATGTCATTGGGCAGGATCGCGCCAAAATGGTGCTGTCCGTAGCGGTGTATAACCACTACAAACGCCTGAAAACAGATGTACGCGACGGCGATGTGGAACTAGGTAAATCAAATATTCTGCTGATTGGTCCTACCGGTAGCGGTAAAACGCTATTGGCGGAAACCATGGCGCGGCTACTGAATGTGCCTTTTACCATTGCGGATGCAACCACGCTGACGGAAGCAGGCTATGTCGGTGAAGATGTTGAAAACATCATCCAGAAGCTGTTGCAAAAGTGCGATTACGACGTCGAAAAAGCGGAACGTGGCATTGTTTATATTGATGAAATCGATAAGATTTCACGCAAATCTGACAATCCTTCCATCACTCGTGATGTTTCGGGTGAGGGCGTTCAACAAGCATTGTTGAAGCTGATTGAAGGCACCACCGCATCAGTGCCGCCCCAGGGCGGACGCAAACACCCCCAGCAAGAGTTTGTCCAAGTGAATACGGGCAATATTCTGTTTATCGTCGGCGGTGCATTTGCGGGTCTCGATAAAGTTATCCGTGACCGCGCTGAGAAAGGTGGCATTGGTTTCAATGCGGCAGTGAAAAGCAAAGAGTCCTCCCGTGGGGTGGGTGAGTTGCTGGCTGATGTTGAACCTGATGATCTGGTGAAATTTGGTCTGATTCCTGAGTTCGTTGGTCGTTTGCCGATTATAGCCACGCTGATGGAACTTACCGAAGATGCATTAGTGCAGATTCTGACAGAGCCAAAAAACTCGCTGGTTAAGCAGTACGCTAAGCTATTTGAAATGGAAGGCGTGACGCTTGAGTTTAGAGACGAAGCATTACGAGCGGTTGCCGAAAAAGCCATGGAACGTAAGACGGGTGCGCGCGGCCTGCGCTCTATTTTAGAGTCTGTGTTGCTAGACACCATGTACGAAATTCCGTCGCTTGAAGGCGTCAGTAAAGTAGTGATTGACGGCTCAGTCATTGCTGGTGAGAGCGAACCTCTGCTGATCTACTCGCAAAAAGAAGAAGCACGTGTTGACGGTACTGATGGCTAGTGCACGTTGAGCCTCCCAGCCTGACTTCAAACGCTTGCGCTAAACCAAGGGGTCGCCTAGGCGACCCCTTGCTATTCATTAAGCATAAGCGCACTTATAAGTACTCATCCGATTTATCGAGGAACGTCTGCGATGCAGCAGAACGCCGAACAGACACAATGTCTACCCCTTTTACCATTGCGCGATGTGGTTGTTTATCCGCAAATGGTTATCCCTCTTTTTGTAGGTCGTGAAAAGTCTATCCAGGCGCTCGAAGCGGCGATGGAGGCTGAAAAGCGTGTGTTACTGGTGGCTCAGCGCGAAGCTTCTCAGGATGACCCAGACAACGCGGATCTTTACTCCATGGGAACCGTGGCTGACATCATGCAGCTGCTTAAGCTGCCAGATGGCACTGTCAAAGTCCTTATCGAGGGTAGCTTTCGAGCGGATGTGCTGAGTGTCGAAGAAAATGCCGCAGGCTACACTCAAGCATATTTAACGCCGCGAGAGAGTGAGCCGCTGACCAGTCGCGAACAAGAAGCACTCGTTCGTGTACTGCTCAATCAGTTTGAACAGTACGTTAAGCTATCAAAAAAAGTCCCTAATGAAGTGCTTAACTCGCTATCAGGGATTGAAGACCCGAGCCGTTTGGTTGATACCATTTGTGCCCACTTGTCGCTCAAAATTGGCGATAAGCAAGAGCTTCTTGAGATGGATCGGGTGCGTGATCGTATTGAGCACCTGATGGCACTCATCGAATCTGAGATTGATCTGCTTCAGGTAGAAAAGCGCATCCGCTCGCGGGTCAAAGAGCAGATGGAGAAGACCCAGCGCGAGTATTATCTCAATGAGCAAATGAAGGCTATCCAGAAAGAAATGGGTGAGCTGGATAATGTGCCCAATGAGGCAGAGAAGTACGAGCTGGCGATTAAAGAATCGGGCATGCCTAAAGAGGCGTCCGATAAAGCGACTCAAGAACTCAATAAACTGAAAATGATGGCCTCAAATTCTGCAGAGGCCACGGTAGTACGCTCTTATTTGGATTGGCTAATCGCCGTGCCGTGGAAAAAACGCACGCGAGTTAAGCACGATCTTATAAAAGCCCAGCAAGTGCTTGATGAAGACCATTACGGGCTAGAAGAAGTTAAAGCACGCATTCTAGAGTACCTTGCTGTGCAAACGCGTGTGCGCAAGATGAAAGGCCCTGTGCTGTGCTTAGTAGGCCCGCCTGGGGTGGGTAAAACATCGCTAGGCCAATCGATTGCCCGTGCCACTAATCGTAAGTACGTGCGCTTGGCGCTAGGTGGTGTGCGTGATGAATCTGAAATTCGCGGCCATCGGCGCACCTATATTGGCTCACTGCCGGGTAAAATGATCCAGCGCATGAGTCGCGCAGGCGTTAAAAACCCGCTGTTCCTGCTAGATGAAGTTGATAAGTTAGGCATGGATCATCGCGGCGACCCCGCTTCTGCGTTGCTAGAGGTACTCGATCCTGAGCAAAACAACAGCTTCAGCGATCACTATCTTGAGCTCGATTATGATCTTTCAGAGACGCTATTCATCTGTACCGCCAACTCGATGAATATCCCTAGCGCCTTGCTGGATCGCATGGAAATTATTCGTCTACCGGGTTACACCGAAGATGAAAAACTGGCCATTGCGAAGCGCTATCTGTTACCCAAGCAGTTGGCTGCAAACGGCTTGAAGGGGGGTGAGTTAACGCTAGAAGACAGTGCCCTGTTAGAGCTTATTCGCTACTACACTCGTGAAGCAGGGGTGCGTGAATTAGAGCGCCAGATTGCTAAAGTGTCACGGAAGGTATTGCGTGAGCGCCTTGAGAAAGAGCGTGACCCGAAAGCCAACCAAGATGGCCAAAGCTTAAAAGCTGAGCAAATTGAGCACTATGCAGGCGTGCGTCGCTATAGCTACGGCTTAGCGGAGCAAGATGACCAGATTGGCCGTGTAACAGGGCTAGCCTGGACCTCGGTAGGCGGCGAGCTGCTTAATATTGAATCGGTGGTCACGCCTGGTAAGGGGCGTATTAACAAAACTGGCTCACTTGGCGATGTGATGAAAGAGTCAGTGAGCGCTGCTCATACGGTAGTGCGTGCCAGGGCGCAGGCGTATGGAATTGATCCAGACCGCTTCGAAAAAGAGGATCTGCATATTCACGTGCCCGAAGGTGCAACGCCGAAGGATGGCCCTAGTGCGGGTATAGCGATGGTTACCGCCATTGTTTCTGCTTATACCCAGCGTCCGGTGCGCTGCGATGTGGCAATGACGGGCGAAGTCAATCTGCGCGGTGAAGTATTACCCATTGGCGGGTTGAAGGAGAAATTGCTGGCAGCGCGTCGCGGTGGTATAAAGATAGTCCTAATTCCTGAAGAAAACCGCCGTGATCTCAAGGAAGTACCGGACAATATCAAAGGTGCGCTTGATATCCGCCCGGTGCGTTGGATAGATGATGTGTTAGCCGTAGCACTAGCAGAAAGGCCAGAAGCAGAGAGGGCAGAAGAAGGTGCATCGTTAGCAGGCACCGAAGCATCGTTTAATAATGCCGCAACTGCCAGTACCCATTAAGCCGTTAAAGCCTTTTTGGTTTTAGTTTTACTTAATATTTTTAGCCCGCTGCTGTGTGTGGCGGGCATGTCACGGCTTGGTTGCTTGACAGATGTTTCAAGGCATTGCTATAAAACGCAGCTATGCTTTGATCGTCGTATCAATCGGTGACCATGCCGTTCAGAGCCATTTTTGAAACAGTTAAGGGGTGAAGAGTGAATAAGTCCGAGCTGATTGAAGCCATTGCCGCGTCTGCTGATATTCCTAAAGCAGCGGCAACTCGCGCATTGGATGCCATGGTAGAGTCTGTCACCGATAGCCTTAAAAAGGGTGAAAGCGTATCACTGGTAGGCTTTGGTACTTTCGCGATCAAAGAGCGCGCCGCCCGTACAGGCCGCAACCCACAAACGGGTCAACCTATCCAGATCAGTGCTGCCAAAGTACCCAGTTTCAAAGCAGGTAAGGCACTGAAAGACGCCGTCAACTAATTTGACCGCGTTTGCTGTAACCTAATGGGCGCATCGCACTGGCGATGCGCCCATGTTATTTTCTGGCCCCTATTCGTTAAGCGTTAGCGGGTTCATGTGTTTGGCTGTGACTATCTGAGGCTAGCATGCTGCAAAGTATTCGAGATGGCTCCAGAAGCTGGGGTGCCAAAATCATTATCGGTGTTATGGTCGCGGCCATGGCGCTTTTCGGGATTGAGTCACTGTTTGGGCTTTTTGGTAGCGACCCAAACGAAGTAGCAAGCGTCAACGGGCAGCCGATTATGCGCCAGCAGGTTGAGCTTGAGGTTCAGCGGGCACTACGTTCAGGGCAAGTACCACCCGAGCAAGAGCGGGCGCTACGCAACGATATGCTTGAGCAGCTTATCACTCGGGAACTGTTATCCCAGTACGCTGAAGACGGTGGTTTTAGCGTTTCCGATCAGCAGTTGGATCAGATGATTGTTAGCTTGCCTGAGTTTCACGATCAGGATGGTCGGTTCTCCGCAGAGGTATTTCGTAACCGCTTAGCCGGTGCTGGCTATACGCCGCTGTCTTTCCGGGAAGAGCTACGTGTTGATATCCAGCGCCAGCATTTACAGCAAGGCTTGGCGTTTAGTGATTTTAGCCTTCCAAGCGAGCAAGAACGCTTAGCTGAGCTGCAGCGCCAGCAGCGCAGTTTTCGCTATCTGGTGCTAGATGGCGACGATGTTGAAGCGGAAATCAATGTCAGTGAAGACGATCTTCAAGCCTACTATGATGCCCATCAAGAACGTTTCGAGCGCCCCGAACAGGTACGCCTTGAGTACGTTGTGATCGATCGTCAGGAAATGGCAGAAGAAGCCGATGTAGACGAAGAAACACTGCGCGATGCCTGGCGCGAGCAGAATCGTGAGGCCGGTCGGCGTGCTTCACACATAATGATCACTTTTGGTGGTGAGCGCTCCCGTGAAGAGGCCCAGGCCTTGGCAGAAACCGCGCGCCAAGCGATTGAAGACGGTGAATCTTTTGAACAGACCGCGCTGCGCTATTCCGATGACACCGCTAGTGCTGAAGAGGGGGGTGACCTTGGCGTTATCAGCAGAGGCTTCTTTGGCGACACCTTTGATGAGGCTGTGTTTAGCCTTGAAGAGGGTGATATTTCCCTGCCGGTTGAGCTGGATAACGCCTTTCACATTATTCAAGTAACGGACATTCAGGGCCCTACGTTTGAAGAGCAGCGCGATGAACTAGCACGAGAAGTGGCTCTTCGCACTATCGATGATCAGTTTAATCAGCAGGTACAACAGCTAATTGATAAAAGTTTCGCTGCTGATGACTTGCAAAGCATTGCTGATGAAATCGGCTTAACGCTCAATGAGAGTGACTGGCTAGCACAAAATGACGACGCAGAGGGAGTGCTGTCAGAGCCTGGCGTTATGTCGGCGGCGTTTAGTGCCGATGTGCTCGAAGAGGGCTATAACAGCGAAGTGATTGAGCTAGATCGGGATCGCCGTCTGGTACTGCGCATTGCCGAACAGCGCGATGCGACGCTGTTGCCGCTTGATGACGTGCGTGAAGAGGTTGAAGTCTCCGTGGCTGCTGAGCAGCAGCAAGAAGCGCTGCGTAAAGAAGCTCAAGCACTTATCGCAGAGCTGCAAAATAGCGGTGAAGCCGATATTGACTGGCTCACTGCCGTTAGTGTCAGTCGCCAATCAGACACCACCGTACCTCAATTACTCGTTCAGGAAGTCTTTCGCCTGCCGCGCCCAGAAGAGGGTGAGAGCGTCTATCGTGCCGTTGAGCTACCGCAAGGTGTGGCGTTAGTCGCGTTAGATAGCGTAACTGACGGTGAAGTAAATGAACAAATGGAAACGTTTGTCTCTCAGATGGCCGAACAGTTACGCGCACAATCGGTACTGCAGGGGTTAATTGATGACCTGCGCAGCGATGCCGATATTAAGCGGTAGCATCGCTTAACGCTGCAAAAGTGTCTGAGATAAAGTGACCCAAAAAAAGCCGATCGTGAGATCGGCTTTTTCGTACAGACATGCCAGCAAGGCTAGGCATTCAGCAACGTTAGGCGTCCGGTAATGCTGTGAGGGCAAACTGACGTAGTCGTGGTGTTGCCGTTTGTTCAGAGCGCTCGATCACAATATCCCAGCCGTGCTGGGCATCCCAGTCACCGAGTACATAGCGTTTGGCGGGTACTTCTTCAACGGTCAGGTCATGCACACGAGGGCGGTGGGTGTGGCCGTGAATCATCGTCGTCACGCCGCAGGACTCCATCACCCTGATGACCTCCTGCTGAGTGACATCCATAATGGCCTCTGCTTTATTGGCATTGGCTTCCCCAGATTGCGCACGCAGGCTTTTGGCCAGTGCCAAGCGCTGTTCAAGCGGCAGGGCAAGCATGTGAGCCTGCCATTCAGGGTTGCGTGACTGCTGGCGAAAGGCCATGTAGGCCTCATCTTGGGTACACAGGCTGTCGCCATGCAGGAGTACCACTGGCATACCCTCAAGCTCGACCTCTTCAATGTCAGGTAGCAGCATCGCCTGACAAGCGTTAACAAAGCGTTCACCCAGTAGAAAGTCTCGGTTGCCGTGCATTAAATACACCGCAGTGCCATCGCTGCTAAGCTTTCTTAAGCGCTTGATAACCTCTTGGGCAACGCCGCTAAGCGGTTGCGTGTTGTCATCGAGAAGGTCATCGCCAATCCAGGCGTCAAAAAGATCTCCCAGTATATAAAGCGCATTGGCCCCGGGGGCGGTGTGCTCTAGGTAGCGGTAAAACCCCTGATTAATATCAGGGGTATCGCCACTTAGGTGCAGGTCGGCAACAAGCAATGTGCGCATAAAGCTCCTGGCGTTATTCCGTTTCCTTGACGTAAGCGCGCTCGATGATCACATCATCAGCGGGCACATCGGCGTGCATTCCGCGGCGTGTCGTCGTTACGTTTTTAATTTCGTTGACAACCTCCATGCCGTCAACGACTTCACCAAACACTGCATAGCCCCAGCCTTGAAGGCTTTTGCCGCTGTGGTCAAGAAAACTGTTATCGCCCACGTTGATGAAAAATTGTGCGGTGGCCGAGTGGGGGTCTTGGGTGCGGGCCATCGCCAGGGTGCCAATGGTGTTTTTTAAGCCGTTGTCGGCTTCGTTGTCGATGGGGTCGCGGGTGGGTTTCTGGTTAAAGTCCTTGTCGAAACCGCCGCCTTGCACCATGAAGCCGTCGATAACGCGGTGAAACAGGGTGCCGTCATAAAATCCGTCGCGAACGTACTGCTCAAAATTCGCCGCGCTAATGGGCGCTTTTTCGTGGTTAAGGGCGATAGTGATGTCACCGTGGTTCGTCTGTAATACGATCATTGATAAATTCCTGTTCAATAAAGGCGTTCGCCTTGGCGCTGTGCATCGGCGTCACGCTATAATAGCCGTTTTGCTCTGCACCGCGAAGAGCCATAGGGGTATCCTAGGTTCTTACGGCTGCGCACGCCATCCACCACGAGGTTATCAACACCGCCATGACCAATGAGACCACCCCAGCGCCGAACTTCATTCGCAACCAAATACGCGACGAAATCGAGGGCGGCCAGGTCACTAAAATCGTGACGCGCTTTCCCCCGGAGCCTAACGGCTTTCTGCATATCGGCCACGCAAAGTCGATCTGTCTAAACTTCGGGCTGGCGGAGCAACTGGGTGGCGACTGTCATCTACGTTTTGACGACACCAACCCGGCGAAAGAAGAACAGGCCTATATTGATGCCATCAAGGAAGACGTCAGCTGGCTGGGCTTTGAGTGGGCAGGCCCGGTGCGTTTCGCCTCTGATTACTTTGATCAGCTCTACGCCTGGGCACAGCACTTGATTCGTGAAGGCAAAGCCTACGTAGATGACCTTTCACCGGATGAGATTCGTGAGTATCGTGGCACCTTAACGGCGCCTGGTAAGGCCAGCCCTTACCGTGAACGTAGCGTAGATGAAAACCTCGATCTGCTTGAGCGGATGCGCGAGGGCGAGTTTGGTGAAAGTGAAAAAGTCCTGCGCGCGAAAATCGACATGGCCTCGCCCAATATCAATCTGCGCGATCCGATTCTCTACCGCATTCGCCACGCCAGTCATCACCAAACCGGCGACAAGTGGAAAATCTATCCGTCTTATGACTTTACCCATGGCCAGTCGGATGCCATTGAAGGTATCACGCACTCGATCTGCACGTTGGAATTTGAAGATCACCGCCCGCTGTACGAGTGGTTCTTAAATAACCTACCGGTGCCAGCAAAGCCGCGCCAGATTGAGTTTGCGCGTCTGAATCTTGATTACACACTGACCTCCAAGCGCAAGTTAAAGCTGCTGGTCGATGAGCAAATCGTCAGTGGGTGGGATGACCCGCGCATGCCGACTATTTCCGGCATGCGTCGCCGTGGCTACACGCCCGCGTCGATTCGCAAGTTCTGCGAAATGATTGGCGTTACCCGTGCCGATGGTGGCCTGGTGGATATCGCTATGCTAACCCACGCGATTCGCTCGGATCTTGAAGACAACGCACCGCGCGCCATGTGTGTGTTGAACCCGCTGAAAGTCGTGCTCACCAACGTGCCGGAAGATCACCAAGAGATTTACGAAGTACCGGGCCACCCCGCCCGTGAAGACATGACCATGCGCAAAGTGCCGTTCACCCGCGAGCTGTACATTGATCAAGACGATTTTATGGAAGATGCGCCCAAAAAGTTCTTCCGCCTAGCGCCGGGCAAAGAAGTACGCCTGCGCAATAGCTACGTGATTCGCTGTGACGAGGTGATCAAAGACACCGCCGGAGAAATCACCGAACTGCACTGCTCGGTAGATTTCGATACGCTGGGTAAAAACCCTGAAGGGCGTAAGGTAAAAGGCGTCATTCATTGGGTCAGCGCTGCCCACGGTGTGCCGATGGAAGTGCGCCTATATGACAACCTGTTCACCGTTGAACAGCCCGATCGCGATAAAGATGTCGATTTTCTGGAGCACCTAAATCCAGAGTCTTTGGTCGTTTGCCAAGCCATTGGTGAGCCGAGCCTTGCAGAGGCAACGCCCGAGTCACGCTTCCAGTTTGAGCGCGTCGGTTATTTCTGCGCAGATCGTCATGATTCCACGCCAGAGCACTTGGTGTTTAACCGTACCGTGGGATTGAAAGATAGCTGGGCTAAAATCAAGCAGAAGGGCTAAGACAATATGGGTAGCCAGATGCATATTTACAATACGCTGACGCGTCGCAAAGAACCTTTCACTCCGCTGGAAGCGGGAAAAGTGAGCATGTATGTCTGCGGCATGACGGTGTATGACTATTGCCACTTAGGGCACGCCCGCGTGATGGTCGCCTTTGACGTGATTACCCGCTATCTGCGAGAGCGCGGCTACGACGTTAACTACGTGCGCAATATCACTGATATCGACGATAAAATCCTCAAGCGCGCCGACGAAAACGGCGAAAGTATCACCGCGCTGACCGAGCGTATGATCGCTGCCATGCACGAAGATGAGGCGCGTCTGTTCGTTTTGCCGCCCAGCCATGAGCCCCGCGCTACGGGGCACATTAGCGATATCGTGGCGATGATCGAAACATTGATTGAAAAGGGTTTTGCCTACGCCGCCGATAACGGCGATGTTTACTACCGAGTGCGCAAGTTTGCTGATTACGGCAAGCTGAATAATCGTCAGCTTGACGATATGCGCGCAGGTAGCCGGGTGGATGTGGATGTTCATAAAGAAGACCCACTCGATTTTGTGCTCTGGAAAGCTGCCAAACCGGGGGAAGCGCACTGGGCGTCACCCTGGGGTGATGGCCGCCCTGGCTGGCACATTGAGTGCTCGGCCATGTCGACCTGCTGCTTGGGCGATACTTTCGACATTCATGGTGGCGGGCCCGATTTAACTTTCCCGCACCATGAAAACGAGATTGCGCAATCAGAAGCGGCCACCGGCAAACCCTACGTCAATACCTGGATGCACGCCGGCGCTGTGCGAGTGAACCAGGAGAAAATGTCCAAGTCCCTGGGCAACTTCTTCACCATTCGCGATGTACTGGCCGAACACGACCCTGAAGTGGTGCGTTTTCTGCTGGTGGCTAGCCACTACCGTAGTCCGATTAACTACTCGGTCGACTCATTGACCGAGGCGCGCAAATCGCTAACGCGTTTGTATACGGCGCTTGAAGGTATTGAGCTAGGCGAGGCAACACTAGGCAAAACAAGCAGTGAGCCTTCGGCTTACCGTGAGCGCTTTATCCAGGTAATGGATGATGACTTCAACACCCCCGAAGCATTGGCAGTGCTGTTTGAGCTAGCCCGAGAGGTCAATCGAGCCAAGCCAGAACAGCCTGAGGTCGCCGCCAAGCTGGCGGCCGAGCTAAAGCAGCTAGGTGCTATTTTGGGGCTTCTGCAACAGCCGCCGCAAACGTTCTTAAAAGGCACGCAGCAGGCGGGAATGCCGCTCAGTGAGCCCCAGATCGAAGAAAAAATTGCCCAGCGTATAGCGGCTAAAGCGAATAAAGACTTCGCCCAGGCGGATGCGATTCGCGATGAGCTTGCCGCGATGGGGATTATTCTCAAAGACTCGCGGGAAGGCACGTCTTGGGTGTTTGAAGCGTCTTGATTAAAAGCTTTAACCAACGGCTTTAACCACTCGTTGTTTGCTTAGGCGCTGAAGGCTTTTGTGCCGAAAAGCTGAAGGCTCTTATACGGCATAAGAGCCTAAGCCGATAATGCCAACGCAAAAGGAATGCTAAGATGCGCTTTTCAGCTACTTCTTTTATTGCCAAGCCGTTAATTGCCGCCTGCACCGTGGCGGCTATCAGCCTTTCCCAGGCCAATGCCAACGAGCCGATTGTTGTGTCATCCAAGATCGATACGGAAGGTTCGGTGTTGGGTGAGCTGATTATTCAAACGCTAGAACGCCACGATATTCCTACCGAAAATCGCCTTCAGCTAGGCGGCACCAGCGTGGTACGCACTGCGTTAGAAGCTGGCGAAATTGACCTCTACCCAGAATATACGGGTAATGGCGCGTTCTTTTTTGATATGGCCGATAGTCCGGTATGGAACGATGCTGAACAGGCCTATCAAACCGTGCGTGAACGTGACGCGCAGCAAGGCTTGATATGGCTGCAGCCCGCTAGCGCTAATAACACCTGGGCGATGAGTATTCGCGAAGATGTCGCCGCTGAAAATGCGCTGGTGAATTTAGAAGATCTCGCCGCTTATTTGGCCGATGGCGGTGAGTTCAAATTTGCCGCGAGCGCTGAATTTGTTGAATCAGCACAGGCGCTTCCTGCGTTTCAGGACGCTTACGGCTTTGAACTGAGTGATGCACAGCTGCTGGTGCTTTCCGGTGGTAATACTGCCGCTACCATGCGAGCCGCCGCCCAGCAAACAAGCGGTGTGAATGCCGCGATGACCTACGGCACCGATGGTGGATTAAGCGCACTGGGCCTGATGGTGTTAGAAGACACGAAAGGCGTGCAGCCGGTGTATCAGCCTGCGCCCGTGGTGCGAGAAAGCGTGCTGGAAACGTATCCTGACATCGAAGCGCTGCTCAACGAGGTTTTCGCCAGCCTTGATCTCGTCACCCTGCAAACGCTTAATGCGGATGTGGCCGTTAATGGTTTATCGCCCGCTCAGGTGGCCAGTGATTATCTTGATACGCTTAGTCGTTAACGCTGGATACCTTTAAGCACTAATACTTGATACCCTCAATAATGAATGCTTGATAATCGGGATAACTAATTAATGCCGCTACTGGATGCACTGCCCACTCCGCGATTACGTTGGGAGGGGCGGCACCCTAATGTTGTACTCATCAGCCTTAGCCTCATCATGTTGGTTGCGTTGTGGACATTTGACGCGGTTAGCATGGCCCCTAACCGGATTGTGTCAGGGACTGGGTATGGTGCGCTTGAGGCCTTTGGTTGGCCCGGTGCGCTGTTAGCGACATTACTGCTTTGTGCTATTGGGCTCTTTGCGTGGGAGCCAAGCCGGCGGCACTATCGCGCGCTGCTAGCGGCGATAATGATGTTGATGGTGCTTATGCCGTTTGGCTTACTCGCCAGTCATCATTTGCTTCTTGACCCCGAACTTCCCAATGCCCGTTTAGGGATTGGAGCGGCTTATTGGGTTACCTTATTTATCCTGCTGCTGTGCTTAGTGGAAGTACGCCTACGCCTAAACCTTACGCGCTTGTGGCCCACGCTGCTGCTAAGTGGCGTTGCGCTTATATGGTGGCTTTGCGCGGCGCTAGGGTTGGATAACCTCGCGCTTGTGCAAGAATTCAGAGCGCGGGATCGTCAGTTTCTCAGCGCAGTAGCGCAGCACGTTAAGCTGGTCAGTATCACCGTCAGCGTCAGTATAGTGCTTGGGCTAACGCTCGCCATGCTGATGCGCCGCTATGCCCGGCTGCAGAAGGGGGCGTTCGCGGTGCTCAATTTTCTGCAAACCATTCCTAGCCTGGCGCTTTTTGGGTTGCTGCTGGCACCGCTGGCCTGGCTTGCCGCCAACGTGCCTGTGTTAGGCCAGCTAGGTGTGAGCGGTATTGGCACCACGCCCGCCCTAATCGCCCTGATTGCCTACAGCTTGCTGCCTATAGTGCGTAATACCTATACCGCGCTTGAACAAGTGAGCCCTGAAACGTTGGAGGCCGCCAAAGGCATGGGCATGCGTGCCGGGCAGCGTTTTTGGCAGGTGCGCTTACCGCTGGCGCTGCCGGTGCTATTAGAAGGAGTGCGTATTACCACCGTGCAGGCTATCGGGCTTACTGCGGTGGCCGCGTTAATTGGCGCTGGCGGGCTGGGTACTTTTATCTTTCAAGGCTTAGGTCAAGCCGCCATGGACATGGTGTTACTTGGCGCGTTGCCCATTTTAGTGTTGGCTCTGGTGGTAGATGCGGGCTTAGGTGCCTTGGCAGAAGCGCTGCGCCCCGGAGGAACTCAATGATTGAACTTGCCCACGTATCCAAGCGATTTGGCGATGAAACCGCTGTGGATGATATTTCGCTGCACGTACCGAAGGGCAAATTCTGTGCGCTAGTGGGTACCTCTGGCTGTGGTAAATCAACCACCCTGCGCATGATCAACCGCTTAATTGAGCACAATGAAGGCGACATCATCCTTGATGGGCAAGCAATTGAGGCCTATGACCCGGTGAAGCTACGCCGTCGGATTGGCTATGTGATTCAACACACCGGCCTGTTTCCCCACTGGAACGTTGCGCGCAATATTGGCTTAGTGCCACGGCTTTTAAAATGGTCAGTTGCCGATACCCAGGCACGGGTGGCGGAGTTAATGAACCTATTGGGTTTGCCAGTGAGTGAGTTTGCCCATAAATACCCTCACCAACTTTCCGGTGGGCAGGCGCAGCGGGTGGGCGTTGCACGGGCTCTGGCGGCAGACCCGGACATCTTGCTGATGGATGAACCCTTTGGTGCTCTTGATCCGATTACCCGTGAAAAACTGCAGGATGAGCTGGCCAAGCTACAGGCACGACTGCATAAAACCGTGGTATTTGTGACCCACGATATGGACGAAGCCCTTAAACTGGCCGATCACTTAGTAGTGATGCGCGAAGGGCGTATCGTTCAACAAGGTACCCCGCTGGCGCTGCTGCAACAGCCTAACGACCCTTTTGTTGATTCGCTGTTGGGCGGCCTTGAGCGCGGCCTAAAGCAAGCAGCACTAACCCGCGTTAAAGACCACATGACATCAATGGGCCCTACCTTACCCGCTCAATCGCGTATTCCTGCAGGCTTCTCAGTGCGTCAGGCGCTTTCCATGATGCTGCGCGATCATAGCGACCGTCTTACGGTTGTTGACCAGCACGACGTGCCCGTTGGTGAGCTAACGCTGCGTAGGATTATCAAGGAAGCCCAGCTGGATAAAGGAAGCACACCACGTGAGTAATGCGTTCAGCGTTACGCAGCAGCGTAAGCAAACGCCGCTGTGGCTATGGCCACTATTGTGGGGGGCATTGCTGCTGATTGGCGTAGTGGGGATTCCCTCTGCCGATTCACTGTTTCGTTGGATAGAACCCGATGCCCGGCAGGTAATTTACGACCGCGCCGATTTCCACGTGCTGTTAGCGCGCCATATGTCAGTGGTCGCCATAGCAGCGATAGTGACGGTGGTGGTGGGTGTGTTAGCCGGTATCGCCGTTACTCGCCGGTGGGGCAGTGATTTTCTGCCGCTGGTGGCCCAGTTGGCATCGCTTGGGCAAACGTTTCCCCCGGTGGCCGTATTAGCACTTGCGGTGCCCGTTTTGGGCTTTGGCACCGTGCCGATTATTGTCGCCTTGATGCTCTATGGGCTGCTACCCATCGTGCGTAACACCCTGGCTGGGCTCCATGGAGTGGATAGCGATATTAAAATGGCGGCCCACGCGATGGGGATGACGCCGACGCAAATCCTGCGCCAGGTTGAGCTGCCGCTGGCGGCTCCCGTTATTTTGGCGGGCGTTCGCACCTCGGTGACCATCAATATTGCCACCGCCGCATTAGGGGCGACCGTGGGAGCAAGCAACCTGGGCGACCCCATTATTGCCGGTATCGTGAATGGCAATATGGCTTATGTGGTTCAGGGAGCATTGATCATTGCGCTACTCGCCCTGACGATTGACAGCCTGTTTGAACTATTACATCACCATCTACGTTCTCGTTTTTCTTCCTCTTCTGCCTCTTAAGTAGCATCCCTAAAGCTTTTGCGCTGCGTTATTGTCCTAAGCACAGCGGTATCTCTAGATGTTGCGTTGGCTCATGTCAGATAAATCCACTGGCATAAACGGTCAATACCAACAACACTGCCCTCAAAAGGGGTAAAACAAGGACAATAATGATGACACAGTACGTACACCAGCCAGCCTTTATGACGGGCGACGAATTTTCGATACCCACGTTTAGCCTGCTTAACCCCGAAGGTGAACTTTACAGCAGCGCCGTTGAACCTACCCTGGAACGTGATCACGCCCGGCGTATTTATCAGGCGATGCTGGCCACGCGTATCCTTGATGAACGAATGATGGCCGCTCAGCGCCAAGGGCGTTTGAGCTTCTACATGCAGTGCACCGGCGAAGAGGCCGCCGTAGTGGGTGCAACCGCAGCGTTAAGCGATGCGGATATGATCATGGCGCAGTACCGCGAACAGGGTGCGTTGATGTATCGCGGCTTCTCCATTGACGAATTTATGAATCAGCTGTTCGGCAACGAGCTGGACTACGGCAAAGGCCGCCAAATGCCGATTCACTATGGGTCGCGTAAGCTGCACTACATGACCATTTCGTCTCCGTTAGCTACCCAAATTCCTCAGGCGACGGGCTACGCTTACGGCCAAAAACTCGCTGGCAACGGTCACTGCACGTTAACCTTTTTTGGTGAAGGTGCTGCGTCCGAAGGCGATTTTCACGCCGCGCTGAACATGGCCTCAGTGCACCAGGTGCCGGTGATTTTCTTCTGCCGTAACAACGGCTATGCCATTTCGACGCCCTCTAGTGAACAGTTCGCCGCCGACGGCATTGCGCCGCGCGCTTTTGGTTATCACATGCACGTTATTCGGGTTGACGGTAACGATGTCTTAGCGGTGTATGAGGCAACCCGACAGGCGCGCAGGATCGCCGTTGAGCAAAACCAGCCCGTGTTGATTGAAGCCATGAGCTATCGCCTGGCCGCGCACTCTTCTTCCGATGACCCTTCCGGCTATCGCTCAAAAGATGAAGAAGAGGTGTGGCGCGCCAAAGACCCGCTGCTAAGGCTGCAAAAATGGCTGCTTAAAAAGCAGTGGTGGAGTGAAGAGGAAGAAACCTCCCAGCAGGAAACCCTGCGCCGTGAAGTGCTAGAGACCATGAAGCGGGCTGAGAAGCGTCCACCTCCGCCGCTGGATAGCCTGATCAGTGATGTCTATGCCGACATTACACCGTCGCTGCAGCGTCAGTTTGACCACTTAAAACGCCATATACGCCGCTACCCTGATGCCTATCCGCGTGGCGCGAAGTCGCTAGATTTAGACGTCGGAACGGGCACTGATGCCCAAGGGGAGGCGTAACATGGCCACCATGAACATGCTTCAAGCGATTAATAACGCGCTGGATATCGCCATGGCTGAGGATGAAAAAGTCATCTGCTTTGGTGAAGACGTGGGGATTTTCGGCGGCGTATTTCGTGCCACCAGCCATTTGCAGGAAAAATACGGCAAAGCGCGCTGCTTTAACACGCCGCTAGTTGAACAGGGCATTATTGGCTTTGCTAACGGCTTAGCGGCGCAAGGCTCGGTGCCCGTCGCGGAAATTCAGTTTGCTGACTATATCTTTCCAGCGTTTGACCAAATCGTTAACGAAACCGCCAAGTTCCGCTACCGCTCAGGGGATTTGTTCAACGTCGGTGGGCTAACCATTCGCACCCCTTACGGCGGCGGTATCGCTGGTGGCCTGTATCACTCCCAATCTCCCGAAGCCTATTTCACCCATACGCCGGGGCTGAAGGTGGTGGTGCCGCGCAACCCTTACCAAGCTAAGGGGCTGTTACTCGCCGCCATTCGCGACCCGGATCCCGTGCTATTTCTGGAGCCTAAACGCCTCTACCGCGCTGCGGTCGGCGACGTGCCCGAAGAAGATTATCAGCTACCCATTGGTGAAGCCGAAATCACCAAAGAGGGCAGCGACATCACCGTAGTAGGTTGGGGCGCGCAGATGGAAGTGATTGGCAAAGTCGTGGAGCTAGCCGAAGAGCAGGGCATCGCCTGTGAAGTGATCGACCTGCGCACGCTGCTGCCCTGGGATGCTGATACCGTCGTTGAGTCGGTGCTTAAAACAGGCCGGCTCGTCGTTAGCCACGAAGCCCCGTTAACCGGCGGCTTTGCGGGCGAAATTGCCGCTACTATTCAAGAACGTTGTTTTCTCTACCTGGAATCGCCGATTGCACGGGTGACCGGGCTGGATACGCCTTTTCCGCTGGTGTTGGAAAAAGAGTACCTGCCTGATCACCTGAAAATTTTTGAAGCGATTCGCGAAAGCGTTAACTTTTAACGGCTTAAAACGCCTAAGAACGCCTGAGGAGAATAACAATGAGCGATTTTTTACTGCCTGATATCGGTGAAGGCATTGTTGAGTGTGAAGTGGTTGAATGGCGAGTGGCCGAAGGCGATACGATTACTGAAGACCAGCCCATCGTTGAAGTCATGACCGATAAAGCGCTGGTGGAAATTACCGCCCCCGAAGCGGGTATTGTGACCAAGCTTTATGTGGCCCAAGGGCACATTGCCAAAGTACATGCGCCGCTATATGCCTATCAAACATCTGCCCATCAAACAGAAGAAGGCGATAGCCAGTCAGATACGTCTCCTAACGACACGCTGAAAGCAGCGCAACCCCAAGCCAGTGAAAAGCCGATCAAGAAGCCGGCCTCATCATTAGCGGCTTCCCATGGAAAAGTCCCTGCAAGCCCTGCGGTTAGGCGCTTAGTGCGTGAACACGCTCTACAGCTCACGGATATTGCCGGCAGTGGCAAAGAGGGTCGGGTACTCAAAGAGGATGTGCTGGCGCATATTGATCAAGCATCGCAAACAGCAGCCCCCTCCAGCCAAGCGGCCGGCCAGCCCGCGTTTAATGCTCAAGCCGAAGCTCAATCTGAAACCCCAGCGCCCAGAGTAGAGCCACTTCGCGGTATGCGCGCGGTCATGGCTAAACGCATGGTGGAAGCAGCGAGCACCATTCCTCATTTGCAGTACGGTGAAGAGATTGATGTGACCGCGCTACTAGCACTGCGAGAGCGCTTAAAGCCGTTAGCAGAGGCTCAGGGCGAGCGTTTGACCCTCATGCCGTTTTTCATGAAAGCTATGGCGCTGGCGGTGGCCGAAGAGCCTATCGTTAATGCCCAGCTAAATGCGGCGGGCAATGAGCTGCACTACTATTCCCAATGCAATATAGGTATGGCGGTGGATAGCAAAGCCGGTTTGCTGGTACCCAATATTAAACACGTTGAGCGCTTAACGTTGCTGGAAATTGCCCGGGAAGTTGGGCGGTTAACCGCATCTGCACGGGAAGGCCGCGTCGATCAGGCGGACCTAAAAGGCGGCACCATTAGTATTTCCAATATCGGTGCGTTGGGAGGCACCTATGCCGCACCGATTATTAATGCCCCGGAAGCCGCGATTGTGGCGATTGGCAAAACCCAGTGGCTGCCGCGGTTTGATGAGCAGGGCGCAGTGCAGCGCCGCGCGATTATGACGATCACCTGGGCGGGGGATCACCGCTTTATCGACGGCGGTACCATCGCGCGCTTCTGTAATACCTGGAAGGGCTTTTTGGAAGCACCGGACACCATGCTGCTCCATTTGGCGTAACCGTTATGGGGGTGTAAAAGCAATGTCCCAGGCACCGCTTCAGCAGTTTTACATCCCCGAGGAGCAGTCGGTCTATCTGCTGAGCCATAAGGATGCCCGTAAGCTCAAAGATTGGGTGGCGCTGTGTCAAACGCAGCTCACCCAGCTGGGGTATCAGAACATCGAGTTAATTGGTAAAGGCGCTTACGGCTTTGTGTTTGCTGGCAGTGCACCGAATGTTGGCGCAAGCGCTAATCCGAATTATGTGTTTAAGTTCTCGCGTATTACTTTGCCCATGCACCTGCAAGAGCGCCTCGAAGAAGAGGCGTTTATGCTCGATCAGGTGTCCCATCCGCGTATTCCCGGCCTTATCACTTATCAGCGCTCCCGTGGCCAATCGATTCTGGTCATGGAGCGGGCGCCTGGCTGGAATCTAGAGCATATCTCGCTTCAGCAGGGGCGCTTGTCGCCTCGGCTAATTATGCGTATCGCCGCACAGCTGGCCGATATTCTTGCTGCGCTGCGGCGCGAGTCTGGCCCGCTGGCTCGCCCGGTTGTGCATGGTGATATCAAGCCGTCTAATTTAGTCTTTGACCCTGAGCAGGAATCTATCGCGTTAATCGACTGGGGTTCATCAGTATTTGCCCAGTTAGATGCACGGCTGCAGTTTGTGGGTGCCAACGTGATGGAGCTGATGTCGGATAACCTACAGCAAACCAATGCCCGCCTGGGCGATGTTTACTTTATCGGTGAAGAGCAGTTAAACGGCGCACTGTCATCGCCACGTTTTGACGAGCAGGGTGCCGCCGGCACGCTGTATGCGCTGGCATCGGCTCAATCCTGCCGCTTTGGTCATCGCGCCATTCCCGCCAGTTCGCTGGGTTTACCCATGGAGTTTGCCCGCACGCTAGACGGCATGCTCGACCCCGACCCCCAGGTGCGGCGCAACGCCGGTGACTACTTTTTACAAGCGATGCCGCGTATGGCGAAGCTGGTGATGATTGATTTACCCACTGCTGTCAACGTGTCACTGGTGCCAGTATGGGCGCGCCCCGCATATCAGGACATTGATACCGTCGTGTATAGCTCGCGCAAGGCATTTCTACGCGAAGTCTTTTCACAGGAAGCGCATGCGGAGGAAACACTCAATGACGTTAATGATGTGCAGCTGGATCGCTACTACAAGCAGTTTATGCAGGGCATGGGCGAGACTGAAAAGGCCTTTTTGGCCTCGGTGAGCCGCTTAGGTAAATACCCCGTGGTAGGTGGCTTAGCGGTTCGCTGGGAGCGGGAAGGGGTGTATATCGATTCGTCGTTAAACCTGCACGACCCCGCATTAAAGCCCGCCTTTACAGAAGCGGTTAATAATATGGTGCATTTGGCGCGTGCCATTCATCGCCAAGGGGTCTTTAAAAGCTGTTTGTTTAACGCCCGTCAAACGCTGCATTTAGAGCGCGGGTCAGTCGATGAAGCCTTTGTCAGCGAGCCTAACATGGCCATTGGCTACGAGCTAAGCGCCGTGCCAGAGCTTGAGGATCGCACCCGCCAGCACAGCTATTTTGAAGATGGCCCCGACCCTGAAGAGCTGTTGGTACTACCAGAGGCGATTATGCAAGTGCTGCAGCAGCTCAATGATATTCACCACACCGGCATGATCATTTTTGAGGCGCTGCCCCAGCACCTCAAAATTCATAGCTACTACCGTTTGCTAGACCCTGCGAGAGAGAGTGAGTTTAGTGCGCTGCTGTCACGCATCCTCGCCTCCGTCAGCCAAATCGAAGGCTTGGGCGTGTCAGGCTTTATGAAAATGCCCTACAAGGACACGCGCTACTTTCCCCACCTAGAAAGCCAGCCAGAGCGCTATTATCCCCGCGACCCGCGGGAGTATGTAAAAAAATTATTAAGACATTAATAGCCGGAGAAAATAGCGTATCCAGGATTATGTGTCGCAAGGGCACCGTAAACCCTTGCTTACACCTAATCCTGGTACTTAATACTTTTGAGCTGTTTTCTGTAGTGTTCGATTTGCTATCAATCGTTGCTGCCTAACACCTCAGGCTGCTGCGCTAACCAGGCTGCCAGCTGTGCAGTAAGCGCGTCGCTGGCGCTGCCAAAGGCATCAATCACGTCGGGAATATCGGTACTGTTCGCTTGCGCGCTGGTGGTAAAACTCATGGCTGCCAGAGGCGTGCGGTTTTGGTTATCGACGAGTTGGACATCTAACTGCACTTTTGCGCTAGGTGGATCAGTCACGTAATCGCTTTGGAAGTGGCGCAGCTCGCTTAGCAGTAACAGGTCGGCAGGCAGCCCATCGCTGCTTACGCTGGCAAACAGCTGGCTTTGCTGTAAGCCTGCAATCAAACGTGCCTTGAGCAAGTCGGGCGCATTTTCATGCCAGCGGGCACCTTCATAGACATTCACAATATTGCGTTCTGGATAAACCACAATCCGGTTGCTGCTCAGTAAATGCCCCGCTTTTGGCACCGCCACGCCAAGCCGCATTGTTCTGATGGCTGTATCCGGTGTTAGAGCGTTAGGCGCTAGATCAGCAGCGGGTAAGCGGTAGAGCGTTGCTGGCTCGCGTTCGGGCAGTATCGTGCAGCCACTACTCAGCAGTAGGGCTGCGCTGGTTAAGGCGGTAGCGATAAAGCGTAAACTCATGGGCGGAATTCCTCTACCTGATCACGGCCCAGGAAAAAGTCCGTTGGGCTTTCTTCCAGCTGGCGGGTAATGCGGTCAAGCGTCGTTAGCGTTGAACGAAGCGATAACAGCGCTGGGGTAATATGTTGCATACCCTGCAGGCCGTTTTCTATCGCCGCTGCATTATTGGCTACCAATTGCTCAACCCGCTGGGCGGCACTTGCCACATCGCGGCTGGCATCGGCTGCACTCTGCAGCATCAGGCGGCCATCCTGTCGCAGCAGCTGGGTTGTTTCTTGGCTCAGTTCATCAATGCTGCTGAGCGTGGCAGTCGCCTGGCGCGTTGCGTCGCCGAACAGCGCCATATTGTGGTCTAGAGCACCTTGCTGGGCGGCAATCATCTCGGTGATTTGGGCGATGTTGGTTAAGATGCTGCCTGCCTGCTCACGGTTGTTATCGTCAAATAATTCGTTAACGTTTTGCAGAATGGAGTTGATATTCTCGATCATGCTTTCCCCTTTATCGAACAGCGTGGCGATGGGGGAAGGGTCGGCTAAAATGAAAGGAACAGCATCGTCGGTTTGGTCAATCAGCAGCGGGCTTTCTGGGGTGCCGCCGTGCAGCTGAACAGACATGCTCCCCGTGATGCTGGCAAAGGCGAGTTTTGCCCGGGTATCCGTTTTCACCGGCGTGTCATCGTAAACACGGATATTGGCAATCACCTGCCGTGGGTCGGCAGGGTTCAGGCTTAGCTCGGTCACATTGCCTACTTCAATACCGTTGTATTGCACTCTGCTGCCAACCGATAAGCCGCTCACGCTGCGCTCAAATAAAATGCGGTAAGGCTGATAGCTACGTTCGCCCGCGGCATAGCTCATCCATAGTGCAAACAGGACGGCCGCCGCCGCGGTGCCCAGCGTGAATAGGCCAATTAACACGTGATGTGCGCGGGTTTCCATCTACCGTCACTCCTGAGCGTCAGCGTTAGTTGAACAGGCGCTGTGGGTATGTTGAGCGGCACGCTGAGCGGCTCGGCCACGCGGCCCGTGAAAGTAATCCTGAATCCATTCGTCATCGGTTTCTGCCACCTTGTCGATGGTGTCCACCACTAGCACGCGTTTTTGCGACAGCACGGCGACCCGGTCGCAGGCGGCATACAGCGTATCCAGGTCGTGGGTGACCAGAAACACACTAAAGCCCAGGGCATCGCGAAGGGTAACCAGCAATTGATCAAAGGCCGCCGCGCCGATAGGGTCAAGCCCCGCGGTAGGCTCATCAAGAAACAGAATGTCTGGGTCAAGTGCTAAGGCGCGAGCCAGGGCGGCACGTTTAACCATGCCGCCAGACAGCGATTCGGGAAACTGCAGTGCGGCTTGGGGCGGTAAGCCGACCAGCGAAAGCTTTACTCTGGCGAGGTGTTCGGCGTCTTCGCGAGGCAGTTTGGCATGCTCAATCAGCGGTAGCGCAATATTCTCTTGCAGGTTCAATGAGCTAAACAGCGCGCCTCGCTGAAACAGCACACCAAATCTGCGCTCTATTTGACTGCGCTCATTTTCACTCAGCGCGTTGAGCGTTGTGCCGAGCACTTCAATCGTGCCGCCATTAGGCCGCTTCAAGCCGACAATGCTGCGCAAAAGCACCGATTTGCCGGTGCCAGAACCGCCTACAACGCCAAGAATTTCACCGCGCTCAAGGGTTAAATCCAAATTGTCGTGAACGACAACGGGGCCAAATCGGTTTACCAGGCCCCGTACCTTAATCACCGGCTGGTTGTGTTGCGCTGTCGGTTTTTCTGCATCCATCACCAGCCCATCTCCATAAAGAACAGCGCAGCGAGGGCATCGATCAAAATCACCATAAAAATCGACTGAACAACGCTTGAAGTAGTGTGTTCTCCCACCGATTGCGCACTGCCACTGACTTTAAAACCTTCCAGGCAGCCGATAACGGCAATCACAAACGCAAATACCGGGGCTTTGCTAAGCCCCACCAAAAAATGTGTCACCGAGACATCTTTTTGCAGCGTGTGCATAAACTGAGTAAGGGAAATATCTAATGACAGGCTGGTGACCATCGCCCCGCCAGCTAAGCCGCTGAGCATACCGACAAACGCGAGCATGGGCAGGCTAATTAACATCGCCATTACCCGTGGCAGCACCAAAAGCTCGATGGGGTCTAGCCCCTGGGCCTGAATAGCATCAATCTCTTCGTTGGATTTCATCGCGCCAATTTGCGCGGTAAAGGCGCTAGCGGTTCGCCCTGCTAATAAAATCGCGGCCAGTAAAACACCGAACTCTCTTAGGAAAGAGAACGCCACAAGATCAATGGTATAAATCGTGGCACCAAAATCCTGCAAAACGGTGGCGCCAAGAAAAGCGACGACGGCACCCACCATAAACGTGAGGAGCGCGACAATAGGAACGGCATTAAGGCCACTCTGTTGCACATGGGCAACGGTGGCTGTCAGCCGCCACCGGCGCGGTTGCAGGATAATAGAAAACAACGTGGCAATAACAAGGCCAATAAACGCCAGCAACTGGCGCTGCTGAGACCAAAGCCCCGCCATTTGTTGGCCAACGTAAGCAAGCGCTTGGTTGATGCGCGAATAAGAGGGGGGCTCGACATCAAGCGGCGCATCCATGGCCTCGGCAATACGGATAAGCAATGCCTGCTGCACTTTAGGCAGCTCACTTGCCCATTCAGCCACCGAGCGCGCTTTTTCGATGCCGATCAGTTCAACGATCAGTGTCGCGCCTGCCGTATCTAGCCGAGTAATTGCTTCTAGCGTGACAGCATCAACGTTCGCTTTTGCAATATCTTGCTGCATAAGTACCGCTTTGATGTGGCGGTAATTATTAAGCGTCCACTCACCTTGTAGCGCTACTGTTTGGCCATGACGCGCTATCCACTCGCTGGGCATCTCCTCTCCTTGGCGCTAATAGAATGAATACCCTTATTTAGCGAACTATTGCTTATCCAAGCTATGATTCACCCAAGCTATTATATAACCAAGCTATGATGCACCCAAAAAAAGGTAAGTGAAAGGCGTCTAAGCTACCTCGTAGAGCGGAATCTTGGCGCGAGTTCCTGTTTTATCTGATTAGCGACTTCCTTAAGCCGTGGGCCTAAGTTGTTCACCAAGCGGTCATGATCCAGCCGCAGGCTGGAACCGCCGCAGTTAATTGCCATGACTTCTGCACCACCTTCCAATATTAGCGGTATTGCTACCGCGCTAATATCGCGCTGCCAATCCTGCTCAGAAAGGCAAAACCCATACTGAGCATAATCTTTTATGCTCTGCATGATGCCGGCTTCCAAACGCGGCCATTCGCTGCTGCCATAGACACTGGCCAACTCTTGGAGTACCTGCTGGCGTCGTTCGTCTGATAAGCCGCATAGCCAGGCACGCCCAATAGCGGAAGTGGCAATGGGCAGGCGCGAGCCGGTATCCAGACGAATGATGAGCGGGCCGTGGCCGTGGCACGTTTCCAGGTAAACCATATCGCTGCGGTCGGCACCGCCCAAGCTAACGTTGCAGTCAGTGGCATCGGCAAGTTTCTGAAGATGCGGGCGGGCAATTTCACGAATGCCCATATTAGCCAGAAACCGATACCCCAACGCTAATACACCAGGGCCAAGGCGGTATTTTTCTAAATGAGTGTTGTGCTGCAAATAGCCCAGTTGAGTAAGGGTATAAGTTAACCGTGAGACCGTTGGGCGGGGGATATTGGTACGCTTGGAGAGTTCGGCATTGCCTAAATACTCTTCACCCGCGCCAAAGGCGCGCATCAACTCCAAGCCGCGCGCCAGCGCGGTCACAAAGTTACGGTCTTTTCCTGGCAGTTGTAAATCATCACCAGTAGCGTCAGTGGGTTGCATTAAGAGTCCCAGAAAAAATGGCTTATTTACTCGCAATTGTCACATAAATTATCGCATGGCTACCAAACGACAGCTCACAAGCCTGTCAACGAAACGTGCTTATCAACAAAACGTACTTATCAACGAAACGTTGCCAGGAGTGAAACTGGTTTAGCTGTCCAGGCGCTCAATAACGGTGGCAATCCCTTGGCCGACACCAATACACATAGTAACCAGCGCATAGCGGCCGCCGGTTGCCTCAAGCTGGCGCAGGGCAGTCAGCACTAGGCGCGCGCCCGAAGCACCCAGCGGATGACCAATGGCGATAGCGCCGCCGTTGGCATTTAAGCGCGGGTCGTCAGGGGAAAGCCCCAACTGCTGTACGCAGCCTAGCACCTGCACGGCAAACGCCTCATTAATTTCGATAACATCCATTTGCTCAAGGGTCAGCCCTGCTCGTGCCAGCGCCTTTTGCGAGGCGGGAACCGGCCCCAAGCCCATCACCCGGGGCGCAACGCCGGCAACGGCGCTTGCCACAATACGCGCACGCGGGGCTAAACCAACACGCTCACCGGCAGCTTTGGTGCCAACAATCAATGCGGCGGCACCGTCATTCAGGCCAGAGGCATTCCCCGCAGTCACCACGCCGCCTTCAAACAGCGCGCCCAGTTTGGCCAGCTTGTCTTCAGTGCTTTGCGGGCGAGGATGTTCGTCTTTATCTACCAATAGTGGCGGCTGTTTACGCCCTTGGGGCACCTCAACGCCAAATATCTCGCCGTCGTAAAAACCTGCCGCCAGCGCTTGGGCATAGCGAGCCTGAGAGCGGGCGGCAAAGGCATCGCTGGCATCGCGGCCAATGTTCAGGTCGTGGGCGATGTTGTCAGCGGTTTCCGGCATGCTGTGGCTGCCATATTCTTTGGCAATCCTGGGGTTGGGAAAGCGTGAGCCAATCACGGTATCAAACATCGGCTGGTTGCGGGCGTAGGGGGAGTCTGCCTTGCCCAGTACATAAGGCGCGCGCGACATGGACTCTACGCCGCCGGCTAGAAACAGCTCGCCTTCGCCCAGCCGTGCTGCGCGGGCGGCATCCATCATCGCCGCTAAGCCACTGCCGCACAGGCGGTTAACGGTTTGACCCGCGACTTCAATAGGTAGCCCTGCCAACAAAGCACCGTGACGAGCCACGTTACGGGAGTCTTCGCCCGCCTGGTTGGTGCAGCCTGCCAACACCTCTTCATAGCTTTCCGGCGCGAATGGGTTACGTGCCACCAGCGCTTTAAGCGTGAGGCCGAGCAGCTCATCAGGCCGAATTGCCGCTAAGCTGCCGCCGTGGCGACCAAACGGGGTGCGTAATCCGTCGTAAATATAGGCGTCTTGCATCAGTGTTCTCCTGGCTGTATGTGTCTTTGACTGTTCTTGTGAGCGTATTAAGCCGCGGTTAGCGACATTTGCAGCGCGGCGCGGCGGCGCAGCCACGGGCTTGGCCGATAGCGTGGGTCGCCGGTGGCATCGAGCAGATTGGTCAATATCGTCATAATCCGCGTGGTGCCGTAATGGTCGCCCATACGCAGCGGGCCGAAGGGGTAGCCCAAGCCAAGCTCAACCGCCCGGTCAATAGTCGCGGGGGCGGCAACACCTTGTTGAGCAATATCGGCACCTACGTTAACGATGCAGGCAATCACCCGCTGCAGAACGAAGCCGTTACTGTCCTGAAGCGTGCTCACCGGTGTGCCGTCATGATTGAGCAGGCTTTGCGCGGCTTGAATGAAAGCCGCTTGGGTAAGCGGTGTCGCCATCAGGCTGCGGCGCTTATCAATCCCGGCCAGCATATCCACGGCCACACACTGCTGGGCATCTAGCCCCTGGCGTAGCGCGCAGCTGGTGGTATCTTCGCCAAAGGGGGTCAGTAGGCAGAGCGCTTGCTCGCTGGGCTGCGTGCCGGTTTCAAGTGGCCAGCCCGCTGCGGTGACAAGCTCAGCCAGTGCGTTAGCGCTCTCGGGGTCATCCTGGCTGAGCCAAACGGGGCATGGGGAGGTTGACGCAATGGCTGGCTCATCCGGCATTTGCTGTTTGCCTTCCACATAGCGATAAAAGCCTTCGCCAGTTTTGCGCCCCAGCAAGCCTGCGGCCAAGCGTTGCCGGGTTAATGGCGAAGGGCGAAAGCGCGCCTCCTCATAATACTGGTGATATACCGACTCCATCACCGCGTGGGAGACGTCTAGCCCGGTAAGGTCAAGCAGCGTAAAGGGACCCATTCGGAACCCGCCCTGATCGACCATAATGCGGTCAATGGTTGCCGGCTCAGCCACGCTTTCCCCTAAAATACGCAGCGCTTCAGTACCGAAGGCGCGTCCGGCATGGTTGACCAGAAACCCAGGGGTATCGGTGGCTTGAGCGGTAAAGTGGCCCATGGCTTCACCCAGGGCGCTCACCCGTTGGGTGACGTCGGTTGCCGTGCGCAGGCCAGGGATGACCTCGGCAATCTTCATTAGCGGCACGGGGTTGAAAAAGTGAAAGCCGATCACCCGCTCTGGGTGTTGGCAAGTGGCAGCAATGGCCGTGACGGATAGCGAAGACGTATTGGTTGCCAGTACGGCCTGTTGGCTGACAATGGCTTCCAAATCGCTAAACAGCCCCTGCTTAGCCGCTAACTTTTCAACAATAGCCTCTACCACGATATCGCAGGGGGCCAGCGCGGCAAGTTCGCTGGCCGCTATCAAGCGCTCACTATACTGCTGTGCCTGTTCGCGGGTGATGCGCTGTTTTTCAGCGCTTCGTTGCCATAGGCCGTTGATAAACGTTTTGGCTTCGTTGACCGCGCCTTCTTTAACGTCGAAAAGCATGACCTGAAGACCCGCTTGGGCCGCCAGCTGAGCAATACCACGGCCCATGGCACCGGTGCCAACAATGCCCAGCGTGGTGAAAGGCAAAGGTGCTGATTCGTTAGACATCCGCTAAACCCTCTCTTGTATGCGTTTTTGTTAGGCGGTTTTAAACCATCTGGTTTTGCAATGCAAAATGATGTTTCAATTATTGACTGCCATCCTAGGCTATGCAAAAGTACCTGACAAGCCGAGTGAACGTTAATTTCGCTATGCAAAATAAGTGGCCTAATGATGACGATCGGCTGAGTGATTGACGCGATCACTCAAGAGTTACTGCTAACGATAAAAATACTGCTAACGATAAAAACAGTTTTTGCCACTAGGAGCCGTCATGATTCGCGATCCCGAATTGATTAATCAGCTTGTCGATACCATCAGCCGCTTTGTCCGCGAGCGCTTAATTCCCAACGAAGCACGCCTGGCAGAAGAAGATGCGGTGCCCCCGGAAATTCTTTCAGAAATGAAGGAAATGGGGCTGTTTGGGCTGTCGATCCCTGAAGAATACGGCGGCCTGGGGCTGACCATGGAAGAAGAGGCGCTGGTAGCGATGGAGATCGGCAAAACATCGCCTGCCTTTCGCTCGGTGTTTGGTACCAACAACGGCATTGGTGCCCAGGGCATTCTGATTGATGGCACTGAAGAGCAAAAAGCCAAATATGTACCGCGCTTGGCGACCGGCGAGATTCTTAGCTCGTTTTGTTTGACCGAGCCGGACTCAGGCTCTGATGCTGCCAGCCTGCGGACTACCGCGGTGCGCGATGGCGATCACTATATTTTGAACGGCACCAAGCGCTATATCACCAACGGCCCCGAAGCCGACCTATTTACCGTGATGGCGCGCACTGACCCCAACAATAAAGGCGCGGGCGGTATTTCAGCCTTTATCGTTGAAGGTAATACCCCAGGCTTAGTGCGCGGCCCTGCAGATAACAAAATGGGCCAGAAGGGTGCCCACACCTGCGATATTATTTTTGATAACTGCCGGGTGCCCGCTGAAAATATTATTGGCGGTAAAGAGGGGCAAGGCTTTAAAACCGCCATGAAGGTGCTTGATCGCGGGCGGCTGCACATCTCAGCGGTGTGCGTAGGTGTGGCTGAGCGTTTAGTCGAAGAATCGCTGCGCTACACCATGGAACGTAAACAGTTCGGCGCGGCACTTGCCGAGCACCAGCTGATTCAAGCCATGTTGGCGGATAGCAAAACCGAAGCCTACGCCGGTAAGACCATGGTGATGGATGCCGCACGGCGCAAAGATGACGGTGAAAATGTGTCCACCTTGGCCTCCTGCTGCAAGCTGTTCTGCGCTGAGATGGTCGGCCGAGTGGCAGACCGTGCGGTTCAGGTTCACGGTGGTGCGGGCTATATGTCCGAGTATGCCGTTGAGCGTTTTTACCGCGATGTGCGGCTATTTCGCATTTATGAAGGCACCACCCAAATTCAGCAAATCGTCATCGCCCGGAACATGGTGCGGGAGGCGTCCTAATGGCTTTTTCGGTAGCCTACCAAGCCCCGGATGAGTCCATCTTTGGCCGCCTCGCCAGCGAGCTGGTGGCGGAACTTCCCGAGCGGCTGAGCACCCGCGTGCTTGAAAACGCCAAACGCCTTGGCGGGCATCCCGCGATTGTGGATGGCAACGTGCGCTGGAGCTACGCCGAGCTTGGCCAGGAAATACACGCTGCCTGCGAGTGGTTAGCTACGCTAGATGTGCGCCCCGGCGACCGGATTATGACGGTCAGTGAAAACTGCCGTGCGCTGGTCGTGCTGCTGCTTGCTGCCAGTGAACTGGATGTATGGGTGGCGATTGTTAACTCGCGACTTTCAGCACAGGAAGTTGATCTGATTCAGGGCAATTGCCAGCCCCGGCGCGTGTTTTATACCTGCGATGCCTCGCCGGAGGCGTCCCAACACGCCGAGCGTCACGGTGCCGACCGCTATCAGCACCCCCAGTTGGGCGAGCTGGCTATTTCCCCGCTGTTTGATAGCGAACCTGAGCCAGTATGCGCAAGCGGTGCTGAGCAAGTCGCGGCAATGATCTACACCTCGGGCACTACTGGCACGCCCAAAGGCGTCATGCTGACCCACCGCGGCATTCTGTATATCGCCTCGATTTCAGGCGGCATGCGTCATTTAAGCGAAGGCCAGCGGGTGTACGGCGTACTGCCGATGTCCCACGTGTTTGGTCTTTCTTCGGTGTGTATGGGGTCGCTTTATAACGGTGCCTGCCTATATACCGTGCCGCGTTTTGATGCCGCGCAATTGCTAGCCACGCTCAAGCAGGAGCGAATTACCGTCCTTCAGGGCGTGCCCGCTATGTATGCCCGTGCGCTGGAGTATTTGAAACGCGAACAGCGCCCGCTAGAAGCACCTGAATTGATTTATATCTCTGCAGGTGGTTCACCGTTGGATAGCGACACCAAAGCGCGGGTTGAGGCGGCTTTCGGCCTAACGCTGCATAACGGCTACGGGTTAACCGAGGCTAGCCCCACCATCAGCCAAACAAGAATCGATGACCGCCACGCCAGCAGTACCGTGGGCCGCGTTTTGCCATTGCTGGAGTACCGCCTGGAGCCTCTTGGTGATAGCGGTACTTCCGAGCAGCCCGGTGAGGAAGTCGGCGAGCTATGGGTGCGCGGCCCTAACGTTATGAAAGGCTACTTTCGCCAGCCGGAAGCTACTCGCGCCATTCTGACGGAGGACGGTTGGCTCAACACCGGTGATATTGGCAAATTCGATCACTTTGACCAGCTGTATATTGTTGGGCGCAGTAAAGAGCTGATTATCCGCTCGGGTTTCAATATCTACCCACCGGACGTAGAAGCAGTGATTAACGAACACCCTGCGGTCACGCTCACCGCGGTGGTGGGGCGTCAAATCGCCGGTAATGAAGAAGTTGTCGCCTTTGTGCAGTGTGAGCCGGGAGTGGAGCTTGAGCTGGCTGAACTTAAGGCGTTTATCGCCGAGCGGCTGGCACCCTATAAACGGCCTACTCAGATTGTGTTAATGGACACGCTACCTTCTACCGCCAGCGGTAAAATCCTCAAAGGGCGGCTGCGTGATTTAGCTCAGCAGGAGGGCGCTTCATGAACCAATCAGGCACCTCGCAGCAAGCGCTAATGGGCTATCACGAACTGCTGGGTATGCACGTGGTTGAATGGCAGGCAGGGCGCGCGGTGGTTGAACTGACTATTGAACCAAAGCACCTTAACCGCAGCGGCAATGTTCACGGCGGCGTATTGGCGTCAATGCTGGATAGCACCTTGAGCTTGGCGGGCCTGCACTGCGATGTGCCGGGCAATATTCGCCGGGGGATGACGCTGTCATTAACCACTACCTTTGTGGGGCCAGCCCGGCAAGGCGTGCTGCGGGCAACGGGCACGCTGCGCGGCGGTGGGCAGAAAACTTATATGACCAGCGGTGAGATTGTCGATGAACAGGGCAATCTAGTCGCGATAGGCGAGGGGGCATTTCGCCGGCGCAGTGGCAGCGAATCCGCTGAAGGTATGCCAGACCGTCAGTCTCAGCTCAGTCATTCACAGCTCCGTCAGTCAAAGCTTGAGGAGCCTGCTGAGTGAATCTAGCCCGCCTGCGGGTCTCTTTATTATTGCTGGTCACCCTGGCGACGCTGTTTGATCTGGTGGTCGGCAGCCTGTTTGGGCAAGCCGTTGGCGTTAGCGCGCTGCTAGTGTATTTAACCACCCTTGGCACTCAGTTAACCCGTATGGCTAAAGGGTTACTGCTAGCCGCGGGAGCGCTAACGCTGCTAGCCCTTTGGCGTGCCCCCGCGCCAGGCCAGCTGCTGTTTGAGGCTGGCGGGCGTTTCGCGTTTTTTGCCACCTTTGTGGTGGCGCTGAGTATGCTGCGCTTGCCGGCTTACCGTTCGCGTTTAGTGCGCCGCTGCGGGCAGAGCATGCTGCTGCAACCGCCCAGCCGCCGTTACCCGATTTTATCGCTCGGTTCGGCGCTGTTTGGGATTATTCTCAATATCGGCGTGCTTAACCTTTTCGCCGCCATGATTGAAAAAAGCAACACCTTAGGCGCGGCTCAAGGGCGGGTTTGGGTGCGCGAGGCTCGCCAGCGGCGCATGATGCTGGCATTGCTGCGTGGGTTTTCCTTGGCACCGCTGATTTCACCCATGGGTATCGGCGTTGCCGTCGTATTATCGAGCCTGCCTCAGGTTTCCTGGCTGCAGCTTGCGCCGTATATTTTGGGCGCGGCAGCGCTGATATTTCTGGCGGGTTGGGCGGTGGATTTTCTCACCGGGCCGCATCCGCCGGCCAATAAAACCCAGGCGGCAGCGCCTTCATTACGCCCGTTAGCTCAGTTCAGCGTGCTGTTAATGGGCATCGTGGCGCTGGTATTTAGCATCGCATGGCTATTAGAGCTGCGCTTACCGATAGCTGCACTTATTGGGGCACCCACAGGGGCGCTAATGTGGCTTGCCTGGCAGCGGCGCAGGCTTGGTTATGCGGGTCTGCCCGCAGCCGTTAGCGCGGTGCATCGTCAACTGCCCTGGCTATTGTCACCCAGTGCCAATGAAATCGTGGTTTTAGGGGCGGCGGGGTATTTGGGGCATTTATGCGTTGGGTTAGTCGATACCCAGCAGTTGGCACCGCTATTAACGGTGTTAAACCAGTGGGGCGCTTTTAATGCCGTGCTTGCCATGCTGATGGTGGTAGGGTTGGCTCAAGTAGGCGTTAACCCTATCGTGACGGTGACGCTGCTGGTTGGCTTATTGCCACAGCTTGGCATTGAAGGGCTTACGCCTGCGCTAATCGGCGCATCATTAATGGTCGGCTGGGCGCTGGCGCTGATGTCGTCGCCGATGACCGCATCAATGCTGATTCTTTCGCGGTTTACCGGCGTTCCCGCGACGCATATTGGCTACCGCTGGAACGGCAGGTTTTTAGTAGCCTCAATTCCGCTGTTAGCGGTGTGGTTTATGTGGTCACCGTTTTAAAATCTCGCGAAAATAAGGAAGCGCTTGACCTTTGTTCAGCGTTTTTTTATGGTTCTTGCTATAGAGTAAAACTATATTCTGCTATGCGAAATTAAATATTTGTTGATCGTTTGGAGTGCGCCTTATGAAAATTCTCGTCGCGGTAAAACGCGTTATCGACTACAACGTCAAAATTCGCGTCAAAGCGGATCAGTCTGACGTTGACCTGACTAACGTTAAAATGGCCATGAACCCCTTCTGCGAAATTGCCATCGAAGAAGCAGTGCGGCTAAAAGAAAAGGGCGTGGCAACAGAAGTGGTCGCTGTATCGATTGGCCCCAAAGCCGCCCAAGAGCAGCTGCGCACCGCGCTGGCCTTGGGTGCAGACCGCGCGATTCATATCGACACCGACGAGCGCGCTGAATCCCTGGCCGTGGCGAAATTGCTGGCCAATGTGGTGAAAGAAGAACAGCCGGGCTTAGTGATTCTCGGCAAACAGGCCATCGACACCGACAACAACCAAACCGGCCAAATGTTGGCGGCATTGACCAACCTGCCGCAAGGCACCTTCGCCTCAGAAGTTGTGGTCGATGGCGACAAGGTTAATGTCACCCGGGAAATCGACGGCGGCCTGCAAACCATCGCCCTCACGCTACCGGCGATTGTTACCGCTGATTTACGCCTCAACGAGCCGCGCTACGCCAAGCTGCCGGACATCATGAAGGCCAAGAAAAAACCGCTGGATGTCAAAACCCCCGCCGATTACGGCATCGAGGTCGCCTCCAAGGTCAGCCTGCTGAAAGTAGAAGCCCCCGCCGAGCGCAAAGGCGGCGTCAAAGTCGCCTCAGTAGACGAGCTGGTCGACAAACTCAAAAACGAAGCCAAAGTGCTTTAAGACACGTTCTTTAAGACAAGTTCTTTAAAACACGAACTTTGCAACAAGCGCTTTAATAGGAGCTGATCTCATGAGCATTCTGATACTTGCCGATCTCCACGAAGGCCAACTCGCCGGCGCTACCGCCCACGT
>NZ_LGEN01000004.1 GCF_001507855.1 Halomonas sp. 54_146
AATACCACCGGTTCATCCCCGCTCGTGCGGGGATCGGTCATGTCAGCAATCCTTTTTCACGAGCAATAGCGGTTCATCCCCGCTCGTGCGGGGATCGGGTAATGCTCTACACGGATAACTGTTGTATGGTCGGTTCATCCCCGCTCGTGCGGGGATCGGTCCAGATAATTCCAAAGTATCCTCACCAGCATCGGTTCATCCCCGCTCGTGCGGGGATCGGTGGAGCGCTGTTTTGCGCTTACTGGGCACCATCGGTTCATCCCCGCTCGTGCGGGGATCGGACAGTTATTGTCCCTGCTATCGTAATCGTTACCGGTTCATCCCCGCTCGTGCGGGGATCGGGTAGGGTTCAAGCAGCGCATTTTACCTAAAGACGGTTCATCCCCGCTCGTGCGGGGATCGGGATCAGCTCGCCTTCAAGCGTCAGCTCCATGCCGGTTCATCCCCGCTCGTGCGGGGATCGGGTTTCATCAAACGCGCCCCATTGGCTGGAAAACGGTTCATCCCCGCTCGTGCGGGGATCGGGCTTTCATTCTCTTCACGAAATATTCCACCGCCGGTTCATCCCCGCTCGTGCGGGGATCGGAATGGCTTCATCTGCCCCTAAGAAGGTGTCGCCGGTTCATCCCCGCTCGTGCGGGGATCGGCCGATACGAGTTCGATAAAGAACAGCGCATGCCGGTTCATCCCCGCTCGTGCGGGGATCGGGCGGCAACTGGAGCAATGGCGCGAATGCCGGGCGGTTCATCCCCGCTCGTGCGGGGATCGGCACTAAAGCACGGCGACTATAATCCTCTAGCTCGGTTCATCCCCGCTCGTGCGGGGATCGGCCGTGAACGGTTTCCGGTGAGCGCCCGGTTGCCGGTTCATCCCCGCTCGTGCGGGGATCGGACTTCGCCTAGCTCGCTACTGTTGGGGTCAAACGGTTCATCCCCGCTCGTGCGGGGATCGGCCCGGCCACATCACTTGGCTTAGTGGCGGCAGCGGTTCATCCCCGCTCGTGCGGGGATCGGCGCACATGGGACGATCTCGCAGATCGTTTCGACGGTTCATCCCCGCTCGTGCGGGGATCGGTCGATCATGCTAATGGGTACGCCTTTGATGGTCGGTTCATCCCCGCTCGTGCGGGGATCGGCAGGTCAACCGTCACCAGCCCGTGAAGCTCGCCGGTTCATCCCCGCTCGTGCGGGGATCGGTCAACCTCGTTGGCATACTGCGGGCGAACATGCGGTTCATCCCCGCTCGTGCGGGGATCGGTCGATCAGGTCGGAGAACTCCGCTTTCCGCATCGGTTCATCCCCGCTCGTGCGGGGATCGGCTCAAGAGCGCTGGCTAGCAGTAGCTCGCGGACGGTTCATCCCCGCTCGTGCGGGGATCGGGAGCATACGTTCCTCGCCCGCCGCGACAACAACGGTTCATCCCCGCTCGTGCGGGGATCGGGCCTGCAAGCCAACGGTCTCATGTGGAAGCTGCGGTTCATCCCCGCTCGTGCGGGGATCGGTTTTGATGAATGCCAGTGACCGAGCGATCAAGCGGTTCATCCCCGCTCGTGCGGGGATCGGCTACTGATCGTGTTATTCCTGCATCCTCGCTGCGGTTCATCCCCGCTCGTGCGGGGATCGGTCAACGGTTCCTGGCGTTGATCGTGGCTATCCCGGTTCATCCCCGCTCGTGCGGGGATCGGCGAAAATACGTAAAGCACGTCACCCACGATGTCGGTTCATCCCCGCTCGTGCGGGGATCGGCCATAGGCAAGTGAACCCCAATGACATAAAGACGGTTCATCCCCGCTCGTGCGGGGATCGGGAATTTGAACAGCTACAAGCTCAAGTCGATGGCGGTTCATCCCCGCTCGTGCGGGGATCGGATTAGCAGAATCTGAGCATCCACCCGGCAACGCGGTTCATCCCCGCTCGTGCGGGGATCGGTTTTGATGTTTCATCTCAATAGCTCCATTTTGCGGTTCATCCCCGCTCGTGCGGGGATCGGACGGAGGCAACAAACAAAACAGCGGGTTTAACTGGTTCATCCCCGCTCGTGCGGGGATCGGTTGGTGTTTCTCATCAGATACTATCCGCGTGGCGGTTCATCCCCGCTCGTGCGGGGATCGGTCAGCGGCGAAGCGTGCGCGCTCGCCTTGGGACGGTTCATCCCCGCTCGTGCGGGGATCGGACTGTTGGCCTGCTGGGTGTCGGGCTGGTGGCCGGTTCATCCCCGCTCGTGCGGGGATCGGGATGGCTTCGAAGTGGAAGAGATCGGCCTGACCGGTTCATCCCCGCTCGTGCGGGGATCGGTCTATCGCCGGTAAAGCCGACCTTGGCGACACCGGTTCATCCCCGCTCGTGCGGGGATCGGGTTTCATCAAACGCGCCCCACTGGCTGGCAAACGGTTCATCCCCGCTCGTGCGGGGATCGGCTGACCACACTGGTTACAACTCTTTTTTAAGACGGTTCATCCCCGCTCGTGCGGGGATCGGGCTATCTCAATGCAACACTGACAAACCAAACCCGGTTCATCCCCGCTCGTGCGGGGATCGGATTTTTAGTTATCTCGCCGGTAATAGTAGAGCCGGTTCATCCCCGCTCGTGCGGGGATCGGATAAAAATCATTTAACCATTGCTCGATCATAACGGTTCATCCCCGCTCGTGCGGGGATCGGGAAAGGGGCCTTAAACGGCTCCTTTTTTTTAACGGTTCATCCCCGCTCGTGCGGGGATCGGTCTCAGCCAAACCCCACGCCGTTTTAATAGATCGGTTCATCCCCGCTCGTGCGGGGATCGGTGTAAACACAGATGTAACCTTTTATAACGTTACGGTTCATCCCCGCTCGTGCGGGGATCGGGCACTCACTCCGCACGCCCTAGCCAGCGCAGACGGTTCATCCCCGCTCGTGCGGGGATCGGGGAATGGCTGGCGCAAGGGGAGGTGAAGGCGGCGGCTCATCCCCGCTCGTGCGGGGATCGGGATACCGTCCCGCCGGCGGGCTGATCGACCTGCGGTTCATCCCCGCTCGTGCGGGGATCGGGCCACACCGCCAGCGATCAGTGCCGCTTCAAACGGTTCATCCCCGCTCGTGCGGGGATCGGAGTATCGTGATTGGGCGGCGCATGTTAGCGAACGGTTCATCCCCGCTCGTGCGGGGATCGGAGCGGGTTAGACTGCGCTTCCAGCTCAACGCCCGGTTCATCCCCGCTCGTGCGGGGATCGGGCCACACCGCCAGCGATCAATGCCGCTTCAAACGGTTCATCCCCGCTCGTGCGGGGATCGGCGCAGGGCTTGGGCGCTTCGCTGGCATCTACGCGGTTCATCCCCGCTCGTGCGGGGATCGGGTAGTGCGCGGGTAGCGGCTGGCCTTCAGCCACGGTTCATCCCCGCTCGTGCGGGGATCGGAATATGCTGGCTCTCTCTCCTAGAGATGTATACGGTTCATCCCCGCTCGTGCGGGGATCGGTCAATAATAATTGCAGAAAACTGTTTCCCAAACGGTTCATCCCCGCTCGTGCGGGGATCGGCGAGCGTGAGTATTGCGCACGTTCGCTGGCTAACGGTTCATCCCCGCTCGTGCGGGGATCGGATCCACCACACCACCGGGGGCGACAATGACGGCGGTTCATCCCCGCTCGTGCGGGGATCGGGTCGTTAGGTTGGGCTGTAGCGGTTCGATAATCGGTTCATCCCCGCTCGTGCGGGGATCGGGCAAAGAATCAGCCGAAAGCACCGTCCGTAACCGGTTCATCCCCGCTCGTGCGGGGATCGGGTCGAACTTTGTTGGAATCTCTCCATTTCTTGCGGTTCATCCCCGCTCGTGCGGGGATCGGATGGTTAAGATCACGGGTGGTTCAGGTGAGGGCGGTTCATCCCCGCTCGTGCGGGGATCGGGTGAGCGATCCGTAGTTAACGGAACCCTTGAGCGGTTCATCCCCGCTCGTGCGGGGATCGGTTAACTGCAAGTGCAGTCAGCAGCCCGTATTGCGGTTCATCCCCGCTCGTGCGGGGATCGGACTGTGCAGGCTGATAGCTCTTGGCGTTTTTGCGGTTCATCCCCGCTCGTGCGGGGATCGGTTTAATCCAGTTTATTACCGCCTCAAAAGCTGCGGTTCATCCCCGCTCGTGCGGGGATCGGGTGCCACCTACATGCCGTTTGGCGATATGGCGCGGTTCATCCCCGCTCGTGCGGGGATCGGTGGAGGTGCCAGCAAAAGCAACCAAACACCCGCGGTTCATCCCCGCTCGTGCGGGGATCGGGTGAGCATATTTGGCGCGATGTCATTGCCGAGCGGTTCATCCCCGCTCGTGCGGGGATCGGATTGATCTTGGATTGTCTGGTGTCAACGTTGACGGTTCATCCCCGCTCGTGCGGGGATCGGGCGATGATTGATAGCGAGCAGTTCTCCACTGGCGGTTCATCCCCGCTCGTGCGGGGATCGGCCCAGACGTTAAACCAAAGACTGGCGGGGATACGGTTCATCCCCGCTCGTGCGGGGATCGGAATCCGTTTGCAGAGCGCGTACTGTCGGGTCGCGGTTCATCCCCGCTCGTGCGGGGATCGGCGTTGGCGGCTTGTGTAGAACAAGTTCAGCGACGGTTCATCCCCGCTCGTGCGGGGATCGGGATGCGGTCTAATATGCTCATGTGGTGTGCTCCGGTTCATCCCCGCTCGTGCGGGGATCGGGACGCCACCGACCAAGCGCTCATTTATTACTACGGTTCATCCCCGCTCGTGCGGGGATCGGCCAAATTTTTTAGCATACCTCGTTAATTCTGACGGTTCATCCCCGCTCGTGCGGGGATCGGCTACGCAGAAACACGCACCATGTAGACAGCCACGGTTCATCCCCGCTCGTGCGGGGATCGGATATCTGGTCAGCGTATCAACATTAACGACCGGGGTTCATCCCCGCTCGTGCGGGGATCGGCCACCTCTTCAGTTGGCCCTTATGGTCTATATCGGTTCATCCCCGCTCGTGCGGGGATCGGATCGGATAGCGCCTTTTTATAGTCAACGCTGCCGGTTCATCCCCGCTCGTGCGGGGATCGGTTGGTCGCCAACGTCCCGCAGCCAAAAGAGCACGGTTCATCCCCGCTCGTGCGGGGATCGGGATTGAACTGACTGACAGACACCGCTAGAGCGCGGTTCATCCCCGCTCGTGCGGGGATCGGGCTGAAGGCCACGCGCTGATCGTTGGCGATAACGGTTCATCCCCGCTCGTGCGGGGATCGGACTGCAGAAGACGTTTTTGAGCAGCACCGCAACGGTTCATCCCCGCTCGTGCGGGGATCGGGCTGACGAGCCAATGGATAGCGTCGAGCACCACGGTTCATCCCCGCTCGTGCGGGGATCGGGGGCATGGACATTGACGCCATACTCGCAGAGACGGTTCATCCCCGCTCGTGCGGGGATCGGATGGTAACGGTGGTCTTTATGACCACCATCCACGGTTCATCCCCGCTCGTGCGGGGATCGGACTAGTTGTAGATAATTGATCTACAAGAAGAAAATAGCAGATATAAATTCTACCGGCTATTTTGCTTACTTTTTAACCAGATCAAATTATTAAAGATCCAATAAAATCAGCTAGTTAATTGGCAGCGGTAAAAAGCGCACCAAACGTAACCCGTCATGATCGACAGGTTCTCGGCGATTTTCACCATAGGTTTGAAATTCAAACCCCGACTCATGGTTGCTGGCCCAGGCCATTGCTACGTTGCCATCTTCTGCTAGCGCTTCGACCTGTTCCCAAATCATCTCGCGAATGCGCCTGCTTACATCACCAACGTAAACACCGGCCCGAATCTCTAAGAGCCATACCGCTAACCGGCCACGTAAACGTGGCGGCACGGCTTCTGTAATCACCACGAGCATCGCCATTTATCCGCTCCTGTGCCCAGCATCGCCAACCGAAGGTGGCTCTGGTATCGCAGGTGGCACCGCATCAGGTGCTGGCGGTGGGGGCTGAATATCGCCCGCGGCCAGCACATCTTCGATCATGGGGATTAAGCGCTGGAGAATGCGGGACTGCTTGAATGCATCGCGGCAGGCGATACGGACTTCCCTTTCCGGCATAGGCGGATTACGTGCAGCGACTCTAAAGGCCGCAGGCACTACCGTTTCAAACTTCACGATGTCGGCAATATCGTACACAAAGCTCAGCGGCTTACCGGTGTGCAGATACCCAATCGCTGGGGCGTAACCTGCTGCCAAAATGGCGGCTTCGGTTATTCCATATAAGCACGCTGTTGCTGATGAAAGGCATTGGTTAGCAACATCCGATGCATCCCACTGTTTTGGGTCGTAACGACGCCCGTTCCATTTAACGCCGTACTGTTTGGCTAACAGCTGGTAAGTTTTGCGAACTCTGGCACCTTCCATGCCGCGTAATTGCTCAATGCTGCGACGAGAAGGTGGCTCTTCCCCAAAACGCAGCTCAAACATTTTGCGTACCACTTTTAGGCGCAGTTTTTCATCCAACGCCAGCTGTGCCTGGTAGAGTAATTTATCTGACCGCGCACCCCCCGGTTGGCCAGCGCTATAGAGTCGTACGCCAGCATCGCCTACCCAAATCAGTAGCGTACCTACCGTAGCCGCCAGCTTAATGGCGGCATGAGAAACTCGGGTGCCCGGTTCCAGCAGTAGGCACGCCACCGAGCCCACTGGGATATGCATGCGCTCGCCATTGACGTCGTCAATGACCACAAAGGCACCGTCGCGAACGTCTATTTGCCCCATCCCGATAAAGATCATCGACATACGGTCTTTTTCGGGAATGGGCTTTAGCGGAATAAAGCCCATTTGGGTCTCCTAAGGTCGTCGCAGTAGCAGCAAACCACCGCCAAACGCTTTGGCCCGTCCAATGCCGTGAGCCATGGTTTCGATCAGCTTTCCTGGATGGGTCACTTCCAGCAGACCTTCGTAATCCACCGTGGAGAATTGAACCGGCTTTCCGCTGCCTTTGTTCAATACATGTTGACGGTAGGCACCGAGCTCTGGCGTAACCGGTAGGCGAAAGCCCCACGTTTCAGCACGGCTTTCGAGCCACTCACGGGCCTTACTATTCATCGCATCAACGCAGGTTTGGCTAGTACGCTGCCCCGGCGCGAATGGCTTTTTGGCGGCCATTAACACATCGGCGCGTTGGCCACGTTTTCCAGGCACCGGAACCGCCACCGTAGGGTTAGCACGCAGGCGGAACGCCAGCGTATCACCCACGTTGAGCTCTGGTGTAAAGGGTTTGCTCTCTGCAGTAAGTAAGCCAGCCACTGATACAGGTTCGCGGTTTGAAAGAACATAAAAGAGGGGTAGCCCTTTGGGACCTCTACCCTCCTCAGTTTCTTCCATTTCCTGCCTGAAAAGAAACGGGCGGGGGCCTTCATACTCGGGAAATAGCTGCCACAAAAGCTGATGCGCGGTATAGGCTTCTGCGTTCATTACATCAAACAGTTTTTCGCGAGACAGCCCATTCAAGTCCACACGTACGCGGGAGAGATACATTAGCGTGCCTCCTCGGCTGCCACTGAACGGCGAAACTCTAACCGAGAGCCAAACTGCCAGCGGCGGCGATTTAGCGGCAAATCCCATACATCGTTGTACTCTGCCACTTGGCTGCCATCTAAACCACTCGCCTCGCCTTCCCATGCGTATAGCGCTTCATCGGGAAAACGCAGTGCCTTTCTGTCTTCTTGGCAGTTGACCGCCAGTGTAGGGAACGTCGCATCAAGCGCTTCTTTAAGGGTGCTGCACTCTCGTCGCTGGGGTGCCAACGGCGCAGCGGGCGGGCAAGATTTTCGTCCTAAATAAAGCGGGTAGTGGGGCGTTTTTAGCGCTTGCTCAAGTTCAGAAAGCGTTAGGGTTGCTTCTGGCGTTAGCCAGACGACTACTGTCCATAGGCCATCGCAGCGATAGTCGCGGCTGGATAGGATCGTTTTCAGCGCATCGCGCGGCCCGCTTAGCTCCTCTTTGCGGGTGTGGTAGCTCACTTTTGACTGTGCGGCGGGCATCTGCACCGTGTGGTAGTCGCGCATGAGCATACCGGAGGTGTACTGCTTTACGCCCATGGCAATGCTGTCACGCAGCTGCATTTGGCCTGCATCGTCATCGCGACGAATACCTAGTGCTGCCCCCAGCAATCCCAAAACAGCTCCTTTGCCCGGATAAGTCGCCGTAGGGCGCGTTTCACCAACGGCGGCTTCGCCCCAACTGGCAAGCGGCGCATAGAGCCGAAAAATAAGATAGTCGGTCATGCCGCCCCCTCACTGGTCGGATTTTAAGAAAGCGATCAGTTCTGAAAGGCTGCCCTTTTTAACATTGCCTTTTAGCTGCGGCTCTTCATAGCCGGTCTCGGCACTCGTGACAAAGCGGCTGTCAGCGCCTGCGTCATAGGCGCTATCAAACGCGTTAGCTTGCTCTTCAATACGCTTAATGGCATCGAGCGCTTGATCTTGCCCCGCGATAGGCCGCAGATAAGCGGTAGAAAGTGAGCGCGGCTGCTGGTTACCTTTTTCCGCCAGCACGTAGCTCGCGTGGGCACGGGAACCAAAGCTGTTTTGCTTGCCTTTAGGCGACGTTTTCGCCGCAGCTTCCACCAGTGCAGCAATCGCTTGGTCGGCTAATTCACCATTACCCTGCAGGTTCTCAACCAATTGCTGGCGGTCAATGCAGATATACAGATAGAACAACCCGGCACCAAAGCCAGATTCACCGATATGCGCAGCACCCCGGTCTTTATCGCCGCTGTTTAAGTCATCAACCGCCGTGAAGTAATCATCTTCCACTTCGGCGGCATGCACGGTGATGGCGTGGGCCACTTGGCAAGCGGCATCGACGTTATATTCAGGCACGGCGGCCAGCATGCGTCCAAACAGCGCTACATCGGCGGCGGCAGGCTTATGGCGCAAGAGCTTTAGTTCATCATCGTTTGGCTCGCGCTTCTCTGCCGCCAGCGTTTCAACCAATGCACTGATCGCTTGACGTTCTTCCAAGCCAACGTGCACTAACTGTTCAATTTCAAACTCTTTAGCTTCGCCCTTTTCTACTTTGCGCAATTTACCAAACACGCCCGCTATTTTTTCTGCACTCGCCGCTGCAGTTTTTTCATCCAACTCTTTTTCTATCAGTTCTTTGTAGGCTTCTGAACCTAAACGCTTGGTACGCGTACCCACATGCCCAGCCAGTGCTTCTTCGAAGAGCGCAGAGGTACGCCAAGTGCGCTTGAGGCTTTGTGACGAAACACGTAGGCGCTTAGCGCCACCCATCAAGGCAGTTTTGGGACGGCCTAAATCGTCGCGGTTTAGGTTGGCAGGCGGATAAGAGGTCAGCAGGTGCAGTTGAATAAAGTGGCTCATGGGTAACTCCGTTAGTGATGTCTGTATGAAGCAAGAAAGGGTGATCGTCAGCCGTAAAAGACAGTCGTAAAATCAGTCGCTGCGATGGCTATAGCGAGACGTTGCGGCGAAATAGTCATTTGCCAGTACAAACCCAAACCGCTGGGTAGGCTTGGTAGATAAACGTCCACGATGCTCACGCCACCAGAGCGAGATAACACTCGCCAGCAGCACGACACTGATATCTTTCTTATCCGCAAGCGCCAGCGCTCGGCGTAAGCGCTGAATAAACTCTTCCGGCGTTCGGCAAGAAAGTAGCTGCTGAAAACGCAGCTCGCTCATTAGCGGTTTACCGGTTTGCTCTTTTTGCTGGCCAAGGCGTAAGGCTAACGACGCGCTCTTCTTCTCTTCGCGCAACTCCGCGGTTATTAGCGCGATGCATGACCACACTTGTAGCTTTTCATCGCGGTAGTCCGTTTGCTTCGTCGTCTCAGGCAGCATCGCCCATAGCTCACGAAAACCTTGGGTTAGCATGGCGGCCTCGGCGGTGTCACAACGTCGCAGTACCGCTCGTACACCACGGGGCAGTGGTGGCTGGGGGGTGAATACTTTCAAAGCCTGTGGGGTTAACGTCAACCGCTGCCACCAGCGGCGCAGGGCGGCGGCTTCATCCAATTTCAAAGCGACGAGCGCTTTTTTCTCCGCCTCGGACAAAATATCTTCTTTTTCGATTGTTTCCGGCGTCTCCACATCACTCATCAGGCGTCTCCTGTCGTTGTTGCAGCAGAGGCCGCATTACGCTTGGCCTTCGCGGAGGGGTCAAAATCACCCTGTTGGATAAAATCGCTCACCACTTTGCTACCTTTGCTCTTACCACCAAGAAAGCTTTGCAACTGCCGATGGGCAGCGGTAGCACGCTCAAGATCCATGCTTTCCTGGGAACCGCTGAGCGCTAGGCCTTCGAATACACGCATGGCTTCACGCTTAAGGGCGAAGTACCAACGCTCAGCAATATCAGGAGGGATATGCGGTGGCGGCGTGTCTTGTTGCAGCACCTGCTGCAGGGCCAGAAGCGCTTTAAAAAATTCAGGCTCGGTGGCATCGTAAAACTGATTATCAATGGCGCTCATATCGCCCTTGGCATCCGATGGCCGTGAGAACCAAGCGTTTTTGACTTGAGTGCGTACCATCCAGGCGATATTGCGCGACAGCTCGGTCAGTTGGTGGACCCAGGCGCGGAGCCTTTCCTGCTGGCCTTGTGGAATGTCTACCAGGGGCATTTCGACGCTGTACCAGCCCCGCGGCTTCATGTTGTCCATGTCGTAGCCAAACACCCATAAACGCGCCTCTCTCAGCAGCGCCTGAATGCTTTCGCCACGCGCGCGCTCTTGTGTCACTAGCTTTTGTTTGTCGATGTAACTTTTCAGCACCGCAGCCGCAATTGCGCCACTGCTTTCTTCATCATTCAGTACAAAGCCTGACCAATGGCGATAGCCAAGCCCGCCCGGCTGACCCTTACTTGAAAGCGGCAGTTCATTGGGCTTTTTGGGGTCACGTCGGTAGGGTGTTAGCGGGTGTATCCAAGGGCCGTCGTAGTTAGCCCCCTGCTTTTTAGCGCGTAATTCGCGCACCACACGATTGGTTTTTCGGCCGCAAATATCACACGGGCATTCATCTACTTCTTCAAATAGCAGCCGAAAGCGGCGTGGCATTGACCAGTAAGCGTGTAGGGGGTGGGTATCGTCAGGTAGCACCTCGGTGCCTTTTTTGTCACTTATCCGCGCATTAGCCATCCAGAAAAAGAGCGAAGGTTCTTCTGGGTGTGGCGCTGTCCACTGCTGGCCTTTCTGGGTGGCTTCTTTCTGTGTAATGACGTTTAGCCACAGCCGCTCCCACAGGCTGGCTGTGGATGACTCCGGCATCACCAGCGTGGTTAGCGGGCCACCACCCCGCAGGCCCACCCGGATACCAGCACCACCCGCAGGCGCATTAATCTGCATGGTGTAAAGCGCTATGGCCGCGCAGGCGTCACACATCACCTCAACACGGCCACGTTTTACAAAAAAGTCAGTGTTGTTTTTGATGCCGTTAGCGCCAGGGGCATCAATTAATAAACCGCTGACGGTAGCGTTTTTCACATCGTCCAGCGAGTCCAGGTCCTGCATAAACCGGGGGCCATCGCCGTCCAATTCAAAAGCGCTACTGAAAGGCGCGAATGCTTTATCCAACGCATTCACACTGGGTGGCTCCATTAACAAATCAAGCCAGTCATCGTGGGTTTTCGGCGGCAGCGCCGTTTGTAGCAGGCCGATCAAAAACTGGTAGGCCGCCCCCTGAAAGTCTGCTCGCGGCAGGGCGAAGTTGATGACGTCGGGATCAGCTAACGCAGAGGGAGGGCGATACTCTACCTTCCCACTTCTCAATAGAAAGGGTAGCCAGGAGTCTTCAAGTAAATTCATGTACACCTCGATAGTGTCGTCTGGTGTCGGTGCTTGGTTTACACTGAAAAAAGCAAAAATCAGTAAGCTGGCGAGGAGGATCAGGACAATGGCGATTCATTATGAGCAGGATGCCTATGCATGGGCGCTTGAACAGGCCGGGCTTCTGCGGGCCGGAAAACTGGACAAGCTGGATATTGAGCATCTTGCCGAGGAGATTGAGAGCATGGGCAAAAGCGAGCGACGCGCCTTGATTAGCCAGTTGGCCCGCTTGCTGATGCACCTGCTGAAATGGGATCACCAGCCGGAACGGCGTTCGCGTAGTTGGCGGCTGACGATTCAGGATGCTCAAACCAAGGTGAATCGTTTGCTGAAAGATAACCCCAGCTTGAAGGCATCGCTGCCTGAACTGATGAGCGAAGCCTACGATGACGCCCGCCGAGCAGCGGCCATCGAAACGGATCGAGAACCCCAAGAGTTTCCCGAGCAGTGCCTGTACAGCTTCGAAGAAGCCATGAGCTTTCAAGCCAGCGAACATTGAACGCCTCATGACGCTTGCTCCTTACTGCCCAACCTAACGCCCCATTGGGTCTCGTAGTCGCAATTAGGGTCATCACTTGGCAGCCAGGGCTGGGTATACTTCAGTGCTTTATATCGCTCCTGAAGGGCAAGCCACTGGCTTTCATGGCGGCTTGGCAGCGCTGCCAACTTGGCTGCTTGGCTTTGGCGTAGCTTCACTTGGCTGAGCATACCGGCATGCCGGTGCTCTCCCGCCCACAGCGCCAGCTCACCGTTAGCTGCGCACGCTAGCAGCACAACGTTGATCGTTGGCTCATCCATCAGCCTTGTGCCTATCTCTTGTTCTTCCTGCCATTGATCGCTTTTTGTGTAACCTTCCTCAAGGTTGAGTGCGTTGAAAGTAGCGAGCGAACCGGACGCTTTCCGTATGCTGCCTTGCTCGATGCGAGCCTGTTGCAAAGCCTCTGGAATATCGTCAATAACTTGACCGTAAACACCTTCAATAAGGTCTCTCGCCTCTTCGGGCATACGGATTGCTTCCAAACGACGCAGCACCCGCTGTGTTAACCAACTTAATGAGGTATCGCGATACACCGCTTGGGTGCCCGGCAGCGTGCGCTTGAGCCAATGCTCATCGGGTTCATCCGCCCACGGCGGCGCTAACACTAGCAGGCGCGGCAGGCAGCGCTCCCCGCGTTGGTGGCGTTGTAAACGCCCAGCCCGCTGGATCAGTAGATCAATGGGGGCAATGTCGCTGATCATCACATCGACATCGCAGTCGAGAGACTCCTGAAATACCTGGGTACTGATCAACACTTGCCCCTTACGTATTTCAGCCGTTGAGTCTTTGCCTAAACGCTCAATGACCTGGGACTCAATGCGTTGCCTATCCACCATGGCAAAGCGGCTGTGGAACAGAAGGCAGCGCTCTTGGTCAGGGTGTCGGGCGGCGATGGCTTCAAACGCACGAATAGCATCATCAACGGTATTGCGCACCCAGGCGATGCACTCGCCCGCCTCTACTGCTGCCAGCACCGCCTCTATCGCCTGCTCTTCTTCAGTTAACCAAGCGACTTCAACGCTTCTGGACACCTCTTTGCGCGATCCTAGCGGCAGCTCCAACGGTTGCCCTTCGCTCACATGGGTCAGTAACGGAAAGTCCTCTTTTTGCGGTTTCGTTGTCGGCTGCCCAAGCCCTGTTTGCCAAGCTGCCATCAAGGCGCTGCGCATGGCACGGGGTAACGTGGCAGTCAGCAGAATCGCGCTACCGCCCTGGCGCGCATGGTAGGCCAGCAGTTGGCTCAGCAGGGTCTGCATGTAATTGTCGTAGGCGTGAACTTCGTCAATCACAAGCACCTTTCGCGCCAGCCCGTATAAACGCAGCGATTGGTGACGAAACGGTAAAATGGCCATTAAGGCTTGGTCGATGGTGCCTACGCCCACTTCCGCCAGCAGCGCTTTTTTCCGCGAGTCCGCTAGCCATTGATTGCAACGGCTGGTGGCCGACAGTTCGCTAGCGGTGTAATCCAAATCGGTAGGCTGAGGTGCGGCAACGGCGGCGATAAAATCGTCGTTTAACTCTCGCGCGCCGTGAGCAAGAACAAAAGAGGGGGTAGATTCAGCGGTGTAAAATTGGCGATGCAAATTACCCAGCCGCGAATACATAGCGTTAGAGGTTGCCATCGTGGGCAGTGCAAAATAGAGCCCATCGCCGTGACCTGCCGCTAATAGGCGCTGAGTCAGGATGCAGGCGGCTTCGGTTTTTCCTGCCCCGGTGACATCTTCCAAGATAAACAGCTGCGGCCCATCCGTGAGTTCTACTGTTTCTGCGGCCTGCTGTAAGGGCGTTGGCGTGATGGTTTGTTTGCCAAACCAGCGTGCCATACCGGCGTAAGGCAACGGCTTGGAAATCTTGTTAAACCCTGTTTCTTGCAGTGCCTGCTCTGCGTTGGCTAATGCAATTTGCCAATAATCGGCAAGAGGCATTTTCTTTTGATAGTAAGAAAAATGATCGCGATTGGAGCCTAGCCAGTCGCTTAACGTGGCCCAACCTGCGATTGACCAGCTTAACGTCTGTAGGGCATACACCCACTGTTCAGAAAACAGCTGCTCGATTGGCCACCCTGGTGGAACGACGCTTGCCCAGTCAGCAATAAATTGGCGCGTCGCTTCGATATCGTCGGCGTGCTCGTCACAGCAGAAAAACATCTCTACGTCGATATTGCCTGCGCTTACTGGCTGGCCGTGATGACCAAAGAAAGGCGCAGTTATGGTAGGCAGAACTGCGCGTAGAGACTTGCGATCGGTACGAGTCAACCCAGTTGGCCACTGCAACGTGCCATCTTCAAACCAGTCTAGCCATTTAGCCTCCCAAACCACTGCGCCTAAGCGGTCATGGCGCTCTTTGTAAACATATTGCGCAGCGGCAGGAACTAAGGAGACGCTTGAAGTTGGTTGAAAAAGCCCCTGAAAGGCTCGAGAGAACTTACCGATATCGTGCAGCCCAAGCCAAAATACCAGAAAATTTCGTAGCTGCTCCGGCTTTAAGCTCAATTGAACCGCCAGACGCTGAGTTAATGGCTTATCCGGAGAAAGCAACAACCAACCCACAGCAGCAACATCGAGGTTGTGGTAGGGCAATAGATGGCACTCTATGGCCTCTCCTTTAGCCTGCGCTTTGCCCCAATAGCGGTAGTAAGTCATCGTTGCCTCCCTGCGTCATTGCTCATCAACACATCTAACCATCCTTTACCTTACATAATTATTGATCCTCGTCATACTTAGCCATTTTTATTTGCACGCTAATTTTCCGATGGGATTTCCTATCCCGCGCTTTATCGTTGCCAGTACGGCGTTAGCGAGTAAAATATCCAGCAATTTTTTGGCATCGCCAGATGTTATGTTATAACCTATTTGAAATTACACGAGGCCGCTTGATGAGTGAGCATACGCACCGCCATAACAAGGAAGGTCCTTGTCATTTTTCGCTGATGTCGCTGTCGGCTGTAAAACGGCTGCTGTTTGTTGCCGTGCCGCTGCTGGCGCTGTGGGCCTTGGTGGTTTGGGCTGGCGGGTGGTTGGGATGAGTCAACGCTCTTTATCACGCCTGCAGCTGCACAACCTGCACTTGGCTCAGGCGCGCCGCACGGTGTTGGAACATATCGAAGGCGACTTTAAGCCGGGGGCGATTACCGCGTTAATTGGCGCTAACGGCGCCGGTAAAAGCACGCTGATTCAAGCCATTATGGGCGAACTTCGGCCGATTAGCGGCGAAGTGGTGTGCACCGTGCCGAAAGAACGCCGAGCTTGGTTGCCCCAGCAGTTGGCGTTAGATCTAACCTTCCCCATGAGCGTGGAAGAGCTGGTGATGACCGGCAGCTGGCCCAGCCACGGGGCGATGAAAGGCTACTGTGCTGCCCACTATCGCAAGGGCCGCGAGATTATGGCGCGGCTGGGCATTTCGCACTTGGCCCACCGCCCGCTGGGCGAGCTTTCTGGTGGCCAGCGCCAGCGTGCACTGATAGGCCGCACGCTGATGCAGGAAGCCGAACTGCTGCTGCTGGATGAGCCGTTCGCCAACGTGGATAGCGAAACCGTGGATATTCTGATCCGCATTCTGCGCCAGATGGCGGACGACGGCGCGACGATTATTGTCGTGCTGCACGATATGGATCACCTGCGCCGCCTGGCCGATGAAGTGCTGATGCTCAACGGCGGCCATGGCCGCTGGGTCGCGCCCAGCGCGCTGACCCATCAACATGCGCCCACCCAAGTGGTGCCGTTTAACTTGGGAGGTCGCCATGTGGGATCTGCTTAATGCATGGTTTATCAGCCCGTTTGATTACGGCTTTATGCGCCGTGCCGTAGTGGGTGGTTTGGCGCTCTCGCTGGCCGCCCCGCCGCTGGGAGTATTTTTGGTGCTGCGCGGCATGAGCCTGATTGGCGACGCCATGGCCCATGCAATTTTGCCCGGTGTGGCGCTGGGGTTTCTGCTGGCGGGGTTCTCGCTGCCGATTATGAGCATTGGCGGGGTGCTGTTTGGGTTAATGGTCGCACTGCTGGCGGGGGCGGTCTCGAAAATGGGCGGGCAGCGTGAAGATGCCGCCATGGCGAGCTTTTTTATTATTTCGCTGGCCGCAGGGGTGATGCTGATTTCGCTAGGCGGCAGCAGTGTTGATCTTACCCACGTGCTGTTTGGCTCGATTTTGGCGATCAATTCCACCGCGCTGCTGCTAATCGCGGGTATCAGCACGCTGATTGTGGTGACGCTGGCGGTGGTGTTTCGCGCCTTGGTAGTGGAGTGTTTAGACCCGCTATTTTTACGTGGCCAAAGCCGCCGCAGCGGTTGGGTGCACAGCGTGTTTTTGGGGCTGCTGGTGCTGAACTTAACCGCCGGTTTTCAAACCCTGGGTACGCTAATGGCGGTGGGCTTAATGATGCTGCCTGCCACTTCGGCACGCTTTTGGAGCAAACGCCTAGAGGGCTTGATCGGCATTGCGATTGTGCTGGCGATGGTGGCGAGCACCGGCGGCCTGCTGCTCTCGTTTCATCTGGATATTCCTTCAGGCCCAAGCATTATTCTGCTGGCGGGGGTTGGTTATCTGTTTTCAGCGCTGTTTGGTCGCCACCACAGCTTGGCAGCCAAGCTGTGGCGTAAAACCACGCCGCTGGCAGCAGAACAAGGGTCTTAATTGTCAGTTTTCTATCGTAAGGAGTGTTGTATGTCGCTTGCCTATTTATCGTCTCGGCCATCACGCTGGTTAGTGGGTGTTTCCGCCCTGCTGGCGCTGCCTGCTGCCATGGCGAATGAGCGCGTTCAGGTGGTGACCAGCTTTTCTATTCTGGCGGATATGGTGGAAAACGTAGGCGGCGAGCATGTCGAGGTAACCCCACTGGTTGCGGCCGATGGCGATGCCCACGTTTACTCACCAAGCCCTGGCGATGCGCGTTCCTTGGCGGATGCTGATTTAGTAGTCTTCAACGGCCTGCTGTTTGAAGGCTGGATGGAGCGCTTGATTAGCGCCAGCGATTACACCGGTGCCTTAGTCACGGCAACCGATGGTATTGAGCCGCGCGCTTTCTCTGAACATGACGAGCACGGTCATGACGAGCACGATGAGCATGGCCATGACGACCATGCCGATGAGCACGCCGATCACGATCACGGCAATCAAGACCCCCACGCCTGGCAGGATATGCACCAAGCAAAGGTGTATATCGCTAATATCCGCGATGGCTTAATCGCCGCTGATGCCGATAACGCCGATGCCTACCGCGCCAATGCGGAGCAGTATTTACAGAAAATGGCCGAGGTAGACGCCGAGATTCGTGCGCTGATTGACGAGATCCCAGCGTCCACTAGTGTGATTACTGGTCACGACTCCTTTGGCTATTTCTCAAGCGCCTATGGCGTGAATTTCCTCTCACCAACAGGCTTGTCAACGGAAGCTGACCCCAGTGGCGCGAGCATGGCAGCCCTGGTGGATGTGATTGAGCAGGAAAACGTGAAGGCGCTGTTTCACGAGAACATGACCAATCAGTCAATTATCACCCAGCTCGCCGAAGAGACCGGCCTGCCGATTGCCGGCACGCTTTACGCCGATGCACTGGCCAGTGAAGGCGAAGCCAGCACTTACCTAGGTATGATGCGCCACAACGCGCAGGTGCTGCACGATGCGTTAGCAGAACCCGGACATAAAGAACCCGGACATGATGACCACGACGAACATGGTCACAGCCATTAAATCGTACTGGGCAAGTATTGTATGCCGCCTTCGGGCGGCATTTTTATGGCCATACAGCTAAGATCAAACAGGCGAAAATTTGCATTCTGGCCTGCCGATAAGGAGACTAACACCCCTTCCCGTTACTTACCTTCACTGCGAAGAGCCTTTCCCCATGCGTCTAAACGCCGATTTTAGCCACTTTGCCTGTGTTACCCCGGAAGAGTATCAGTGGGTCGACTCCCCCAGTGCGGGGGTAGAACGCATGATGTTCGACCGGATTGGCGATGAAGTTGCCCGCGCCACCAGCCTGGTCCGTTACGCCCCCAATACCCAGTTTGAGCGGCATACCCACGGCGGTGGCGAAGAGATTCTGGTGCTGGAAGGCGTGTTCGCCGATGAGCACGGGCGCTACGCAGCGGACAGCTACTTACGAAACCCCATCGGCACCGGCCATACGCCGCAGATTGGCGAGGAAGGCGCGCTGATTTTCGTCAAACTGCACCAGTTTGACCCCAATGACACACTACAGCTGGCGGTGCCTGCCCATCGGCTGCCCTGGCAGCCAGACCGTCGCCCGCGCATCGCCTACAAGATGCTGCATACCTACAAGCAGGAGCGCACCAGCCTAGAGCGCTGGTCGGCGGGTACCTCGATTACCTACCCCACGCTGCTGGGCGGCCTGGAGTTTTTGATTCTGGAAGGCGCGCTCAGCGATAGCGAGCAAAGTTACACGGCGGGCACGTGGTGCCGCTACCCTAGCGGCGCGGCACCGGCATTAACCGCCGGTGAAGAAGGCGTGATGATGTATCTAAAGCGGGGTCATCTGCCGCCCGCATAACGCTCGTGCCTAGGTTCATGTTTGGTTTCGCGTTTAGGTTCGCGCCAAACCTAGAAATGGCAGCAGCGTTAACGCCGCAATAAGCCCCACGGCTAACAGCACCAACACCACTTGCAGCGGGTGAGCAGCCAGGCGCTTCCATAGCGTCATTTGCTCGCCCCGCTCAACCGCTTGCTGATGTTCGCGCTGGGCACGCTCAAGGCGCTCTTCCTGGTAGGCTTCTAATGCCGCAATGGCCGCTTCATGCTGATGTGGGTTGCGCAGCCAAATAGCATCAACACCCAAGCGGAAAAAGCCCGCCTGGGTTTCGTAGGTATCAAAGCCATGGGCAGCCAGCAGGTCACGCACTTCCATGGCTTCTTCGTCGGTAACGTGACGCAGCCGGAACAGGAGTTCAGCCATTGGCGTGCCTCATGCGTCGCTCTTCCCCGCCATTAGTTCTGCCTGAATCACTTCGATCCAGTAACCGTCAGGGTCTTTAACGAAGATAACATCCTTCATCTTGCCTTGATCGGCGCGCTTGACGAAGGTGACATCGTGCTCGTCAAACCACGCCTGAGCCGCAGCCAAATCGGGCACATTAAAGCAAATATGCCCAAAGCCTTGCGGTTCGGCATTGCCATCGTGGTAGGCGAAATTCTCCTGGTTTTCGGTGCCCCAGTTGTGGGTCAGCTCCAGCAGCCCTTTCTGGCTAAAGGTCCAGGCGGTACGCGCTTGCGCCTCTTCCGGCACGCTGTCGCTTAGCTCTAAATTGGCGAGGAAATAGAGCGAGAACTGCATCTCTTCGAAATCCAGCCGCCGCATTACCTGCATACCAAACACCTTGGAATAAAACGCCAGCGCACGTTCGGGGTCTTTCACCCGCAGCATGGTGTGGTTTAAGCGAAACCCTTGGGTTTGGGGTGGTGTGGCGACGACGCCAGGATGCTGCTCACCTTGAAAACTCATCACACTCTCCTGTCGCTGATGTTGATCCGCTGATAGGGATCATTGAACCCATAGACTGCTTACCATGGGGGCTTTATCGCCATAATGCTAGCCCTCACAAGCACCTAGCCCCTGTCACCACGATGGCGTACCCAGATATCAATAAGCGCACTGGAAATCCTTCACAAAAACCCTACACTTATTATTCACAAGCTTTACAAATTGACGAATAGACAAAACATATTTCCCGCAATATGAGCGGTGCCACATCGTTATGGCATCCCCGCCAGGAGCTTTTCATGAAGGAGCTTTCCATGAGTGCGATTGATATGACGCTAGGCGACCGTTTGACGTTAAAACAGCTTTCCCATGCGCTTCACAATGGTTTTTCGCCGATTGTTGAAGTTGAATCGATGGACGGCATTTACGCTGTTCGGTTCCATCATGCCAACGGGGTTTCGGATTTATGTGATACGGCAGGAAAAGTCAGCACCTTTTTAGGCACTGGCGAAATACGCGATACGCTCGGCCAGCTTGGCCTAACCCACGGCGTGCTTACCTTTGCTGACCAGTGCGGTGATGAAATGATCGGCGTACAGGGCAAAGCGATTACGCCCAACGAAATGCTCACCTACGGCACCCGGATTGCTTTTCGCTAGCGTGCCGTTGTCCGCATCTGGGGCTTTACAGGGCCAACGCAGCCAAGGATAGTAATCACTCGACAGGGGCGCCCGCGTTAACAGTGGGCTGAGAAGCACCCTTTGAACCTGAACCGGATAACGCCGGCGTAGGGAGTCGTGGTGTTTCTCACCACCTCCCTACCGGGAGGAAACTATGCCCTTACGCCCGCTTGGCGATTACCTTCGTGCGCTGCGCGCAGAGACGCCGCTCGTGCACTGCATCACCAACTATGTTGCCATGAACAGCACCGCTAACCTGCTGTTAGCCACCGGCGCATCGCCTGCCATGCTGCACGCCCCTGAAGAAGTGGCTGAGTTCACTGCAATTTCAGCGGGGCTTTCGATTAACATCGGCACGATTTCTTCCCACTGGGCGGATGCCATGTTGACCGCCACACAGACCGCCAACCAGCACGCTATTCCCTGGGTGTTAGATCCCGTCGCCGTTGGCGCAACGCACTACCGCCAAACGCTGTGCGCGAAGCTGCTTGCCTTCAAACCCAGCGTGATTCGTGGCAATGCCTCTGAAATTCTTGCCCTTAACGGTTTAGCCAGCCAAGGCCGCGGTGCGGACTCAACCGCCGCCACCGGCCAAGCCGTGAACGCCGCCATAGCGCTAGCGAAAAACCACGGCTGCGTTGTCGCGATGACCGGCGAAAGCGACTGGGTAACCGACGGCAAACAGCATTACCGCATTAGCGGCGGCCACCCGTTAATGCCCCGCGTGACAACGCTAGGCTGCGGGTTGAGCGCGCTGGTTGCGGCATTTGTAGCGGCTAATCGTCAAGCGCCCCTGGGGGCAGCAAGCGCTGCGCTGGCCTGCTTTGCTATCGCGGGGGAGCGTGCAGGCCGCAGCGCCCAGGGGCCTGGTAGCTTCCAGGTTGCCCTGCTGGATGCGCTGTATCAACTCACCCCTGATGACCTCACCACCCATGCACAGAGGGAGGCAATCCATGCCGTTTGATCTATCGCTTTATTTAGTAACGGATGCGGCACTCTGCCGTGACTATGGCCTGGAACGAACCGTTGAAGCAGCCGTAGAAGGGGGTGTCACGATGGTTCAACTGCGCGATAAGCACGCCAGCGATGCCGAGATGATTGCCCAGGCCAAACGCTTAAAAACAGTATTGGCCGGCAGCGGCGTGCCGTTGATGATTAATGACCGCCTGACAGTGGCGCTTGAGAGCCAAGCAGATGGCTTACATGTTGGCCAGAGCGATACGGCGGTGCAAGAAGCCCGAGCGGCCATGGGCCAAGGGGCGATTATTGGCCTGTCGATTAATACGCTGGAACAACTGCAAACAGCGCCGGTTGAATGGCTTGATTATGTCGGGATTGGCCCCGTGTTTGCCACCGCAAGCAAGCAGGATCACGCTCAACCCATTGGCTTTGATGGCTTGGAAGCGTTGGTTGCGGCATGCCAGCTGCCTAGCGTCGCGATTGGCGGGCTGAAAGTGGCTCATGCCAGCACGGTGCAGCGCGCGGGTGCTAATGGCTTAGCGGTAATTTCAGCGATTTGCGGCCAGCCAGACCCGTATCAGGCAGCGCGCGCTTTTATGCGGTAGGCCGGCGCTTTAAGGTAGTCCGCCGGTCGTGGTAGGCCACCGCTAACCCGCTGCTCATTATCAAGGCGCTGCCCACCCACACCCAGAGATCCGGCATTTCGCCCCAGAACCACCAGCCCAGCAGCACTGCCCACAGCATGGCGGTGTAATCAAACGGGGCGGCAATGGCCGCAGGGGCAAACCGAAAGGCCAAGGTGATAAAGGCGGTGGCCGCAACGCCGAGAACGCCAGAGGCGAAAAAACCTAACCAGTGCCACGGCTGCGGCGTTTGCCATACCCAAGGCAGGGTTAAGGCGGTCACCATCAATGGCACAAACGTCATGTAAAACAGCATTGCCCACAGGTGTTCACGCGCGCCGTACCGGCGAGCCGTAATCATCATTAAGGCATAAAAAAAGGCGGCGGCTACCAACACCAACCCACCCACCTGAAAGGCAGCACCATTAGGGCGAACGACAATCAGCACGCCAGCAAACCCCACCAGCGATGCGATAAGTACCGGGGGGTCGATGCGCTCACCTAGCAGCGGCACCGAAAGCAGCGTGACAAACAGCGGCGCTACAAAGGCAATCGCGGTGGCTTCCGCCAGGGGTAAAAGCGTTAAACCCCATACGAAACAGACCATGGTGGCGGTATAGATCAACCCACGCAGCAAATGCACACCCGGACGTTGAGTGCGTAGTTTGCGCAAGCCACCGGCAAAATGAGCCAGTAACGCTATCAGCGGCAGCGAGACGAGCGTGCGGAAAAAGATGATCTGCAGCGGCGAATGCGTTTCGCCCAGCCACTTGGAAACAGCGTCTCCTGAGGCTAGAAAAAAAACGCCGATACACATGCAGAGTATGCCTTTCAGCGACGTTGTCACCGCGTTCCTCCTGTTATCTGCTAAAGCTGTCTGCTAGAACCATCCACCAAACCATGCCTGCCTAAAAGCAAAAACCCCGCCAATGAGCCATTGGCGGGGCGGCAGCCATATCCCGCGTTATAGGCTGGCGTTGACCACCATGCAGTCCATCCCTTGGGAGTTCAGCTCACGGCAGGCTTGGCGAGCACGGTACTCATCCAACGCCATTAAACGGGCACGGTACACCGGATTCTGACCCTCTACGGTGTCCACAGCCACGCGGCCGCCTAAATTCTGGGCGATGCGTTGAGCCGCCTGCTGCGCTAATTGCCGTGCTTGCGCTTCGCGGCTGAAAGCGCCTACTTGAACTCCCCAACCTCCGCCGGCTTCATTGGAAGACGCTAGCTGGCGCTCTCTTTCAATAAAGGCTCGCAGTGGGTCGGGTTGCGAAACGGCTGGCGCTTCGGCGGGGCGCTGAATGGTCTCGATATTAGCTAGCTGCTCCTCAAAGTCGATAGAAGACGGCGAGGCAGCAGGAGTATTCGTTTCTACCACCGCTAATATAGGCTGGCGCTGCGCAGGCGCAGGCGGGCCACTCGGTTGAGACGATGGCGCAAAGGCCATAAATTCACGCGAGAAGTTGGTGTTGGCCACCCAGCTCTGTTGATCACGCAGCGAAGCACGCATAAAGCTGCGATCTAACAGATTAGCCATGTGCGTGTCCCGAGACTGGGATGAGAATCCACCCATGACCACCGCCATTAAGCGGCGATTGCCGCGCACGGCGGTGGTCGCTACATTAAAGCCAGAGGCGCGAATAAAGCCGGTTTTCAAGCCGTCAGCCCCTGGGTAGTCACGCACCAAACGATTGTGGCTGGTATGGCGTGTACCGCGATAGGTGAACTCTTGCAGGCCGAAATAATGATAGTACTGGGGGAAATCCTGCATTACCCGCACGGAAAGCGTCAGCATGTCGCGTGCGGTAGTCACTTGGCGATCATCCGGCAAGCCAGAGGCATTGCGAAAAGTAGTGGCGTGCATACCCAGCTCACGCGCTTTACTCGTCATCATTTGGCTAAAATTGGCTTCACTGCCGCCCAGCGCTTCGGCAACTACGGCAGCAACATCATTGGCAGAGCGAACCGCAAGCGCTCGGATAGCGGTGTCTACCGGAATAGAGCTACCCGCGGCAAGCCATAGCTTCACTGCCGGTTTTGCAGCGGCATAGGCAGATACCGGCAAGGGTTGATCTAAACGCAGCCTGCCAGCTTCAAGGGCTTCAAAGGTCAAATAGAGCGTCATCATTTTGGTCAATGAGGCAGGATAACGTTGCTCGTCAATGTTCTCAGCGTAGAGAACCTCACCATTATCCAGATCAACCACGATGCCCGCGTAACGTGGGTTGTTGGCGTGAGCGCTTGTCACCATCGCAAGCATCAGCAGTAGCCCCAAACTCAAAGGCCATAGCGCCGGTGCTCCGCCAGCCGCACTTTTTATCCTCGCAAACATACCCACCCCTTGCCTGTGCACTCTACCGATGAATTATGAATGACCCATTAGCTGACTACCATGCCACACTCAATGCGCAACACAAGGCTTTCCCTTACCTTCATGGTATCGCTCGCTGCGTTTAATAATTATGTTTAAAGACAAGCCGAGTATAGGTGATTAATGCGAAGAATATACAAAAAAACCGACCCACTAAGGGGTCGGTTTTCGTTTGCTATTAAAGATGCCTAGTGCAGAGGATTACTCTTCTGCAGCAGCTTCTTCAACAACCGGACGGTCAACAAGCTCAACGAACGCCATAGGCGCGTTGTCGCCAGTGCGGAAACCGCACTTAAGAATACGGACGTAACCGCCCGGACGCTCGGCATAACGCGGACCTAATTCGTTGAACAGTTTGCCGACCGCTTCTTTAGAGCGCGTGCGGGCAAATGCCAAACGACGGTTGGCAACGCTATCCTGCTTAGACAAGGTGATCAGCGGCTCGATAACGCGACGCAGTTCCTTGGCTTTCGGCAGGGTTGTCTTAATGACTTCATGTTCGACCAGCGAGACAGACATGTTCTTGAACATGGCCTGACGATGCGAGCTGGTGCGATTCAGATGACGACCACTCTTACGATGACGCATGGTTGTAATTCCTTACCAAACTGGGACTCAAGTCGACACTCACGCGGAGGCCTTGTCGTCCTTCAGGCTTGCTGGTGGCCAATTTTCCAACCGCATGCCGAGGGACAAGCCGCGCGCCGCCAATACATCTTTGATTTCATTCAAAGACTTTTTACCGAGATTCGGTGTCTTCAACAGCTCAACTTCTGTGCGCTGAATAAGATCACCAATGTAATAAATATTCTCGGCTTTTAGGCAGTTCGCGCTGCGAACGGTCAACTCAAGATCGTCTACGGGGCGCAATAGAATCGGATCAACATGATCCTCTTCCTCTTCGACTTCCTGTTCTTTATCAGCTTCCAGGTCGACGAAGGCGGCCAGCTGCTCTTGCAGGATGGTCGCACTGCGACGGATAGCCTCTTCCGGATCCAGGGTACCATCGGTTTCCAGGTCGATAATTAGCTTATCGAGGTCGGTGCGCTGCTCAACACGAGCGGCCTCAACCGAATAGGAAACACGGCGGACAGGGCTGAAGGTAGCATCCAGCTGCAGGCGGCCAATGGCACGTGACTCTTCATCAGAGCCGCGCGCGTCAGCCGGTTCGTAGCCACGACCCAGCGCTACCTTAAGCTGAATTTTCAGCTCGGCACCTTCATTGACATGCGCAATGATGTGGTCCGGGTTGACGATTTCGACGCTATGATCAAGCGCAATGTCGCCAGCGGTGACGACGGCCGGGCCCTGCTTGTTCAGCGTGAGCACCGCCTCATCGCGGCTGTGCATCTTGATCGCAACATCTTTTAAGTTCAGGAGGATTTCAATAACATCTTCCTGCACCCCTTCAAGCGCACTGTATTCATGCTCAACACCGGCGATTTCAGCCTCTACCACGGCACAGCCGGGCATAGACGAAAGCAGAATGCGACGCAGTGCATTCCCCAGGGTGTGACCAAAGCCACGCTCGAACGGTTCGAGCACGATTTTGGCGTGATGTGCGCTGATTTCTTCGACCTTGATATCGCGAGGACGGAGAAACTCTGTCACTGAACGCTGCATATGAACACCTTTCAGGCTGCCAAACGGATACTTGGTACTCAATACGACTTGGCGCAGGTATTAAACCTGCACCAGGTCGACAAGAAACAGAAAACTGCTTACTTGGAGTACAGCTCGACGATCAGGTTTTCGTTGATGTCGGCAGTCAGGTCACCGCGTTCAGGCAGAGCCTTGAAAGTGCCTTCCATCTTCTTGGCGTCGATTTCGATCCAAGCGATATCACCGCGATTGGCCGCAATGGACAATGCGCTTTGGATACGAGCTTGGTTCTTCGCCTTTTCGCGAATGGAAATAACGTCACCTGGCTTAACCCGGTAGGAAGCCACGTTAACGGTACGTCCGTTCACGGAAATCGCCTTGTGGCTGACCAGCTGACGCGCTTCAGAGCGAGTCGAGCCGAAGCCCATGCGGTAGACGACGTTATCCAGTCGGGATTCAAGCAACTGCAACAATACTTCACCCGTCGCACCTTTCAGGCGAGCGGCTTCTTTGTAATAGTTGCGGAACTGCTTTTCGAGTACGCCGTACATACGACGAACTTTTTGCTTCTCACGAAGCTGCAAGCCATAGTCTGAAAGACGTTGACGACGCTGGCCGTGTACACCCGGGATTTGCTCGGATTTACACTTTTTCTCGAAGGGAGTCACGCCACTCTTTAAGAAGAGATCGGTGCCTTCACGACGAGACAGTTTGCACTTCGGTCCAATATAACGAGCCATGAATCTGTCTCCTTAAACGCGGCGTTTCTTCGGCGGACGGCAGCCATTATGGGGAATGGGCGTCGCGTCTACGATGCTTTGCACGCGGAAGCCAGCGGCATTCAATGCGCGCACGGCGGATTCACGACCGGGACCTGGGCCTTTAACCAGTACGTCTACGTTCTTCACACCATACTCGGCTGCAGCAGTTGCTGCACGTTCGCTTGCCACTTGAGCAGCGAACGGGGTGCTCTTGCGAGAACCACGAAAACCCGAACCACCGGCAGTTGCCCAAGAAAGCGCATTGCCCTGGCGGTCTGTGATCGTCACGATCGTGTTATTAAAAGAGGCATGGATATGCGCAATTGCATCCACTACCTGCTTTTTAACCTTTTTACGGTTACTACGCGGGTTAGCCATGTTGATGTCTATTCCTGTCGTTACACCGGCTCTCTATTAAAGAGCCTGCGTATTATTTGCGGATCGGCTTACGCGGGCCCTTACGGGTGCGCGCGTTAGTCTTAGTCCGCTGACCACGCAGCGGAAGACTACGGCGATGACGCAGACCACGGTAGCAACCTAAGTCCATGAGACGCTTGATATTAAGCGTAACATCACGACGAAGATCGCCTTCTACGGTGTACTTGCCAACTTCAGAACGCAGGGTGTCGACTTCTTCAGAAGACAGGTCCTGGATCTTGGCAGTGGGCGCGATACCGGCTGTTGCACAAATGTGCTCAGCACGGGTACGGCCAATCCCGAAGATATAGGTCAGCGAGATCACCGCATGCTTGTTGTCCGGGATATTGACGCCTGCAATACGGGCCATCAGCTTACTCCGAAATTTGAGCGGCTTGCTCGTTTATTCATCTACAAAAGGCGCAACAGCATACCCCTTAAGTTGCTCTAAAGCAAGAGCTGCTCTAAGGCAAGGGGTATGCTGGCACCCGCTTAAAACAACCCAGGGGTATTAACCCTGGCGCTGCTTGTGCCGCGGTTCGCTGCAGATGACGCGGACAGCGCCATTGCGACGAATGATCTTACAGTTACGGCACATTTTCTTTACGGAAGCTCGAACTTTCATCGATCTTTCTCCAAAAACCGGCTCGCGGCACGTCCCCTGCACTACCAAAATAGAGAGGGGAAGACGGCGCCTCAGCGCATGATACCGCCGCTACCGTAGCCTTTCAGGTTGGACTTCTTCATCACTGAGTCATACTGATGCGACATGAGATGCGACTGCACCTGGGCCATGAAGTCCATGATGACCACGACTACGATTAACAACGAGGTACCGCCGAAAAAGAACGGCACGTTCCACGCCACAATCAAGAACTGGGGCATCAAGGAAACCGCAGTGATATACAAGGCACCGAACAGGGTCAGACGTGTCATCACCTTGTCGATATAGCGAGCGGTCTGCTCGCCGGGGCGAATGCCCGGCAGGAAAGCGCCTGACTTTTTAAGATTGTCAGCCACATCCTTGGGGTTGAAGACCAGCGCTGTGTAAAAGAAGCAGAAGAATACCACTGCCGCCGCGAAAAGCAAGATGTAAAGCGGTTGGCCTGGGCCTAATGCTTGAGATGCACGCTGCAACCACTCCATACCTTCACCGGCACCTACCCACTGACCAATAGAGGCCGGAAAGAGCAGGATACTGGAGGCGAAAATCGCCGGGATAACGCCGGCCATATTAACCTTCAAAGGCAGGTAGCTACTTTGCCCTGCATACATCTTATTGCCCACTTGCCGCCGAGGGTAGTTCACTTTGAGGCGGCGTTGGCCGCGCTCAATGAAAACAACAAAGGCGACAGTCGCAATACCTAACGCGGACAGCGCTAACAGCGGCAGAACATTCCAGGCCCCTTCATTACGGGCAAGCTCGAACGCTTGGCCCACGGCACTGGGTAGTCCAGCAACAATACCGGCGAAGATCAGCAGCGAAATACCGTTGCCGATGCCCTTCTCAGTAATCTGCTCACCTAGCCACATCATAAACACCGCACCCGACACAAACGTAATCACGGCGGTGAAGTAGAAGCTGAAATCAGCGCTGTAAGCGATGCCTTGGCTCGCCAGGCCAACGGACATACCGGTAGCCTGGACAAATGCCAGTATCACCGTGCCGTAGCGGGTGTACTGGCTAATCTTGCGGCGGCCAGCCTCGCCCTCTTTCTTGAGCTGCTCAAGATGAGGGGAGACCGCAGTCATGAGCTGCATGATAATCGACGCCGAAATATAGGGCATGATGCCCAGGGCGAGGACGCTCATACGCTCCAGGGCGCCACCCGAGAACATGTTAAACATGCCCAAGATGGTGCCCTGTTGCTCCCTAAACAAGGCAGCAAGCTGGTCAGGATTGATACCGGGAACGGGAATGTGGGCACCAATACGGTACACCACGATGGCGAGGAGCACGAAGCGCAAACGCGCCCACAGTTCACTCAGACCGCTGCCCATCGCCGGCATTTTTCCTGACTTGGCCATTTAGTCCTCTACCTTGCCGCCAGCGGCTTCGATCGCTTCACGGGCACCTTTGGTGACCTTGATTCCGCGAACGGTAACCGCTGTTTTCAGTTCGCCAGAAAGGATAATCTTCGCGTGTAGCGTCGAATCCTTCAGCACGTTGGCTTCTTTCAGCGTTGCCATGGTGACTTCGCCACCAGCAACTTTAGCAAGTTCAGCCAGGCGTACTTCTTCAGAGACCAAAGACTTTGCAGACGTAAAACCGAATTTCGGTAAACGACGCTGCAAAGGCATCTGACCGCCTTCGAAACCGGGCTTAACACTGCCGCCACTACGTGATTTCTGACCTTTGTGGCCACGGCCACCGGTCTTACCAAGACCGGAACCGATACCACGTCCAACGCGCTTTGCAGCGTGTTTGGAGCCCGGAGCCGGGCTTAAGGTATTAAGCTTCATGGATTACTCTCCCTCAACACGCACAAGGTAATTAACCTTGTGGATCATGCCGCGAACGGCAGGGGTGTCTTCCAGTTCAACCGTATGACCGATGCGACGCAGGCCCAAGCCTTTCATAGTAGACTTGTGCTTGGGCAAAACACCGATGGTGCTACGGATCTGGGTAACCTTGATCGTTGCTGCCATGGTGCCTTACCCCGTGATCGCTTCGACAGACAGACCGCGCTTAGCGGCAATGTCTTCCGGTGCCTGCATGGCAGAGAGACCTTTAACAGTCGCTCGTACCACGTTAACCGGGTTAGTGGAACCGTAGCACTTGGCCAATACGTCGTGGACACCGGCAAGCTCTAATACAGAGCGCATGGCGCCACCGGCGATAATACCGGTACCTTCAGAAGCCGGCTGCATATACACCTTGGAAGCACCGTGACGGGCTTTTACCGGGTACTGCAGCGTGTGGCCAGCGAGGTTCACCTTGACCATGTTGCGACGAGCTTGATCCATCGCTTTTTGGATTGCGACCGGCACTTCACGCGCCTTGCCACGACCAAAACCGACACGACCTTTACCATCACCAACGACGGTCAGTGCGGTGAAGCCGAAAATACGACCACCCTTGACCACCTTGGCGACGCGGTTAACCTGCACTAACTTCTCTTGCAGATCACCGCTTTGCTGTTCGTTCTTCGCCATCGTAAAACCCTTTAGAATTCCAGGCCGCCTTCACGTGCGGCGTCGGCCAGCGCCTTGACGCGGCCGTGATACTTAAAGCCAGCACGGTCGAAGGCCACCTGGGTGATGCCTGCTTCTTTAGCGCGTTCGGCAATCAGGGCACCTACTTTAGAGGCAGCTTCTGAGTTACCGGTCGCACCCTCGCGCAGTGCCTTATCCAGCGTAGAAGCACTGGCTAGCACTTTGCCACCATCCGGCGAGATAATCTGCGCATAGATGTGACGCGGGGTACGGTTGACGCACAGGCGATACACGCCCAGCTCGCGGATCTTGGCGCGAGCGCGGCGGGCACGACGGAGACGAGATTCTTTCTTCGCGTTCATAACCCTGCCTTACTTCTTCTTGGCTTCTTTGCGACGCACCTGCTCGTCGGCGTACCGTACACCCTTGCCTTTATACGGCTCAGGCGGACGGAAAGCGCGGATTTCCGCGGCGCACTGACCGAGCTGCTGCTTGTTCGCGCTTTTCAGCACGATCACGGTGTTTTTCGGCGTTTCCGCTGAGACACCTTCAGGCAGTTCGTAGTCGACCGGGTGCGAGAAGCCCAGTGAAAGATTGAGCGTCTGGCCCTTAGCTTGGGCACGATAACCGACGCCAACAATTTCGAGAGTCCTTGTGAAACCCTCGGATACGCCCGTCACCAGGTTCTGAACTAAGGCGCGGGTAGTACCGGCCATGGCCCAGCTCTTGGCAGATTCGCTCGGGGCGAAGGTCAGCTGGCCATCTTCTTGAGCTACCACTACATCAGAGTGAATAGTCATAGATAGCGTGCCCTGGCCGCCTTTGGCGGTCAGCTGGTCAGCATTGATTTTAATCTCAACGCCGGCAGGCACTTTAACCGGATATTTCGCTATGCGGGACATTCCAGCCTCCTAGAATACGGTGCAGATGACTTCGCCACCGACACCGGCTTGGCGCGCGGCACGATCGGTCATGACACCATTTGACGTGGTGACAATCGCGATACCAAGACCATCGGCGACCTTAGGCAGGTTGTCCTTGCCCATATAGCGGCGCAGGGACGGCTTAGAAACCCGCTGAATGTGCTCAATGACCGGCTTACCCTCAAAATACTTGAGAGTTAAGGTTAGCTCGGGCTTAACACCCTCTGCCACCGTGAAGTCGGCAATATAACCTTCTTCCTTTAGCACTCGGGCCACTTGCACTTTCAGCTTGGAGGACGGCATGGTTGCCGTCTCCTTGGTGGCCATCTGCGCATTGCGGATACGGGTAAACATATCCGCCAGAGTGTCTTGCATGCTCATTTAATGTGCGCTCCTGATGAATCTACGTGGCGTTACCAACTGGACTTTTTGAGTCCAGGAACGTCGCCACGCATGGCGGCTTCACGCAGCTTGTTACGGCCGAGGCCGAACTTGTTGTAAAAACCGTGCGGACGACCGGTGATACGGCAGCGGTTACGCTGACGTACCGGGCTTGAGTCGCGCGGCAGTTGCTGCAGCTTCAGCGTCGCCTCGAAGCGGTCTTCCTCAGAAGTGTTCACGTCCGAGATGATTTTCTTGAGCTCAGCACGCTTGGTGGCATACTTCGCCACCAATTGTGTGCGCTTAAGCTCACGCTCTATCATACTTTTCTTAGCCATGATCCAACCCTTATTTCTTGAAGGGGAAGTTCAGCGCGGTTAAAAGCGCACGACCTTCCTCGTCGGTTTTGGCGGTAGTAGTGATAGTGACGTCCAACCCCCGGATGCGATCGATCTTATCATACTCGATCTCCGGGAAGATGATCTGCTCACGCACACCCATGGAGTAATTGCCGCGACCGTCAAAAGACTTCGGGTTAAGACCACGGAAGTCACGCACGCGGGGAATCGCGATGTAAACCAAGCGGTCCAAGAAGTCCCACATACGCTCAGCGCGCAGGGTCACCTTAATACCGATTGGCCAACCTTCACGCACCTTAAAGCCCGCGATGGACTTACGTGCCTTGGTCACCAGCGGCTTTTGACCAGAGAGCTTCTCTAGATCACCGATGGCATTGTCAATCAACTTTTTATCGTTGACTGCTTCGCCGATACCCATATTCAGAGTCACTTTCGTGATCCGGGGTACCTGCATAACGTTGGCATAGCTAAACTGTTCTTTAAGTTCAGCTGCTACCTCGTTTTGATAACGTTCTTTCAAGTTCGCCATTTTGCTACCCGACTCGCGTTAGGCGTCGATCTGCGTCTGCGTCGACTTGTAGATACGTACCTTGGTACCGTCTTCCTTCACTTGGAAGCCGACGCGATCCGCCTTACCGGTCTCCGAATTGAAGATGGCTACGTTGGACGCGTGAATCGGAGCCTCACGCTCGACGATACCGCCCTGATTACCCGCCATGGGATTTGGCTTGGTGTGACGTTTGATCATATTCACACCGGACACCAAGAAGCGGTTTTCTAATACCCGCTTAACGGTGCCACGTTTGCCTTTATCCTTCCCGGCGATGACGATGACTTCATCGTCACGTTTGATCTTTTGCATATCCGCCTCGCTCCTTACAGCACTTCAGGCGCTAGGGAAATGATCTTCATGAACTTTTCATTACGAAGTTCACGAGTCACCGGCCCAAAAATACGGGTACCGATGGGCTGTTCGTTGGTGTTATTCAACAAAACTGCCGCATTTCCATCGAAACGGATGAGCGAACCGTCGGGACGACGGACGCCACTACGGGTCCGGACCACGACCGCTTTAAGCACCTGGCCTTTTTTGACCTTGCCACGCGGAATCGCTTCCTTAACCGTGACCTTAATGATATCACCAATACGAGCGTAGCGACGGTGTGAACCACCTAACACCTTGATGCACTGCACCCGGCGCGCTCCGCTGTTGTCGGCGACATCCAGCATTGACTGAGTCTGAATCATCGGTTTTCTCCAAACCTAATCTGACTGCACTGATTGGCATGCTTTGGGATTAACCCTTAGCGTGCTCAACCACCTCGACCAGCGTCCAGGACTTCATCTTGGAAAGCGGACGGCACTCCTGAATGGAAACCGTATCGCCTTCCTTCGCCTGATTCGCCTCATCATGGGCGTGCAGCTTGGTGGAGCGCTTAACGTATTTTCCGTAGATCGGGTGACGTTCGCGCCGCTCGATCATAACGACGATGGACTTGTCCATCTTATCGCTCACCACTTTACCGGTGAGCGTACGCGTTGTTTTTTCTTCGGCCATCTCAATCACCTGCCTTCTCGTTGAGCATAGTCTTAACGCGGGCAATATCCCGACGGACCTGCTTGAGCAGATGAGTCTGGCTCAGTTGGCCAGTGGCCTTCTGCATGCGCAGGTTAAACTGCTCGCGGAGTAGTTCGAGGAGTTGCTCCTGGAGCTCTCCAGCGGACTTTTCACGAATTTCCTGGGCTTTCATCACATCACCGTCCGTTTCGCAAAGGTGGTGGATAAGGGCATTTTCTGTGCGGCAAGCTCAAACGCTTCACGTGCAAGCTCTTCCGACACGCCTTCAATTTCATACAGGACCCGACCCGGTTGGATCTGGGCAACCCAGTACTCAACAGAACCTTTACCTTTACCCATACGAACTTCGAGCGGCTTCTTGGAGATCGGCTTATCAGGGAAAACGCGGATCCAAATCTTACCACCACGCTTAACGTGACGGGTGATCGCACGACGGCCTGCTTCGATCTGACGCGCAGTGATGCGGCCGCGACCGGTAGCTTTTAGGCCGTATTCCCCGAAGCTGATCTTGCTTCCGCGATGTGCCAAGCCACGGTTGCGGCCTTTCATCATCTTACGGAATTTCATACGCTTGGGCTGTAACATCGACTCGCTCTCCCCTTACCTGGAACCTTTCTTCTTGGGCGCGTTGCCGGCAGGCTGCTGTTGCTTAGCCTTGGCACGTACTTCCTCGATACCGCCGAGAATTTCACCCTTGAAGATCCACACTTTGACGCCGATAACGCCATAGGTGGTGTGAGCTTCGTAAGTGGCGTAGTCGATATCCGCACGCAACGTGTGCAACGGAACGCGACCTTCGCGGTACCATTCGGTACGTGCGATTTCAGCGCCACCAAGACGACCTGATAGCTGAATCTTAATGCCACCAGCGCCAAGACGCATTGCGTTCTGTACCGCGCGCTTCATGGCACGACGGAACATGACGCGACGCTCAAGCTGACCCGCTACGTTAGCAGCGACTAGCTTGGCATCCAGCTCCGGCTTGCGAACTTCTTCGATGTTCACATGCACGGGGACACCCATCATCTGGGTAAGATCGCGACGCAGACGGTCGACATCTTCACCTTTCTTACCAATCACGATACCCGGACGGGCAGTGTGAATGGTGATGCGGGCGTTATTCGCCGGACGCTCGATGTGGATGCGGCTAACAGAGGCGCTTTTAAGACGCTCTTCCAGGAAGCTACGCACTTCGAGATCATTATTGAGCTTATCGGCGTAAGCGCCGCGCTCAGCATACCAGACAGAAGCATGGTCTTTGACGATGCCCAGTCGAATGCCTGTTGGATTGACTTTCTGACCCATCGGTCGACTCCTACTTCTCGGCTACCTTGACGGTGATGTGGCACGTGCGCTTCAAGATACGATCCGCACGCCCCTTGGCACGCGGCTTGATACGCTTGAGCGTCATGCCCTCATCGACGCAGATGGTCGAGACACGCAGCTCGTCAATATCCATGCCGTTATTTTCTTCCGCGTTTGCAATCGCGGATTGCAGCACCTTCTTAACCAGCTTGGCAGCCTTCTTCGGTGAGAAGGTCAGCAGGTCGAGTGCCTCGGCGACAGGTTTACCGCGCACCTGGTCAGCCACCAAACGGGCCTTCTGGGCGGATAAACGAGCGCCAAGCAGCTTAGCTGTGACTTCCATCTCTCAATCCTCTCTGGCTTACCGTTTGGCTTTCTTATCCGCCACATGCCCGCGATAAGTGCGAGTAGCAGCGAATTCGCCCAATTTGTGGCCAACCATTTCCTCGGAAACATGCACCGGGACGTGTTGACGACCGTTATGGACCGCGATTGTGAGGCCTACCATATTTGGCAGGATCATAGAACGACGCGACCAAGTCTTGATCGGTTTACGGTCGTTCTTCTCCACTGCAGCCTCTACCTTCTTCAAAAGATGAAGGTCAATGAAGGGACCTTTCTTTAGTGAACGTGGCACAGCCATTACCCCTTAATGTCTTGGCAATTTCGATCAGCGCGTCTTATTACGACGACGAATGATCAGCTTGTCGGTGCGCTTGTTCTTACGCGTCTTGTGACCCTTAGTCGGCACACCCCATGGGGATACCGGGTGACGACCACCACTGGTGCGGCCTTCGCCACCACCGTGCGGGTGATCGACTGGGTTCATCGCGACACCGCGAACAGTCGGACGCACGCCTCTCCAGCGCTTCGCACCGGCCTTGCCAAGTTGACGCAGGCTGTGCTCAGAGTTGCTCACTTCACCCAAGGTCGCGCGGCACTCGGCCAACACTTTGCGCATTTCGCCAGAGCGAAGACGCAGGGTGGCGTAGTTACCTTCACGAGCGACCAGCTGGGCGCTAGTACCGGCACTGCGAGCAATCTGCGCACCTTTACCCGGCTTGAGTTCGATGCAGTGCACCGTAGAACCCAGCGGGACGTTACGCAGCGGCAAGGCATTGCCTTTCTTGATAGACGCGTTTACACCAGACTCCAGCACGTCACCCGCGCTGACACCTTTCGGTGCAATGATGTAACGACGTTCACCATCGGCATACTTCAGCAGCGCGATGTGTGCACTGCGGTTGGGATCGTGTTCCAGACGCTCAACGGTGGCAGGAATGCCATCCTTGGTGCGTTTGAAGTCGATCAGCCGGTAGTGGTGACGATGACCACCGCCCACGTGACGGGTGGTGATGCGACCGTAGTTATTACGGCCACCGGACTTGGACTGTTTTTCCAAAAGCGGTGCATAACCACGGCCTTTGAACAGTTCCTCGCCAACGATCTTGACGACGTGGCGACGACCGGCGGAAGTGGGTTTGGTCTTGACGATTGCCATTATCCGTACTCCTGCCCTTATTCGGCGCCTGAGAAGTCTTCGAGCGTTTCACCCGCAGCCAGGCTCACATACGCTTTGCGGTAGCCTTTACGCAGGCCAACACCGTTCGCAGTACGTTTTGTTTTACCCTTCACGTTCAATACTTGAACGTTGCTGACCTTCTTGCCGAACAGTGCTTCAACGGCTTTCTTGATCTCGGGCTTGGTAGCGTCAGATGCCACCTTGAAAACGTACTGGTTGCGCTCGGCTGCCATCGCGGCCTTTTCGGTCACGTGCGGTCCAAGCAGAACCTTGAATACGCGTTCCTGGTTCATGCCAGCTTCTCCTCGAATTTACGCAGGGCGGAGACGGTAATCAGGACCTTATCAAAGGCTACCAGGCTTACCGGGTCAGCTGCCGCGACATCCACCACGTCAACGTGGGGAAGGTTGCGTGCGGCCAAATAAAGCTTTTCGTCGACTTCTTCAGTGACGATCAACACTTTTTCAAGGTTGAGCTCTTTTAGCTTGGCAGCTACCTGCTTGGTCTTAGGCGCATCGACGCTGAACTCTTCAATCGCGACCAAACGCTCTTGACGTACCAGTTCAGACAAGATGGAGCGCATCGCTGCGCGGTACATCTTGCGGTTAACCTTCTGGGTGTAGTCTTGCGGACGCGCCGCGAAGGTTACGCCACCACTACGCCATAACGGAGAGCGGATGGTACCGGCACGTGCACGACCGGTGCCTTTCTGACGCCATGGCTTCTTACCACCGCCACGCACATCGGAACGACTCTTTTGTGCGCGAGTTCCCTGGCGACCAGCTGCCAAATAGGCAGTGACCACTTGGTGAACGAGCGCTTCGTTGAATTCTTTGCCAAAAGTGGCGTCGGCTACTTCAACGGTACCCGTGCCTGTAGCAAGATTCAGATTCATGGTAATTATCCCCTATCAGCCTTTCACGGCGCTGCGAACGATAACGTCACTACCGGGAGCACCCGGTACTGCGCCTTTGATCAACAGCAGGTTACGCTCGGCGTCGACACGGACGATCTCAAGGCTTTGAACGGTGCAACGGGCGTTACCCATTTGACCGGCCATCTTTTTGCCTTTGAAAACGCGACCCGGAGTCTGACACATACCGATAGAACCCGGCGCGCGATGCGACAGAGAGTTACCGTGAGTCATGTCTTGGGTACGGAAGTTCCAGCGCTTAACAGCACCCTGGAAGCCTTTACCCTTAGAGGTGCCAGTCACGTCAACCATTTGACCAGCTTCAAAGAGGGATACGGTGAGTTCGCCGCCCACCTCAGGAATCGTTTCGCCTTCTGCAAGGCGGAATTCCATCAGTGCACGACCAGCTTCAACACCCGCCTTGGCAAACTGACCAGCCTGCGCTTTGGTGAGGTGTTTTGCTTTACGAGAACCAGATGTGACCTGAATCGCTGCGTAACCGTCAGACTCGACAGATTTAACGCGTGTAACACGATTAGGATCAACTTCAATAACGGTTACGGGCACAGACGCGCCGTCTTCGGTAAAGACACGGGTCATCCCGGCCTTTTTACCGACTAAACCGATAGTCATACTCAGTCTCCTATAGTGTACGGGGCTATCACCCGCTATGGCTGCCCTTTCCAGAGCATTCCACTAGCACATTGTATGGCGCCTCACGGCGCGGCGGCTGCTGCTCATGCTAGCTCCCTATGGGGAGCGATGAGCGCTGGGCCGCAAAGTGACTAGTGTAATTAGTTGAGCTTGATTTGCACGTCAACGCCTGCGGCGAGATCGAGCTTCATCAATGCATCAACAGTTTTCTCGGTCGGCTCAACGATGTCGAGCACACGCTTATGAGTACGAATCTCATACTGATCACGCGCATCTTTATTGACGTGCGGCGAGATCAAAATGGTGTAGCGCTCGCGGTTGGTCGGCAGCGGGATCGGTCCACGAACCTGAGCACCAGTACGCTTAGCGGTTTCAACAATTTCCGCTGTGGACTGATCGATCAGGCGATGGTCGAAAGCTTTCAACCGAATGCGAATCTTTTGGTTCTGCATTTGCCCTAAACTCCAATGGATGTCGACGGCGCGAGCCGTCTACCCACGCATTCAAAGGATGCGCATTATAGGCACGCCACAAGCCCATGTCAAACATTTGCTGATGGTGCGCAGAAAAGGGGGCTCATCAGAGCCCCCTTCATCATTCAAGCATGTTGCTTACTTGACGATCTTGGCCACAACGCCAGCACCAACGGTACGGCCGCCTTCGCGAATAGCGAAACGCAGACCTTCGTCCATGGCGATCGGGGCGATCAGGGTAACAACCATTTGCACGTTGTCACCCGGCATGACCATTTCAACACCTTCCGGCAGTTCACAAGTACCTGTTACGTCAGTGGTACGGAAGTAGAACTGCGGACGGTAGCCCTTGAAGAAAGGCGTATGACGACCACCTTCTTCTTTGGACAGCACATAAACTTCAGCTTCGAAGGTAGTGTGCGGGTGGATGGTGCCCGGCTTGGCCAATACTTGACCACGCTCAACATCATCACGCTTAGTACCACGCAGCAGGGCGCCAACGTTCTCACCAGCACGACCTTCGTCGAGCAGCTTACGGAACATTTCAACGCCAGTTACGATGGTCTTAGTGGTGTCGCGGATACCCACGATTTCCACTTCTTCACCGGCTTTAACGATACCGCGCTCTACACGACCGGTAACAACAGTACCGCGGCCAGAGATAGAGAACACGTCTTCGATCGGCATCAGGAACGGCTGGTCGATAGCACGCTCTGGCTCAGGAATGTACTCATCCAGAGCTTTGATCAGATTAGCAACGGCAGTCGTACCCATGCCGTTCTCATCTTCACCGTTCAGAGCCATCAGCGCTGAACCAGTGATGATCGGCGTGTCGTCACCCGGGAAGTCGTACTGGTCTAGAAGTTCGCGAACTTCCATTTCGACAAGCTCAAGCAGCTCTTCGTCATCGACCATGTCCGCTTTGTTCAGGAACACAACGATGTACGGTACGCCAACCTGACGAGACAGCAGGATGTGCTCGCGCGTTTGCGGCATCGGGCCATCAGCGGCAGAACATACTAGGATAGCGCCGTCCATCTGCGCCGCACCGGTGATCATGTTCTTGACGTAGTCAGCGTGTCCTGGGCAGTCAACGTGAGCGTAGTGACGCTCTTCTGACTGATATTCCACGTGAGAAGTGGCGATGGTGATACCGCGCTCACGCTCTTCAGGAGCGTTATCGATAGTATCGAATTCACGCCAGTCGCCGCCGAAAACCTCAGCAGACACGCGGGTCAGGGCCGCCGTCAGAGTCGTTTTACCGTGGTCGACGTGACCAATGGTGCCGACGTTGACGTGCGGTTTGGAACGTTCAAATTTTTCCTTAGCCACTGCTATAACCTCTTTACGTTAGCTAACGGTTAACCGTTTTGATTGATGACGGCTTCAACGACGCTGGAGGGCGCCTCCTCGTACTTCGCGAACTCCATAGAGTAGCTCGCACGGCCCTGGGATTGTGAGCGCAGGTCAGTTGCATAACCAAACATCTCGCCCAGTGGCACCGTTGCACGAATGACTTTACCAGAAGAGGAGTCATCCATACCCTGCACCAGGCCGCGACGACGGTTCAGGTCGCCCATGACGTCACCCATAAAATCTTCGGGGGTCACGACTTCGACCTTCATCACCGGCTCCAGCAGCACGGCCTTGGCCTTCCTGGCACCTTCTTTTACTGCCATAGAAGAAGCAATCTTGAACGCAGTCTCGTTAGAGTCTACGTCGTGGAAGGAGCCGTCAAACAGCGTTACTTTAACGTCGATCATCGGGTAACCCGCAATGACGCCGTTTTTGAGCTGTTCAAAAGCACCCTTCTCAACCGCAGGTACGTATTCCTTGGGAACCGTGCCACCCACGATCTCAGAGTTGAACTTGAAGAAAATTTCTTCTTCGCCTTCACCCTTTTCTTCTGCTGTCAGCGGCTCAATACGCAACCAAACGTGACCGTACTGACCACGACCACCAGACTGACGAACGAACTTGCCTTCTTGCTCGACACTTCCGCGAATCGTTTCGCGATAAGCAACCTGCGGCTTACCGATATTGGCTTCAACCTTGAACTCGCGACGCATACGGTCAACGATGATGTCCAGGTGAAGCTCACCCATACCAGAAATGATCGTCTGGCCGGTTTCTTCGTCGGTTTTAACCTGGAAAGAAGGATCTTCCTGAGCAAGTTTGCCCAGTGCAACACCCATCTTCTCTTGGTCAGCTTTAGATTTTGGCTCTACCGCAACCGAGATAACCGGATCCGGGAATTCCATGCGCTCGAGAACAATTTTGTTATCGATGTCACACAGAGTATCACCGGTGGTGACGTCTTTCAGACCGATACAAGCGGCAATATCACCCGCCAGGATCTCTTTAATCTCTTCGCGTGAATTGGCGTGCATCTGAACGATACGGCCAACGCGCTCTTTCTTCTGCTTAACGGAGTTATAAACGCCGTCACCAGACTTCAGAACGCCCGAATAGACACGGATAAAGGTCAGCGTACCAACGAAGGGGTCGGTGGCGATCTTAAACGCCAACGCCGCAAACGGTGCGTTGTCATCCGCTTCGCGGGTAGCCACCGTACCGTCTTTATCGTCCAGCTCACCTTCAATCGCCTTAACTTCGGTCGGCGAAGGCATGTATTCGATAACGCCGTCTAGTACCGCCTGAACACCTTTGTTCTTAAACGCAGAACCACAGGTGACCAGAACAATATCGTTAGCCAGTGTACGCGCACGTAGACCTGCTTTGATTTCTTCGATGGTAAGTTCATTACCTTCGAGGTACTTCTCCATCAGCTCGTCAGAGCCTTCGGCAGCCGCTTCGACCATTTGCTCGCGGTACTCTTCGGCCTTCTCCTGCAGCTCAGCAGGAATATCGACGAGCTCATAGGTCATACCCAGACTTGCCTCATCCCACAGGATGGCTTTCATCTGGATAAGGTCGATAACGCCTTTAAAGTCTTCTTCCGTGCCCCAGTTAATCTGGATCGGCACGGCGTTAGCACCCAAACGCTCTTTCAGCTGCTCAACGACCATGAAGAAGTCAGCGCCGGTACGGTCCATCTTGTTGACGAATACCATACGCGGAACTTCGTACTTATTGGCCTGTCGCCATACGGTTTCGGTCTGCGGCTGCACGCCGGAAGAACCACACAGTACAACGACCGCGCCATCGAGTACGCGCAAGGAACGCTCAACTTCAATCGTGAAGTCAACGTGCCCTGGTGTATCGATGATGTTGATACGGTGCTCAGGAAACTGCTTGCTCATACCCTGCCAGAAGGTAGTAACAGCAGCTGAGGTGATAGTAATACCACGTTCCTGCTCCTGCTCCATCCAGTCAGTTGTCGAAGCACCTTCATGCGTTTCGCCTAACTTATGGGAAAGGCCAGTATAGAACAGCACGCGCTCAGTTGTCGTGGTTTTACCCGCGTCAACGTGAGCGACGATACCGATGTTACGATAGCGATTTAATGGAGTCTTGCGTGCCACGGTGTAACTCCCGTTTGTTGGCGATGCTCGTTAATTTAGCGGCGTATGCAAGCGAGGCTTATGCGACCGCCGCTACCACTGCATGGTAGCGGCTGGGTATTGCAACTAATGTAGTGCAACGACGCGACTCAGCGAACATTCGCCATGCTGAACAACGCGCATATAAAAACCATAATGCCGTACTTAAAAACGCCGTGATTAGAAACGCTGTTCTTGGAAACGCCGATTCTAGAAACGGTAGTGCGAGAAGGCCTTGTTGGCTTCTGCCATACGATGCACGTCTTCGCGCTTCTTAACGGCAGAACCTTTACCCTCAGCGGCATCCAGCATTTCGCCAGCCAAACGCTGCACCATGGTTTTCTCACCGCGACGACGCGCTGCGTCTACCAACCAGCGCATGGCTAGCGCTTGACGGCGAGACGGACGTACTTCAACCGGCACCTGATAGGTCGCACCACCCACGCGGCGCGACTTCACTTCGACCATTGGCTGGATGGCTTCCAGCGCCTTGTCGAAGATCTCCAGCGGATCTTCTTTACTACGCTCGGCAACCTTGTCCAGCGCACCGTAGACGATACGCTCAGCTATGGACTTCTTGCCGCTGACCATCAGGTGGTTCATGAACTTAGCCAGACGCTCACTTCCAAACTTAGGATCCGGAAGGATGTCACGTTTAGCTACTACTCTTCTTCTAGGCATGATAAGCCCTCAATTAAGGATCTTTCAGGTAAACCCGGAACTCCTGCAACCTGTGTGCGTATAACAACACAAGCGCCGCCCGACCTTACTCTTATCAGACCGTCAAATTCGTAATAATCGTTACCCAGCACGCCAAAACGGGTCATGCTGCGCAGCTACCTAGCACTAAAGAATTGGCACCAGAAACCTGGCACCCAAACTTAGGACTTAGGACGCTTAGTACCGTATTTAGAACGACCCTGACGACGATTTTGAACGCCGGAGGTGTCAAGGGCGCCACGAACGGTGTGATAACGCACACCTGGCAAATCCTTTACACGGCCGCCGCGAATCAAAACGACAGAGTGTTCTTGAAGGTTGTGACCTTCACCACCGATGTAAGAAGACACTTCAAAGCCATTCGTTAGGCGCACACGGCAAACCTTACGCAGAGCCGAGTTAGGCTTCTTCGGGGTGGTGGTGTAAACGCGCGTACATACGCCACGTTTTTGCGGACAAGCCTGCAGCGCGGGCACGTCACTTTTAGTAACGGGGCGCTTGCGCGGCTTGCGCACTAGCTGATTAATCGTTGCCATGGTGTTTAGCTGACTCCAATGGTTGCCTTGTCTTTCAACAAGTAGCCTTTTAACAAATACGGGCAGCGGATGCGGGCGCACCCACCCCACTGTTAAAGGCTGCGCATTCTAAAGGCTGACCCTAGGCTGCGTCAAGCCTTGCCGGCGGTTTAACCGGCAAGGCAACGCTTTTTAGGTCAGCCACTCGTTTTACTTAACTTTTTCAACTGCTGCTTTTCCAACGTTAGCGCCAGGCTTACAGCTCATCATCAGAGTCGAGAGCGGTTAGCTGGGCACCTAGCTCCTGCTCAACTTCGGTAGCCGAAGGATTGAACAGTTGCTCAACGTCTTCGCGCTTGCGACGACGCTCTGCGTGGTGAGTCAAGCCTGTACCTGCCGGTATCAGACGCCCGACCACCACGTTTTCTTTCAGGCCGCGCAGGTAATCGCGCTTGCCGGTCACGGCTGCTTCGGTCAGTACGCGGGTTGTCTCCTGGAAGGAGGCCGCAGAAATGAACGACTCAGTGGCCAAGCTGGCCTTGGTAATACCCAGCAGCATACGCTGATACTTGGCCGGGAATTTCTTCTCTTTTTCAAGGCGCTCATTTTGTTCCAACACCCGCACCAGTTCAGCTTGGTCGCCGGTGATGAAATCAGAATCGCCTGAATCAGTAATTTCTACCTTGCGCAGCATCTGACGCACAATGACTTCGATGTGCTTATCGTTAATGCCTACGCCCTGCAGACGGTAAACGTCCTGCACTTCGGCGGTGATGTACTTAGCAAGCTCTTCGACACCCAGCAGACGCAGAATGTCGTGCGGATTGCTCGGCCCATCAGAGATGACTTCACCCTTCTCGACCGACTCACCTTCAAAGACAGCAATTTGACGCCACTTCGGAATCAACGCTTCAAACGGATCGCCAGATTCCGGGGTAATCATCAGACGACGCTTACCTTTAGTCTCTTTACCGAAACTCACCACACCGCTGATTTCGGCCAGGATAGACGACTCTTTCGGCTTACGCGCCTCAAACAAGTCGGCAACCCGCGGCAGACCACCGGTGATATCTTTGTTGGCTGATGCCTCTACCGGGATACGGGCAACCACTTCACCCACACCGATGGTCACACCATCGTCTACCGAAATAATCGAGTTACCTGGCAGCAGGTACTGAACCGGCGTATTAGAACCGGATACCGAAACGTACTCACCGGCGCTGTCTTGCAGCATGACCATCGGGCGCTTATCGCGACCCGCCATGGGGCGCGCCGCCGATTCGATCACCTCAATTGAAGATAGGCCGGTCATCTCATCGACGCTGCGGTGCATGGTGACACCTTCGTCGAGATCGATGAACTGCGCCTTACCCTCTACTTCGGCAACGATCGGATGAGTGTGCGGGTCCCACTTGGCGACAATGGCACCGGCATCGACCACATCCCCATCACGCACTGAAAGCTCAGCACCGTAAGGCAGCTTGTAGTACTCGCGCTCACGGCCGTGGTCGTCGGCAACGGCCAAGGCACTCGAACGCGACACCACGACCAGCTTGCCATCGCCGCGCTCAACGCTCTTGATGTTGTGCAGACGAACCTTACCGCCATGCTTCACTTGTACGCTATCAACGGCAGACGAACGCGATGCCGCACCACCAATGTGGAACGTACGCATGGTCAGCTGGGTACCCGGCTCACCAATCGATTGAGCCGCAATAACGCCGACCGCTTCACCGATGTTGACCTGATGGCCACGGGCCAAGTCACGGCCGTAACAAGAGGCACACACGCCGTGTGACGTCTCACAGGTAATCGTCGAGCGCACGATAATTTCGTCAACGCCCATGGTGTCAAGCTCTGCACACCACTTCTCGTCGAGCAACGTACCTTTAGCAATCAATACTTCACCGCTGCCCGGATGCACAACATCCTGGGCAACCACACGGCCTAGCACGCGCTGGGAAAGCGGTACAATGATGTCGCCGCCTTCGATGATTGGGTGCAGCGTCAGGCCATTTTCAGTACCGCAATCGACTTCAGTAATGACCAAATCTTGTGCGACGTCGACCAAGCGGCGAGTCAGGTAACCGGAGTTGGCCGTTTTCAGTGCCGTATCCGCCAGACCTTTACGTGCACCGTGGGTCGAGATGAAGTACTGCAGTACGTTCAAACCTTCACGGAAGTTGGCGACGATCGGTGTTTCGATGATCGAGCCATCCGGCTTGGCCATCAGGCCACGCATACCGGCCAACTGACGGATCTGGGCGGCACTACCACGGGCACCGGAGTCGGCCATGATGAAGACGCTGTTGAACGAATCCTGCTCAACTTCGTTGCCATCACGATCGATGACCGTCTCTTTCGAGATACCCACCATCATCGCCTTGGCGACTTTATCGTTAGCCTTCGACCAGATATCGATAACCTTGTTGTACTTCTCACCCGCGGTTACCAGGCCAGAAGAGAACTGGTCTTCGATCTCTTTAACTTCGGCTTCCGCCGCTTCAACGATCTCGGTTTTGGCTTCGGGGATAACGAAGTCGTTAACACCGATAGAGGCACCCGACCAGGTAGCCAAACGGAAGCCGGTGTACATCAGCTGGTCAGCGAAGATGACGGTCGGCTTGAGGCCGGCACGACGATAGACTTCGTTAATCAGGCTGGAAATCGCCTTCTTCTTCATCGGCTGGTCGATCAGCGCAAACGGCACGCCTTCCGGCAGAATGCGGAACAGCAGCGCACGACCTACCGTGGTGTCGTAAATACGGCGATGGAAGCTGCGCGCACCGGTCTCTTCTTCAACGTCGATCTCGTCTAGACGCACTTTGACGCGGGCGTGCAGCGAGACCGATTGCGTACCAAACGCGCGCTCAACCTCATTAAGGTCAGAGAACACCATGCCCTCGCCTTTGGCGTTGATCTTTTCGCGGGTCATGTAGTAAAGACCCAGAACAACGTCTTGCGACGGCACGATGATCGGCTCGCCGTTAGCCGGCGACAGCACGTTGTTGGTGGCCATCATCAGCGCACGGGCTTCAAGCTGGGCTTCCAGGGTCAGCGGTACGTGTACCGCCATCTGGTCACCGTCGAAGTCGGCATTGTAGGCGGCACATACCAGCGGGTGCAGCTGGATCGCTTTACCTTCGATCAACAGCGGCTCAAACGCCTGGATACCCAAACGGTGCAACGTCGGTGCGCGGTTAAGCAGTACCGGGTGCTCGCGGATAACATCGGCAAGGATGTCCCACACTTCCGGCAGTTCGCGCTCAACCATCTTCTTGGCGGCTTTAATCGTTGAGGCGTAGCCCAGCGACTGCAGCTTGGAGTAGATAAACGGCTTGAACAGCTCAAGCGCCATTTTCTTGGGCAGACCACACTGGTGCAGGCGCAGGGTCGGACCTACGGTAATTACCGAACGGCCCGAGTAGTCAACGCGCTTACCTAGCAAGTTCTGACGGAAACGACCCTGCTTACCTTTGATCATGTCGGCAAGCGACTTCAGCGGGCGCTTGTTAGAGCCGGTGATGGCGCGGCCACGACGACCGTTATCCAGCAGTGCATCGACCGCTTCCTGCAGCATACGCTTCTCGTTGCGCACGATAATGTCCGGCGCATTAAGATCAAGCAGACGCTTCAGGCGGTTGTTACGGTTGATCACACGACGGTAAAGGTCGTTCAAATCAGAGGTCGCGAAACGGCCACCGTCTAGCGGTACCAGCGGACGAAGATCCGGCGGCAGCACGGGCAGCACTTCCATGACCATCCACGCCGGCGCGTTGCCGGAGTGGTAGAACGCTTCAAGCAGCTTCAGGCGCTTGGAGAGCTTCTTGATCTTGGTTTCCGAGTTGGTCTGCGGAATTTCTTCACGCAGGTGGTTAATCTCTTCTTCCAGATCGATGTCTTTGAGCAGTTCTTGAACGGCTTCGGCACCCATGCGGGCATCGAAGTCATCGCCAAATTCTTCGAGTGCCTCAAAGTACTGCTCATCGTTCAGCAGCTGGCCGCGCTCAAGCGTGGTCATACCGGGGTCGATCACCACAAAGCTTTCGAAATACAGCACGCGCTCGATATCACGCAGGGTCATATCGAGGAACATGCCGATACGCGACGGCAGTGACTTCAAAAACCAAATGTGGGCTACCGGAGAAGCTAGCTCAATGTGCCCCATGCGCTCACGGCGCACGGCAGCCTTGGTTACTTCAACGCCACACTTTTCGCAAATGATGCCGCGGTGCTTCATGCGCTTGTATTTGCCGCACAGGCACTCGTAGTCTTTTACCGGGCCAAAAATCTTGGCGCAGAACAGGCCATCCCGCTCCGGTTTAAAGGTACGGTAGTTGATGGTCTCAGGCTTCTTCACCTCGCCAAACGACCAGGAGCGAATCATGTCCGGCGACGCCAGGGTAATCTTGATCGCGTCAAACTCTTCGGACTGAGATTGCGATTTGAGTACTTTCACCAAATCTTTCATATGACGGCTCCTAGCTCTCTAACTCAATATCGATGCCCAGCGAGCGGATTTCCTTCACCAGTACGTTGAAGGATTCCGGCATGCCTGCCTGCATGGTGTGGTCGCCATCCACGATGTTTTTATACATCTTGGTGCGGCCTTCGACGTCGTCCGACTTGACGGTGAGCATCTCTTGAAGCGTATAAGCGGCGCCGTATGCTTCCAACGCCCACACTTCCATCTCACCGAAGCGCTGACCACCGAATTGCGCCTTACCACCCAAGGGCTGCTGGGTAACCAGCGAGTAAGAACCGGTAGAACGGGCGTGCATCTTGTCGTCTACCAAGTGGTTAAGCTTCAGCATGTACATGTAGCCGACGGTAACCGGACGATCAAAGGCGTCACCGGTACGGCCATCGAACAGGGCCATCTGACCCGATTCGGGGATATCCGCCAGCTTCAACAGGTGCTTGATTTCGTGCTCTTCAGCACCGTCAAACACCGGCGTTGCCATCGGCACACCCGCTTTTAGGTTCTTGGCCAGGGCGATTACTTCGTCGTCAGTTAAGGAGTCGAGGTCCTCAACGCGCGTGCCTGGCGTGTTGTATATCTGGCCTAGGAAGTCACGAATTTCAGCCACTTGCTGATCGCGTGCATCGCGCAGCAGGGCTTCGATCTTGACGCCCAAGCCGCGTGCCGCCATACCCAAGTGGGTTTCCAGGATCTGACCGACGTTCATACGCGAAGGTACGCCCAGCGGGTTCAGCACCACGTCGACCGGCTCGCCTTTTTCGTCAAACGGCATGTCTTCGATGGGCATAATCGCCGAGATAACACCTTTGTTACCGTGACGACCGGCCATCTTGTCGCCCGGCTGGATGCGACGCTTAACCGCCATGTAGACTTTGACGATTTTCAGCACGCCCGGCGCGAGATCGTCGCCTTGGGTCAGCTTGCGCTTTTTATCTTCAAAGCGCTCGTCCATCTCTTTACGACGGTTTTCCAACTGCTCGTCGGCCTGGGCCAACAGCTCGTTGTAAGACTCATCCTGCAGGCGCAGCTTGAACCACTGCTGACGCGGCAGCTCATCGAGATACTCTTCGTCGAGCACGTCGCCTTTCTTGAGGTTCGGGCCGCCGTTAACCGCCTGACCATCAAGGGTACGCTTCAGGCGCTCAAAGGTGGCGTCTTCAGCAATACGGTAGGTCTCTTGAAGATCTTTACGCACTTCATCAAGCTGCATGCGCTCGATAGCCAGGGCGCGCGAATCTTTCTCAACGCCGTCACGGGTAAAGACTTGAACGTCAATAACCGTGCCTTTCATGCCGGTAGGCGCACGCAGCGAGGTGTCTTTAACGTCAGACGCTTTCTCGCCGAAGATGGCACGCAACAGCTTCTCTTCAGGCGTCAGCTGGGTTTCACCCTTCGGTGTCACTTTACCGACCAGAATATCGCCGGGGCCGACTTCAGCACCGATGTAAACAACGCCTGCTTCATCCAGCTTGGAGAGCGCAGATTCGCCCACGTTGGGGATATCGGCGGTAATTTCTTCCGAGCCCAACTTGGTGTCACGAGACACGCAGGTCAGTTCCTGAATGTGAATAGTGGTGAAACGGTCTTCTTGAACCACCCGCTCAGAAAGCAGGATAGAGTCCTCGAAGTTGTAGCCGTTCCAGGGCATAAAGGCGATGCGCATGTTCTGGCCAAGCGCCAGGTCGCCCATATCCACCGACGGGCCGTCGGCGAGAATATCGCCACGTGCCACGCTGTCACCAGGGCGCACGATGGGGCGCTGGTTCATACAGGTGTTTTGGTTCGAGCGGGTGTACTTGGTCAGGTTGTAGATATCCACCCCGGCTTCACCGCCGATGATCTCATCTTCATTCACCCGCACCACAACACGGCGTGCATCAACGGAGTCAATCAAGCCACCACGACGCGCGACCGCACAAACACCGGAGTCACGAGCAACAAAGCGCTCCATACCGGTGCCTACTAACGGCTTCTCGGCACGCAGGGTCGGTACTGCCTGACGCTGCATGTTAGAACCCATCAAGGCACGGTTAGCATCATCGTGCTCAAGGAACGGAATCAGTGCCGCTGCAACCGATACTACCTGGCGGGGTGATACGTCCATCAGCGTCACTTGTTCAGGACGCATGAACGTGGTTTCACCGCGGTGACGTACCTGCACCAGGTCATCGCTTAGCTTGTTAGACTCATCTACCGCTGCGGATGCCTGAGCGATAACAAAGTCGCCCTCTTCAATCGCAGAGAGGTGAACGATGTCGTCGGTCAGCTGACGGTCAACCACTTTACGGTACGGCGTTTCTAGGAAACCGTAGCTGTTAGTGTGGCTGTAGGTTGCCAGCGAGTTGATCAGACCGATGTTCGGGCCTTCTGGCGTTTCGATCGGGCACAAACGACCGTAGTGCGTGGCGTGAACGTCACGTACTTCGAAGCCAGCGCGCTCACGGGTCAAACCACCGGGGCCGAGTGCAGAGACACGACGCTTGTGGGTAACTTCCGAAAGCGGGTTGTTCTGATCCATAAACTGGGAAAGCTGGCTGGAACCGAAGAACTCTTTCACCGCCGCCGCTACCGGCTTGGCGTTGATCAAGTCTTGCGGCATCAGGCCTTCGCTTTCCGCCATGGAAAGACGCTCTTTCACCGCGCGCTCAACGCGCACCAGGCCAACACGGAACTGGTTTTCGGCCATTTCGCCAACGCAGCGAATACGACGGTTACCCAGGTGATCGATATCGTCAACGTCACCGAAGCCGTTACGAATATTGATCAGCTCGCGCAGCACATCAAGGATGTCTTTGCGATCCAGTACGCCGGAGCCGGTATCGGTGTCACGACGCAGGCGGCGGTTGAACTTCATGCGGCCAACGCCCGACAGGTCGTAGCGGTCTTCAGAGAAGAACAGGTTGTTGAACAGCGTTTCAGCCGACTCTTTGGTCGGCGGCTCGCCGGGGCGCATCATGCGGTAAATTTCCACCAACGCCTCTAATGCTGAATTAGTAGCATCCAGCTTTAAGGTGTCGGAGATGAAAGAGCCGCAGTCAAGATCGTTGGTGTACAGGGTTTCGATCAGCGCGATGCCGCCCTGAGCCATACGCTCAAGCACTTCCGGGGTGATCTCGGTGTTACACGGACAGATCAACTCACCGGTTTTAGTATCGATTTGATCTTTAGCCAGCGTTTTGCCGAACAGGTACTCCATCGGTACATCCAGACGCTCAAGGCCGGCTTTATCAAGCTGGCGAATATGCTTCTGGGTAATCCGACGACCCTCTTCAACGATCACATTACCTTCGCCATCTTTGATGTCGAAAGTAGCCGTTTCGCCGCGCAGGCGCGACGGCACCAGCTCCACAGAGAAACCGGATTTCTCGATGTGGAAAACGCTGGTTTCAAAGAACTCAGCAAGAATCTCTTCGGTGTTCATTCCCAGCGCACGCATAAGCACCGAGGCCGGCAGTTTGCGGCGACGGTCAATACGCACAAAGACGTTGTCTTTGGGGTCGAACTCGAAGTCCAGCCAGGAGCCACGGTAAGGAATCACGCGGGCGGAGTAAAGCAATTTGCCAGAAGAGTGGCTCTTGCCTTTATCGTGATCAAAGAACACACCGGGTGAGCGGTGGAGCTGGGAAACGATAACCCGCTCAGTACCATTGATAACAAAGGTACCGTTCTCGGTCATCAGGGGGATTTCCCCCATGTAGACTTCCTGCTCTTTAATATCTTTGATTGCTTTGTTCGAGGAGTCGCGATCATAGATGATCAAACGAACCTTAACGCGCAACGGGGCGGAATACGTCACGCCGCGTAGCTGGCACTCCTTAACATCGAACGCCGGCGTGCCGAAACGGTAGCTAACGTACTCAAGCGCCGCATTACCGGAGAAGCTCTCAATCGGAAACACGGATTTAAACGCCGCGTGCAAGCCGATTTCGTGACGCTCGTCGGGCGAACGATCTTGCTGGAGGAAATCGTAATAGGAATCAAGCTGGATCGCCAGCAAGTAAGGCACATCCATCACTTGGGGCAGTTTGCCAAAATCCTTGCGGATGCGTTTTTTCTCAGTATATGAGTAAGCCATCTGTATTCCCCAGCTTGTTCACCATGGGTGACCGATGCGTGGTCATCTGCCCCGCGGGCGTTTCAGACGCAGACAGCAAGCTCCTAAATCGGTAGCTCGCTGTCAAAAATCTTGATAGATAACAGTGTTACAGTAGTGTTGTTCACGCTTCGCTGTCGCCTGCTAGCATCACTCGCGCTTCACAACTTACGCGTTACAACAACGTACGCTTCACAACAACGGTCTTACTGTTTGTGCTGCTTTTTACCGCAGCGTTTCTGCAGTGACACTGCATGGCAGCATACTACAACAGAAAAAGGCCGGCAGCGGGATAGCCCGCCGCCAGCCGTGGAAGCTTACGCAGCGCGTAAAGCCGTCCGCACAAGAATTACTTGAGCTCGACGGTTGCGCCCGCTTCTTCCAGCTTAGCTTTAGCTGCTTCAGCGTCGTCCTTAGACAGACCTTCTTTGATGGTCGCCGGAGCGCCGTCAACAGCACCTTTAGCTTCTTTCAAGCCAAGGCCGGTGATCTCACGTACTGCTTTGATGACGTTAACTTTCTTGTCGCCAGCAGCGGTCAGAACAACGTCAAACTCAGTCTGCTCTTCAGCAGCTTCGCCAGCAGCTGCCGGGCCTGCCATAACAGCAGCAGCAGCAGAAACGCCGAATTTCTCTTCCATTGCTTCGATCAGCTCGACAACTTCCATTACGGACATGTCGGCTACAGCATTGATGATATCGTCTTTAGACAGTGCCATTGTTTCATTCCTAACTTTGCGGGAGTCTCGGTCAGCCGATGACTCAGGATTCATTGCTCGGTTCAGGCAGCGTATCGATCAGATCGTTCACGCCACCTGCAAGAAACGCTGCTTATGCAGCTTCTGCTTCTTGCTTCTGGTCGCGCAGGGCGGCCAGAGTACGAACCAGCTTGCCAGCGGAGGCTTCTTTCATTACCGACATCAACTTGGCAATGGCTTCGTTGTAAGTCGGTAGGGTTGCCAGACGATCGATGTCAGCAGCCGGAATCAGCTCACCTTCGTAGGCCAACGCTTTTACTTCGAAGTTCTTGTCCGTTTTAGCAAACTCTTTGAACAAACGAGCGGCAGCGCCCGGGTGGTCAGTAGAGAAGGCCAACAACGTAGGACCAACGAAGCTATCGTTCAAGCACTCCCACTGAGTGCCTTCGAGAGCGCGGCGAGCCAGCGTGTTACGAACAACACGTAGCTCTACACCATTCTCACGCGCCTGCTTGCGCAGATCGGTCATTTTACCAACCGTAACGCCGCGAGAATCAGCAACTACGACGGAGAGTGCGCCCTTGGCCGCTTCACTGACCTCGGCAACAATCGCTTTCTTGCCTTCAAGTGCTAGTGGCACAGTGATCACTCCTTCGTGCCGGAACCCAAGCAGGTTCCGGTGGTTACCATCTCTTCCCGCACGCTATTTGCTCAATCAGCACTGCAAAATCATCTTGCAGAGACCGCTGTGCAACGCGGGAAGCCTTGGGGATGGTGCTCACCAGAAAGCTTTCAAGCTTAACCAACTGGCGGCCACACCATCTGCGCAGGCGCATAGGGCAATTAAGCCGCCCTTTCACGTACAAACAACATACGTTCTAAGCGCGGCACCTGCGGTCTTTGACGATGCCCCAGCGGGTTAACACCCAACGGGGGGACCGCAAAGTTCTTGCTCAGTACTTACTACAAACCTGTTACTTCACACTTGATAATCTTATACCTTGCAGGCAGACAAAACTGTCTTACTTATGCAAAAGCAGTGTGATCAAGCGTCAGACCTGGGCCCATGGTGGTGGACATGGTCATTTTCTTAACATAAATACCTTTAGAAGAACTCGGCTTGAGCCTCTTCAGGTCAGCAACCAGTGCTTCCAGGTTACCGCTAATGGCGGCGGCGTCGAAGTCCACTTTACCCAGGGTAGTGTGGATGATGCCGTTCTTGTCAGTACGGAAACGCACCTGACCCGCTTTGGCATTTTTAACTGCTGTTGCCACGTCAGGCGTTACGGTGCCTACTTTCGGGTTAGGCATCAGGCCGCGCGGACCAAGGATCTGGCCGAGCTGACCCACAACGCGCATGGCGTCTGGCGAAGCGATAACGACGTCAAAATCCATCACGCCTTTTTTCACTTGCTCAGCCAGGTCGTCCATACCCACGATGTCAGCGCCGGCTTCTTTAGCAGCATCGGCATTAGCACCTTGAGTGAAGACCGCAACGCGCACATCTTTACCCGTGCCGTTGGGCATGACAGTAGCGCCACGCACAACCTGGTCAGATTTACGCGGGTCAACGCCCAAGTTGATAGCAATATCAACAGACTCTTTGAATTTAACGGTAGACAGCTCAGCAAGCAGCGCTACGGCTTCTTCAATAGAGTAAGCTTTAGTAGCGTCTACTTTCTCGCGAATAACTTTCGCACGCTTAGACAGTTTAGCCATGATCAGAGACCCTCCACGTTTAGGCCCATGCTGCGAGCGCTGCCAGCAATGGTGCGCACAGCGGCGTCAAGATTCGCAGCCGTTAAATCAGGCTCTTTGGTTTTGGCGATCTCTTCGAGCTGCTCACGCGATACGGTGCCGACTTTCTTCTTGTTCGGCTCACCAGAACCGGACTTGATACCGGCGGCTTTTTTCAGCAGCACGGCAGCAGGCGGTGTTTTGGTGACAAACGTGAAGCTACGGTCTGAGTAGACGGTGATCACGACTGGCGTTGGCAAGCCTGGCTCAATTTCTTGAGTCGCGGCATTGAACGCCTTACAGAATTCCATGATGTTCACGCCGTGTTGACCCAGTGCTGGACCTACCGGCGGGCTTGGATTGGCTTTACCTGCAGCAACCTGCAGTTTGATGTAAGCCTGTACTTTCTTGGCCATCGTTTATGCTCCAATTGGGTAGTAACGCCCGAAGGCTCCCCGGTAACAGCGAAGCGACTATTAAAGCTACTCGTTAGCTGATAAAGCTATTCGTTAGCTGAGCCACTTCGCACGAATCAAAATATTTTCTTTCTTAGCCTGCGAACTTATTCTTTCTTAACCTGCGAACTTATTCTTTCTCAACTTGCGAGAACTCTAACTCAACAGGCGTAGAGCGCCCGAAGATCAGCACGCTGACCTGCAAACGACTCTTTTCATAATTAACTTCTTCGACAACGCCGTTGAAATCAGCAAACGGCCCGTCAACAACGCGCACTGACTGACCCGGCTCAAACATTGTTTTGGGCCGCGGCTTGTCAGTACCGTCTTTAACACGCGCCAGAATCGCATCCGCTTCGCGTGATGTAATCGCAGCAGGCTTTTCTTTTGTACCGCCAATAAAGCCCATGACACGCGGCGTCTCGTTGACGAGGTGCCAGGTTTCGTCGGCCATTTCCATCTCGACTAACACGTAGCCAGGATAGAACTTGCGCTCGCTCTTGCGGCGCTTGCCGTCACGCATTTCGACAACTTCTTCTGTGGGCACCAGAATTTCGCCGAAGCGATCTTCCATGCCATACATTTTCACGCGCTCAATCAGTGAACGCATGACATGCTTTTCAAACCCAGAATAAGCGTGAACGACATACCAACGTTTGGACATGAAAACTCCTAACCAATGACGCCGGACATCGCCCAGCCAAGAAGAGTGTCGATCAACCACAGCATGAGCCCCACCACCAAAACAGCCACTAGCACAATGGCAGTGGTTTGAATGGTTTCGGGACGGGTCGGCCATACAACGCGCTGAATCTCTTTCTTGGCGCTTCTGGCAAGCTCTACTAAATCACGACCTTTAGCGGTTGTCAGCGCAATCAAACCCGCAATCGCACATAACGCCACCACACCTAAGACGCGGTAGAGCAGGCCAATATCGGCAAAATAGGTATTACCAACCACAGCAACGACAAGCAACGCCACGACCGCTGCCCATTTGAGCCCGTCATGGCGCGTCTGCTGCACCTCGGCGCCATGTTTTACAGAACCAGGCTTCATAAAAACGAGACTCCTCAGGGTGCGGCGAACGATAAAAGAATTCTGGAAAAAGACATACCAACCTGGGGAAGGTTGGCAGGCCAGGAGGGAATCGAACCCCCAACCTGCGGTTTTGGAGACCGCTGCTCTGCCAATTGAGCTACTGGCCTGTATCGTCATGTGCGCAAGCAAGTGCCTACACAACAACGGGCGTCATAATAGCGGAGAAAACACCACCTGACAACCCTTACACTTTACCCACTACTGCTACCTATGGCCTACCACGCCAGAGGCAAAGACAAAAAAAAGCGAGCTTCGCTCGCTTTATCTGCAACTCTCTTCTTGCAAAATATGGAGCTCATGGACGGAATTGAACCGTCGACCTCACCCTTACCAAGGGTGTGCTCTACCCCTGAGCTACATGAGCTAAACACATCAAACTGGAGCGGGCGGCGGGAATCGAACCCGCACCATCAGCTTGGAAGGCTGAGGTTCTACCTTTGAACTACGCCCGCAGAACCTGTCTTGGAATGACAATCCGCTATGCGTCGTCTTTACATCGTAGACAATGCCCGCTACCGGCTTTTCATTCAGCAGCACCGACCGTATCGCTACTACTTAAATCTGGTGGAGAGAGAAGGATTCGAACCTTCGAAGCTTTCGCGGCAGATTTACAGTCTGCTCCCTTTGGCCACTCGGGAATCTCTCCAGTGCGGCGGCACATTATGCCAGCCTCCAAAACGATGTCAAGCTTGATAATTATTTTTTAAGCCGCTGATTCAGCTGCTAAATACTTCACTATCATCATAGCACTGTCAAACACACGTGCTTCGCCTTGGAACGCGCTGCATTCTGTCAAAGCAGCATTGAGAATGCAAGTCCCGCACGAATTTTTTCTAACGACACCGGCGCAGGCACCCGTGGCGCACCGGACATTTTTCCCGCGCGCTCAGCCAGGGTCATCGGAAAGCAAGCCTCTAAGCCGCCATAGACCATATCGGGCCATACGGCGTAGGGCATCTGCACCCCGCGTGAAACAACTCGCGCATCGCCCCCGGTTAGCAGCATCGGCAGTGCCACGCCTTCTTGGTCGCACACTTCGCTATAAATGCGATTAATAGCGCTAACCGCCGCCATGTAGATGCCGTGATTAACCGCGTCTACCGTGCGCCTACCTGGCTCTAATAATTCTTCAGCCTCGCTTTCCGGGTCGATAGCCACGTTGTGAGTGCCGAGCTTTAAGCTCTCTTTCATCAAACGCAGGCCGGGGATAATAAACCCGCCAAGGTGCTGGCCGCCCGGCAGTACGAAGTCGATCGTAATGGCGCTGCCGCAATCCACCGCGCAGCAGCCGCCTGCCAGCTGATAACCCGCCAGCGCCCCCATCCAGCGGTCAACGCCTAAACGCCCCGGCTCTTCATAGCCATTCACGACGCCCAGCGCTTCATGGGTTGAATGGGCCACGTGGACATGGCGCACGCGGCGGCGCAGCAACGCCACCGTCTCTTCCAGCACCGCTGCCCTGGCAACGCTTGATATGCGCACTGCCTCAACCACATCAAGATCGGGAATGTCGGCCCCTGGGCGCCACTCTTCGCGAGTCCACACCGCTCCGCGGGAACGTATCTCGCTACTCTCAGCATCCTTTAGCCGCCATTTAGACAGCGTGTTGCCGATATCAAGATCCAGAATCATAAACGCCTACGTACGCTGATCTCACCGCCGGCTAGGCGTCGCGAGTGACCATTTTCGGTAACCCATAGGTTACCACTCTCATCCACTTCCCCCGCGATGGCATCGCTGGTTTGCTGCCCCTGAACCACCCGGATTGGCAGCCCTGTATAGGCGTGGCGCTCATTCCACGCCTCACGCCAAGCAGCAAAGCCCGCGCGCTCAAAGTCAGCCAACATGGCCAACAGGCCCGCCACCACGTCGGATGCCAGCTGATTACGCGAGATACCCGGCAGCCGTTCAAAAAGCGCCGCCACCGGTTGATCAATCGCCGCCCGCTGGGCAGCAGGCAGCCATAGATTCATCCCCATACCAATAACGACTTCGCAGGGGCCAGCGGCATCCCCAGTCACTTCAATAAGAATACCGGCCAGCTTGCCCAGCTCATCGCTTGCTGCATCACCTTGCTCTGAGAGCAGGATATCATTAGGCCACTTTAGCTTAGGCGCCACGCCGTGCTGCTCTAGCACCTGAGCCACCACCACCCCGACGGCCAAGCTCAAGCCTTCAAGCACCGCGATACCTGATTCAAAGCGCCAGCCCAGCGAGAGCATTAAACTTTGCCCCCAGGGTGTCGACCAAACGCGGCCACGCCGCCCACGTCCCGCCGTTTGCAGTTCAACCAGGCACACTTCGCCATGCCCTGCACCTTGCTCAAAGCGTTGGCGCAGATACTCATTGCTAGAAGGCAACTGATCTTCAACAAACAAACGTACAAGATGATGGCGCGCCTGGGCAGGCAACCGCTCAACGATTTTCGCGCCCTCTAAAGGCTCCAGCCGCTGCGCCAAACGGTAGCCTCGCCCTTTAACAGCGATCAGCTCAACGCCCAGCGCTTCCAGTTTTTTTAACTGCTTCCACACCGCAGCACGAGAAATACCCAGCGTTTCACCCAGTTGCTCGCCCGAGTGAACCTCGCCATCGCTTAACAAACGCATCAGGTTGCCGATGGTCATGCTCCTGCCCCAATGGGAAAAGCGCTATTCTAGCGGATGGAGGTTCCCGGCGAAAACTTTACTGTGGCGACCAAGGTCGATAAATACGCCAGTAATATCAGCGAAGCTTTCGACATGGTAGAATAATCGTTGGACGCAAGCCCTGAGCCAAGATGGTCGGCAAATTGCCAGCCCTTGCGACCCGCATTTTCCGACCCGTGGACAAACGGGTGTTCACAAGAGTTCTCTCCCAGTATGCAAAACCAGCAAAACTCCAGCGCGGTTAATAACCTGCGCAACGTCGCGATCATTGCCCACGTTGACCATGGTAAAACCACCCTGGTCGACAAACTCCTGAGCCAGTCCGGCACCCTTGACCGTAAAGCAGAAGGTCAAGAACGTGTAATGGACTCGAACGATCAGGAAAAAGAACGTGGCATTACCATTTTGGCCAAGAACACGGCCATTCAGTGGCAAGACAGCCACGGTAATGATTACCACATCAACATTGTTGATACGCCAGGGCACGCCGACTTCGGTGGTGAAGTCGAGCGTGTCATGTCAATGGTCGATTCGGTGCTACTTCTGGTAGATGCCGTTGACGGCCCGATGCCGCAAACGCGCTTCGTTACCCAGAAGGCATTCGCCCAGGGTTTGAAGCCGATTGTCGTGGTCAACAAAATTGACCGCCCCGGCGCACGCCCTGATTGGGTTATCGACCAGATTTTTGATCTGTTTGACAACCTCGGCGCGTCTGATGAACAGCTCGATTTCCCGATTATTTACTGCTCGGCTCTTAACGGCATCGCCGGTATGGACCCTGAAGCGCTGGCTGACAACATGGACCCCATGTTCCAGGCCATCGTCGATATCGTTGAGCCGCCTCAGGTTGAGCTCAATGGTCCGTTTCAGATGCAAATCTCGGCGCTGGACTACAACAGCTACGTTGGCGTTATCGGCCTTGGCCGCATCAAGCGCGGCGCGGTGAAACCGAACCAGCAAGTGTCGGTGATTGGCGTTGACGGCAATGTACGCAAGGGCAAAATCGGCCAGGTCATGACCCATATGGGCCTTGAGCGCGTACAGAGCAACGAAGCAACGGCGGGCGATATCGTCTGCGTGACCGGCATCGACGACCTGTCGATTTCAGACACGCTATGCGACCCTGCCAAGGTTGAAGCGCTGCCGCCGCTATCTGTCGACGAGCCGACGGTTTCAATGACCTTCCAGGTCAACGACTCACCGTTCGCCGGTAAAGATGGCAAGTTTGTGACCAGCCGCAATATCAAGGATCGCCTTGAACAAGAGCTGATTCACAACGTCGCGCTACGCGTTGAGCAAGGTGAAACGCCTGAGAAGTTCAAGGTCTCTGGCCGTGGTGAACTGCACCTTTCGGTGCTGATCGAAACCATGCGTCGTGAAGGCTTCGAGCTGGCCGTTGGCCGCCCGGAAGTGATCATCAAGGAAATTGACGGCGAGAAGCAGGAACCTTACGAAGAAGTCATCATCGACTGTGAAGAGCAGCATCAAGGCTCGATCATGGAAGAGCTTGGCTACCGTAAAGGCGAGATGACCAACATGCTGCCAGACGGTAAAGGCCGGGTTCGCCTGGACTTCATCATTCCTGCACGCGGCTTGATCGGCTTCCGTGGCCAGTTTTTGACCATGACCTCCGGCACCGGCATCTTGACCAGCCGCTTTGATCACTACGGCCCGCTCAAGCCTGAAGCCTCTATCGAGCGCCGCAACGGCGTATTGGTCTCGATGGTCGACGGTAAAGCCCTTGCCTATGCGCTTTACGCTTTGCAGGAACGCGGCAAGCTGATTATCGATCACGCCACGGAAGTCTACGAAGGCATGCTGATCGGCATCAACAACCGTGCTAATGACATGGTGGTTAACCCCACGAAAGGCAAGAAGCTCGATAACATGCGCTCTACCGGTAACGATGAAAACATCGTATTAACGCCCCCGGTTAAGTTCTCTCTGGAACAGGCGATCGAGTTCCTCGACTCCGACGAGCTTGTCGAAGTAACGCCCGTTCACATTCGACTGCGTAAAAAGCTGTTGAAAGAGACTGAGCGTAAGCGTCACAGCAAGAAGTAACTCGCGTTTAGCAGTGAGTACCCCTAAAAACCCGCGAAAGCGGGTTTTTTTATCTCTTTTTTTTTGCCCGTTATATTTTTGTTTCCTCTCTGCCTTTCCCCCTGCCCTGAACTCAGCCTCGGCGTTAACTCTTTGCCAAGACAGCCCCCTTAACGCAGCCTAAACGCTAACATGCTGGCAAGGCGGCGCGTTCTATCGCACAGTAACGTTAACTTCAGCGCGTCCCAGGCTCGCTGGCATTGCTACCTTCATACCTGTGCCTGGATTGTTACCCCATCCCTGCACCTAAACATGGACACTCTTACCCATGAGCGGTCATAACGTCTGGACGCATAAAGGCACCTTTCTTCTCGCCGCGGTTGGCTCCGCCGTCGGCTTAGGCAATCTATGGCGCTTTCCTTACCTTACCGGTGAGAACGGCGGCGGCGCGTTTATTTTGGTCTACGCACTGACCATCTTTGCTGTCGGCATCCCGATTTTGATCGCTGAAATCATGCTGGGGCGTACCAGCCGCCAAAGCCCGATTATGGGTATGCGCCACCTGACCAAAACTCACCGCACCTCACGGGCCTGGGAAACCGTCGGCTGGCTGGGCGCGGCCTCCGCCTTTTTAATTTTAAGCTTCTACTCGGTGATTGCCGGTTGGGCGATTCACTACACCTGGTTAATGTTCACCGGCTCGCTAGTGGGTGCCGATGCGCAAACTATCGGTGAAGGCTTTGACGCCTTGCTTGCCGCACCTGCCCTGATGACGCTCTACCACACGATATTCATTGCGGCGTCGGCGCTAATCGTGGGCATGGGCATTCATAAAGGCATTGAATCGGGCCTGCGCATTATGATGCCCGCGCTGTTTGTGATTCTGCTGGTGGTACTGGCCTATAGCGTCATCAACGGCGACATGAGCGCCGCCGCCAACTTTCTATTTACCTTTAATATCGCCGACCTCAGCCTTGAAGGCTGGCTGCAGGCAATGGGTCAGTCATTTTTCACCCTAAGCTTGGGCATGGGAGCCATCATGGCTTATGGCGCTTATATGCCCAGCAACGTCTCGCTGACCCGCACCGCCTTTGCGGTGGCGATCGTGGATACCGCCGTGGCCATGGTGGCAGGGTTAGCTATTTTTGCGCTGGTGGTTAGAAACCGGCCAAGGCCCAGGGCTCATGTTTGTGACGCTGCCGCTGGCGTTTGCCGAGATGCCCTTTGGCGCGTTGGTCGGCGGTGTATTCTTTGTGCTAGTGCTCGGTGCCGCCATCAGCTCATCGATTTCACTGATTGAACCCGTGGCGGCGTTCCTGGTGGAGCGTTTTGATATGACGCGCCCTCAAGCGGTGGCCATTATGGTGATCGCCGCCTGGGCAATGGGTCTGTTAACCGTCGTCAGCTTTAACGTATGGGCCGAAGGTACGATTTTCCACACCCTGTTTGGGCGTAGTGCTTTTGACGTTATAGAGCTACTTACCAATATCTTTATGCCGGTAGGCGGCCTGTTGATCGCCCTGTTTGCGGGCTGGGCGCTCACTCAAAGCGAGGTGATGAAAGAGCTGGGCACTAATATCACCTGGTTTAAGTGCTGGCGCTTTCTGGTGCGTTTTGTCTCCCCTGCCGCCGTTGCGTTTGTGTTTTTACGCACGATTCCCCAGGTCGACGGCTATCTCATCCCCACGCTGGGTGCGCTGCTGATTGTCGGCGCCTTTGCTGCCAGCCAGCGATGGCTGAAAAAACCACGACAAACAGCTTAACAACGCTATGTAGCATGAAGCGCATGGCGTGAAGGCTGGCCGTTTGCTGGAAGCTGCCCCACTAAAGGGGTGGCGTCGTCTAATACAAAGCCGCTTATCAAGGTAGTCAGCTGTTCAGCCTGCTGACGCATACGGCTGGCGGTAGCAGTGCTTTCTTCCACCAGCCCTGCGTTTTGCTGGGTCATGCCATCAAGCTGAACAACCGCCATATTCACTTCACTGACCCCCACGCTTTGCTCTTTAGAACCAGCGCTAATATCAGCGATCACCTGAGCAACCTGGTGCACGCTGCCTAGAATTTCGCGCATTGTGTTGCCCGCCCGCTGCACAATTTGGCTCCCTTTCTGTGAGTGCTCAACGGACGTGGCAATCTGCGTTTTAATTTCTTGGGCCGCCTCTGCAGAGCGCTGGGCAAGCTTTCTTACTTCTTGAGCAACAACGGCAAATCCTCGCCCGTGCTCGCCCGCTCGCGCTGCCTCTACCGAGGCATTGAGCGCCAAAATATTGGTTTGAAAAGCAATCGAATCAATCAGCGTGACAATCTCACTAATTTGCCCAGAGGATGCTTTGATATCAGCCATCGTGCGTTCGACGTCTTCCATTGCCGTTTGCCCTTGCGTGACAACATTCGCGCTGTCTTGCACCATTTGGTCAGCGGTTTGAGCGTGCGCAGCATTATGCTCAACGGTTGAGGTGATCTCCTCCATTGCCGAGGAGGTCTGCTGCAGGCTTGCCGCTGTTTGGTCGGTGCGCGTTGCTAATTCTTCGCTGCCCTGGGCGATGCTATCTGCCGCTTGATAAACCGTTAAGGCGCTGCGTCTGACCTCGCTAAGCGTGGACTGTATGTGCGCGAGAAAGCTGTTGAAATCTTCTGCCAACGCGCCTACTTCGTCACGGCTGGTGACCTGCAAACGCTGGGTAAGGTCGCCACGACCAGCGGCCACTTCAGCAGCAATGGCCTGAATATGATGGGAAGTGTGACGAATTCGTTTAACCGTGCGCCGCGCCAGCCAAATCGCAAACGCCGTAATGGCAAGATTGATGACCGTGGCAATAATCCACAGGCGAATAAAAGCCGCTGTCAGATCAGCCATCGCCGCTGCTTCAATGGCTGCCATCGTCGCATCAATATCGGTCACATAAACGCCCGCACCGACCACCCAGCCCCACTCCTCAATGGCTTCCGCATAGGAATATTTCGGTTCGGCATTGCCCGTCACCGGGTGCGGCCAATCGTATTGGTAGAAACCACCCCCTTGCTGCGCCAGCACCGCCATATCACGAATCATTTCGCGGCCGCTGGCATCGCGCGCATCCAGCATATTCGTTCCAACGCTTTCAGGCACTGCTGGCTGCACCAGCATCGTGCCCTCCTTTTCATAGACAAACACGTAGTTGTCGCCCTCAAAGCGCATATTGCTAAGCAGTTGGACCGCCTGCGTTTGAGCGCGCTGGGTATTGCCTACGCTTGCCTGAAGCTCTCGAATCATTGAGCTGGCTAGCTCAACGCTACTGCGAACGCCCTGCTCCCGAGCTTCAACTAACAAAGCACGCTGCTGTTCAATTTGCGCCTGATTATTGCGGTAACGGTCAATCCCTTCTAATGCCAGCAGGCAGCCCGAAGAGAGCACCAGCGGCATCAGTACGAGCAGCATAATTTTGACCTGCAGGCTACTTTCCATGCAGTGAAGCAGGCGGTTCAGTGGGCCCCGTGTTGTCTTCATTATTATTTTCCCCGACGATGATCGTCCGTTTTTGTTGTTGGTTCACGCTAGGTTTAAAGCGTGAATGTATCGAAATGTGAAAGTATCGAAGTGTGGAAGCCTCGAAGTGTAAAAGTACCGAAGCGCGAGAGTAGCGCGCCTGAAAAGGGCAACAGGTGATCTTCATCAAGTCTGTGCAACATAAGCACACGCCAGGTAAACGAGTTGGCTATATAGATATGACGAAATAGGCAAAGAAGCAGGCTGTAAAAAACGGCAGGACCTAAATACAGCTTCTAGCGCTGGCGTTAACTATAGCCAGCGCTCAAGCCTAAGCGCATGGCTTAGCCAAGCCTTGAAATGTAACCAAGCACTGCCAGGCTCCGTGGTTAACACCTCCATTTCTCCATCGCGCTCTAACTGCCAGCTCAGCTCGCCTGCTGGGGTAAGTTCAACGCGGTAGCTCAGCGATGGGTCTTGGCCTATCGCCACTAGATCGTTAAACGCCTGCATAAGCGACTCACTGCGGGCCAGCACGCCGATTTCGGTATTCCAATAGACCGACCGTGGGTCAGCATTAAACGACCCCACGAACAGCTGATCGCCAAAACTTAACGCCTTGATATGCAGCGCTGACGCCGAGGCACCGGGCACACGCCTGTCGTCGTCCGTGCCTGCTTCCTGTTCTGGGCGCAGCTCATAGAGGCTGACCCCGTGCGCGAGCAGCGTTTCACGCCAGGGCGCGTAGGCACCATGCACCACGGCGGTGTCCGTCGACTCCAGCGAGTTGGTAATAATGTCGATGGTGATGCCCTGGTCTGCCAGCGCCGTTAGGCTTTTTACCCCTTGCTCAGTGGGCACAAAATAGGCAGAAATAATCACCAGATGCTGGTTAAGCTCGGTGGCCTCAATTAACTCCCCCAGCAGGGTGTCGCGCCATTCAGGCGTGCGAGACGAAAGCTTGCCGGGGGTATCCCATATCGCCAGCCCCTCGCCCCAATGCAACGTTTCCCACAGCGGCGCGCTACGCGGCTGACGGCGCAGCTCAGTAAAATATTCAGAGTCGGCATTATCATCTAACCAGGCTTCCAGTTCGCTTTTGAGCGTTTGCCAAGCGTTATCGGCCACTTGATGGTAGCGCTCAATTGGCTGCGCCAAGCCGTGGTTCCAATACAGATCGAAACTGCGCGAAAGCTCGGGCACCACATCGCCAATGACGGTAACGTCCAAATCAGCAAAGTTGCGTGAATCGTTGGCATCAAAATACTCATCGCCTAAATTGCGCCCACCCACGATAGCGACACTGTTATCGGCAGCCCACAATTTATTATGCATGCGCCGATGCTGCTGAGCAGGGTTAACCACCGAGGCTAATACCCGCGTCACCATATGCCCACGCCCAGCTGCCAGCGGGTTATAAACCCGCACGTGAATACCTGGGTGGCTGGCCAGCGCGGCTAAACGGTCACCTTGCCCAACAGCACCGATATCATCGACCAAAAGGCGCACCCGAACACCGTCTTCGGCAGCATCGAGCAGCTGCGAAAGGATTAGCCGCGTGGTTTGGCCATCGCCCAGCAAGTAGGTTTGAATATCCAACGCACGCTCGGCTTGGCGGATCAACCCGACCCGAGCGGCAAAAGCCTCCTGCCCATTGGCTAGCAGCGCAAAACCATCGGGGTCTGGCTGTTCCACTAACGCCTGGTGAGCCTGCTCGCCCAACCAGGTATCGCGGGCATCATGTAAGGCAAGCGCGGTGTGATGTTCACGCACTACCGCATGGGTACACCCGGCCAGCAAGCCGCAGAGCACCAGCGACACTAGCCATTGTGAATGGCGGTAAACATTAACGCTCGTCATGGTCGTTATCATGGCTGTCTAGCCGTTCAGCCCAACGTTTACGGGCTAGATTGCGCTGATAAAGACGCACCAGGGCGATCGTTAATGCCGTCGCTAGCATGGCGGCCAACACGACGCCTTGCCAAGGTCGGGCGGCATCGCCCATCACGGTTTCCAGGGTAATAATCAGCATCAAACCAACTGCCTGGGAGCCAATCGCTAGCGCGCGCAGCCTATCGAAAGCGGGTGGGGGCATAACGTCTCCGTAATTGTCAGCTCGCATGGTATGGTCTGCCAGTGTACCTGCTTAACGGGAAAACTTAATTGGAAACCCCCATGAACGCCATTGCACTCGGCCCGCTACTGATGTCGCTGCCACGTCTTTATGCCATTGGCTGTGCGCTGCTGCTGTTACTCTGCGCGCGCTTTTTATTAGGGCTGCCGCGCCCGGTTCAACAGCGCTGGTTTACCGGGCTGATTATTGTTTGGTTAGTCGGCGCTCGGGTGGGCCATATTCTGCTTAACCTGGATAGCTATAGCGCCGCCCCGCTTGAAGCGCTCAAGGTTTGGCAGCCTGGCTATCACGGCCTGTGGGGAATGGCCGCAGGTTTGGTATGGAGCGCCTGGGCGCTGCGGGCGCAGTTATTGGCCATGGGCGGCGCGATGGCCATGCTCATCGCCGCTTCCAGCCTGTGGCTGGTGCTGGTCACCCTGGCGCCCCTGGGCAACGATTTTGCGGTTGACGCCCTACCGGAGCTCACCCTGGAAGATGTGGAGGGTAACCCAGTGCATCTGCCGTCGCTGAGCGAAGATGCCGACCGGATTATCGTCAACTTATGGGCCACTTGGTGCCCGCCCTGCCTGCGTGAAATGCCGCTGCTTGAGGAAGCCGCCCAACGCGATGGCGTCAGCGTGGTGGTCGCTAATCAGGGCGAAGACCTGCTACCCATGGTGCGTTATTTGGATGAGCAGCAGCTTGAATTTCGCTATGCCCTGCGCGACCCCCGCCAGCAGCTAATGGCGATTTTTCAAGCGCCGGGGCTGCCCACCACCGTGCTGTTTGACGGCCAGGGCAACACGCTAGATGTGCACGTAGGCGAGCTGACCCGCGCCCATCTGGATCGCTGGTTACAAGATTGATACCAATACACCTTAATCCCCCCGCTGCTTTGCGTTAGAATCCCCCGCCCCTGTTGCCGCTGGTGTTTCCCCAGCGGCAGTCGACCCGTTTTGCAGACTCCTCCGAGGCATCATGAGCGATTTTTCTCCCGGCCAGCGCTGGATTAGCGACGGCGAAGCTGAGCTTGGGCTTGGCACCGTGCTTAACTGCGACAACCGTAGCGTCACCATTTTGTTCAGTGCCAGTCAGGAAACCCGTACCTACAATACCCGCCAGGCTCCGCTGACCCGCGTCATGTTCGGCAGCGGCGACCGCGTGCTCTCCGCCGACGGCTGGCAGATGATCGTCGACGACAGCAAACAATCCCAGGGCCTGATTACCTATATCGGCGAAGACAAGGAAGGCAACCTGCGCGAGCTGCCCGAGGCCAAACTCGCTGATACTATGCAATTCGACCAGGCTCGCGACCGCCTGTTGACCGGCCAGGTCGATCGCAACGACTGGTTTGATTTACGTTTTCGCACCCTGCACCACTACCAGCGTATTGAACAGCACAGCGCGCTGGGCTTTTCCGGGCCACGCATTGACCTGATTCCTCACCAGCTGTATATCGCCGATGAAGTCGCCAGTCGTCACGCCCCGCGGGTACTGCTGGCGGACGAAGTGGGTCTGGGCAAAACCATTGAAGCGGGCCTGATTCTGCACCGCCTGCTGCTTAACGGCCGCGTTGAGCGCGCGCTGATTTTGGTACCCGACAGCCTCACTCATCAGTGGCTGGTCGAGCTGCTGCGGCGTTTCTCACTGAACGTTTCCTTATTAGATGAAACCCAGAGCCAGGCTCACGGCAGCGCCAACCCGTTTGAAAGCGCCCAGCTAGTGCTGGCCAGCCAAGGCTGGCTGTTCGCCAATCCTCACCGTCAGGAGCAGGCGCTGGCCAGCCAGTTCGACCTGCTAATTGTTGACGAAGCGCACCACCTTGATTGGAACGAAGAAGGCAGTGGCCCAGGCTACCAGTGCGTCGAACAACTGGCCGCGGCGATTCCCGGCTTACTGCTACTTACCGCCACGCCTGAACAGATGGGCATCAAGAGCCACTTTGCCCGCCTGCGGCTGCTGGACGGTGAGCGCTATCATGATCTTGAGCGCTTCAAAGCCGAAGAGAGCCACTACACCGAGGTGGCCCGCGCGATTGATGCATTAGCAGCACTACCTGGCGACCCTGCTGCTCGCACTCACGTCTCCACAGTGGCCGATGACCGCGACAGCCAAGCGCTGCTGGCCATTCTGTGCAACCCAGAGGCCAGCAAAGAACAGCAGGACACCGCCCGCGCCCAGCTAAGCGAAGCGCTGCTTGACCGCCACGGCACGGGGCGCGTGATGTTCCGCAACAGCCGCCGCCATGTAGGGGGCTTTCCGGAGCGACGCTTAAACCTGGCACCGCTGGCGCTGCCTTCGGCCTACCGCCGGGTGGTGCGCCGTTTAGAGCGCGACGACGACTACCTTGACGAGCTGCTGATCGAGACCGGCATGGATCACCCCGATGTGCTGATCTACCCCGACGCGGCCTACCGCGAGCTCAGCAATGACCCGCTCAATGGCGAAGACTGGTGGCACATCGACCCGCGGGTTAACTGGCTGCTGGAAAAGCTCAGCGACGACAGCGAGAGCGGTTTCGCCAATGAAAAAGTCCTGGTAATTGCCCACCACCGTGAGACCGCCGAAGGCCTTGCCGAAGGGCTGCGGGTGCTGGGCGGCTACCACGCGCCGGTGTTCCACGAAGGGCTTTCGCTGGTGGAGCGTGACCGCGCAGCGGCGGCCTTTGCCGATGAAGACGAAGGCGTGCAGGTACTGGTGTGTTCAGAAATTGGCTCAGAGGGGCGCAACTTCCAGTTCTGCCGCCACTTGGTCATGTTCGACATGCCTCAGCACCCGGATCAGCTCGAACAGCGTATTGGCCGCCTGGACCGCATCGGCCAACGCCACGCCATTGAACTGCATATTCCGACCTTTGAAGGCAGCCCGGGCGAACGCCTGCTGCGCTGGTACCACGAAGGCATGGATGCCTTCAGCGCGCCCCACGGGGTGGGCAGTGACCTGTTTGAAGCCTTTGGTGACGCCTTGGCTGACGCCCTGCTGGATGATGAGGCGCTTGACGAGATCATCGCCGAAACCCGTACCATGTTTAGCGCCAAGCTGGCGGAGCACGATGCAGGCCGCAACCGCCTGCTGGAACTCAACGCCTGCCGCCCGGCACGCGCCCAGCAGGTAATCGACGCCGTTCGTGAGCTAGACGACGATGCCGCACTGCCCCGCTACCTGGAACGGGCGCTGGATATTTTCGGCGTGGATAGTCAAGAAATCGGCAAGGGGCTTATGCACCTGCAGCCCAGCCAGCACATGCTGGATGGCTTGCTAGGCCTGGTGAAAGGCGAAGAGGGCTTTACGGCGACCTTGAGCCGCGCCCAGGCGCTGGCCCGAGACGATGTCCAGCGGCTTTCCTGGGAGCACCCACTGCTGCGCGAAATGATGGGCCGCGTGCTGGATGGCACCATGGGCAATTCTGCGCTGGCGCTGCTGCGCCACGACGCCATTCCCAGCGGCCGATTAATGGCTGAGCTGGTGTTTCGCACCCACTGCCCGGCGCCTAAAAAGCTACACCTGAACCGCTTCTTGCCGCCCACCGCCGTGCGCCTGCTGCTGGATGAATCAGGCGCAAACCTGACCAGCAAAATCTCCTTCACCGGCTTGAGCAAAAACCTGCAGAAGGTCAATAAATCGCTGGCGCGTGATCTAATCAAAAGCCGCCATGACCAGCTGCGTGAGCTGCTCACCCAAGGCGAAGGCGAAGCAGAGCGCCAGCTGCCGAGCATTGTCGAAAACGCCGAAACGCGTATGCGCGCTCAGCTAGACGCCGAAATTGCCCGCTTAACCGCCCTGGCCGAACACAACCCAGCGGTGCGTAGCGCGGAAATCGACGCGCTGAAAAGCGAGCGCCAGGCGCTCAGCGAAGCCATTGAGAACACCCGCCTGCGGCTTGATTCAGTGCGGGTGATTATCACCGTTGATGCCGACCATTAATCGCTAAAGAATCGCGGCGAGCGCCTTGTCCAGTGTGGGGTACTGAAAGGTAAACCCAGCCGCTTCAAGGCGCGCGGGGCGCATATCCGCCCCGGTGAGCAGTAGCTGCGACATTTCCCCCAGCCCCGCTTTCAACACAAAAGCGGGGACAGGGAAAATAGCGGGGCGATTGAGCTGCTTGGCCAGCGTTTTGGTAAAGATGGCGTTAGTGACCGGATGCGGCGCGCTGCCATTAAAGGCACCGCTCAAGCTCTCTTGATCGATCAGAAACAGGATCGCCGCGACTAAATCATCGCGGTGAATCCACGGCATAAACTGCTCGCCGCTGCCAAAGCGGCCACCTAACCCCAGCTTAAACGGCGGCAGCATCTTTTGTAGGCTGCCACCGCCCGCTTCCAACACCAAGCCAATGCGCACAATCGCCACCCGCACACCCATGGCCTCAATCGGTTGGGTAGCGGCCTCCCAGTGCTTGCACAGCTGATGAGCGAACTCATCATTGGGCGCTGTTTCTTCGGTGACCACACGCTTGCCCTGATCGCCGTAGTAACCCATCGCCGAAGCCGACACCAGCACCTTGGGCAACGGCTGGCCGTTAGCGTTGAGCTGCTCACAAAGCGCCACTAGCTGCTGCGTGGCAGCTACCCGAGAGTCCACTAGCTTTTCTTTCTGCTCGTTACTCCAACGCTTTGCTGCGATTGACTCGCCAGCTAAGTTAATCAAGGCATCCGGCGGTGACTCAATAAATGCCTGAGCGCTATCGCGAATATCACAGCCGCTTGGCAGGCACTCGCGCACTTTATGGGGGCTGCGGGAAACCACCTGCACCTCGTGGCCTTGTGCCACAAGCTGTTGGCATAGCCGCTGGCCGACGAAACCACTGCCTCCGGTCACTAATACGCGCATGGTATGACTCCTAGGGGCTTATTCATGCTGGTTTTTGCATCGTTTAGGTGGCAAAAAAGTAACATAATATAAACGATACTTATATTGTACTGTATTTATACAAACCTGCTACAGTATAATCCTAAGTTTGATCATCAACGCCTTATTTAAACGCCACGAGGAAACATGGCCATACCGCTTTCACCACTCACTGCTCATCACTCCGTCGCTATCATCGGCGCTGGCCTATCTGGGCTTGCCTGCGGGGAAGTACTGGCAAGCAGTGGCGCTACTATTTCGCTATTTGATAAAGCGCGCGGCCCGGGTGGTCGTATGTCGAGTAAACGCAGGCCTAACGCAACGCTGGATTTAGGCGCTCAGGCATTTAGCGTACGCAACGCAGACTTTCAGCGCGCAGTAGACCGCTGGCTCGCCGCTGGCTGTGTAGCCCCTTGGCCCACGCGCACCTATCAGGCTAGTTCAAGTGGCTGGCAGGCGCACAACGATGGGCAAATACGCTACACCGGTGCCCCACGTATGAGCGCCGTCACACGCTATCTCGCTGAAACGTTAGATGCCCTGCCCAACACAACGCTAACGTGCGCTACGCCCATCGCATCGCTCAAGCGAATACCCACCGGGTGGCAGCTGGTAGACGCTAATGGCACCACCCACGGGCCTTTCGATTATGTCGTTATCAGTGCACCCCCTCCCCAAGCCCAGGCACTGCTCGCCCCTTGGGATGCTGAGCTGGCGGCGGCTTGCCAAGCGCGAAAACAGCGCGCCTGCTGGGCGGGATGGGCAATTTTTGAGCAGCCGCTTCCGCCTATTCCAGGGGTAGATCACGATTGGCAAATGGCGCGAGTAACGCACCCAGCCCTTCGCTTAGTGTCTCGCAGTCACACTAAGCCAGGGCGCGAAAACCAGCCTGAAAGCATCAGCCTACTAGCGCAACTTGATTGGAGTGAAGCCCAGTTAGAGCAGTCACCTGAACACGTAGCCGAACAGCTATTAACCGCACTGAAAAGCATACTCCCCGCCTCTGTTCAGCTGCCTGCCCTGATTGAGAGCGGCGCTCACCGCTGGCGCTATGCCCAATCGGCGGCCTCGTGTGAAACGGCCTATTTATACAGCCAAGAATTATGCAGCCAAGAAGGCCTGGCCCTATGCGGCGATGGTTTTGGCGATGGTTTTGCCGATAGCCGCGTTGAAGGCGCTTGGCTGTCGGGTCACCGTTTGGGAGAAAAACTCGTAGGCGGTTCAGATTAATAAGCTTACGTTTAATAACCTTCTGCTTAATAGCCGCGAGCCGTTTAATAACCACGAGAATTTAATGATTAAGAAGGATTCTTATAAAAGTTGTACCGAATGGCGACAAGTTGTACAAATGGGCATACAGTATCATGTTAATGTTTAGCTCTTTATCAGGCGACTTTACATGGAACATGAATTATTTTCGCCGCGGCGAACAATGACAGACCCCTGCAGCGCTATGCTGCTGTCAACTAAGAGGCATTGGCGCCCATGAGTCATAAGGCGACCCACCCACCCGACACGCCACTCTATCCAATACGGGAAGTTTCTCGGTTAACCGGTGTGAACTCGGTCACCCTTCGTGCCTGGGAAAGGCGCTACGGTTTAATTCGCCCTCAACGCACCCCGAAAGGCCACCGGCTTTACGCCCAGGACGATATAACGCGCATCGAACGTATCCTACAGTGGCTGAATCGTGGTGTGCCGGTCAGTCAAGTCGTCGACTTGCTTGACCAGCCCGAAACGATTGAAACCCCGATGCCCGACGCGGGTGACTGGGCAAGCCAGCGCCAGCAGCTGCAAGCCACCATTGAAGCGTTAGACCTGCCAAAACTAGAGGCGTTTTATCATCAAAGTTTAGCGCTTTACCCGCTAAGCATTGCCATTAACGAGCTATGGCAGCCGGTTATTTTAACCCTCGAAGCTAAATGGGCGGTTCACGCCGACCACCTGGTTCGCCGCACGTTAGAAGCATTTTTGCGCAGCCAGGTCGGCATTCGGCTGCACTATGCCAATCAGACCACCCGCGGCCCGTTGATTCTGCTTAATGCCATGCCCGATGATCCTGGCCCACTCTGGGTGCTGATGTCTGCGCTGATGGCCAGCGAACAGGGCTATCGCGTGCAGATGCTTGACCACTCACTGCCGCTGGAAGACCTGCCCCAGGCAGTGGCGCGGCTGCACTCATCGATGGTGTTGCTTTCCAGCGGCCAGCGCGAGAGCGATAGCTATATTCACCAAGCGCTGCCAAAAGCGGCAGAGACGCTGAATGTTCCCATTGGCGTGTGCGGCGAAGTAGCCCGTCTGCGTGAAGCCGACCTACGTGATGGGCCGGTGCATATGCTAGGCGATGACTTGCCCCAAGCGATTGCCCGCTTGCGCCCTTTGCTACGCGAGTCTGGCGTACTCTAAACAGCGCGTTTTTTATACTGGCCGTTCGCCCCCAGCGACCGGCCATTTTTTTGCTACTACCGCGCAGGAGATTCCATGAAACGGCAGTTAGTTTGGCTGCGCAGCGACCTGCGCATTGACGATAACAGCGCGCTTGCCGCCGCCGCGGCCAAAGGCCCGGTCATCGCGGTATTTTTGCGCAGCATTCCCCAGTGGCAAGCGCACGGCCATGGGGCCAATAAGCTGGATTTTTGGGCACGGGGCGTCGCCGCACTTAAAACAGCCCTCAACGGTTTGAATATTCCGCTGCTGCATCGTGATATTGAGCATTTTGACCAAGCCCCCCAGGCGCTGCTTGATATTGCGCGTGAACATGACATCGAGCAGCTGCATTTCAATCACGAATACGCGCTTAATGAACAGCGCCGTGACCAGGCCGTGCAGGACGCCTTTAAGCAGGCAGGCACTGCCGCGCACGGTTACCACGATGCCGTGGCTTTTGCCCCTGGCAGCCTGTTAACCGGAAAAGGGGACTACTACGGTGTCTTTACGCCGTTTTCCAAAGCATGGCACAAGCAGATCACCGCCGAACAGCTTGCCCTGCGCGATACCCCTAAGGTGCAAGCGCCGCTGGATATCCAGAGTGATCCACTGCCCGCACTGCCTGAGCTTGGCAGCGCCCCTGTCGATAGCGGACGATGGCCCGCCGGTGAAACGGCTGCTGCTGACAACTTAGCGCGGTTTTTGCGCTTTCGCGCTCGGCACTACAACGCCCAGCGTGATTTTCCCAAGGTGCGCGGCACCAGCGAGCTTTCCCCCTATTTGGCCTTGGGAATGATCTCTTACCGCCAGTGCCTGCAAGCGGTAATGACCGAGAACGGAGGGCATTTAGCTGACGGTGACCTTGGGTTAACCACTTGGGTCAATGAGCTGATCTGGCGGGAGTTTTATCAGCATGTAGCGGCTGGCTTCCCTCAGGTGTGTCGCCACCAGCCCTTTCAAGCGCACACCAAGCAGCTTGCATGGCGCGACGATGAAGCAGGTTTTCACGCCTGGTGCGAAGGGCGAACGGGGTACCCGATTGTTGATGCCGCCATGCGCCAATTAGTGACAACCGGCTGGATGCACAACCGGCTACGCATGATCACGGCGATGTTTTTAAGCAAGCACCTGCTGATTGATTGGCGGCGCGGCGAAGCTTTTTTTATGCAGCACTTGGTGGATGGCGAGTTTTGCGCCAATAACGGCGGCTGGCAGTGGGCAGCCTCGACCGGCACCGATGCCGCCCCCTATTTCCGTATTTTCAACCCCACCACCCAATCAACCCGCTTCGACGCTGAGGGCGAGTTTATTGCCCACTGGCTTCCCGAGCTTGCCAAGTTACCTGCCAAAGCACGCCATGCACCTGCTCAAGACCTGCTCACCGAGGTTGATTATCCAGCGCCCATTGTCGACCACAAAGCGGCTCGCCAGCGCGCGCTAGAGGCATTTAAGACGCTCGCTAAATAGGGATATTTTTCGCTACTGCTCGTTTTTATAGGCACGGTTTTTTTTATAGACACGGAGGAAACTGTCATGGCTGACCCGGCAGCGCTGGAGGCGTTTTGCACCTTTTTTAATAAACTAGACAATACCTGTACAGAAAAGCTATACGAGGTATATACTGAAGATGTCATCTTCAGCGACCCGCTGCACCACATTGAAGGCCGCGAGGCGCTAGAACGTTATTTCTCAGCCATGTACGAAAACGTAAAGCAGTGCCAGTTCAGCTACCACACTCGCCAGCTGCAAGATCATCAGGCTTTTGTAACCTGGACCATGACCTTTATCCACCCTCGCTTGGCCGGCGGCAAACCAGTCAGTGTTGAAGGCTGCAGCGCGCTCACCTTTGCCGATGATGGAAGAGTCCTGCGCCACCACGATTATTTTGATGCAGGCGCGATGCTTTATGAACACTTACCGTTAATGGGTAGCGTCATTAGATGGTTAAAAAACCGCCTGGCTTAGGATGAGGAGAGGTTTGATGAGCACATGGAAAACACCCCAACGCATTTGGTTAACCGGTGCCACGTCTGGCATTGGTGAAGCACTTGCGCGCAAACTCATCGCCCAGGGCCACCAGGTAGTGCTTAGCGCACGTAACGCTGAGGCACTAACAGCGTTGTGTGAAGGCCACCCCAATGCCCACCCTCTCCCGTTGGATGTCAGCGACCGCCAAGCGGTTATTGAGGCAGGCAGCGCCATTGGCTCGCACCTTGGGGCATTAGATTTAGCGCTGTTTAACGCCGGCACTTGCGAATATCTCAACGCGCAGCAGTTTGATATGGATTTAGTAGAGCGCGTTTTTAAACCCAATCTATTCGGCACGCTTTACGGCGTTGAAGCGGCCTTGCCGCTGCTGCGTGCGGCGCGCAAACAGGGCCTGCCTGCTCGGATAGCCGCCACTTCCAGCGCTTCAGCTTATTTACCGCTGCCTAGGGCGGAAGCCTATGGCGCGTCTAAAGCGGCCGTTAGCTACTTTTTAGAATCTCTACGCTTGGATTTAGCCCAAGAAGGGATAGGCGTCAGCTTGATCCACCCAGGCTTTGTAAAAACGCCTCTCACCGAGCGTAACGACTTCCCTATGCCGATGCAGGTGACTGCCGAGCAAGCGGCCGATGCCATTATCGCGGGGCTTGCGAAGGGGCGGCTGGATATCCACTTCCCACGCCGGTTTACCTACCTCATCAAACTGCTGGGGATTTTACCGCCGGCACTGCGCCATCAAATTGGCCTACGTATGACCCGCACTCAACAGGAGTCCTCATGAGTTCCGTGGTAACAAACAACTCTGGGGCATCCCAGCGTATTGCCATCGTCGGCAGCGGCATTAGTGGCATGGCCGCTGGCTGGTATCTTTCCGCCCAGCATGAGGTCACGCTGTTTGAGGCCGATTCACGCCTGGGCGGCCATACCGCCACCATGGACGTGAACGTTGAGGGGCGCGCTTACGCTATCGATACCGGCTTTATTGTCTTCAACGATTGGACGTACCCGCACTTCCAGCGCTTGATGGCCACCCTGGGCGTTGTCTCACAAGCCACCGAAATGAGTTTTTCGGTGCATGAAACCGCGCGGGATTTTGAGTACAACGGGCATACGTTAGGGTCACTGTTTGCCCAGCGCCGTAATTTGTTTAACCCCCGATTTTATCGCCTATTGAGCGATATCTTGCGCTTTAATAAGCAGGCCACAAAAGCGCTGGAGAGCCAACAGTTAGACAACAAAGCACTACCCGAGCACATGACCCTGGGTGAATACCTGGACCAGAACCATTACAACCGCGACTTTCAGCAGCGCTATTTATTACCCATGGGGGCCGCTATCTGGTCAGCCAGCATCAGTGATTTACGCGCCTTCCCGCTGGCATTTTTTATACGCTTCTTTCGTAATCATGGCCTGTTGTCGGTCAACCACCGCCCGCAGTGGTACACCCTGGTGGGTGGTTCAAAAAGCTATATCCCCAGCTTAACGGCTCCTTACGCATCGCGCATTCACCTCAATACGCCGGTGACCCGAATTACCCGCGAGCGTTCTGGCGTGACTATCACCACGCCCGCTGGCAGCCAGCACTTTGATCAAGTGGTGCTGGCCTGCCACGCGGATCAAGCCCTGGCCATGCTGGGTGACGCCACTGATGTTGAAAAAGAGCTGCTCGGTGCCATGCCGTATCAGGATAACGAGGTGGTGCTGCATACCGACACCACCCTTCTGCCGCGCCGCAAGCGCGCCTGGGCGAGCTGGAATTACCGCCTGGACCAGCGCGATAGCCAAGAGCGTGTCTCTGTCACTTACGATATGAACATCCTTCAGCGCATAGAAAGCGACACCACCTTTTGCGTTACCTTGAATGACAGCGCCAGCATCGACCCCAGCAAAGTGCTGGGGCGCTACACCTATGCGCACCCGCAATTCACCCTGGCAGGCCAGGCGGCTCAGGCGCGTCATGCCGAGATCTCGTCCGCTGCACAGCGCACTCATTTTTGTGGTGCCTATTGGCGTAATGGTTTCCATGAAGATGGCGTTTGGAGCGCATTGCGGGTAGCCCAGGCGCTAGGCTGTGATGAAGCCGCATCGCCACCGGCACCGCCTTCCGCGCTGCCTGCCCATGAGCTTTCTACCCCTGGACTACAAACGCCACAGGGCGTTGAGGGGTTGGGGTGATGGCTGACGTAATGACGGGGATGATCACCCCTCCGCGCTCACGCATTTATCGTGGCACGTTGCGCCACCGCCGTTTTACGCCTAAATCTCACACCTTTAGCTATCACGTGTGGATGGCGTGGCTTGACCTTGATGAGTTACCTGAACTGTTCGATAAGGTGCCAGGCTTTAGCGCACGACGCCCCGCACTCGCCCGTTTTCGTCGTGAAGATTACCTCGGCCCGGTGGATCGCCCATTGAAAACCGCCGTGCGCGAAGAGCTGATTCGTCAGCTGGGCAGCGCACCTAACGGGCGCATTTATATGCTGACCCAACTGCGTACCTTAGGCTGCATGTTTAACCCCATTTCGGTTTATTACGCCTACGACCACCTAGGGCGACTAACGGCAGTACTCGGCGAAGTGACCAACATGCCCTGGCGTGAACGTACCCGCTACGCAAGTGCTGTGGACCCTTCACGCCACAGCCATCAGGCCCATTTCGATAAACACCTGCACGTATCGCCCTTTAATCCCATGGACATGACCTACCGCTGGAAATTTAACGCCCCCGGCGAAACGCTCTTTTTGCATATGGAGAACTGGCAGGATCAGCAGTGCCATTTTGATGCCACGCTAACCCTTGAAGGTTCACCGGCTACCCGCGGCGTGTTGCTGAAAACGCTGGCGCGCCACCCCTGGATGAGCTTGAAAACCATTGCGGGCATTCATTTTGAAGCGCTCCGCCTGTGGCTTAAGCGCGTACCTATTTATAACCACCCTAAGCGCAAGGAGACTTCAAAGTGACGACCCTGCGTTCCACACCCCCCAATAGCCAGCCAGTTGAGCAAGATCGCTTAACGAAGTGGCTTAAACCGCGCTTAATGGCTCAACTGGACACCTTTCAGGGTGGACGCATTACGCTCATTGAAGGCAACCAGTGCCATCACTTAGGCCAAGCGGGGCCGCTGCAGGTAACGGTAGTAATACGCCATTCACGTGCCTGGAAACGGCTAGCCTTTGGCGGCACCGTCGGCGCGGCTGAATCCTATATGGACGGCGATTGGGATGCCGACGATCTGGTCGCGTTAGTGCGCCTGTTCGCCGCCAACCTAGAGCACGTTAATGGCAAAATGGAAAACGGCAGCGCCCGCATTGCCCGCTGGCTGCTGGGTGCCGCCTACCGCTTTCAGCGCAATAGCCTCAGCGGCTCGAAACGCAATATTGCCGCCCACTACGACATTGGCAACGATCTGTTCTCGACATTTTTGGATCGCCACCACTGGATGTACTCAAGCGCCGTTTTTCCCTACCCCGAAGCCAGCCTGGAAGAAGCCTCAACCTACAAGCTGGATTTGATGCTTGAGAAACTTGACGTGCAGCCGGAGCATCACCTGTTAGAAATTGGCACAGGTTGGGGCGGGTTGGCTATTCATGCCGCGAAAACTCGCGGCTGCCGCGTCACAACGACGACTATTTCTGAAGAGCAGTATGCCCATACCCAACAGCGTATCCACGAAGAGGGGCTGGGCGATAAGATTACCCTGCTTAAGCAGGATTACCGTGAACTTACCGGTCATTATGACCGGCTTATTTCGGTAGAAATGATTGAAGCGGTGGGGCATCAGTATCTTGATACCTACCTTAACAAGCTGGACAGCCTGCTGACCGACGATGGCCAGGCCATGCTGCAAGCCATCACCATTCGTGACCAGCGCTTTGAAGACGCTAAACGCGATATGGATTTTATCAAGCGCTACATTTTCCCCGGCGGTTTTCTACCTTCGCACCACGCCATGCTAAGCAGCGTGATGCGTAAAACCTCGCTGAACGTGGTCGCGCTGGATGAAATTGGCCCGCATTACGCGCGCACGTTACGCGAGTGGCGACACCGCTTTGAAGCCAGCCTTGAGCAGGTACGAACGCTTGGCTACGACGAGCGTTTTATTCGCATGTGGCGTTACTATTTATGCTATTGCGAAGGCGGTTTTATCGAGCGCTCCATTGGCACTTGCCACCTGCTGCTGGCGAAACCGGCGGCGAAACCCACTCCCCTTACGGGCGCGCTCTAAATGGCAACGCGCCGCTGGCAGTCGCTATTGTTAAATGCCCTGCGTTTTGAGGCTGGCTGGCTGCTCTGTGTGTTCGGTGGCTCGTGGGTCGCTGCATTCGCCGGGGGTGGATTATTAGCGTGGCACCTGTGGCGCTGCGGTTTACCCGGCGAATGGCGCTTTATTGCCGGGTTTGCGCTGCTCGGGCTGGTGGTTGATGGCGGGTTGCACCTGCTGGGCGGTTTTGATTTTAACGATCAAACGCTGGTGCTGGGTCTTTTGCCGCTCTGGCTATGGATGCTGTGGCCGCTGTTTGCCACCCTGGTTTTTCACTCGCTGGCCTGGCTGTGGCGCTACCCACTGCTCGCCGCGCTTTGTGGGGCGGTCAGCGGCCCGCTTTCTTACTATGGCGGCGCGCTTCTGGCAGGGGTCAGCATTGCGCCCTGGCTACTTCCCGTGCAGGCACTCATCTGGGCGGCGCTGTGTGTGGGCATCAGCCGCTACTCTGCTCGCTCTTCCAACCGGCTAGCCAGCCAACCGACTCAGTAAGCGTCTACCGTTTTAGCAGGCACCCCTAGTGGCGCAGGCACTAGGCGCGCTTCCAAATCAGCAGCAGACAGCGGCTTAGAAAAATAGAACCCTTGAACGCTTGTACAGCCTGCATCAACTAAAAACTGGCACTGTTCCTTGGTTTCAACGCCTTCGGCAATCACCTCAAGCCCCATGCCTTCGGCCATCGCCAATACGGCTTTAACGATCGAAGCATCGGCTTGATCATTGGGCAGCTCTTTAATGAAAGCGCGGTCGAGTTTGATTTTATCGACCGGCAGACGCTTCAAATAGCCTAGCGATGAGTAGCCAGTGCCAAAATCGTCAATGGCAATCGCAAAGCCTTGGTCACGCAAGCCTTGTAGGCGCGGCCTCATTTCTCCCGCGCGCTCATCTAATAACACCGATTCGGTCAGCTCTAAGCCAATCTGGGAAGGGTTCAAATGGTAGCGCTTTAAGCAAGACGATAGCTGGCTTTCCAGGTCGCCTTGAAAAAGCTGCAGCGCCGAAATATTGACCCAAATAGTCAGCTGCGGCATGGCGCTATTAAGCCAATGCGCCTGCTGAGCGCAGGCTTTTTCGATCACCCAAGCGCCTAGCTGGGTCATCAAGCCGTGGCGTTCTGCCAGTGGAATAAAGTCACCGGGTGAAATCATGCCATCTTGCGGGTGACGCCAACGCAGCAGCGCCTCCATACCGACCATGTCACCGCTGCTAGGCTCATGCTGGGTTTGATAATGCAGCTCTAATTGATCTCCGGAAATAAGCGCTGCCCGTAGCTCACTGACCAGCGCTAGCTGGGGGTTATCCTGCTTATCCAGCGCAGGCCGAAAGCGCTGGCTATGGTTGCGGCCAAGCCGCTTGGCACTGTAAAGCGCCGACTCTAAGCGCTGGAAGAGTACGCCCGAGTCTTTACCATCTTCAGGTGCCCGGCAGCTACCGATAGTGAGACCCAAACGCAGCGATTGATCATTAAGCTCAAATGGCCGGCTCATGTGCTCGCGCAGTGTCGCCACCCACTTATCGTGATCATCAAAAGTGGTGGTGCGGATCACCATAAATTCATCGCCACCCAAGCGACCCACAATACTGCCCGCCACGTAGCCGGTTAATCGCTGGGCAAAGCGCGCTAACAGGCGATCGCCTTGCTCAACCCCCATGCTGTCGTTCACCGACTTCAAGCCATCGATATCCACCAAAGCCATATCCAAGCTTTCACCGGCACGCATATGGCGCAGGCGAGAGCCCAGTAAATCGTGCAAGCGCCGACGATTAGGCAGGCCGGTAAGCGGGTCTTCAAAGCCGATACGACGCAAGTCATTCTCACGGGCTTTCTGCGCCGAAATATCGGTAAACATATTGATAAAGTGAGTGATTTTGCCGTTTTTATCCGTCACCGCACGCACTTTTAGCCACTCGGGATACTCATCGCCGTGCTTACGGCGGTTCCACATTTCGCCTTCCCAGCGCCCCGTACTTTTCAGCGTACTCCAAAATTTTTGGTAAAACGCTTTATCGTGGCGCGGCGCGGCGAGGGTCTCCAGTTTTAACCCCTGCACTTCCTGCCCCGAGTAGCCGGTAATTTCGGTGAAGGCAGCATTCACCGAGATGACGCGATTTTGAGTATCGCTAATCACCATCGCGTCGCTGGTGATGGCCAATGCGTCTTGCGTCAGGCGCAGGCGTAGCTGCTGTTGGCGAATTTGGTTCCAGGCATCCCAAAGCCCAAACGCAACAAAGGCTGCTGCTACCAAACGGAGCATGGAATCTGGAATCCAGACACAGGCGGGCAGTGCCGCCAGCGCGACCCAGACTAATGGACGATTAAGTGAAACCGGAGGCCACATGGCGATTCGCTATATCCTATACAAAAATTAACCTAGATAAACACTAGCGTCAGGTGCCATGTTAATCATGCCGCCCAATAAAAAGCTTAAATACAGCATCTTACGTCAATAAAGCGTTGACTGTGCATAATCGGCAGTTATTCATCTGCATTGCGGCACACATGGCAGTTATCGACCGAACTACGCAAAACTGTAGATGGCAGTTATAAATTGTAGATCGCAGTAATAAATAGTCAGTTACGTGCATTCGGTTGATTCGGGAAGTAGACTAGCCTCACAACCAATTTGATATTCGGAACGATTCAGTGACCAAGCAACATTCCTTTGATCGCGAAGAACTGCTGGCCTGCTCGCGGGGCGAGCTATTTGGCCCCGGGAACGCACAGCTTCCGGCTCCTAACATGCTGATGCTTGATCGCATTATGCATATTCACAAAGAAGGCGGCGAGCATGGCAAGGGCGAACTGATCGCCGAGCTGGATATCACCCCTGATTTGTGGTTTTTTGATTGCCACTTTCCCGGCGATCCTGTCATGCCTGGTTGTCTCGGCTTGGATGCCATGTGGCAACTGGTCGGTTTTTACTTGGGCTGGCTAGGCCACCCGGGGCGCGGGCGTGCGCTTGGCTGTGGTGAGGTTAAGTTCAGCGGGCAGATCCTGCCTGATGCACAAAAAGTGACCTATAGCATTAATATTAAGCGTATTATTACCCGGCGCCTTATTCTGGGTATCGCCGACGGAACGGTAACCGTCGACGGGCGCGACATCTATCAGGCTAATGATCTGCGCGTTGGCCTATTCACCTCCACTGCGAATTTCTGAACAGGAGGCTCCCATGCGACGAGTGGTAGTCACTGGCCTTGGCATTGTATCGTGCCTTGGCAATGACCAACGACAGGTCCTGGACGCGCTCAAAAATGGGCGTAGCGGTATTCGTTTCAAGGAAGAGTATGCCGAGCGTGGCTTTCGAAGCCATGTAGCCGGCAGCGTCGATATTGATCTTGACGCCCTCATTGACCGCAAGCTGCGCCGCTTTATGGGCGACGCCGCCGCCTATGCGTATGTCTCTATGACTCAGGCCGTTGAAGATTCAGGGCTTTCTGAGGATCAGGTATCCAACGAGCGGACCGGCTTAATTGCAGGCTCTGGCGGTGCTTCAAGCGCCAACCAAGTTGAAGCCGCCGACCTAATGCGTGAAAAAGGACTACGCCGTGTGGGCCCCTATCGGGTTACTCGCACCATGGGTAGTACTGTTTCTGCGTGCTTGGCCACGCCGTTTAAAATCAAAGGCGTGAATTACTCCATCTCCTCTGCCTGTGCCACCTCGGCGCATTGTATTGGCAGCGCCATGGAGCAAATCCAGCTAGGTAAGCAGGACGTGGTATTTGCCGGCGGTGGCGAAGAAGAGCACTGGACGCTCTCGTGCCTGTTTGATGCCATGGGCGCACTGTCTACCCACTACAACGACACGCCCGACAAAGCTTCACGCCCTTATGATCAGGCACGCGACGGCTTTGTGATTGCGGGTGGTGGCGGCATGCTGGTGCTGGAAGAGTTGGAACACGCTAAAGCGCGTGGTGCCAAGATCTACGGCGAGCTAGTGGGCTATGGCGCAACCTCTGATGGCCACGATATGGTTGCCCCTTCCGGTGAAGGCGCGATGCGCTGCATGAATCAGGCAATGGCCACGGTTGAGGGTAAGATTGACTATATCAACACCCACGGCACCTCTACGCCTGTTGGCGATGTTGCCGAGCTTAAAGCAATACGTGAGGTGTTTGGCAACACAACGCCTGCGATGAGCTCGACCAAATCGCTCACCGGCCACTCGCTGGGTGCCACCGGTGTACAGGAAGCGATCTACTCACTGCTGATGATGCAGCACAATTTCATAGCGGCATCCGCCAACATCGAAAACCTGGATGAGCAGGCTGATGGCTTTGATATTGTCACCGAACGCCGGGATGACGTGACTATCGAGCGTGCATTATCCAATAGCTTCGGTTTTGGCGGCACCAATGCCTGTTTAGTCTTCCAGCGCTTTAACGACTAATGCTGATAAGACTACAAGCATGATGAACACAAAAACGGCGCCTTCGAGCGCCGTTTTTGGATAACAAAAAAGAGGCGTAAAAGAGCAGCAAAGAAGTACGGTTAACGAGCAGTACGGTTAACGCGAGGTTGGCCGCGGCACTTCAGAGATCTCCTGCAGCTGCGCCTCAATCCACGCTTCCACGTCCGCAAGAACCTCATCTGGCATACGCCCTGCCGTTTCGATTGGCTTACCAATGCGAACACGCAGTACGCCTGGCCGCTTGACCCAATGACGCCCAGGCCAACGCTCACCGGCGTTATGGGCCACCGGTAAGACCGGCACCCCCGCACGACACGCCACCACGCTGCCGCTTTTGTTATAGCGCTTGCGAATGCCTGGGTCTACCCGCGTGCCCTCAGGAAAAATCAGCACCGACAACCCTGACCCTAGCCGCTCCACGCCCTGAGTGAGCACTTGCTTCATTGCCCGCGCCGGTTTGGAACGATCCAGGCTGATCGGGCGAAGTAAACGCAGCCCCCAGCCAAAAATAGGCAGGCGCAGCAACTCCCGCTTGAGAACGGTACATACCGGCGGCTTCATTACCTGCAGAAACACCGTTTCCCATTCGCACTGGTGATTAGCCTGAATCACACAGGGCCCGCTGGGCAGGTTTTCTCGCCCTTGAATGTCGTAGCGAACGCCGCAGGCAATACGAAACCAGACCATTAAAAAGTAGTTATACAAATTGAGTAAGCGATAACGGCCAGACAACGGAAGAAACGGCGCGATGGGCAAAAACAGGATGCCGATCATCAGCATGGCAAAAAAGTAGCCGGCATAAAATACCAGGCTGCGAACCACATTTATCAAGCCGACGCTCCTGTGTTACTGACACGATTATGCTCACGGATCGAACACCATGCATCAAGCATACGCCCCACCTCTAAACGCCATGGCTTCTGATGGACACCGAAAACATCCAACACCTGACGGCAATTTAAAACACGGCGAAGTTTAGCATCATGGTGGTGTTTAAGCGGCTGCACCTCCCCCAGCACGACCTCTTCACCGCGGCCTTCAAGGTGCGTCAACAGCTGGGTGCGCACCATGGACGTAAACGTGAAGGCACTGACCGGCTCGGTGCCCGCAAGGTGATAAGCGCCCCACGCATTCGCACCGCTGGCCTGCTGCTGCAACATACCAATCAGCGCCATGGCAACAGCGTCCGCCGAGGTAGGGCAAAAAATCACATCTTCTGCGGCGCGTACAGCCTGCTCGGCCATCAAGCTATCAATGATGTCGTTAAGCCATGCATGGCTGCCCTCTAAGGCGAACAGAGGGCCTAAACGCACGATGAGATGACGCTGAAACTCAGCGCGTATGCGATTACCGGTCTGCACCAAACGGCGCAAACTCTCGTCTCGCGGTGCAGGCACCACATGCTCATCAATCGGCACGTCCAGGCCATCTTCGTAAAGCTGATCAGAAACACACCATACCAGCGCCACGCCTTGAGACAGGCAAGCATCCAAGCAGATGTCTACCGCATCAGCATGGGCGGTGACATCCGCAGGTGCCATGCTTAATGGATGTGCCAACGGCGGAATAATCACAGCATCAGGGGCGATTGCCTCAAGGCGCGCCGGAGTGACCGTCACGCCTTGCTCAATGACTAGTTCTGTATCGGCACGACGACTTGCCTCCCGAGCCAGCGCCAAGCTTAAGCAGTGACCGGCATCCAATATCAGCAGCTTCACGATAGCGTCTCCTCATCACGCTCAACCTCACGTTGCGAGGCTAATAATACCGTCAAAACGGAATTTCATCGTCGAAGTCATCGAAGTTACCCGGGTCTGGGGCACCATAGCTGCTGTTCTGCTGGTTAGGCGGTGGCGCTTGATGACTACCCTGCTGCGGCGCTGGCGCGGGGTGAGGCGGCTGCTGAGCACTCTGCCCGCCGGGGTAGTGATTGCCCTGAGGCGCGCCGCCCTGCGGAGGGTAGCCACCTTGGTTATGAGCGGCAGGGCTGTTTTGAGCCGGTGCGTTCTGAGGGGCGTTTTGGGGCGCGTTCTGAGGAGCGCTTTGGGAATAGTGGTTATTTTGTGGGGCACCGCCGCCCTGGAAGTCACCGCTGCGACCGTCAAGCATCTGCATATCGTTAGCGACGATTTCCGTCGAGTAGCGGTCTTGTCCGTTCTGATCCTGCCACTTACGGGTTTGCAGGCGTCCTTCAATGTAGACTTTGGAGCCTTTTTTCAGGTACTGCTGGGCAATTTCGGCGGTTTTATTGAACATCACCACGCGGTGCCATTCAGTGCGTTCTTGGCGCTGGCCGCTCTGGCGGTCCATCCAGGTATCAGTAGTGGCCAGGTTTAAGTTCGCCACGGCCGTACCGCTGGGCGTGAAGCGCACCTCAGGATCCTGCCCCAGGTTGCCAATCAAAATAACCTTGTTAATGCCGCGAGCCATAAGACGCTCCTTTTAATAAATAGCTGTCATGTAGAGTTATATAGATGTTATGTAGAGTTATATAGATGTTATGTAAAGCTTATTGCCAACCGCCGTCTTACATTACCGGCTCGGCTGGGTTAAGTCGGCTGAATCAAGACTTGGGAGGAGCCATCAGTCTGTTCAGCGCTGCCTGATCAAGCTGCTGTCGGTTGACCTTTAAATAGACCAAACGCTCTTCCGGCACCACCATCACGTCTTCGACGCCGGCTATATCGGCTAAATGCTCCATCAGCACATCCAGCGCGTCAGCCTGCGTATCGTGCAGCGCGAGAACTTCGCTGGAAAGCGGCGGCGGCGTAGGCATCCACCACATGGCGATCCACCAGCATAGCGCCAGCCCAGCACAGCCAATAAACACTGCATTGAGGCCGCCGTAATGCGCCAGCAAACCGCCCAGCGTACCGCCTAAAAAAGCGCCTAAAAACTGGCTGGTGGAGTAAACGCCCATGGCAGTCCCTTTCGCGCCCGCCGGAGCCAGCTTACTGAGCATGGAAGGCAGCGTTGCCTCCAGCAAATTAAAGCCGGTAAAGAACACAAACAGCCATACAAACAGCCAATAACCTGGCGATAATGAAAGCCCCAGCCCCGCTAAACTAATCACAATAGCGCCAATCGCCAGTAAACACATTAAGCGCATGCGCTGCTGCTTTTCCGCCACAATAATCAGCGGCACCATAGCGATAAATGCCAGCGCCATAATGCCTAGATACGCCAGCCCATGATACTCAATCGCCACGCCGGCATTTAATAGGCGAAAAGGTACTGCAACAAATATCGCCATCAGCACTAAGTGCAGGGCAAAAATAGAAACGTCCAGACGCCATAAATCGGGGCGGGTGATCACGCTTTTAAACTGCTGGCGATCCATCCCCACATCACGATGGCGTCGCCGCCGCGGCGCGGCAGGCACCCAGCGCCAAAGCACCAGCAGCCCCACCAGCGTCAGCAGCGCGGTAAACCAGAACACACTGGCAAGCCCTGCCCAGGCAGCAAGCCAAGGCCCTAGCACCATGGCAATCGCAAACGATACGCCAATAGAAAGCCCAATGGTCGCCATGGCGGCGGTGCGCACTTCCTCACGGGTTTGATCCGCCAGCAGCGCCATAATAGCCGCTGCTACAGCGCCACAGCCTTGAAGCGCCCGCCCGGCGATAACGCCCGCCATGGTATCGGAAAGTGCCGCCACCACACTGCCGAGGGCAAAAATCACCAGCCCCATCGCAATCACCCGCTTGCGGCCAATGCGATCCGACAGTAAACCGAATGGAATTTGCAGCGCCGCTTGGGTTAAGCCATAAACGCCCAATGCCACGCCTACCAACAGCGGGGTGGCACCCTCTAGCGTGTCGGCATACAGCGCCAACACCGGCAGCACCATAAAAAGACCCAACATGCGAGACGCATAAAGCCCGGCCAACCCGCTGATCGCACGACGTTCAGAGGCCAGCAATAGTGCGGAAACCTTGCGCATAATACCCTTGTGGTCAATAAAGAGGCCGAACAGCCTGAGATAACCGTCCATTCTAGCGCTTTGTACCCACGCTGGAAACGCCAAGCGCTGCCCCTCTCCCAATACGCAGTTTTGCCGGGAGGGGTCAGACAAACGTATAATCACGCTTTTGCCGCGCGATTCGAGGTGTTGATGGACAGCATTCTGGTCAGGGGTGCCCGCACCCACAACCTCAAGCAGATCGATGTGGAACTGCCCCGTAACAAACTGATTGTGATTACCGGCCTATCCGGCTCGGGTAAATCATCACTGGCGTTTGATACGTTATATGCCGAGGGGCAGCGCCGCTACGTGGAATCGCTCTCCACCTATGCGCGCCAGTTCCTGTCGATGATGGAAAAGCCCGATGTGGATCACATCGAAGGGCTTTCGCCTGCGATCTCTATTGAGCAGAAGTCCACCTCCCACAACCCGCGCTCGACCGTGGGCACCATCACCGAAATTTACGACTACCTGCGCCTGCTGTTTGCCCGCGCAGGTACGCCTCGCTGCCCGGAACACGGCGAAGATCTTGAAGCCCAAACCATCTCACAGATGGTCGACCAGGTCATGAACCTCGCCGAAGGCACCAAGCTGATGCTGCTGGCACCGGTAGTCAAAGGCCGCAAAGGCGAGCACCTGCAGCTGTTAGCCGAGCTGCGCGCCCAGGGTTTTGTACGCGCCTTGGTCGATGGCCAAGTGCTGGAACTGGACGACATCGCACCGCTGGATAAGCGCAAAAAACACGATATCAGCGTGGTGGTTGACCGCTTCAAAGTGCGCGATGACCTTGCCCAGCGGCTGGCAGAATCGTTTGAAACCGCGCTGAATCTCGCTGACGGCACCGCCATGATTCACTTTATGGACGGCGAGCGCGACGATATGGCCTTCTCGTCGCGCTTTGCCTGCCCGGTATGCGGCTACTCGCTGGCGGAACTTGAACCGCGCATGTTCTCGTTCAACAACCCGGCGGGTGCCTGCCCTACCTGCGACGGGCTAGGCATACAGCAGTACTTCGACCCTGAAAAGCTGATCAGCCACCCAGAGCTTTCACTCGCCGAAGGCGTGATCAAAGGCTGGGATCGGCGCAATATTTACTACTTTACTCAGCTTCAGGCGCTGGCTCAGCACTATGGCTTTGAGCTGGAAACCCCCTGGCAGGCGCTCACCCACCATAATCGGGAGGTTATCCTCAACGGCAGCGGCGATGAGCAGATTCCGTTTGTCTATGTGGGCGATCGTGGTCGCAAAGTGACCCGCGAACATGCCTTTGAAGGCGTGCTGCCCAATATGCAGCGTCGCTATCGGGAAACCGAATCCAATATGGTGCGCGATGACTTATCGAAATACATCGCGGTGCAGCCCTGCGCCACCTGTAGCGGCTCGCGACTACGCAAAGAGTCGCGCCACGTCTACGTGGATGACCACAATATCGCCGAGATTGTGCGTTTCCCGATTGGCGAGGCATGGCGCTATTTTGCCGACCTCACGCTGCCCGGTCGTAAGGGCGAGATCGCCGATAAAATCGTTCATGAAATCCACGCCCGGCTGGAATTTCTGGTTAACGTGGGGCTCGATTATCTCAACCTGGAACGCAGCGCCGACACGCTTTCCGGCGGCGAAGCCCAGCGTATCCGCTTAGCCAGCCAGATTGGCGCAGGCCTGGTTGGGGTGATGTATATTCTCGACGAGCCGTCGATTGGCCTGCACCAGCGCGACAACGACCGATTGCTGAAAACCCTTGAGCGGCTGCGCGACTTGGGCAATACAGTGATTGTGGTTGAGCACGATGAAGACGCCATTCGCGCCGCTGATCACGTGTTGGACATCGGCCCCGGGGCAGGTGTCCACGGTGGCGAGATTGTCGCCCAGGGCACGCCGCAAGATGTCATGGACAACCCCAACTCGCTGACCGGCCAGTATCTTACCGGCACGCGGGAAATCGCCGTACCGCCCTACCGTATTCCCGGCAATCCTGAAAAGCAGCTGGTGTTACGTGGTGCCACCGGCAACAACCTACAAGATGTCACGCTGACCCTGCCGCTGGGCTTATTTATCGCTATTACCGGCGTTTCTGGCTCAGGTAAATCGACGCTGATCAACGGCACGTTAATGCCGATTGCGGCACGAGAACTCAACCGTGCGACCACGCTGACCGCCGCACCCTATGAGAAAATCGAAGGGCTCGACCAGCTCGATAAAGTCATCGATATTGACCAAAGCCCGATTGGGCGAACGCCGCGCTCCAATCCGGCCACTTACACCGGCATTTTCACACCGATTCGCGAGCTGTTTGCGGGCACCCAAGAAGCGCGCTCACGGGGCTATAAGCCAGGGCGTTTCAGCTTTAACGTTAAGGGCGGGCGCTGCGAGGCGTGCCAAGGCGAAGGCATGATTAAGGTAGAGATGCACTTTCTACCGGATATCTACGTGCCCTGCGATGTGTGCAAAGGCAAGCGCTATAACCGCGAAACCCTGGATATCCACTATAAAGGCAAAACCATCCACGAAGTGCTGGCCATGACCGTGGAAGACGCGCTGGCATTTTTCAGCCCGGTGCCGGCGATTGCCCGCCGTTTGCAAACCCTGCTGGATGTAGGGCTTTCTTACATCTGCCTGGGGCAGAGCGCCACCACGCTTTCCGGCGGCGAAGCCCAGCGGGTTAAACTCGCCCGCGAGCTGGCCAAGCGCGATACCGGCAAAACGCTGTATATTCTTGATGAGCCGACCACCGGCCTGCACTTTGAGGATATTCGCCAGCTGCTGACCGTGCTGCACCGCCTGCGCGATCACGGCAACACCATCGTGGTGATTGAGCACAATTTAGACGTTATCAAAACCGCCGACTGGATTATCGACCTTGGCCCCGAAGGCGGCTCAGGGGGTGGGCAAATCATCGCGGAAGGCACCCCTGAGCAGGTCGCCAAGCAGAAGGTTTCGCATACCGGGCATTTCCTAGCGCCGCTGCTGGCACGTGGTAAAAAACGCGCGGCTAAAGGCTAAAAAGCCTGGGGGATTATTCATCCCCCAGGCTACGTTAACGACGCGGCAGTGAAAGGCTACTAACCACACTTCGACCAGCCGCAGCCTGCATAGCAGGTGGGGCAGCCATCCATCATGATCAGTTCACCGCGACACTCAGGGCAGTTACCCACCGTGGCTGGGCCACCGCCCTCAGGCTTTTTTCCCGCTGCAGTCTTATCAACCGCTGCTGCCTTGTCACCGCCAATAGGCTCCACCGCGCCTGTTTCAACGGGTGCATCATTAGTTTCTTCAGCACTGGGCTGCCAGGCGTGGCCGTGGGTCATGCGGTGGGCATAGCGCTCGACCAGCTGCTCAACCGGCACTTGGTTGCCGTCCTGATCCAAAAAGCCACGACGGTAAAGAATTTGCTGAATCGACCAGGCAATCGCCGCGACTTCTGAGTCGTGGAACATCGGCTTGTTCCAGCGGTTCATGCCACAGCGTACCAAGCCTTTATCCCAGGCGACTTTACGCAGGTCTGCCACCGCTTGGGTAACGTAACCGCCGCGCGCGGCGAGCGATAAGCTACGCATGGTCGCGGTGATCCACTGGTGCTCGCTGGAAAGCTGCCCCGACGGAAAAAAGAATTCCACCGGGCGCTCAATCACCACGCGCTTGCCGCCAAGAACCCCTTCCACCGGCATAAACGACACCAGCAGATAGACTTTCTTACGGCCTTCAGCGCCCACATAAGAAATCTTCTCGGACACCGCTTCCAAGGTGCCTTCTGGGCGCGACGGAATACGCACCGTCAGCGGATTTTCATCCTGCAGTTCAGGGGCAAGCGCGGCCTGCTCCTGCTGTTTGATACGGTAACCAACGATTTTTGAAGTAATTTCTACAGCCATGGTGTTCTCCACTTAGCAAAGGTAATCAGGCGGTTTTTACATGAGCGCTGCGAGTAAGGCTGGGCGGCTCGCCGTTACCATTTGCCGTAGGTGCCCTCTTTTAAGCCATCAAACAGGTTGGCAGCGTTATGCTCTTCACCGTCGTAGATCACCGTCTCGTCGCCGGTTAGCTCAAGGGTTTCGCCGTTTTCCAGCTCGAAGACATAGGTGGTGTTTTTAAGGTCATCTTCGCGCACCAACACGCCCTGGAAGGCTTCGGGGTTAAAGCGGAAGGTCGTACACCCTTTTAAGCGGCTGTCGTAGGCCTGCAAATAGAGATCCTGGAACTGCTCAAAGGGGAAATCGGTGGGCACGTTAACCGTTTTTGAAATAGCTGAATCTACCCAGCGTTGAGCGGCTGCCTGTACAGCGACGTGCTGTTCAGGGGAAATCGCATCGGCGGTGACAAAGTAATCCGGCAGGTCGCTATCCACCGCTTCAGCGGCAATAAAGTGGCGGTAGGCCGCAAGCTCAAAGGAAACCACTTCCACCTGCTCTTTGGTCTTCTTACCCGACTGGATAATATTGCGGAAGTAGCGGTGCGAGAACGAAGGCTCAATGCCGTTGGAGGCATTGTTTCCCATGGAAAGACTAATAGTACCCGTTGGCGCAATCGAGCTGTGGTGGGTAAAGCGTGCGCCGTGCTCGGCAAGCTGTGCCACCAGTTCCGGCTCAAGCTCGGCTATTTGCGCCATGTACTGACTATAGCGGGCGTGCAGAATACGCCCCGGCACTTTATCGCCTACTTCGTAGCCATCGTTGGCAAGCTGCGGGCGCTCGCGCAGCATCTTAGGCGTAATGGTGTGCTCCTGCTCAAGCACCGGTGCCATGCCTTTTTCTTTTGACAGCTCCAACGCCTGCTTCCAGCCTTCTAAGGCCAAATGGCGGCTTACTTCATCGGTAAATACCAACGACTCTTTAGAGCCGTAAGGGATTTTGAGCATGGTGAGCGTTGAGCCTAAACCCAAAAAGCCCATACCGTGACGGCGCTTGGCTTCAATTTCGCGCTGCTGCTGGGGCAGCGGCAAACCGGCAATTTCCACCACGTTGTCGAGCATACGGGTGAAAATGGCGACCACTTTGCGATAGCGCTCCCAGTCAAAACGCGGCTTAGCACCAAAGGGGTCGATCACGAACTTGGTCAGGTTGACAGAACCCAGCAGGCAGGCGCCTTCTGGCGGCAGTGGCTGCTCGCCGCAAGGGTTGGTGGCGCGGATATCTTCGCAGAACCAGTTATTGTTCATGCGGTTGACCTGGTCGATCAAGATAAACCCTGGCTCGGCGTAGTCGTAGGTAGAGGACATGATGGTGTCCCACAACTCCCGCGCTTTGATCACTTCGACAATACGGCAGGCAACGCGACCTTCGGCGTCAACCGTATAGCCCTCTTCGACCACCGGCCAATCGCGGTAGAGCAGGTCTTCCGCTTTAACGTCGTCTTTCTCACCGGGGTGGAGCGGGAAGGCCAGCGGCCAATCGGTGTTGTTTTTGACCGCTTCCATGAATTCATCGGTGATCAGCAAGCTAAGGTTAAACTGACGCAGACGCCCCGCTTCGCGCTTGGCCTGAATAAATTCGCGTACATCCGGGTGGCCCACATCAAAGGTGCCCATCTGCGCGCCACGGCGGCCACCGGCAGACGCCACGGTGAAACACATCTTGTCGTAGATATCCATAAACGCCAGCGGGCCATTGGTGCCGGCACCCGCGCCGAATACGAACGCGCCTTTATGGCGCAGGGTCGAGAAGTCGTAGCCGATACCCGCGCCGGATTTCAGCGTCATGCCCGCATCGACCACGGAATCGAGAATATCGCGCATGGAGTCACGAATAGTGCGCGAGACGGTGCAGTTAATCAGGCTCACTGCCGGCTTGTAAGCCTCAGCGCCAGCGTTGGAAAGAATACGGCCAGCAGGAATGGCACCGTTTTCCAGCGCCCAGCGAAACTTCGGCAGCCACTCTTTAGCGTTGTCGCCTTCCACCGCAGCCAGGGCACGCGCAACACGCTCAAACGTCGCACCAATGTCCTTATCAACAGGGCGGCTATGGCGATCCTTGAGACGGTATTTAGCATCCCAGATTTCCCGCGAGGGTGCCTGCATCGGGACGTCGTTTGAGGTCTTCATAGCCTTAGCAGCGGTGCTCATGTCGCAAAACTCCTTCACAGCGGGGGTGAATATGATGAAAATTTGGTGAACATAACGCCCAAATGGGGGGCGATTATACGTGGCATTGGAATGAAGTATAGTCTTGACTTTCCACTATATGAGGCATCTTTTGTTGTCTTTTCTACCATATATAGAAAAATCAGCGCGTTACTCTTTTGCCGAACGCCAACACGCGCTAGGCTAGATTTTTTCGTTAGGTAGTCACATCCATGTCAGTTATTTATCCGCTGTTTAAGCGCCCGCGGCCATTCGCTGTGGTGAGCGCGGCCCTGCTGTCTGCGGCACCTTTGGCTAACGCGGTCACGTTTAATACCGAGAGCGTAGATACCCACGGCCATTGGCAATCGATGACACTCTCGCTAGGTGATGAACGACATTTCCGGGCGCTAGAAACCCACAGTTATTCAGACGCCACGCTAAGCCTGAACGCTACCGCAGGCGTGTGTGATTTACCCTGGCTGGAAATGCGCGTCACCCTTGAACAGCAGCAGGGGGAAAGCCGCACGGTAAACCTAGTGCCTACCCGGCTACGCATCGATGATCAGCCCGTGATCGACACCATGGCGGAATTTATCACCGAGCGTGGAGATGACGGTTTTTATGCCCATTTTTATCTCAGCGACGTGGACGCGCTGATGGCTGATATGCGTCAAGGCCAGCAGCTGTTTCTCGGCTTTAACCAGCAAGAGCGCGAGCCTTGGTATATGACCTTTAGCCTGCAAGGGGCAGGCGCGGCGATTTCCCGAATGATCGCTCAGTGTGAAGATGACAGTGAAAGCGCTGCGCCTGCGATTAACTAGACCGTTTTCAACGAACTGGCGGCACGGCTTCAAGCGCCAGTTCAACGCGGTTTCGGCCGCTGTGTTTAGCGCGGTACATGGCGTCATCCGCCCGGGAAATGATGGTTTTACAGCTGTCGCCCGCCTGCCAAACGGCCACACCGATACTGACCGTAATGGTTTGGTCGAACCCTTCTATGTGCAGCGCCGCTATCAGCGTGCGCAGCCGTTCGGCTAGGCCAACGGCGGCATCAACATCGGAGTGAGTCGCCAGCACGATAAACTCTTCGCCTCCCCAGCGCCCTAAGTGGTCGCAGCCACGCAGCGAGTTTTCCACCAGGTGCGCCAGGGCAACCAGCACGTCATCGCCCACACCATGGCCGTAGCTATCATTGATTTGTTTGAAGTTATCGACATCAAACAGCAGCAGCGCAAAGCCAGCCCCATACCGCTTAGCCGCCACTAGCTCGGCGTTAATGGCTTCTTCAATGCGATAGCGGTTCCACACTTTAGTTAGCGGGTCAAAATGCGCCAACTGCTCCAGGCGCTGATTGGCCTCGGCAAGGGCTTTGCGTTCACGCTCCAGGTGCATGTTCAGCAGGCCAATCTCATAGGCGGAAATGGCCAGCGTCAGGTCTTCGCCTAAGTCTACCGCTGCCAGGCACTCTACCCGTTGCCACGCTTCACTCTTGCCCATTACCTCTTCAAACCAAGCAACCGATGGCGCAACGACTGACCCAGGCTGCAGGCTGGTAGCCGGCTGCATCGCCCAGTAGAGCGTTTCGACTTGCTCAGGGCGGAAAAAAATCAGCCAAGCGCGCTGGGTTGAGTTCATCGGCAGCGGTACGGCTAAGGCGCCACATTGCTCTGGCATGGCGAGCGAGCAGGTTAACGTCTCTTTCGCCAGTTCTCGGGTGCACCATGGGCCGCTGCTGAGATGGGCTCTTTCCAGGCGCAGCACAAACTGGCTGATGGCTTCTGGGCTCGGCGTCACCCCCGCTTGGTACGCCCCGCCATTTATCCATAGCACCACGCCGTGAGCGCGAAACAGTTTCATCCACGTAGCGGCATGCTTATAGAGCAGCTGCTGAGGGCTTTGGGGCTCGCTGCGTGCTTGGGCACCTAACACCAGGCTATCTTGCACGCGCTGGAGGTAGTGTGCCTCTTGGCGCGCTCGCAACAGCAACAGGCGCTGCATCGCCATTTGCACCAACGTGAGCACTGCCTCGCGTACCTGCGGCCCAACCGGATGAGCAGCGACCGAATGGCAAGACACCAGCCCCCATAAGTCAGTGTCTCCCTGCATCGCTAAGCTGAGCGACCCCCTTACTCCCAGCTGCTGCAAGTAGCGCTGGCGCTCGGGCGCGGGCGCACGAAAAAAATTTCCGCTCATACTCACGCCTGGAGACGCGGGCACTAACGTTTCTGGCGGGGCATTAACATCTTCAATTAACCGCACCGGGTGGTTTTCGTAGCTTCGCCGCAAGGCAAGCGGAAAGTCGCTGGCGGGAAAGCGCTGCCCTAGCAACGATGGCAAATGCTCCCCCAGCGCCTCAGCCACCATCAAAGCATGCCAATCGCTATCGAAATGACAGACGGTGACACGATCATGGCCGGTAATTTGTTGAATAGCGTTGACTAACGAATCGAGCAACTCTTCTTGGTGAGTTGCTTTTGCCAAGTGCATTAGCCGCTCATTTACCGTACCCAGCAAGCGGCGCTTGCCCACAGGGTTGAGCGGTTCAATCTCAACGATGACCTGTTCACCTGTGCGGTAGGCATACAGTTGAAAGCGCACGCTGCTGTATTCAGGGCGAATAAATGCCAGCGGCCCAGGCAGGCGCTGTTGGCCTTGAAGCTCACGGCGCACCCGCTGACTGAGGCGCTTACCCAGCACGCAGGCAAGCGTTAGCTCCCCTTTTTCAGGGCGCTCGATACCGGTCAGGCGGGTTAAGTTCGTGCTAGTGGATTGGATGTGCCAACTATCAGCATCCAATACCAGCAGGGCACCGAACGACTGTAACAGTGGGTGGTGCTTGGGCACGGAAGTGGCCTCGAAAATCTATTCACCCTCGACCTGCTGCCTTAGCAACAGTTCTACGCGCCGGTTGGCTGCTCGCCCTTCCGAGGTTGCGTTCGTTTCCATGGGTTGGGTGTCGGCATAACCGACGGCCCGCATACGAGAAATATTAAACCCCTGGCGCTCAAGATGGCGCACAACGGCGATTGCCCGTGCTGAAGAAAGCTCCCAGTTAGACGGAAAGCGAGCGGTTGAAATGGGTATGCTATCGGTATGCCCTTCCACCGAAATCTGCCCATCAAAACTGGCTAACACCTCTATGAGGCTTTCTACCACGCCACGCCCTTGCGCGGTTAGCACTGCTTGGCCGCTGGCAAATAGCAGGCTGTCGTCAATCCGCAGGGTAACCCCTTCCCGCCCCTGGGAAACGCTAACGCCTGGAATATCCAAGCCTGATAACTGCGGCCGCACACCTGAATGACGGGGCTGAATGCCGGTTGCCAGGGTGGCTAGCGGCAGCGATGATACAGCGCTAAACGCGCGCATAAAAGCGCTATCACTGGCTTCACCTTCACCGGGTGGCGTTAATGCCAGCAGCAATACAAAGAGCGTAATGAGTAGCGTCAGCACATCGAGATAACTGGTTAGCCACGCTTCATCGCCATCTTCTGGCGATGAAGACATTTCCAGCGTGTGACGTGTCTCACGGTCTAGCATAGCGTTTTACCCCTTCGCCTCAGAGCTGGCGGGGGCAGGCCGCGGCTTGACGCTCTCATCACGAATTTCATCGTGATAGTTGGCCACAAACGAGTTGAGCGTTTCTTCAATAAACGACGGCAGGCGGCGCTTGGTAATCAGTGAAATACCTTCCAACACCATGTTCATGGTGATTAAACGCTCTTCTGTACGGCGCTCCAATTTTACCGCAATGGGTTTAAACACCAGGTTGGCTAACAAAATGCCGTAGAAGGTGGTTAACAGAGCCACTGCCATACGTGGGCCAATCACCTGCAGGTCGCCTGCATCCATGACTTCCAACATATTCACTAGCCCTACCAGCGTACCGATCATGCCAAACGCGGGCGCGTAGGTGGCCATGGTGCGAAATATTTGTGCTTCAGCGTGCTCGCGCGCTTTTAGGCGGGCAATACGCCACCGCAGCATGTCAAAAATCTCATCCTCTTTGGTGTTGGCAATCACCAGTTGGATACCGGTACGAAGAAAGGGGTTACGGGTGTGCTCAAGCTCGCGCTCTACCGCTCGCACGTCGCCCTTAAACCACAGCCGGGACATATCGACCAGCTCGCGGATATCATCGCGCACGTAGGTATTTTCACGCCGGAATACCAGCCCCACCAATCGCACCACCCGTAGCACTTCTTTTAGTGGGTAGCTGATAAAGGTGGCCGCTAGCGTGCCAGTCACTACGATGGCCAGCCCCGGCAAGTTAATAAAGCTTTCAGGAGACTCTGCAGTGAAAAACAGCACGCTGACCAGCAACAGTATGCTGGCAAGTATGCCTATTAGCGTCGAAGGATTCATCCACGGCTCCTTGCCGGTAACAAGTAAGTAAACATTGGGATTACATCGCGTCGTGTAAGCGTGCGCGTAAACGACTGACAGCCTGGCTGTGCAGTTGAGAAACCCGTGACTCAGTCACGCCCAGCACAGCCCCTACTTCTTTGAGGTTGAGCTCTTCTTGGTAGTAGAGCGCCATCAGCAGCTTTTCACGCTCTGGAAGCGCTTCAATTGCCTCAATCAGCGTTTCCCGCTGCTGGCCATCAAGCAGTTGTGCAAAGGGCGAGTTTGCCAGTTCATGGTTAGCCGGTTCACTGCCATCAGCAACCAACTCTTCAAACGGCAACAGCTGACCGCTGTTGGTGTCGTTGAGCAGCTGCTGATAATCGCTCAACGGCATCTCTAGAAACCGCGCTATTTCACTCTCTTCTGGGGCACGCCCTAGCTGCTGTTCTAGCTGGCGAACGGCACTGTCTACCGCGCGCGCTGAACGACGAACGCTGCGCGGCAGCCAATCACGGGTGCGCAATTCATCCATCATCGCACCACGAATACGCTGGCTTGCGAAGGTCGCAAAGGTCGCACCTTGGGTGGCATCAAAACGACCGAGCGCCTCCAGCAGCCCCACCATGCCGGCTTGAATAAGATCATCGAGTTCAATGCTTGCTGGCAACCGGATCTGTAGCGTCAAGGCCTGACGTCGCACCAGTGGCATGTATTGCGTTAACAGCTCGCTCTGTTTGATCCTGCCTTGTGCTGTGTACATCCTCTCGCCTCGCGGCTATACAGCCTTCACTGATAGTTCACAATCATTTGCAACCCCTGCACACGAACCGGGCGCTGCCCTGGGCTTAAGGAAAAGCGAAAATGTAGCGGCGCATTGGCTGTTCGTCCTGCCAGCGCGGTGGTGGAACCACGCATGCCGGTTAGCGCAACGCACTGTTCGGGATGACACAACCAGGCGTTTAACTGCGCCCCCGGCGGGTGTTGGAACTGCCAGTGAATGCGCTCAAGCTGCCCCGCCTGAACGTTGGCACCCTTCGGCGCGGTGACGGTTTGGCTGGCACTCGCCCGGTCACTCATCGCCACCATCAGCCCCGGAAGTTGGCTGCTCCAGCTTCCCGTTGCCGCCTGGGCATTGCCTATTAGTACGGTCAGCGCTATCAGTACGCTCAACGCTATCAGTACGCTCAACACGGCGGTGTATATCAACCTTAAAGGCCAGCTTAACATGCTTGTTATCCTCGGCGGAGAATGCTCATCGTGCAAGTACGAGAAGCTCCATCTTTAAGTAGTAATCGGCAGCTTCTCGCAAGTTATCGAGTAAACCTTGGCGCGGCAAGTGGGGTTCGTGCAGTGCTAATAAACGGCTCGGCCCACCATGCTCGCGCAGCTGGCGCAGCGTGCGGTACATGGCGGCAAACGCATCGGCATCGCTATTGACCCACAGCGCCCAACGGCGGCATTCATTGCGCAGCTGCGCCAGGTTGTCGGCATCGGCCATTACGATACGAATTTCCCAATCGTCTGGGTCTCCTGCCCAGCGCCGCCCCAGCGCGGACCACTGCCCCAGGCGTGCTTTGACCCTATTCACCTGCGTTACGCCACTACCGGGCAAGCCAACAACATAAAGCGGCGTTTTGACCGCGGGCGGAGCTACCCGCGCAGGTTCTTCTATAGGTGACGACGCAGGTGCTGCCAGCGATTCCTGTGTGGGCTCCTGCGTGGGCTCCTGCGTGGGCTCCTGTGCGGGTTCCTCTGCTGGTGACGCCGCAGGTGCTGCCAGCGGTTCCTGCGCAAGTTCCTGTGTAGGCTCCTGCGAAGAAGCGGGCGCATACTCCGCCGCCGGCACATCAACAGAGGCTTCCGCCTGTTGCTTTTGGCGCTGTAAATCAGCCCACTTACGCAGCCCAGTCGCTTGATCTTGACCGCTCACGCCACACCCTCTCGGCTAACACTGCCCAACTGGCGAATGGCATCGCGAGCCATAAAGGCGTAAACCAACGCGTCCAGCATACCGGTGTCGCGGCGGCGGCGACTGGTTCCCAATAGGCTCAGCAGATCACCACGCAGCGTTTGCGCGTCGTCATCCTCGGCGACATCAAGATGCCCGGCAACTGCCGCCACACCACTGGCCATCAAAAGACGTACTTCTGCGCTAAGTTCGCCGCTGTCGGCGTCTTTTAACTGCTGCCATGCACGACGCGTTAGCGCTGCCAGCCCTTCACTTTGCAGCTGGGTTAGCAGCAGCGACAACACTTCTGAGCCCAGCCGAGCGGGGGTGAGCCAGTAGCGGCGCGCCACTACTTTGGCGCTTTCTGGGTCGCGCACTTCGCCATACCAGGCAAGCAGGGGAAGCTCTGACGCATCCTGCACGTCAACATCCGCGTAGGCGGTCCACAGCTGCATGGTTTGCCCACGAAAACGCACGCCTACATGGTGCGTTAATAGGCTGTCATTAAATAACTGGCGCAGCGACTGGCGCTCGCGGTGGAAGACGATACGCTGACTGGGCGCGGCTTGGCTGATCCACGTCAAATGCTGGGCCTCTAACCACGTTAGCGCATCGGCATCGGGCAGGCGGGGCAGCAAATGCACGGCAACCCCACAGGATGCCGAGAGTGCCGCTAAACGCGGCTGCCAGCCGGCGGCATGACGGTGTTGCAGCCAAGGTAGCGCCAGCCAAGCGCCGTCCGTGTCCAGGCCTATATCGGGCATTGCCCAATCACAGCCGCGCTCGTTACGTCGCGCTGACCACGCCATGCCGAGCATGTCATCACTAGGTGGATAAGCGCTCAGCAATGCGGTAAGACGCGTGTCTTGAACACTGCCTGGCAGCGACGCTAAATTCCAGGTTTCTTCTAACGCTGCAAACCCGGTAATGCGCTGGCGAAGCCGCGCCAACAGCGAGGATAACCGCCGCCCTTGGCCCAGCACATCCCGCGACCAGCGCGGCATACCCATCGGTATATCCGCATGCTGTGGCCGTTCACGCTGCGGTGTCGCCGTGCTCAGCGCTTGGTCCACTAGCGCGGCTGGGGCGGCAACCGCCATATCTTCAGGCACCTGCTGGCCATTTGAACCAAACAGCACGCGCATACCGTGGCGCATAACAATATCAAGCACCGGGGCAAGCCGCCCTGCTTCATCTTGCTTGGTGATAATGCAGTCATCTAATTCAGCGCCCGCCGCCCGCGCGGCCTGGCGATAACGCAGCACAACTTCTTCGAGGGTTTCCGGCTGGCTGGCGGCATTGAGCAGCAGCACCAGACGCACCCGCGAGCGCCCACCCTGAAGATGAGCGATCTGCTCAATCACCCGCTGGTCACGCTGGCTCATGCCGACGGTGTCGATAATCACCCACTGTTTGCCCTGCAGGCGACCCAGCAAATCGTCGATGGGTTGTTCCGCATCCAGCGCGTACATGGGTGTATCCAGCAGGCGCGCATAAATACGTAGTTGCTCATGTGCACCGATCCGGAAGCTGTCAGTCGTGACCAACGCGACTGGACGCGTGCCGTGTCGCATAACAAAGCGAGCTGCCAGTTTAGCCGTAGTCGTGGTTTTCCCCACCCCCGTTGGTCCCACCAGCGCGACAATCCCGGTTTGGTCGAAGAAGCTGGCTTCATCGCTCAACACACAAAGGCGTTCGATCAGCTGCTGTCGCAGCCACTGCAGGGGCGCTTCGCTGTCGGCATTTAACGCGGCAAGCGGTTCGGGAAGCCCTGTCAGTAGCTCATCGGCAAGCTCGCTGCTGAAACCAACGTTCCATAGCAGTTGGCGCAGGCGGGCGGCCGTTCCCGTTGCTAGCGGCGGCTGGTAGGCAGCCGCTTTTGCGGGTGCGCTGCTTGCCAGCAGCTCCCGCATATCCTGCATCTCACGCAATAACCGCTCGCTCATTGCCTGCATGGAGTCTTGCATTGGCGGCGCTGGCGATGGTTCTGGAGACGATGCCCCTGGAAGAAGTGACTCTGGCGAAGGCTCAAAATGGTCAATAGCTTCATCCGCCATGGCCAGAATCTCAACGCCCCCTTCGGTGCGCCGATTAGCCACAATCAGGGCATCTTCACCGAGCGCTTCGCGCACTTGGCGCATCACATCACGACTGTTGGCTCCCACGAAACGTCTAACGCTCATGACTTACCCTTTGCCTATGCTGAAAATGGTCAACGTTAGCCTATCACGGCAGGGGGCTACGAACGCCCGCCGACTAGGGTGGTGACCCTTAATGTACGGTCATCGGGAATTTCGGCTTGCGACAACACCGACATATGCCGTAGGCGGCGGCGTAAAAAGCGCGAAAGCACTGCCCGCAACGAATGCTGCACGACCAGCACCGGCGGCTCGCCTGAACTTTCGTGACGCTCTAGCGCCTGCTGCGCCTGGGTCATCAGTGTCTCGGCCAGGCCAGGTTCCATGGCACCGTTGCCATTCATCGCCTGTACCAGCACTTGTTCCAACTGAGCATCCAGCCCCATCACATTGAGCGTCTCTTGGCCGGCAAACCACTGCTGAACAATGGCACGCCCCAAGGACACACGGACTAGCGCGGTCAGCTCGTTGGGGTCTTTTTGCTGGGTGGCGTACTCCGCCAGGGTATCCAAAATGGTGCGCATATCACGAATGGACACGTCTTCATCGAGCAGATTTTGTAAAATACGCTGCAATACCGTCAACGAAATCGCTTTTGGAATGACTTCTTCGACTAAGGCTTTTTGATCATCGCCCATTTTATCCAGCAGCTTCTGCACTTCTTGGCGGCCTAACATTTCAGGTGAGTGGCGGTGCAGCAGGTGGTTCAAGTGGGTCGCAATCACGGTGCTGGCATCAACCACGGTGTAGCCATATACCTGAGCGTGCTCACGCTGGCCGCTTTCAATCCACACAGCGGGCAGACCAAAGGCAGGGTCTTGGGTATGAGTGCCCTGCAATTCGCCTGAGACCTGGCCTGGGTTAATCGCCAGCCATTTACCCGGCTGCGCTTCGGCGCGGCCAATTTCAGCGCCTTTCATCGAAAGCACATAGGCGTTGGGCGGCAGCTCCAAGTTATCGCGGATATGCACGACCGGCGGCAAAAAGCCCACTTCTTGAGCAAACTTTTTGCGCACACTTTTAATGCGCCCAAGCAGCTCACCTTTTTGGCGCGAGTCCACCAGCGGTATTAAGCGATGGCCCACTTCCAGGCCAAGAGTATCGACCAGCTGCACATCTTCCCAGCTTGCTTCCGGGGTCTCTTGTACAGGCACGGGGGCTGCGTCAATTTCCTCTTTAACCAAGGCCTTCTCTTTTTGGCGCGACAACAGCCACGCTAAACCACCCAGCAGCGCGGTGAAGAAGAGAAAGACAAAATTGGGCATGCCGGGCACCATGCCTAGCAAGCCCATGACCACGGCGGCTAAGATCAGTACCTGGGGGTTAACGAACAGCTGGCTCAGCATTTGCTGGCCAATATCCTCGTTCGTGTCGGTGCTCACCCGCGATACCGTGACACCCGCTGCGGTCGAAATCACCAGGGCGGGAATTTGCGCCACCAGACCATCGCCGATCGCCAGCAACATATAGGTTTGGCCAGCCGCGCCAAAGCTCATGTCATGCTGCAACATACCAATCATCAGCCCGCCGATGATATTGACCACCATAATCACCAAACCAGCAATGGCGTCACCACGGACAAACTTGCTCGCACCGTCCATCGAGCCAAAGAAATCAGCCTCTTGGGCGACTTCTGCACGGCGCTTTTTGGCGTCTTCTTCGCCGATTAAACCGGCGTTAAGGTCGGCATCGATGGCCATTTGCTTGCCGGGCATCGCATCCAGCGTAAAGCGCGCACCCACTTCAGCAATACGGCCAGCACCTTTGGTAATGACCATGAAGTTGATAATGACCAGAATCAGGAAGACCACCAGGCCCACCGCAAAGTTACCGCCGACCAAGAACGCCCCAAACGCTTCAATTACCTTACCCGCGGACGCACCGCCTTGGTGGCCCTCCATTAACACTACCCGAGTGGAGGCGACGTTAAGCGACAGGCGCAGCAGCGTGGTGAATAGCAACACAGCAGGAAACGCCGCAAAATCAAGCGGCTTCTGCGTAAACATGCTGACCATCAACACCATAATGGCCAAGGCAATATTGAAGGTGAAGAGTAGATCGAGCGCAAAGGGTGGCAAGGGCACAATCATCATGCCCAAAATCATCAGGATGAGCATCGGCCCGACCAGCAGCTTCATGCGCACGTTACCCATCCAGTCGCGCCGACCTATTAGCTGGTTTAAGCCTTTCATGGTTGCGCCTCGTTACCGCCGGTGCCACGCCCGGGGTTTTCCAGCTCTGGGGGAACCGGTAGGTTATCGGGTGTTGGGGGCACGTCACCTCCTTGTTGTGCGACTTGTTTAAGCCGGTAGGCCCAGGCCATCACTTCCGCAACTGCGGTATATAGCTCAGTGGGTACTTCCGCCTCAAGATCCACGTGATGATACAGGGCGCGGGCCAGCGGCGCTGCTTGCAAACGCACAACGCCTGCCTCGTCGCCAATCTCACGAATTCGCGCAGCCACTGCATCGGCGCCCTTGGCCACTAACCGTGGAGCCCCCATACTGCCTTCCTGATAGCTAAGCGCCACTGCGTAATGGGTAGGGTTAGTGATGATCACATCCGCCTCGGGTACTTTACTCATCATCCGCCCGCGGGCCATGGCCTGCTGTTGCTGACGAATGCGCGCTTTCAAGAGTGGGTCACCTTCAGACTCTTTATGCTCGCGCTTGATTTCTTCTTGGCTCATGCGCAGCTTTTTGGCGTTGCTCCAAAGCTGAAAGGGCACGTCAATCAAAATAACCACGATAAGCACCAGCACCATCAGGCCAGCCGCTTGAGCCGCCATACGCAGCGCGTTGGTGAGCGCCTGCTGGATAGGCTGGTCCATCAGCGCCATAAATTTGCCGATGTTGTAGTACAAAAACACCGAGACAACACCGCCTACCAACACCGATTTGGCGATAGCTTTCGCCAGCTCAACCAGTGCCTGAGAGGAGAAGATACGCTTTACACCCTTAATCGGATCGAGCTTGGAAAGCTTAGGCTGCATCGATTTCGTCGATATCAACCAGCCGCCCAGCAGCCCGGGCGCTATTAACGCGATGATAGTTAATAGTAAGAACAGCGGCATCATGGCCAATAGCGTGCGCTGACCAAGATCAAGCGCGTTGACCAGCATGGGCGTGCTTTCCATTGCCTGGCGACGTTCAAATAGGAACGCCTGCTCCATCACCATGCCCAACTGGTTATAGAGCATACTGCCCATGCTCCATAGCCCAATGACGCCGCCTAACAGGAGTAAAAACGTATTTAACTCGCGTGAGCGAGGCACTTGGCCTTCTTCTCGCGCTTTTTCCTTTCGTCGGGGCGTGGCTTCTTCGGTCTTTTCCTGGTCGCTATCGTTATCTGCCATAAGTCATCCGACCAGGTGAAACAAAGGTTATCACGTATTCAGCCGCCCATAGGGACGGCTAAATGGCGCTCTTATTTGCCCGCAGGGCGTTTAACCACGTGCTTTAAAAGCCTAGCTCGTCCAATAAGTCGTCGACTTGATCTTGCCCAGTGACGATATCTTGGGCATTTTCCTTCACTTGGGGTCCATTCAAAAGCTCTTCGTTGCGCCGTGCATTGTCGTTTTTCCACTGATCCTCGGCCTTGCGCTGCATCGATTCTCGTGCATGAGCGCCCGGTACGTTATCAATCAGTACTTGAACCAGCTGATGTTCGATCTCGCGGATCACGTCCATCATCTTCTTAATCACTTGGCCGGTCAGGTCTTGAAAGTCCTGGGCCATCATGATTTCCATTAGCTCTTTGTTGGTCGCTGAGGCCATATCAGGCACCTCACCCAAATACGTGCGCGTCTCGATGACCAACGCTTTGGCCTCATCGAGCTCTTTGGGTGCGTCAAACCACTCAGTCCAGCGCTTATCCAATGCGCTTGCACGGTCTGCCAACTGATCCTGTATTGGCTGTGCACGATCAATCGCATTGAGCGCTCGGTCCGCTGCCTGCTCCGTCATGGTCGCGACATAGTGCAAGCGGTCGCGCGCATCAGGGATCGCTTCTGCCGCTTTCTCGATTTCTTTGTCCAGACCCAGCTCGCGCATGTTATCGCGCAGCATGCGCGTTAACTTACCAATGCGATGAATTAGGTCTTCAGCGGCATCTTCGGACAGCTGGGCAGAACCGGACTGCTCATTCTGACTCATGATGATGTCTCCTCGCTAACCAGGCCCTGAGGCCTAGCCGCTTTATTTACCCATTTTGTCGAAGATCTTATTGAGCTTCTCTTCAAGGGTAGCGGCAGTGAACGGCTTGACGACATAGCCGTTAGCGCCCGCTTGTGCGGCCGCAATGATGTTTTCTTTTTTGGCTTCAGCGGTCACCATCAGCACAGGAAGCCCTTTCAAGGCCTCGTCCTGGCGGATCTCCTTGAGCATTTCTAAACCGTCTAGATTCGGCATATTCCAGTCGGACACCACAAACTCAAAGTTGCCAGCGCGCAGCTTATTGAGTGCGTCTTGCCCATCTTCCGCCTCATCCACATTAGTGAAGCCTAACTCCTTTAGTAGACTACGCACGATCCGACGCATGGTAGGAAAGTCGTCTACAACCAGGAAGCTCATATTCTTATCTGCCATCGGTCATCCTCTATTCAGTTCATGGCGCAGGGGGCGACTGAAACGTACAGTCATGGTTTAGTGGTTAAAACGCTTACTTAAAACTCTTCCCACTCTTCGTGACTGCTGTGCTGTACAGCAGGACGACGGAGCGGTGGCTGGCTGGCACTGGGCACACGCGGCGTGGTGGGAGCCGGTTTGCCAGCAGACGGCAGCTGATGAGATGCCGCCTGCATACCTAACAGCTTAAAGACGGCCACTGCCTGCTCTAAGCGATTTGCCTGCTCTTCAAGGGACGCAGCGGCGGCAGAGGCTTGTTGCACCAACGCAGCGTTCTGCTGGGTCACTTGGTCCATCTGTCCAACGGCCTGACTGACTTGCTCAATGCCGTCACTCTGCTCTTGAGAAGCAGCGGAAATTTCGTCCATAATATCGGTCACGCGGCGCACTGCGGTAACCACATCCGACATTGTGGTACCCGCCTGCTCAACCAGCGTGGAACCCTGTTGAATCTGTGTTACCGAGGCATCAATCAGGGTTTTAATCTCTTTCGCCGCATCCGCACTGCGGATCGCCAAATTGCGGACTTCGCCCGCTACCACGGCAAAGCCGCGCCCTTGCTCGCCCGCACGTGCAGCTTCTACCGAAGCATTTAGCGATAAGATATTGGTTTGAAAAGCAATCGAATCAATAACACTAGTAATATCAGCGACTTTTTTCGAGCTGGTAGAGATGCCGTGCATGGTCTGAACCACTTGCGCCACCACTTGCCCACCGCGCTCGGCGGTAGTAGAAGCATCAGCAGCCAGCGTACTGGCTTGGCGGGCATTGTCGGCATTCTGCTTCACCGTTGCGGTCATCTCTTCCATGCTGGCCGCGGTTTCTTGAATGGAGGCAGCCTGCTGTTCAGTGCGCGAGGAGAGATCAGCGTTGCCGCTGGCAATTTCTCGGGTGCCGTAGTGAATTTCGTTACTGCCTTCACGTACTCGGCTAACGATATTAGTAAGATTTTGCTGCATGGCGCCCATAGCACCGAATAATCGGCCAATTTCATTTTTGCCTGCTTCCGGCAACGGATCAGTTAAATCAGCCTCGGCAATGGCATCCAGTCGCTGCACCGCACCTCTTAGCGGTGCAATGACCGTGCGGCGTAAGCCTATGTAAATGACCAGTGTCATCAGTAGCGCAAAGATCACTACGGCGGCGTTAATCATGGTGAAGAGATTACCTTCCGCCTCTGCATCAGCTTGAATGGTCTCTACTCGATCAAAGGCGTAGTCCACAAACGCGGTCATGCTAGCAGCAAGACTCGCGAGTGGCTCCATCAGCTCTTCGCGTAAATTGTTGTAGCCATTAAGGTCCATATACTCAAAAGTGGCGTGCTGCTGCTTCACCAGCGCCGTTACAGTGCGAAAATCTTCTATCAACACAGCGCCCAGCGGTTCGCCTTGCAGAGTGCGTGGGGTTGCAGCAAAGCGCTCAAAACGCTCCTCGGATCGTTCGATGCGATCACCGGCAATCGCCGCCTGTTGATTGGATTGAGGCGTTTGACCTGCCATCAAATAGTTAGAGGCGGTCTCCATGGCCAGCATGGCTTCGTTTAACAATGAATCGGCGCGATTGATTTCATTTAACTGCGCATCGCTTATACGACTGAGGGTGGCCAGATTGGTTTGTGCATTGCGGTCTGACACAAACCCTAACCCTGCGATCACGAGAATCAGAGCGACGAAGCAGGCGAGTGCGGCAATGACAGCGGCGTGAATACTCAAATTGCGCAGTAAACGATTCATTGAAAATTCCCTTGTGAGCTTATTAAGTTTTTATAGATGTCGCTACACGCGCTGCGCGCGCCCTGAAGCAGCGATTAGCGCCATCATGCGCGTAGGGATGTCGTCTAACGCCACCACTTCCTGCGCACCGCCTACCGCAATGGCTTCACGGGGCATACCGAACACCACGCAGGACTCTTCATTCTGGGCAATGGTGGGTGCACCGGCTTCACGCATTTCAAGCAGCCCTGCAGCGCCGTCTTTGCCCATGCCGGTCAGAATCACACCAATAGAGTTCTTGCCTGCGTGCTGAGCCGCTGAGTGAAACAGTACGTCTACCGATGGGCGGTGGCGATTCACCGGCGGGCCGCTATCTAAACGGGCTACGTAGTTAGCCCCGCTGCGCGCTAATTTCAGGTGCTGATCACCAGGCGCGATATAGGCATGACCCGGCAGGATGCGTTCGCCGTCGGTCGCCTCTTTGACGGTAATCCGACACAGCCGGTCTAATCGCTCGGCAAATGAGCGGGTAAACCCACCGGGCATATGCTGGGTAATCAAAATCGCCGGGGCGTTAGCGGGCAAAGGCTCAAGCACTGCTCGAATGGCTTCGGTGCCGCCAGTTGAAGCACCGATAATAATCAGCTTCTCACTGGAAATTAGCGGAGCCTTTAGCGCCGTTGGCGGCGGGGTGTTTTTATGCCGCGCCTTACGAGGCCGCGAGCGCGCTGCAGCACGCAGTTTTTCGGCAATCTCGTCAGCGTACTCCATCATGCCATTGCGAATGCCAAGGCTTGGCTTGGAGACAAAATCTAGCGCTCCTAGCTCAAGGGCGCGCAGGGTGATTTCCGAGCCGCTTTGCGTTAACGACGACACCATCAACACCGGCATGGGGCGCAAGCGCATTAAGCGCTCAAGGAAATCCAAGCCATCCATGCGTGGCATTTCAACGTCTAGCGTTAACACATCAGGATTGTGCTGTTTAATCAAATCCCTGGCGGCAATCGGGTCTGGTGCCACCGCCACGACTTCCATATCCGGCTGGGAATTAATGATTTCCGTTAACAAATCGCGAATCAGCGCCGAATCATCGACGCACAGTACTTTGATCTTGGCTGCGCTCAAAGCACGCCTCCTCTTGCTATAGACGCCTGATGTGTCATTGCAATCGCCGCCGCTACAGCGCCTGAAGCAATCATAAGGACACGTAAATGTTCATTTTTTTGCCAGCGTATAAACGGTCTGGCCACGCAGTTTGAAAGCGTCACTTATGTACGAGAAATTTTCTGAGTGGCCTGCAAACAGCAAACCATCAGACTTCATCAGTGGCGCAAACCGCTTCAGAATTTTTGCCTGAGTGTCTTTATCAAAATAAATCATGATGTTGCGACAAAATACTGCGTCAAATGGGCCTTTAATCGGCCATTGTGGCGCCAACAAATTAAGCGGCATGAACTCTACCAGAGCCGATACTTCAGGCCGAACTCTGGCAAACCCTTCATGGCGCCCGGTGCCTTTTTGAAAAAAGCGTTTAACGCGCACTTCATCTAGCTTGCGCACCTGCTCTTGGGGGTAAACACCCGTGCGAGCTTTCGCCAGGGCTTCCGTATCAATATCGGTGGCGATAACTTTCGCCTGTGCGGCTTTAGGGCCTAGCGTTTCCAGCAGGGTCATGGCGAGCGAGTAAGGCTCTTCCCCCGTTGAAGCCGCTGAGCACCAAATAGTGACCGGTTCTTGCTTATGCCTAATATGCTCAGCCAACAGCGGAAAATGATGAGCTTCACGAAAAAAAGCCGTGAGGTTGGTGGTTAGCGCGTTGGTAAAGGCTTCCCACTCTTTAGCGTCGGGTTGACGCTCTAAACGCACCAAGTAATCCGTAAAGCGCGTCATTCCATGGTGACGCAGCCGCTTCGCTAAGCGGCTGTAGACCATCTCACGCTTATGCTCGGCCAACACAATACCCGCTCGTTGATAAATCAACTCGCGAATACGTGAAAAATCAGCATCGGTCAGAATCAGATCACGCTCTATCTGATTGCTGGATGCCCACTGCCCATCGACAACCCGTTCACGTTGTTCGGTCAAAACGCTTCCCACTCCTCTACTGAGGCGTTTTGCCGTTTCACAGGCAAATTCGCCGATGTAGCCTTATGCTGAGCAGCAAGCCTATTGGGCAGTTGCGCAACGGGTGTTGAGCCTGCATTCCCAGGCGAACGTAGCGCGCCCTTGCTATCTAACCTGAATGCTTCCACCGAAAGTGCTAATAGCCCCGCCTGTTGCTCTAGAGAGACCGCCGCTCGCGCGGTTTCTTGAACCCGCACGGCATTACGCTGAGTGGCTTGATCCATTTCTGCGACGGCTTGATTGACCTGGGCGATACCGCTGCTCTGCTCTTCAGACGCTGCCGAGATTTCATGCATAATTTGCGTAACATTACGGGCCGCTTCAGCCACTTCGGCAATCGCCGCTTCGGCTTTTTTCACCAGCCCAGCACCGGCCCCCACCTCTCGGTTAGAACCGTCAATCAAACCGCGAATTTCTTGAGCAGCGCCAGCACTACGGCTTGCCAGTTTGCGTACCTCTTCGGCCACCACAGCGAAGCCACGACCATGCTCACCGGCACGGGCCGCTTCCACCGACGCGTTTAGCGCCAAAATATTGGTTTGAAATGCAATGGAGTCGATCACATTAATGATGTCGCTCATCTGCTGCGAGCTTTGAGTAATTCGCTGCATGTTGTCGACCAGCTGTGTCATCAACTCGCCAGTATTGGTGACTTGTATGGCATTTTTATCGGCTAACTGGCGTGCTTCTTGAGCGTTATCGCTGTTTTGTTTTACCGTCGCGGTCATCTCTTCCATACTGGAAGCTGTTTGCTGCAAAGACGCTGCCTGCTGCTCGGTACGCGACGATAGCTCTTCGTTTCCGCTGGCGATGTCTTGCGCGGCAGGGGTCACAACATCGATCCCTCCTTTGACATCGGCAATGATACTGCTGAGGCTTTTACGCATGGTGTCCAGGGAGTCCATCAACTGGCCCACTTCATCTCGCCGCCGGGCAGGCACTTTAGCGGCTAGGTTGCCGCCCGCAATTTGCAGCGTAAACCGGGCGGCACTATTTAATGGTCGTACAATAGCGCGCAGGGTCACCACACCGATTAAAATCAACAGCAGCAAGCCAATGCCCAGCACCAGCGCTTGAGCGCCTACCATGACAGTTTGGCCTTGCTCCGCATCTCCAGCCATCACTTCAGCCGCCTGCTGCTTTTGCGCAATCAGTTGATTGACCATGCTGGATAGCGCGCGACCATCGCGGGTCATTACACTGATCACGGCATCCAGGCCGGTAAACGCTTGGTAGGTTTCTTCCGCCTGAAGGACGCTGGCGGCTTGACCCATACCGTTTTCCAGAAATGCCTGCAATTGCTCATCAAATTCTGTCGCGAGTACCGTCGCATTGACGTCACGGGAGTAGTACTCCTGCCAAACTGCCGCGACCTGTTCAGCGCTAGTCTCAATGCTTTCGCCCATTTCAAAGCGCTGGTTAATAAGTTCCATGCGTTCGGGCTCAATCATTGCTTGTCGCGTCTGAGCAATGGCCTGATCAATCTGTTGCAAGCGAATAACGTCACGTAAGCCATCATTATTCAACTGACCCAAGCGCTCACCAGAGACATTCAAGCCATACAGGCCTAAACCACCGCTCACCAGCAGCAGTAACCCTGCCAGTACAATCATGCCCGCTAACTTGGCACGAATAGTATTGAAACGCACCCGCGCTAAGCGATTAAAAACGCCTTTCTGACGTAAACGGCCTTTATCTAAATAGAGCCCCTTATTGCGCCCTCCACGTATCTCAGCGTAAGCACGCTCTGCCTGCTCAATGGCTACTCGCGTGGCCTGAACGCGTACCGAGGCATAACCAACGACTTGTTCGTTTTCGACAATCGGCGTCACGCTGGCATCCACCCAGTAGTGGTCACCATTTTTGCAGCGATTTTTAACCAGCCCGCGCCACGTATCTCCCGCTTGCACCGTTTGCCATAGGTTCTCAAAGGCGGCAGGCGGCATATCAGGGTGACGAATTAAATTATGCGGTGCTCCTATCAGCTCTGCATGTTCAAACCCACTAATGTCGATAAACGCGGGGTTCGCATAGGTAATGCGCCCTTTGGTATCGGTACGTGAGACTAAGAAGTCGTCCTCTTTTAGCTCAACTTCACGCTGAGTGACTGGCTGATTATTACGCATGGCCTACCTTTTTTTAGTATTTTATTGTTCAAAAAAAAACCGTACCTGCTCTGCCAAGCAGTTTAAAACGACGCCCACTCTTCAGTGTGTTGCGCTGGTTTTCTATGGTTTTCAGGGGTAAGTTTCGCTGCCGATGGCAAGGCAGCCGATGGCGTGGGGTGGCGGCTATTTGGCTGGTCTACGACTCGAAAGCGCTCTACTGCTTCGCGTAAACGAGCAGCCTCACTTTCAAGTTCATTGGCACTGCGCGCCGCCTGCTGAACTAGCTGAGCATTTTGTTGCACCACTTGATCCATTTGTGCAACAGCCTGATTTACTTGGCCAATACCGCTGCTTTGCTGCTCAGACGCCGCCGCGATTTCATCCATAATGTCGCTAACACGTTGCACGGCTGCGACAAGATCTTGCATCGTTTGCCCGGCTTGATTCACCCGTTCGGCACCGGTATCAATCTTACTGAGCGTGGTGTCAATCAGCGTGCGGATCTCTTTTGCGGCAGCAGCGCTTCGACTAGCCAAATTACGCACCTCCTGAGCCACCACGGCAAAGCCTTTGCCATGCTCCCCCGCACGGGCCGCTTCTACCGAGGCATTCAGCGCTAAAATATTGGTTTGAAAGGCAATATTATCAATAACAGTAACAATATCAGCCACTCGATAAGAGCTAGCGCTAATATCCTGCATGGTGTTAACAATGCCCCCTACTTGTTCACCACTACGCTGTGCTGTCAAGGTGGCACTCTGCGCCAATTGACTGGCTTGACGGGCATTATTCGCGTTGTGGCCAACCGTAGAGGCTAACTGCTCCATACTAGAAGCCGTTTCTTCTAACGAAGATGCTTGCTGTTCTGTGCGTGAAGAAAGATCGTTATTACCAGCGGCTATTTGTTGAGAGCGCTGATAAATCGATGTTCCGCTAGTACGAACTACACCGACAGTCTGCGAGAGGGAGCCCTGCATATGTGCCATAGCAGTGTAGAGGCGCCCTATTTCATTGTTACCCGGCGAGGTAATCCGTTGGCTTAAGTCGCCCTGGGCCATACGCTCAAAATGGCCTACTAAACGATCCAGCGGGCGCAGCACATTGGCCGTCACTCCCCAGATAACCACAATCACCGTGGCGACTGTCATAAACACAATGCCTAGCAGCATCCAACGAATCGTCGCGGCAAAATCACTGAAGGCTGCTTGCTGGGTTTGCATATCGTTAGATGCTTGTACAATGGCCGCGCCATGATGCAACGCATAAAGACCGACACCACAGGCAATCAGTACAAGTATCGAAAGCGTTGCTAGCACTAGCCCCCAACTAAGACGCACCGTCATATTATTCATCAATTGCCGCATTCGCTGTGTCACGCCCTGCTCTCCACACAACCAGCACTCCCGTGCACTTTCCTTAGCGCGAGAATGCATTTTTTAAGAATTTTCAGCACACTTCCTTGTGCCAAGGCACTGATGAAATTAGTGGCTGCTAGTACTCTCAACCAACGCCATTTCTTCGCTGGTCAGTAGCTTATCGATATCCACAAGTACCAACATACGGTCATCTAAGCTGCCTAAACCACTCAAAAAGTCAGAAGAGAGCGTCACGCCAAATTCCGGTGCAGGTTTAATCTGATCAGGGGTTAGCGTCATCACATCGGACACGCCATCAACGACGATACCCACGACCCGGTCGGCGACATTGACCACGATCACCACCGTTTGGCCACCGTATTCGACGTTCTCTAGGTGAAACTTAATACGCAGATCGACGATAGGCACAATGACGCCACGCAGATTGGTGACCCCTTTTATAAAATCAGGCGCATTGGCAATGCGAGTCACGTTTTCGTAACCACGGATTTCCTGCACTTTCAGGATATCAATGGCGTACTCTTCATCTCCCAATGAGAACACCAGAAATTCACGGTTTTCGGCTTCTGCTGCCAATACCGCTCCACTGTTTGCCTGGCTCATGACGACTCCGCCTCCTTGTAGAATGAAAAGTTGTGATTGTTCACTACTTTTTTACCTGCTTCTTTTTTATACCGGCTTAAACGATGTAACCCGGTAATATCCAGAATTAACGCAACGCTACCATCCCCTAAAATCGTAGCCGCCGAGATACCTGGCACTTTGCGGTAATTATCTTCCAAATTTTTGACCACGACCTGCTGTTGCCCCACCAGCTCATCCACCAACATGGCATAGCGTCGACCTTCGCCTTGCACAATCACGGCGATACTTTTGGTGGGGTCGGTAATGGCGTTCTCGACATCCAGCACTTCGTGAACGGCGATCACGGGCAGGTATTCGTCGCGCACTTTGATGACCACGTCGTCACCTGCCATGGCGTACATATCATCTTTAGATGGCTGAAGGGACTCAAGCACCGTAGAAAGCGGCAGAATAAAGATTTCGCCGCCAACTTTAATCGACATGCCATCCAAAATGGCCAGTGTCAGCGGCAGCACGATACGGGTGTTGGTACCTTCGCCCAGCTTCGACTGAATTTCGACCCGCCCCCCCATGCTTTGGATATTACGTTTCACCACATCCATACCAACGCCGCGACCAGACACATCCGTCACTTCTTTGGCGGTTGAGAAGCCAGGGGCAAAAATGAGCTGGAAGACGTCGTCATCCGACATGTTGTCCGATACGCTCATGCCGTTTTCACGCGCTTTGGTGAGCAACCGGTCACGATCGATACCCGCACCATCATCACGCACTTCAATCAGAATATTGCCGCCCTGATGCCGAGCCGACAGCGTCAATTTACCTACCCGCGGCTTGCCAATCGCTTCGCGCTCATCCGGCATTTCAATGCCGTGATCAAGGCTATTGCGCACAAGGTGTGTCAACGGATCAGTGATTCGCTCAACCAAGCTTTTATCCAGTTCGGTCGACTTACCTTCGGTAATCAGCTCAATCTCTTTGCCAAGCTTTCCGGCCGTGTCGCGCACAACGCGGGGGAAGCGACTGAAAACGAATTCCATGGGGATCATACGAATCGACATGACCGCTTCTTGGAGGTCGCGAGCATTACGCTGCAATAGGCTCATACCATTTTGCAGCGAGCTATTACCCACTGACTGGTCCTCCAAATCGCTGACCGTTTGATCAAGCATCGACTGGGTAATAATTAACTCGCCTACCAAGTTGATAATTTGATCAACCTTATCAACCGATACACGAATTGATGAGGACTCGGCGGCGGCTTTTTTAGGCTTTTCTTTAGCGCTGCTTTTGGCAGGATTCGCCTGAGGCGACGCTTTAGGAGCTGGCGCTGCTGGCGTTTCAGCCAGGGTTGCAGGAGCATCCGCCTGAGGAGCATTTGGTTTTGCAGCGCTTTCGACGGCGGTAATTGATATCTGATCAGGCTCGATAATAAAGCACATGACTGCTTCAATATCGTCGGCACTGTCGCTGCTTTTGAGCGTTACCTCATAGCGTTTCTCATCCCCAGATTGCGCCAGCACGTCACCCAACTGTTCTAACTCTTCGACCAGTAAGATGCGGTCTTTTTCATTGACATTAAGCAGTACAACCAGCAGATGAGCTCCCTCATCTGATGCTTCAGCATCGCTCTCAGCACTAGAAGAGGGCGCTAACGATGCTTTTGCTGGAGCAGCGGGTACAGTTGGTGCATCTAACTGCTCGCCAATCTCATCCAGGGCAATTTGCTGCAGCGTTTGGCAAATTCGCTCGAACGCTTCTTGATTCGGCTCCTCTTCGCTGCGATAGGCATCGAGTTGCTCATGCATGATGTCTTTAGCCTCTAAAAAAGTGTCTACGAGGTCTGCCCGCAGCGTTAATTCGCCTTTACGTGCGTAATCGAGAAGGTTTTCCAGAATGTGCGTGGTTTTTTGTAATACGGTAAAACCAAAGGTTCCCGCGCCCCCCTTGATAGAATGGGCGGCGCGGAAAATAGCATTAAGCTGTTCGCTGTCGGGGTCATCAACATCCAGTTCCAACAGGTGCTGCTCCATATCCGACAGCAGCTCTTCAGCCTCTTCAAAAAAGGTGTCAAAAAAATCTGCTATATCCATTCACCGCTCCACCCTTAACGTCGCTTTTATGAAAGGCTTTGATCACTCTGCGTCTTGCGCTAGAGGCTCGTCTTGTTGTGTTTCTGCTGGCGCTTCAGCTGAGGTAGCCGGTAATGAAGCATTTGCGCCCATAACGGCTGGGTTGCGTATTGCGTCGGCAATTTCCGGCAGTAGCACCACCAGCTCAATACGCCGATTGACAGGGTCTGTGGGCTCAGTCTCAGGTAACAGCACTCGATCCGCAAAGCCTGATACGCGCAACAATTGACCTGGGTCAAACCCGCCAGCAATAAGCTCACGACGCGAGGCATTAGCGCGGTCGTTTGAAAGCTCCCAATTACTGTACCCACGGTAGCCGCCAGCGTAAGGAACGCTGTCCGTGTGGCCACTTATGCTTAACTCATTAGGGAGTTCATTAAGTAACGGCGCTATAGTGCGTAGCAAACTGCGCATATAGGGTGCGACTTGATCACTACCCAGCTCAAACATAGGTCGCTGGTCAGTATCAAACAGCTGGATACGCAGCCCTTCATGGGTCAAGTCAAAGCGCATTTGCGAGCGTAATTGACGTAGCTCTGGATCAAGCTCGATGGCCCGCTCAATACGCTCTTGAACTTCCATAAAGAAGCGCCTTTCCTGCATGCTTGGGCGGGTACGCTGGAGGGTATCAATACGCGCCCGCTCACCTTCGCTATGCGTAGGATCAGGCCCGCCACCTGGAATCACACTCGTACTGCCAGCACGATCACCACCGGTGATGGCGGTAACAAGCGGGGTGCTAAAATAATCGGCCACGCCACGCCGTTCTTCCTCGCTGGCAATACTTAAAATCCATAGCACTAAGAAAAAGGCCATCAAAGCGGTCATAAAGTCCGCTAATGCAATTTTCCATGCGCCGCCGTGGTGAGCATGAACGACTTTTTTGCGTCGTATGACAATCGGACGCTTGTCACCCCCCTTACTCATGCGTTACCGGCCTTTTTTACATCCCTAACGTACTCTTCAAGCTCTGCAAAGGTGGGGCGCTCGGCGGTGTAAAGTGCTTTACGGCCAAATTCAACGGCTAACTGTGGTGCGTAACCATGCAAGCTCGCCAGCAATGTAATCCGAATGCATTGCAGCATCTTTTCAGCTTCTTTAGCCTGTCGTTGGGCATAGCTAGCAATTGGGTTGATAAAACCATAACCCATCAATATACCCAGGAATGTTCCTACTAAAGCGTGAGCAATCATTTCACCCATTTGATCTGGGCTAGCGTCGGCATAGGTTAGCGTTTTAACCACACCCATTACCGCCGCTACAATACCGAATGCAGGCATGGCATCACCAACTTTAGCGATCGCATCAATGGGTATGTGGGCTTCTTGCTCAAAGACCTCTATTTCATGCAGCATCAGCTCATCAATCTCCATGGGCTCCATACCGCCGCTTACCATTAAGCGCAAGTAATCGGTGAGGAAATTCATGATATGAGGGTCTGCTAATACGTCAGGATGTTCTTGGAATAGAGGGCTTTCTTGCGGATTATCAATATCGCGTTCGATACCAAGCATACCTTCACGACGAATTTTGGACAGCAGCTTGTACTGAAGTGCCATTAGCTCCATGTAAAGGGCTTTGTTGTATTTCTTTGTTCGCTTAAGCCTAGGCAGCACCTTAAATGTTGCTTTGATCGCTTTGATGTTGTTAGCAGCAATAAATGCACCAACACCAGCCCCGCCAATAATAAGTAGCTCAAATGGTTGGTACAAAGGGCCTAAGCTGCCCCCTGCCAGCACATAGCCACCGAACACGGATAGCAATACGATTACATAGCCTAAAGGTATCAGCACAAGCAGGATCCTTGCGGTATTTAGTATTAAGTAAGGGAACCAACGCTTAGCCAGCTAGTCTGATATTTAAGAGCTGTTCCCTGCCAAGCACAAACTAGCTCCATCATACTAGGGCGTGAGTGCTTTTTAATGAAAAAGTATCAATCGGTTTTATAGCTATCTACGTCGATGCAATGATGTTTTATTGTCAGTCGTCCATCACTATGTCTTATACCTTAATTCCCGCCGCACGTAGTGTTCTTATCGTGGATGTCATATTTTTTCACCATCGTGTTGCTGTGATTTACGCGTTTTACCCGCTCGGGAGGGTGGTTGGCATATACCACACACATAGTGCTGAGCTGGGCTATGTGCATGCGCAACGAACTTACCGCTACAGCGCGTGCATCGATTAAGCTGAAGCAGGTCACTCTCAAAAAAGCGCACCAATGTCCAAGCACGCGTTAACCCAAGTACTGGCTCCACATTTTCAAGCGACATTTGCTCATCATAAAGACGATATGCTTTTACGAATGCATCAATACGCTCACAGCTAGCTGCATCTTTCAGGCTTACATAGATGTTGTAAAACAGTGACGAATGAACATTGGGCAGCCAAGTAATGAACCAGTCGGTGGAGAATGGCAGCATACCTTTTGGCGGCGACATGCCACGCACTTCCTTATACAGCTTAATTAAACGTGTGCGACTCAATTCAGTTTCTGTTTCGAGCACCTGCAATCGCGCACCTAGCTCAATCAACTCTATAGCCAGCTGCACTTGGTGCATCTCATCGACCAAGCTTTTCTGGCTCACTTCTCCTCTCCTGACGGCATTGGCTCAAACGGTTCACAGGCAAGCAACAGCGAAGCATGCAAACCTGCCAACCCTTGGTCACGAGGATTATCAGTGAGCTGACGAAGGCGTTCAGCGCTCGTTTGACTAAATCGGCAAAGCAACTGGCTCGTACGGGCCAATTTCGTCAGCTGTCGAGCATTAAGCGACACAATCAGCTCGGCAACATCGCTGCCTATTTTTAAGCGAAACATGGCAGCCTCGCGGTCTTCATCGAGCAAGCGCTGTGCCAGAAGCAGATACGCTAAGTTTATTTCCTGAATTTCGTCGAGAAAGTTGGTTTGACTCATGATGTCCCATTGAACGACTCAGGCGCGATACCGTGACCATTATACTGACGCCATTAATGATTTTTTATTACCTATCCTCATGGTTGCATACAATGTCTGTAATTGGCTACTCGGGCCTATCACGGTGACGCACCCCTTCCCCTGATAATTCAAACACCCACACCAGCAGCTCTGCGACAATTTGGTAGAGGCTCGCCGGTATTTCCGCATCTAAATCTAGCTGCATTAGCAGCGCCACCAGCTCAGGCGCATCATGCACGTAAATACCCTGGCGCTGTGCTTCCGCCATAATGCGTTCGGCCAAATCCCCATAGCCCTTTGCCACCACTCGGGGGGCACGGTCATTGTCTTGATAGGCCAATGCAACGGCTTGGCGGCGGCGATCACCCGGAGTAGCCATGCGTTTCCTCCGCTTCGATATAACGTGCACGCAGCTGGACGTTTTGTAAGTCTAAAGCACTCAGGCGCTTCTCTAACGCAGGCAATCCAGCTTCAATGCGCTGATAGGCGTGATCGCTTTCTGTTGTAAAATCAATGTGCAATACGTTTTTATAAAGCCATAAAGAGGCGCTGAATGAACCTAGCTGGGGAACATCTAGCTGCATTTCAGAGCGCCAACCCCCGTCTGGCTCACCCTCTTGCTGCTTGCCCTCTTGCCCTTCTTCACGAGCAGGCAGGTTGATCACTAGCGCCATAAAAATACCGGCCCAGACATCTCCCTCCCATCGAATGGTCGGCATCACCAGCATTTCAAGCTGCTGGCGCACCAGGTTCTGCAGGCTTTCATGAACGATATCGCGGGCGGGGCGGTTAGCGATCAGCTCATTCATCTCTCTTGCCTGGCTATACTCGGCTCTTGCTTGGTTACTCTCACGCCCCTCGCCTGTTGCCATAGCAGCCATAGGTGCAGGCGCAGCAGGGTTGTTCTGGGCGGGTGCAGCACCTTGCGCGGAACCAGCCGGGGAGGAAGCCGCGGCTTGCGCGCTGGTCGCAACACCAGGGCGAGCTAGCCCATTTTCATGAGCCATTGGCACTAAGGGTACATTGGGCAGAATAGACATCCCCCCTTGGCCACCTGTTTGCGCGCTTGGCATCGCCCATGGCACCAACCCCGTCAGCGAGGAGGTTAGCCCAAGACTACTGGGCAGAAGCGGCGCTAACGGGCGCGGGCCCGACTGCATCTGAGGTTCGTTTAATAACTGCTGGCGGCTACCCTCGCCTTGAAACCAGCGTTTTAGATGCGATTCATAAAACAGCCCGCTGTCGCGAATGCTCGCTTCTAAGCGTGTCGCTACCGTACTTGCGCTAGGCGTTTCTTGACTGGCAATCAAAGGCGCTTCAGGTCGCATCACTGAAGGGGGAGCGGGAAAACGCAATAGAACGTCAGCAATAGTGCGGGCAGCAGGGCTGAAATGTGTCTGCGTAGACCCAGGCGGGGAAGGTAAGGCATCGCCGCGCGGAAGCGTTCGCCCGCCATCCAAGGGTACGGGCGAACGCTTGAGATCACTTAATGGAGTAGAAGCCCGCCCATCTAGGCTAGCATCACCCATCACCGCTCGCGGCCCTTCGCCTGGTGGAACGGGCTTAACTGCCTGACTCAACGCCCGCTGCAGCGACACCTCGCCTTGTCGCCCAAGCACTTGGTTCAAGAGCGTATCAATGAGAGGTGTAATGCCGCTCACGTTGACTCCGTTGAGCCAGTATCATCTGAAGAATATGACGCCGCTGCATTTTGTTGAGGCGCGTAGGCACGGTGTAAGTCTCGCTGACGCTGCGTTACGCCAATAAGCTTGCCTAACTCATCACGGCGAGCTAACAAGTGACGCCGAATATCGACATCGTGCTCAAGAATACTCTCAAGCAACTCTGCTTTACGCTGCTGGGCCGGTACATCAAGCACAACGGTTGCGTCTAATTCGCGCAGCTGTTCAACCAGTACAACATAGCTTGTACGCTGATCAATTAGCTCTGCCCACTGCTCAGCATTGGCAAGTTCGTGCATGTACTCAACGCGACTCAATAGCGTCTCATAATTTTCTAGCAGCGCTTGTTGAGAGCTTTGCCCATGAGCGGTTGTAGAAGCTGACATAATGGCCTCACGCACTCTGCTGTTGACCGATATCACGCCATGCTGACGCGATGTCTTCAAGCAATTGCTCAGCCTGGTTCAAGCTCTCTTCATCATTACGCAGGTTGGCCGCCAATAGCAGGCGTACAATATAGTCGTAGAGTGACGCTAAACGCTCGGCAATTTCACCGCCTTGTTCTTGATCAAGAGCAGCAGCAAGGCCGTTATTGACGATATCTAACGCTTTCGATATCGACTTCCCTTTCTCAGATATATTGCCCGCCTGCATATGAATGCGTGCAGCCCGAATAGCCGCTTGGGCACCGTCAAACAACATCACGATTAACTGATGAGGGTCTGCCGACATCACTCCACTTTCTACGCCGACACGCGCATAAGCATTAGCTCCCCGACCATAGGCGGCGCCACCGCGAGAGTAAGTCATAAGCGGAACTCCTGTACGTGAATTTACAACCGCGTTAAAGCGGAGTAGCCACGACTATTAAGTGTTTAAAATAATTAGCGAACTTCGCTCTGCTATAAGTATGTATCGGCGCGAAATAGGCGGACTTTAACGCCCTACTCTATTTTTTAGCCCACTCTGTTTTTTTAACCTACTCTGTTTTTTAACCTATCCTGTTTTTTTAAGTAGACACTGCAACCTCGCCTACTACCTGCCCAAGCCGTTTGGCAATGTTGTCCCGCACCAGCGCACCCACATTGTCACGCATCGGTGGCTCTGCCTTCGGCGCTAGCAATACCTCGGTAGGATTGCCCTTAGCATCTACGCGCAAAATCCAACCCTGCTGTTGACTGGAAAAGCGCGCCAGAGAACCCACCGGAAGCCCCTTAAAATGCTCGATATAACGCTTAATCCAGCGCATATCGAATTGATGCGGGTGCTGCAATAAATGGCGATAAATTTGCTGGGCTGTTTTAGCTGGCCGATCAGCACGGTCGCGCCGCATCGCCTCAACCACGTCAACAACCGCACTCGCTTTGGCTAGCTCACTAAGGTCGGCACCACTTATTCCCTCAGGGTAGCCGCTTCCATCCATGCGCTCGTTGATACCCCCAATAACCGCCTGAACAATATTCGCCGATAGCCACTGGCAGTTATTCAAACGATCCAGCAGTAACCGGACATGCTCGCTGACGGCCTTACGATGACTGGCCTCAAAGTGCGGTGCCTTGAATAACACCTGAGGCACCAAGGCTTTGCCAAGGTCATGAATAAGACCACTGGCAACAATCGCCTTACGCAGCTCGCGCGGCATGCTTGCACCCACAAAATCGAGCAGATGAACGGCTACTGCAATACCATGACGCACCACTAACGGCTCTGGAGATAAGCAGCGAGAAGCGAACAGCAACGCCTCACGATCCTCTTCATGAAGATCCAATATTCGATCAGCATAGCGGGAGAGTTGGCGACCATCGATATCGCTACCTTGCTGTAACGACAACAGCTGTGTATCGAGGTAGGCGGCCACTCTTACCAGCCGACGTGCCACGGGGGTGGCATAGCGCTTGACATCACGTCGCCCAAGCAGCTCCCCTGCACCTGATTGCTTGCCTGGCAGCGCAAACAGCGGAGAAGGCTGGCGATCGCCCTGCTCTTCTTTTTTATAGCGAGCCGCTTCGCGCTCTATCTCACACACAAAATACCAAATTTGCCGCTCTTGCTCCGCGCTACACTCAACGAAGCTGAAGCCCACACGCAGCAAATGGCGATCAGCGTCTGTCTTTTGGTGACGCGCCTCCCCCAACACTTCAAAATACGTGCCATCAGGAAAAGTAAACGCCAACGTAAAAGGATGAGTAGCTTCTGCCAATAGGCCGCTGGCCGCCAACGGCAGTTCAATCTGACAACCGTCTTGGGAAAGGTCCCGCAACTCGCCCTCAACTACCTCAGCGTCGCCCCCAGACAAGCTGGCCGGCACGACCATCCCCATACGCAGCTCAGCGCGAAAGGACTCACGGCGTTGGAGCACTTCCAACGTTTCGGGGTAATCGCTGCAGCATAAAAAACGCCCCCCTGAGTGACGCGTTTCAGTTAAATGCAGCAACGGCGTTCGCACCACTTTTCCCTGCGCCTGCCCCCGCAAGTAAAAAGCAGCGCCGCCTTGTAAGCGGTGTAGTAAATAATCAACCGATGAGAGATCCATCACCAGCGTTTGCCCGAGATGCTGCTCCATCAAGACAATAGGCTCAGGGCGCGCATCAGACCCTTCAAGGCAGAGCGACACGCCGCCGCTTTCAATTAACGTATTCAGCAGAGACTCAATGACCGTTGTGCTTGCTAATGTTTCAAACTCATCCTGCTGCGCTACCATTCTCGCCTCACTTTCCCTAATGCGTTAATTAGCTGACCGCAAAGCGCGAAAGCATATCAGATGCTTGCAGCATGGCGTATGCACAATAAGGCATCATTGTGCTGCTTAATGCTCGGGTTAAGGCGAGTAAATAATGGTCTTTAGGTACTTTCTCATATCCCCGCTACTATTAAGCCAACACCCCACTGCCGCGCGCCTAAAGCTTTTCCGCACGCTGCCGATATGGTTTTAGAAGAGCAAATTAATATATAACAACTGAGCTATGGCTGCCGCTTCTCGCTACCGCATAAAAACTTGGCTGCCAAAGCTAATTTTAAAGAGGAATGCGCCCCATGGACTCACTACCCATTGAAGCAGCAACATCACCAACACCCTTGCCACCCACTTCAAATTTGAAACAGCGGCTAGACAGCACGTTGGCACAGCTACCCATAGCCAATGGCCAGCAGGCAAACGCTGAGAAAAATACGCGAGAAATCACCGCAAGCGAACTGGTTGAACCCATTCAACGCATTAATGAAACCATGCGGCCACGCGGGTTGGAATTTGAATTGAGAGAAGAATCGTCGCGAGTGATTACCCGCGTTATAGACCGAGAATCTAGAGACGTAATTCGCCAAATCCCCGCAGAAGAAGTGCTTAAAATCGCCGAACAGCTAGAAGAGCTACAGGGACGACAAGGACCACAGGGGCAAATCATCTCCCTACAGGTTTGAAGCACAGCATGCTAAAAGGGCACTCAAATAAAGCACTAGACTTGCATGTTCATGACATCTCGATATGCAGATACCAAGCGGTTACGAACCTGAAGCCCCATCTGAAAAGCAACGCTGGCTTTCTGCATATCGACCATCACATCATTTAGCGCCAAGTTAGGATCGCCCGCCTGAAACGCCATCGCCTGGCTGTTGGCCGTTTGCTGGAGCCGGTTGATACGCTGAATGGAAGCCTGCAACTCGCCGCCGAACCCCCCTTGCCCAGCCGCCGCTGATGCCTGGGCACCGCTAAGGGGCTGCGTGGATGCCGCCTGCGTTGCCATGCTTTGCATCTGCTGTAGCGCAGCCTGTATTTGGGGAGTGCTCATACGCATACCTCAATTCGCAAAAAAGAACTAATGCGAAAAGCCTAACATTGAACTGCCCTGCCTCATACGGACAAATACGCGTAAAAAGCCAAGCTTATCCCCCCTTTAGGCTAGACTAGCCACCGGATAATGGCACTCATCATAATTCCGCCCCATCTTTTTGGCGGATAATCGCGATAAACGGATTAGCCTATGCCTTCTTTGGTGATGCGCCTGGGCCGAACCCAGTTTTGCTTGCCCCTCTGGAGGGACGCATGAGCGAAACCGGTGCAACGGCAGGCCGTCAAAACAGTACATCTCAAGCTGCTTCCCGCAGTGGAAATACCGGTAGCGGAAACACAAGTAGTGGCAACACAGGCAACGACACCGCCAGCGGCTCAGCTTCTGAGCGCGTGTTGAAGCAGCTGCGTGGAAATCCGTTAGTTGCTTTGCTGATCGCGGGCGCGGCATCCATTGCCATCGTCGTTGCGCTTTTCATGTGGGCCAGCAGCCCTGAATATCGCGTGCTTTATAGCAATCTCAGCGAAGCCGATGGCGGCAGCATCATCACTGAACTCGACACTCGTGGTATTCCTTACCAGTTCAGTGCCAGCGGCCAAGCGTTGATGGTGCCTAGCGATCAAGTGCACACCTTGCGGCTGCAGCTCGCTGAACAAGGGCTGCCCCGTGGCGGCAATCTTGGTTTAGAGCTGATGGACAGCCAAGCATTTGGCATTAGCCAGTTTGCTGAGCAGATCAACTACCAGCGGGGCCTGGAAGGCGAGCTTGCCCGTTCAATCGAGTCATTAGGCCCCGTTGAAGGCGTCAGAGTTCACCTTTCGATGGCAAAACCATCGGTATTCATACGTGATCGTGAGCCGGCTAAAGCATCGGTGGTGCTTACCTTGTTACCTGGGCGCGTGCTGGGTGAAGGCCAGGTCAGCGCCATCGTTCACATGGTCTCGGGCAGTGTCCCTGAGCTAGCGGCTGAAGATGTCACTGTGGTCAACCAGGATGGCCGTTTGCTGTCTGCAGACGTGCGTAGAGGTAATGATCTTGATGGCACACAGCTTGAATACATTGCTGAAGTTGAACGTTCTTACCAGCAGCGCATTGAGCATATCCTGACGCCTATTTTGGGCAGCAATAACGTACGTGCTCAAGTGGCCGCACAGATAGATTTTTCGCGACGCGAGCAAACCTCTGAACGATATGGGCCCAATCAACCGCCTAACGAAGCAGCAGTGCGCAGTCGCCAGCTGAGCCTCGCTTATGACGGGGAAAACCCTTTAGCGACCGGTATACCCGGGGCGCTCAGTAACACGCCCCCCGGCACCCTACCCTCCCCCATTGATCAGCCAGAAGGTGAAGTAGCAGTCGATGGGCAAGAAGAGGACCTCCCCCCCGAAGCGTTGCGTAACCTGCGCCAAGACGATGTCGTCAATTATGAAGTTGATCGTAGCATTGAGCATATACAGCACCGCCTTGGGCAGATTGAGCGTCTCTCCGCCGCAGTGGTGGTTAACTTCCGCTCAGAAATGAATGAAGAAGGCGAGTGGATCGACGTTGCTCTAACCGACAATGAAGTCGCTCAAATCGAGCGGTTAGTCCGCCAGGCAATGGGGTTTTCTCAACTACGTGGCGATGAAGTAGAAGTCGTCAACACTCCTTTCGCTCGTAGTGTTGATGAGACGACTGATGCGGAGTGGTGGCAAGACCCCAATACGCTCTCCATCGCTGGCAATGTCGGTCGTTACCTGTTGGTGGCTCTTGCTATTTTATTGCTCTATCTACTGATTCTTCGCCCTCTTATCAAGCGCTACACGCAGCCACCGATGATGGCAGCAGCAATGCCGGGTAGCACACTAGAGACGCGGGTTGGAAGTGAAGATGAGGGCGAAAGTGAAGGAGCCTTCGACGAGGACGACGAGACTTACGCCAAACCTAAGCGTCGGCGCAAAACGTCACTCTATGAGCATAACCTCAACGATCTGCGTGAAATGGCTCAGGAAGACCCCCGCATGGTCGCGATGATCATTCGCAGCTGGATGAATACTAGTGAGTAGTTCAAATGAGTAGTCCAAAAGAGTTGTCCAAATGAGTAGTCCAATTGCTGAAATGAGTGGCGCTCGCAAGAGCGCTATCTTATTGCTTGCACTCGATGAAGACAGTGCAGCAGAGGTCTTTAAATACCTCGGCGCCAATGAAGTGCAAGAGATCAGTATGGAGATGGCTCGTCTGCATCAGGTCTCTCATGAGGACATGAAGGCAGTGCTTGAAGCGTTCCATAAAGAGAACGAAGAGTTTGTAGCGCTTAACCTTAACTCCAGCGACCACATCCGCTCGGTACTGACCAAAGCATTGGGCAGCGAGCGCGCGACTAGCCTGATCGAAGATATTCTCGAATCGACAGGCAATAACTCCGGCATCGACGCGCTCAACCTCATGGAAGCCTCTATGGTGGCCGAGTTGATTCGCGACGAGCACCCACAGATCATTGCCACCATTCTGGTTCACCTAGAGCGCCACCAAGCCTCTGATATTCTTGAACTCTTTGAAGAAAAGCTGCGCAATGATGTGGTGCTGCGTATTGCCACCTTCAGCGGCGTTCAGCCTGCTGCCTTACAAGAGCTAACCGAAGTGCTCACCAGCATGCTAGACGGCCAGAACCTCAAGCGCAGCAAAATGGGCGGCGTAAGAACTGCAGCCGAAATCCTCAACTTGATGAACTCCTCTCAAGAAGAGACCGCCATCGAGACCGTCCGCGCGCACAGCGAAGATTTGGCACAGAAAATTATCGACGAAATGTTCCTGTTCGAGAACCTGCTGGATCTCGACAACCGCGCGATTCAGATGGTGCTTCAAGAAGTCGACACCAACTCGCTGGTGGTGGCCCTCAAAGGGGCTCAGGACGCGTTGGTGGACAAATTCCTGCGCAATATGTCACAGCGCGCCTCCGACCTGGTTCGCGAAGATATGGAAGCCCGTGGCCCCATACGCGTCTCTCAAGTCGAGACCGAGCAAAAAGCCATTTTGCAAATTGTCAGGCGTTTAGCTGACTCAGGTGAAATCGTTCTAGCCGGCGGAGACGACGAGTATGTCTAATACTCACTTGCCTAAATTTGATCGTCATGGCGATTGGCGCCGCTGGCAAATGGAAGAGCTGGCGAGCACCGCGAACGAACACGCCACTGATCGCGATGTACCCACGGCACATCAACGCAAGGTTCAAGCAGCCCTTAAAGCAGCAGAGCAGGCGCGTCAGCGCGAAGAAGAAGAGCGCCAAGCGTTACATGAACGCATTCGCCAGCAAGCCGAAAAAGAGGGCTATGAGGCAGGCTTTGAGCAGGGCCACAAAGAGGGGCTCGAAAAGGGGTTAGAGGAAGCGGCTGAGCAGGCAAAAATCGAGCTAGAAGCACGCATTCACAAGACGGTTGCGCCACTGGAAACACTCGCCAAGCAGTTCTCTGATGCGCTGGAGCGTATTGATGACACGATTGCACACGACCTGGTTGAGTTAGCGCTAGCAACCGGCAAGCAGCTTGCCTCAGATGCCTTGCAGGCATCGCCAGAACAAGTGCTCGTAGTGGTACGCGAGCTGCTGCACACCGAACCACCACTGGTAGGGCAACAGCGGCTATGGCTCAACCCAGATGACCACGCGTTAGTTGAAGAGCAGTTAGGTGGCGAACTTAAAGCGGCTAACTGGAAGCTACAGCCTGATGATCAGCTGGCTCGTGGCGGTTGCCGAGTCACCAGCGCACAGGGTGAAATTGACGCCACCTTTGAAAACCGCTGGCACACCATTCAAGCCCAATCGCGCAAAAGAGGCATTCACGGCTCAACTTCAAACGCCCGTTCATCGTAGGCGGATATGCTATGACCGACACCACCTGCCCTCACCAACATCGCTGGCATAAAGCACTGCGCCGCACGCAGCAGCGCGTGAGCCATTTGCCTCGCTACCGCAATAGCGGCCGGGTGATTCGCGCAACGGGTATGGTCATTGAGGTGGTAGGGCTACGCGTGGCAGTTGGCAGTGCATGCCGCATCGAACTGCCCGGCAGCGATGGTCGCCTAACCGATAGCGACAAACATGCGGAAGCCGAAGTCGTCGGCTTTGCGGGTGACAAGCTGTACCTCATGCCGCTAGAAGAAGTCACTGGGCTTATGCCGGGCGCGCGCGTTTCGCCTTTAGATGAACGCGACGGCAGCAGTGCGCGGCGTTTTCCGATTGGCGATAGCCTGCTGGGGCGAGTGCTCGATGGCAACGGCAACCCGCTCGATAACCGCGAAAATATCGAAGAAGCGCCCCGTGCCACACTCAATACGCCACCGCTTAACCCCCTTTCCCGCGCCCCTATTGATGCGCAAATTGATGTGGGTATCCGCGCTATTAATGCACTGCTGAGCGTAGGGCGCGGCCAACGCATGGGGCTATTTGCCGGCTCAGGGGTTGGTAAATCAGTGCTACTGGGCATGATGGCACGCTATACCCAAGCTGATGTGATTGTGGTGGGCTTGATCGGCGAGCGAGGCCGCGAAGTACAGGATTTTATTGATAACATTCTAGGTCCTGAAGGCCGCCGCCGTGCCGTTGTCGTCGCAGCACCGGCGGATACGTCTCCCTTGCAGCGCCTGCAAGGTGCCGCTTACGCAACACGCCTAGCAGAAGGCTTTCGCGACGAGGGTCGAAACGTTCTGCTTATTATGGATTCCCTCACTCGCTACGCCATGGCGCAGCGGGAAATTGCCCTGGCCATTGGGGAGCCACCGGCCACCAAAGGCTACCCGCCTTCTGTGTTTGCCAAGCTGCCCGGCCTAGTGGAGCGCGCAGGCAATGCCGAGCGTGGCGGCGGGTCGATAACCGCTTTTTATACCGTACTGACGGAAGGCGATGACCAGCAGGACCCCATTGCAGATTCTGCTCGGGCCATTCTAGACGGCCACATTGTACTGTCGAGAACACTGGCGGAAGCCGGTCATTACCCAGCCATTGATATAGAAGCGTCGATCAGCCGAGTGATGACCTCGATCACCACTCCTGAACAACTGCAGGAAGCGCGTATTTTCAAGCAGCTATTTTCTCGCTATCAGCGCAATCGGGATTTAATTAGCGTGGGTGCCTACAGCCCTGGCCACGACCCACAGTTAGATGAGGCGGTGAACCGCTTCCCCTCGCTGGAGCGCTTCCTACAACAAAGCATTGAGGAGTGTGCAGCGCTGGAAGATTCACGCCAAGCGTTAAACGCACTGGTTGGAGGGCGTAAATGAGTAAATCACAGCTCGAAATGTTAACGGAGTTAGCTCGCGGAGCGCGCGATCAAGCCGGCAAAGTGCTTGCTCAAGAGCGCCAAACCGAACAGCAAACCAACGCTCAGCTAAAATCGCTGCTTAGCTACCGTGCAGAGTATGCAGAACGCTTTCAGAAGGCGATGCATGACGGTATTGATCCCGCGACCATGTACAATTACCAACAGTTTCTGGCGTCTTTAGATGCCGCCTTAAGCCGCGCTCGGCAAGCACTAGCGGCGCAACAGGCAAGTGTTCAACAAAGCCAAAAGAACTGGCAACAAGAGCAGCGTAAGCTCTCTTCCTACGATACACTGGCGTCACGCCGGCTTTTAGAAGAGCACCGCCGCAGCGAGCGTCATGAACAAAAAACTAACGATGATTTGGTGACTAGCCGCTTAGCTCGTCAACATAACGACGCTCCGCATTAGCGGTGCCAGGGAACTGAACATGAATCTTCACCCGCTGCTTTCGGTCAACCCAAGTTCGCCTCAGACACCGTCTCAAGGTGCGCGTGGCGGCCAAGAATCGCCCAACGGTCTTTTCCGCCAGGCGCTTCTGAACGCCTCTGGCACGCAAACTAGCTCATCGCTTAGCCCCCAGGCTGAAGCGGATAGCGGCCTAAACGACGCGTCACGTCAGGCGCGGCTCACTACCAGCGCCCAGGGGTTATCCGAAGCGCTAAACGTCGATGTCGAAAACCTCGCTGACGCCTTGGAAGCGCTGGGTATCGACCTCAGCGAAAGCGACCTATCTGCCGTACTGGCTCAGCTGCAAACGCCTAACGCTGATATATCCGCTGCTGCGTTAACCCTGGACGATGCAGAAACCTCAACGGGTCTTGACGAGATTGCATCACGTCTTGCGTTAATGGCCTCGTTTGACGATAGCCGCCCGCTACAGCCAGCACCATCGGCAGCACTGGAAACTATCGCTGAACAGCTAAATATCGATCAACGCGAAGCAGCGCAGCTGGTATCAGCCTTGAGTGCGCTGATGGCTCAAAGCCAGCCAGTTCAAAGCCAGCCAGCTCAAAACCTGGGTGCTTACCCATCACAGGCCATTCAGCCCGCCGCACTGGAAACCATCGCTGAACAGCTGAATATCGATCAAAGCGAAGCAGCGCAGCTGGTATCAGCCTTGAATGCACTGATGGCTCAAAGCCAGTCAGTTCAAAGCCAGCCAGCTCAAAACCTGGGTGCTTACCCATCACAGGCCATTCAGCCCGCCGCACTGGAAACCATCGCTGAACAGCTGAATATTGATCAACGCGAAGCAGCGCAGCTGGTATCAGCCTTGAGTGCGCTGATGGCTCAAAATCAGCCGGCTCAAAGCCAGCCAGTTCAAAGCCAAGTAGCCCAAAATCAGAGCGCTCACACGGTGGCGATTAATTCCGCTCGCCTGCCCAGCGTTGATAAGCTCCCTGTTGATCTAAATACAACGCCTCGTCCTGGTAATTTCTTAGCACAGCTCAACACTAGCAGCGCATCACCGCAGGTCAGTAGCGAGGCACTGATGAGTGCCCTGCTAACGCTGGAAGGTGCGGCTAAAGCTAGCCCGGCGGGTGAACAGTTATTCACCAGCCCATCATTGACTGCTAATCAACCACCGTTAACATCATCACAGGCTGCCCAGGGTTTTGCCCCTACAGTGCCTCCGACCCAGGCTTCTTTAAGCACGCCCGTTACGAGTAACGCCTGGCCACAGCAGTTGAGCCAACAGCTGGTGCAGATTTCTCAGCGCGGTGGCGAGCAGCATGTCCAGATGCAGCTCCACCCTGCAGAGCTAGGACCGCTTTCCATCTCACTGAAGTTTAGTGAGCAGGGCGCTCAGGCGCATTTCTTATCGACACACGCCCAGGTAAGGCAAGTGCTTGAACAAGCGATTCCCCAATTAAGGGAAGCGCTGGCTGAACAAGGTATTTCGCTCGGTGAGACGTCTGTAGGCGAACAGCGAGACCCTAATACCCAGGGCTTCGCCCAATCAGGCGGCAAGCAAGGCAGTCAAGCCGGCGGTGACAACGGCGATATCGGCCTGGATGAAACACCCGCCCTAAGCGCGGAAAGCAGCCCGCTGATACTGGATGGGCGGGTCGACCTTTACGCTTAGCAGCGGCACACAAGTTAGCTAAACCAAAAGATAGGCTTGCCAAATGAGCCTGTTCATTTCATCACTGGCATTCGCTTTAGGCATAATACGTTGCTAGTGATACGCATGGAGTTCACGGGAATCACAAATGGCAGAAAAAACCAGCGGGTCAAAAAAACTGCTCTGGGTAATGATTATCCTGGTCTTGCTGTCCTCAGCAGGCGCAGCAGCGGCTATTTATATGGTAATCGATCAGCGTGATAGCGGCTCACAGGGTGGCGAGATGAGCCAGGTGATAGAGCGCCAATCACCTATTTTCATGCGCATTGAACCCTTTACCGTTAACCTTGCCGATGACAATTATGGCTCACGCCTACTTTACACAGGCGTGACCCTTCGCGTGGGCAATGAGGAAAGTAAAGCAATTTTAGAAGAACATATGCCCCAAGTGCGCAGCCGTTTGCTAATGCTGCTCTCTGGCAAGCAGGCCGGTGAACTTACCTCACCGGAAGGTAAGCAACAGCTTGCCCAAGCGATTATTGATCGTCTGAATGTCCCGCTCACAGAAAACCAGCCGCCGCTTGATTTGCGTGAAGTCTTATTCACCGAATTTATTGTGCAATAATCTCGGGAACTGGAGCCGTTCATGTCACAGGACGATCTACTGTCCCAGGAAGAAATTGACGCCCTACTGAAGGGCGTCAGTGGAGACGATGAGTCACCATCCTCCTCGTCTCAACATCAAGAAGAGTCACGCATCAAGCCTTACGACCCATCCACTCAGCATCGAGTGATCCGTGAGCGCCTGCATGCCCTGGATTTTATTAATGAGCGTTTTGCGCGTTACTTCCGCAATGGGCTATTTAACTTATTGCGTCGTAGTGCTGATATCACCGTAGAGTCGGTTCGCTATCAAAGTTTTAGCGAGTTCTCACGTAATGTGCCCGTGCCAACCAACTTGAACATTGTGTCAATGAAACCATTGCGCGGTTCAGCGCTGGTGGTATTCCCGCCTAACCTAGTGTTTATGGTGGTAGATAACCTTTTTGGTGGCGATGGGCGCTTTGTCACCAAGTCAGACGGCCGAGAATTTACCAACACTGAACAGCGCATTATCCAGCGCCTGCTTAACCTTGCGATGGACGCCTACCAAGAAGCCTGGAAAGTGGTTTATCCGTTGGATATCAGTTTTTTACGTTCAGAAGTACAGTCGAAGTTTGCTAATATAACGAATTCACCCAATGAAATTGTCGTGAATACCAAGTTCAATATTGAAGTGGGTAATTTATCTAGCAATTTCCAGATTTGCATGCCTTACGCCATGATTGAGCCTCTGCGTGATTTACTGGCGAACCCGATTAACGACAGCAATCACGACCAAGACGGCAGCTGGTCGCGCCGCATGGCGAGCGAACTGCGCCAGTCAGAAGTCGAATTAGTCGCTGAGTTTGCTCAAATACCCAGCCGCATTGCCCATGTCATGGGGTTGAAAAAAGGCGACGTGTTGCCGCTAGAAATTCCTAGCACTATTACAGCGCGTGTTGATGGTGTGCCCGTAATGCAGTGTGAGTACGGGAGCCAACGTCAGCAGCACGCACTACGTGTGTTACATATGATCGACCATGCCGCTATAAATAACGCATCGTCCAAGGACTTTATTAAAGGGCCTACACGACAGAAAGCCAAGGAATCCAAAGCATGACTGATCCCAATAAGCCTAATCAGAACGTCTCTGAAGACGATTGGGCGGATGCCATGTCTGAGCAAGAAGAAACGTCATCCAGTGCCGATGCCGCCAGTGAAGAAGAAGACCCCTGGGCGGCCGCCATGGCTGAACAAGAAGCGGCTGAGGAAAGCGAAGACGCTACTGCGGTACCAGAAGAAACTGAAGCGCCTGCCGCCAAAGTGGCCAGTGACGATATTTTTCGCCCTTTAAGCCCAGATAGCGGTGCCTCACAGGCCCGAGAACTGGAAATGATCATGGATATCCCGGTGAAACTCACCGTGGAACTAGGGCGCACCAAGCTAACCATCAAGCAACTGCTGGAGTTAGCTCAGGGCTCGGTCATCGAGCTAGATGGCTTGGCAGGCGAGCCGATGGATATCTTAATTAATGGCTACCTGATCGCTCAGGGTGAAGTGGTTGTTATTGAAGATAAGTATGGTATCCGTATTACTGAAATTATCACGCCTTCTGAACGTATTCATAAATTGAACCGATGAGCGTGGCAACTCCCCCAACGCAGAACGGCTCGCTTGATGCGCTGGGTAACAGTGGCGAGGCGCTGATAGGCATGGCCGTTCTAGGTAAAACAGCGGCCGCTCTGGCACTGGTCATTGCGATTATTTTGATCTGCACGGCGCTGTTAAAGCGCTGGAACAACCATAGCAATCGCCATGGTGCTCATTTACGCATTGTGGGCAGCACCGCTGTTGGCAATCGAGAACGTATCGTTATCGTTGAGGTAGAAGATACCTGGCTGGTTGTCGGCGTTGGCGGCGGGCGCGTTACTCTATTGCACGAGCGCCCTGCAGCAGAAGAACGCCCACCAAGTGCCGCGGCTGCGCCTTCACGTTTTTCGCAAAGCCTCTCAAAAGCGCTAGCCACCCACCGCCGCCGTGACTCATCCGCGCCCTCCGACCCACATCAGACGCCATGAGGCAACGGATGCACCTTTATTGGCCCTGTATTTTTAAAAGCAAGCCACTCGCTCTATGGCTGTTTATTGTTGCCGCTTGCGTTATAGCAGGCCCGGTAAACGCACAGCAGATACCTGGCATTATTTCTCAGCCGCTAGATGATGGTGGCCAGCAGTGGTCGCTCTCGCTACAGACCCTTCTCTTTCTAAGCTCGCTGGCTTTTTTGCCTTCAATGCTGCTAATGATGACGAGTTTTACTCGCATCATCATTGTGCTAAGCCTATTACGCACGGCAATGGGCACCCAAGCCACACCGCCTAACCAGGTGTTATTAGGCATCGCGCTGTTTTTAACTTTTTTTATTATGTCGCCGGTGTTAGCGCAGGTGTATGACAACGCCTGGGTGCCGCTAACCAATGAAACCATTAACTTTGAAGAGTTTTTGCTACTCGCCCAAGGGCCATTTCGCGAATTTATGCTCGCACAGACCCGCGAACCTGACCTTGCGCTTTTCGTGCGCTTGGCAGATGTAGGCCCGATGCAAGGCCCTGAAGATCTGCCAATGCGGGTATTGCTGCCCGCCTTTGTAACGAGTGAGCTGAAAACCGCCTTTCAAATTGGCTTCACTATTTTTATTCCCTTCTTAATTATTGACCTGGTGGTGGCCAGCACGCTGATGGCACTGGGGATGATGATGGTCCCGCCCATTACTATCTCGTTACCGTTTAAACTAATGTTGTTCATCTTGGTGGATGGCTGGCAGCTTATTATCGGCTCAATGGCAGAAAGCTTTTACATGATATAGCGGCTGGCTAAGATCGCTTTTATCGACAGTTTTTATCGACAGCTTTTCCAAACAGGCCGCGTCGTTTCTACGACATAAAGGATTCACACTATGACCCCTGAAATGGTGATGAGCATTGCCTACCAAGGCATGCGTGTAACGCTTTTTCTTGCCGGCCCCATGCTGCTGGCGGCGCTATTCACCGGCCTTATCATCAGCCTGTTTCAAGCCGCGACACAAATAAACGAAATGACGCTAACCTTTATTCCTAAAATTCTGGCGGTGTTTGCCGTATTGGTGCTTGCAGGCCCCTGGCTGCTTGGATTAATTACGGACTTTACCCAGCGGCTATTTACCAACATTCCCAATATGGTGATGTAACGCGATGGTAGAAGTCACTTTCGCACAGCTGCAAGGGTGGCTAGTGGCTTTTTTATGGCCGTTTGCGCGCATCACTGCCTTCTTGGCGGCGTCTCCCCTCTGGGGGCACGGCAGCGTGCCTAATCAAGCGAAAGTAGGTCTTGCCGCTCTTATTGCAATTGTTATTGCACCGATATTACCGGCCATGCCAGACGTTGCTGTTATGTCTTGGGCGGGCGTCGGCATTATGATCGAACAAATTCTTATCGGCTTAGCCATCGGCCTTGTGATGCATATTATCTTTGCTGTCGTTCAGGCGGCGGGGGATTTTATCGGCCTGCAAATGGGCTTGGCCTTTGCGAGCTTTTTTGACACATCGAGTGGTACCAACATTATGGTGCTGTCTCGTATCCTTTATATGATAACGCTGCTGATGTTTTTAGCATTTAACGGCCATTTGATGGTGCTGGAAACCTTGGTAATGAGCTTCCAGACGCTGCCGATTGGTATTGGCACCTTTAACCCCGGCGCTTTTGAGCTACTCGCCCGCTATGCAGGCACGATTTTCGCTTCGGGTATGTTATTGGCGCTACCGCTAGTGGGCTCTCTACTGACAATCAATTTGGCGCTGGGTATACTCAACCGCTCTGCGCCGCAGCTAACGGTTTTCAATATCGGCTTTCCCACCTCTCTTATTGTGGGTCTGATATTAATGATGGTGCTAATGACCGACATTAGCCGCTTCCTGCAGCGTTTATTTAGCCAGGGGCTGGCATTTATGCAGGAGCTAATTGAAACAATGGCACCGCTAACCTAAAACGACCATGCTTTGTATAATAAAACATGGTCGTTTGGCTCGACTGTACAGTAAGCGCTAAGTGCTTATTACATATAGTTAAATAACGATAAACCTTTAATGTCGACAAACGCTTTTTGCGCTGCCTGCAGGCCTACTTGGCGCAAGCTGTATTCAGAAATCGCCTCTACGTAGTCAAGATCCACCAAATCCGACAGCGTTTGCTCATAGTTCAGCATACGGTTACTACCGACAGCATCGATAACATCAAGCTCGTTCAGGCGCGCCCCAGCCGATGCGCGTACCGTCAACACATTATCTAGAGCGTTGTCTAAATCGCGCATTGAGGTATTTAAAGTGTTACGCAAATCAGCTTTTTTGGTCGGGTTGTCAGCGGGGTTTTCCAATACGCGAATGGCTTCTTCCATGGTGCGGAAAAGGTCAGCACCACGAACATCGCCACCGGACTGGGCAACCAGGATTTCATCGCCGTCTGCAGGAGTACCTGAAAGAGTAATATTCAAACCGCCGAAACTCAACTGCTGATCGTTACCAGTGTAAGGGTAGGTAGTTTCACCATCTCCCTCTAGATCAATAGCCTCCCAAGCACCATCATCAAGGCGTTGAACGCTGTACATAGAATTGCCGCCCGCGTCCTCACTAAAAACAACCCGGAAGTTCTCTCCATAACCATCATCATTGACATCAAGAGTCTGCGGCCCGCGAAATGTCACGTTACCTTCATTAAGGGTGCCATCTTCTTTCTTTGCTTCAGCTATATAGCCCGCACCACTGGGCACGCTCTGAAAAATAGACTCGCCGTTTTCGGTGACAGGCATTAGCCTTGAGGCATCAACACGCTGTTCACGGGCCTTGCTATCCCCGTTATAAACCACAAACTCATCGCCATCAGCATTGGTTTGCTTTACAAACGGCGGAGCGCTATCTTTATAGCCACCAAACAAATACCGGCCGTTGCCATCGGTGGCGTTCGCTTGGCCGATCATCGTTTCGTAAATACCTTTGAGCTCACTGGAAATTGACTCACGGTCAACATCACTCAAAGTGTCACTCGATGCCTGAATCAACAGCGTTTTAGCGCTGGTGACTGCATCACTGACACTGTTCAAAATACTTTCTGTCTGCGACAGAGAGTTACGCGCCGATATCCGCGCATCTGAATATTGTTCGGTAACCGCTTTCGCCTGGTCCACGGTTACCGCACGCGAGGCCGCCTGTGGGTCGTCGGATGGGTTAACAACGCGGCGGCCGCTAGCGATCTGCTGGCTGACATTCATCAGATCGCTTTGCTGGCGGTTCATCGACGCCGTGCTTTGCTCAAACATGGTAATGGTACTAATACGCATCACTTAAGCTCCCGAATTAACCGCGCAGGTTCAAGATGGTGTCCATCAGCGCTCCTGCGGTGTCAATTACACGCGCGTTAGCTTGATAGTACTGTTGGTAACGAATTAAGTTAGCGGCTTCTTCGTCCAAATTAACCCCTGATTCTGATTGCTGTACCGCACGCAATTGATCGGTTAAGCCTTGACGAGCATCTAAATTAACTTGGGTGATATTAGTACGATTGCCGACATCGCTAACCATGGAGGCATAGGCACCGCTAACAGAGGCTGAGCCTCCCACCACTGCCTCACTCTGCAACTTTTGCAAAGCTAATGCGTTACGGTTATCACCCGAGGCCGCGATAATGTTTTCGGTAACCGTCAACGTCGCCGTTTCATCAGTGGCCGGGAGTGAGGTAGAGGTAAGCGTAAAGCTCATCCCATCTATTTCAACCGTTTTGTTCTCTTCTAAATCTAAAATGTTATCTACATCAAAAGGTTGACCATCAATGCGGATCGTCGAATCCGGTGGTGTTACTGTTAACTTGCCCTCTGAATCCAGCCTTAACGTATACTCTTTATGGTTAGAGAATGCCCCTGGCGACATCTTTAGGTCATCAACGGCTAAATCACCCGAGTGTTTAAATGAAGTAAGAGAACTGCCTTCTTCACCGTCTAAGCCTGCATCACCTGCGGCTATTTTATCCCCGTCCGTAATCGCCACCTTCATATCCTGGCCGGCGCGACGAACAGGCTGAATTTCGAACTTATCGCCATTCTGTGGCGTACTCTCAAAGGCAACATTAACGCCACCAAAGGACAGTACTCCGCCATCCAATGTGAAGTCCACCTCGTCACCACTGTCATTACGTGTCACGCTATACGCGTCATTGCGATAACTGATGGTGTAGTCTGTAGCGCGTAGCTCATCAATATTATCAGTATCGAATTCAACGGATGCTATTTCAGAGGCATTGCCTTTATAGCTGTATCCTAGAGGCTTACTTAGTTCAAAGAAGTCCCCACCCAATTCGCCATCCAGGTCCACGCCCTTTTTATGCTGATCGTTAAAGGCAACCGAGAGCGAAACCGCCAACTGGCCAATCTGGTTCTGGGTTTTGTCTAGGGTTTCTGAGCGAAATGACAACAAGCCGCCCAATGCCCCGCCTTTAATAGTCGATTCATTTAGCTGAGTCAGATTGCCACCGCCATCGCGGTAACCGATTACCGTACGCTGGGGGTCATAATCAGCCTGCATCGCTTCAAGTTGGAATGAGTTCGTTCCTGTGACTAGCGGCTGGCCATTGGGCAGGCTGATATTATACGTTTTACCATCCTGTACATTCAGGCGTAAATCCATGCGCTCGTTAAGCTCAGACACTAAGTGGTCACGCTGGTTGAGAAGGCTATTGGGTGCCTCGCCAGTGCGCGCACGCGCTAAGGCAATCTCTTTATTTAAACCCGCAATTTGTTCAGCAGTATTATTGATTTGGGTAATTTCATCTTTAATCTGGTTATTAATATTGCTCTGCATATCTTGCAGATAGCCATCAAACGAGCGGAACTGTGAGCTCAAGGTATTGGCGGTGCCCATTACGCCTTGGCGTGCTGCAGGATCAGATGGCGCACTAGCTAGGTCTTCCAACGATGAGAAAAAATCCTGCATTAATGGCGCTAGACCCGCTGCGCGATCAGCTAACAGGTTATCAATCTGGGTTACTTGGTTGTAATAGGTGTTCAGCGCGCTTGACTGCGTTTTGGCACTGTTTAACTGATTGGCAACATAGGTGTTGAACTGTCGTTCAATATCATTGACCTTTACGCCCCCCGTACCAGAGCTGCCTTGACCCAGCTGGGTAAGCTCACGGTTATAGCCTGGCGTATAGACGTTGCTAATATTATTACTAGTCGTATTCAGGGCATTCTGCGCGGCATTGAGGCCGCTCAAGCCGATCGAAAACATGCTCATGGTTCAATTCCTTAGGCCGATACCTATCTATGTTTTAAGTATCGGCTCTGCGCAGAAAAACTTGAGGAACGGGCTAGCGAGAATCAGCCAGGAAATTACCGCCAACATTAAGTGGCCCCATCGACTTCATTACCGCCACTAGCTTGTCAGCATAGCGGGGGTCGGTGGCATAACCACCACGTTGAAGCTCTCGTGCCGCCTGTTCGGCAGTGGGGGCCTGAACAACGCCGGCATAACGCGGGTTGTTACCAATTAAGCTGGCATAGTCGGTAAAGGCATGCTCAAACGAATCGTAAACGCGGAAGGTATCGACCACCTGCGTTCGCTGCCCATTGATATACTCATGGGTGACGATATCGGTGGTTTTGCCCTGCCAATGGCTACCCGCTTTAATGCCAAACAGGTTGTGGCTGTTACTGCCATTGCGAGTAGCAATTTCGTGGCGTCCCCAGCCTGTTTCCAGCGCCGCTTGAGCCAAAATCAATTCAGCCGGCACCCCAGTAGCCGCACTGGCCGCTTGGGCAGGCGCTGCCAGCGTTTGCATAAACTGGCCAACATGCCCTAACGTATTTTGCACAGGCTGGGTTGATAGTGGCTCATCAGCCTGCCCTGCACCCAAGCCGCTGGTTTCCACACCTTGGCGAATGGCCTCAAGCTCGGCTAAGAAGCGCCCGCTGCCTTGGGCGCTTGCTGTGGCAATGACCTCTTGATTAGCCACAAATGAATCATCAAGCATTCGGGGTGTACCACGGGGAATGCCGGCGATCAGTGCTTGCAGTTCGCTATCTTGGTTGGCCTCTGGTTGCGCTTTTGAGATGGCGCCCTGGCGTTCGAGCTGTTCAACAAGCGCATCGGCTAGGCCGATACCCCGCGAAGCCATGACCTGAGACCACTGCTGATCCAGCATTGACTGATAAAAATCGGTATCGCGGCTGTTCATCAACCCAGAGGTGGGAATCGCATCGCGCATGCTCTTCACCATCATCTGAATAAATAGCGCTTCAAACTGCTGTGCTGCGCCGTTTACACCCGCTTCTGGGTCCATGCGGGCGGTATGTTGAAGCCGCTGAAAGCCGCTTACATCCAGAGCGAACTGGCTGGTGATGTCGTTTGCACTCATTAGATGACCTCCAGCTCGGCGCGTAGCGAACCCGATGCTTTTAGCGCTTCCAGAATCGACATCAAATCCTGGGGTGTGGCACCCAACGCATTCAAGGCATTGACCACTTCATTAAGCTGAGCGCCCTCTACAATTTGCAGATACGCCTCTTGCTGTTCGATTTCAATATCAGCATCGGGTACCACGACCGTCTCACCCTCCCCAAAGGGGTTAGGCTGGCTAACGCCAAACTGGGTATCAATCATGATTGATAAACTGCCGTGAGCCACCGCCGCTTCACGTAGCGTGACCGCGCTGTTCATCACGACCGAGCCGGTGCGAGAGTTCAGCACCACGCGCGCCGGTGCTTCAGTAGGCGTTACCTGAACGTTTTCAATGCGCGCCATAAAGTTGACCCGCGCATTATCATCCATCGGGCCATCCAGCGCGATGACGCGGCCATTGCGTGCGTAGGCAACCGACTGGCCAAACTCGTTATTAATCGCCGTTACCATGCGCTGAACGGTGCCAAAATCAGAATCATTGAGCTGCAGTTCCAGCATCCCACCGTTACCGCCTAGGTTGAGCGGCACTTCCCTTTCAACCAGGGCACCATTGGGTATACGCCCCGATGCCTGCTGGTTGACCTGCACGCTGCTGCCACCCGCTTCTGCGCCCGCTCCACCCACTAACATGTTGCCCTGGGCAATGGCATAAGTGTCGCCATTGGCACCTTTTAACGGCGTCATTAACAGCGTACCGCCACGCAAGCTGCGTGCGTTGGCAATCGACGACACCACAATATCTAACCGCTGGCCCGGCCGTGAAAACGGCGGAAGATCAGCGGTCACCATCACCGCAGCTACGTTGCGCAGCTGCAAGTTTGTGCCTGCAGGCACCGTCACCCCAAGTTGAGACAGCATGTTAGTAAGGCTTTGGCTGGTGAACGGCGCTTGTGTCGTTTGGTCACCGCTATTATCAAGGCCAACGACCAACCCGTAGCCTACCAGCTGGTTATCACGCACCCCGGCAAAACTTGCCAAGTCACGAACGCGCTCGGCCTGGGCGGGCAATGCCAGCAAACACAGCACTACTAACGCTGCCAGCTGAATAGCCCAGGCGCTAATTGCTCGATCATTAGCTGAGTGTAAACGCATCGTTCCTGCCTGCTGTTGTTCTTTCATCGATGGCTTCCCCATAGCGCTAGAACGGCGAGACGTTCAGGAAGAAACGCTGTAGCCAACCCATGTGCTGCGCTTCATTAATGTAGCCGTCCCCCACGTACTCAATGCGCGCATCTGCTACCTGGGTCGAAGGAACGGTGTTCTGTGCGGTAATCGTGCGCGGGTTAACCACGCCGGAAAAACGGATAAACTCGGTGCCTTGGTTAATCGCAATTTGCTTCTCACCACGCACGCGTAAATTGCCGTTATTCATCACCTCCAGCACCGACACGGTAATCGTCCCGGTAAAGGAGTTAGTCGCCTGCGAGCCGCCACCCCCAGAAAAGATATTTTCTGATGAGACATCAAAGCCATAGTCTTCAAGAAAATCGATAATATCGGGGATTTGCTCTATTCCCAGGCTCGCAGAACCGCTGCGGTTAGCATTCGATTGAGAGCTTTTGCTCGCACTAACTTCCTCATTCAGCACAATGGTTAAAATATCGCCAATGGAACGCGGCCGACGATCTTCAAACAGCGGTTGATACCCGCCCTGCCTTGCCTGATAAATAGAGCCGTTAGGGATGGGCGGAGGGCGGTCCACAATGCTGATCTGCTCCTGTTCTCCTACCACTGAAGCTCTTGGTACTTGAGCACACCCGGCAACAACCAGCATTAAAAGCGCTAGCCCCGCTAGCGCAATACGACGTGACATAGGGTGCAGCTCCAGCATAACGCGGCCTGTAAAGTAAGCGAGAAGGGTAGTAAGCGAGAGACAGTAAGCAAGAAACAGTAAAAAAAAGAGATAAAACCGTTACAGCTGGCTTAACCGTGCCAGCATTTCATCGCTGGTAGATATCGCCTTGCTGTTAATTTCATACGCTCGCTGGGTCTGAATCATGCTGACCATTTCTTCAACCACATTGACGTTAGAGGTTTCCACATACCCCTGGAACAAGCGGCCTGCGCCGTTCATACCCGGCATATTTTCGTTGGGTGCGCCTGAAGCGCCCGTTTCTAAATAAAGGTTGCCACCAATACTTTGCAAACCGGCGGGATTAATAAACGTACTCACGGTTATTTGCCCTACTTCATTGTCAATTGCTACACCTGGCTGACGAACGCTCACCGTGCCATCTTCACCGATGCTAACTGACAAGGCGTTGGCCGGTAAAAAAATAGCAGGTTCAACAGGGTAGCCATTGGCCGTGACCATTTGACCGTTTTCATTTAACTGAAAGCTGCCGTCGCGGGTATAGCCTGAGGTGCCATCGGGTAACAACACTTGGAAAAAGCCTTCGCCGTCGATCGCAAGGTCACGGGAATTTTCTGTTTGCTCTAGGCCACCTTGGGTATGCAAGCGCTCGGTAGCCACAGCGCGTACGCCGGTGCCCACCTGCATGCCGGATGGCAGGCGGTCTTGAATATTGTTCTGAGCGCCCGGCTGACGCATGTTCTGATACAGCAGGTCTTCAAATACGGGGCGCGAGCGTTTGAAACCATTGGTGCTCACGTTGGCTAGGTTGTTTGAAATCACATCTAGCTTGGTTTGCTGAGATTCCAAACCGGTTTTAGCTGTCCACAACGACTTAATCATAACTGAGATTCCTTGCCCGACTGACTCACTAGCCGTAATGGCTAGTGAGTTTTTGAATTAGCCCTGAATTAGCCCTGAATAGATAGAATGCCATTGGCGCGCTGAGCGTTTTCATCGGCGGTAGTGATGACTTTCATCTGCATATCATAGCGCCGAGCAACGTCGATCATCGACACCATGGCATCGACAGCGCTAACGTTGCTGCCTTCCAGTGCGCCGCTCACCAGCTTGGCATTTTCGTCAGCGGGCAAGGCACCCGGCCCACCTTCATCATTCAGCGGTGCACGAAACAGGCCGTCTTCGCCGCGCGTGAGTTCCCCTTGCTCGGGCGTCACCAGCTTAATACGCCCTACCTCGACCAGCGCTTCCGGCCCTACGCCTTCAGGAATAGCGCTAATGGTTCCATCAGCACCAATAGATATTTGCGCGCCTTGCGGAATGGCAATAGGGCCACCTTCCCCCATGACGGGGCGGCCTACGTTGAGCAAAACGCCATCCGCATCAATTTGCAGATCGCCACGCCGTGTATAGGTTTCGGTACCGTCGTCTGCCTGCACCGCCATCCACGCGTCGCCCTGCATAGCGACATCCAGGGTGCGGCCCGTAAACTCAACGGGCCCCTGAGAAAAGTCACTACCTGGCGTGGTGGCCACCGCAGAGGTTCGCGTTGCCAGCAAGGCTTCCCCCTGAACGGGCACAGAACGGGCAGCCTGAAGCTGGGCACGAAAACCGGTGGTGCTGACATTCGATAGGTTGTTACTCACCACCGACTGCTGATCCATCGTGTGTTTCGCGCCGCTCATGGCGGTATACAGCATTCGATCCACGGTACTTACTCCTTAACCCAATGACCGATTATTAAAGGTTAATAATGGTCTGCAGGAGTTCGTCCTGGGTGCTGATAGACGTCGAGTTCGCTTGGTAAGCACGCTGGGCAACAATGGTGTCCACCAGCTGCTTTGCCAAATCAACGTTAGAGTTTTCTAAAACACCGGATTCAATGGTGCCAAACATACCTGTACCTGCAATGCCTATCACTGGCTCTCCGGATGTCGCAGTTTGCCTCCATGCGTTGTTACCAATCGGTTGTAATCCTTCAGTGTTTGCAAAATTAGCAAGAACGATTTGCCCAGCGGGTATGCTTTGCTCATTAGTATAATTACGGTATATCACACCATTTTCATCAATACTCAGACCTGCTAAGGCACCAGATGCAAAACCATCTTGGCTCAGCGCACTTTGCACTGAATTACCACTGAACTGTGTAGTGCCAGCCAACACAAAGTTGAAGTTCAGTACATCTGCACCATTCTCAGAAGGGAAAGTTATAGCCGCTTTATCGTCCCCATTACCACCAGGATTATCAGGTTTAGTGTTTGCATCTCCATCATCAACGCCAACAATAAATTCTTGTCCATTAGCGTTTGTATCTTTTGTAAGCAGACCGTTAGCATTAAAAGACAATGAAAAATTATTTTCATCATCATAGTAACCATCTACAGCAACACGTACATCCCAGTCATTATCACCAACTTTTGTGTAATAGGAAGATACATTCCTCGCATTACCCAGTGAGTCAAATACAGTGTAGCTATTGGCAAAATGATAACTAATTTCTTCAGTTGCGCCGGGCTCTCTTGCTATCGTGTTAAAAACATCGACACTTTGTAACAAATCGTTGTTTGTGTGATCAATACTCGCATCAAGGTTATAAACAGCTGAAACCTCTGCAGTTTGCTTGGCAGGAATATCGCCTGTTGGAATCTGTATTGGCCCAGGATTATTTGCAATAATTCTGGTCTCAGACTCTGGGTTCGCAGGGTCAGCCTCCTCAATGCCATAACCTGTCAGCTGCTGCCCAGATGCGGTAACTAAAAAGCCATTGGCATTTTGACTAAACTGCCCATTTCTTGAGAAACCAATTTGGCCATTAGGCTCTTGAATTCTATAGAAGCCTTCACCTGCAATTGCTAAATCCAGCGTACGCCCAGTAGATTCAAGATCACCAGCCGTAAAATCCTGGCGGACATCTGCCACATTCACACCCAAACCTACTTGGCTGTTGGCACCCGCAAATACATCAGAAAAAATAGCGCCTGAGCTTTTAAAGCCGACGGTTTGCGAGTTGGCAATATTATTACCTAAGATTTTTAGGTTTTCTGATTGAGCATTAAGACCACTTAGCGCTTGAGAAAAACTCATTTCATTCTCCTGGAAGACAATTTATGCCACTAAATCAAAGAATTTGTTTAACTTCATTCAGGCTGACTTGCCCATAAATCGCCCCTAGATCCAGCCGCACGCTACCGTTACCATCATTAGGCGTTACGCTATTGACAATGGCGTAGTTAAGCGCGGTCGATTCAATTGTTTCACCTTCAGCGTCTGTCGCTTCTAGCTGGACGGTATAGCGGTTACTGGCAACTACTTCACCTTGATTATTTTTTCCATCCCACTGGAAAGACTGCACACCTTCCTGCACGCCTCCTAGGTCATAGCGACGTATAATCTGGCCACCTTGCCCCACAATCGTGGCTTGAACATTCGCTGCAGGCTGGGCTAATTCAATACCGAAAGGCGTTGAGTAAGGCTGGCCTTCGCTATCTTGCTCTAGCATGATTTGACGCCCAGGCACCATGACGCCCTGGCCAATTAACCCGCTTGCCTGCAATGCCTGATTGGCATCCATTTGGCTTGTGATGCTCTGTAACGTGCTGTTCAGCTGTTCAATGCCGCTCACTGTGTTGATCTGTGCGATCTGAGACGTCATCTCCGCGTTTTCCATGGGTTTCAGCGGATCTTGGTTTTGCAATTGGGTAATAAGCAGCGTCATAAAGCTATTACGTAGCTCATCTGACTGGCTCTGCTTAAGCTGAATACCGCCACCGTTAATATTCGACAACGTGGTTGGATCAATTGTACTCATCATTAGCCCTCACCCAGCGAAAGCGTCTGCGTTAGCATTTGCTTACTGGTATTAAACACTTCGATATTGGCTTGATAGGAGCGCGAGGCTGAAATCATGTTGACCATTTCATGCACGGGCTCAACATTGGGCTTTGCCACATAGCCTTCTTCATCAGCGGCTGGGTGGCTGGGCATATATTCCATACGCAGCGGTGAATCGTCTTCCACCACTTCGGTAACGCGCACGCCGCCCACGCCATAGCGGTTGTTCTGTGCTTGGGTCTCAAACACCACCTGTTTGGCTCGATAGGTTTCGCCATCAGGCCCGGCGATACTGTCGGCATTGGCCATATTGCTAGCGGTAACGTTCATTCGCTGGGCTTGGGCGCTCATTGCCGAACCGGCAATGTCAAACGCGGAAAACATCGACATCTCTTTTTATCTCCTCACGAAGTTGGCCCAGGTTACTCAGGCTGCATGGCATTTTTCAGCCCTTGTATACGGCTATTAAGCATAGTGAGCCCCGCCTGATAGCGAACAGCGTTATCAGCAAACTGCGTGCGCTCACGATCCATATCGACCGTATTACCGTCTAGGCTTGGCTGGTCGGGAATGCGGTAGAGCAAATCGGCATTACCCGTTCCTCGCCATGCGGGGCCTTCTCCAGCAATATGGTTGCCAGCGGTGCGCGCCAAGGCCAGGCCGCCACCGGTGCTGTTTCCGGCAGATGCACCCGGAGCACCGTCGACTGCTTTTTTTAGCTCACTCGCAAAATCAATATCGCGCGCTTTAAAATTGGGGGTATCGGCATTGGCAATATTCGCCGCCAACACTTCGTGGCGTGACTGGCGTAAACCCAATGCTTTTTGGTGATAATTAAAGGCAGATTCTAGTTGATCAATCATGCCGGCCCTCGCTTTGAGGCAAAAATAAAATGGATTTTGTTGATGATGAAGAATACGTCTGTATCTGTCAGCTTAAAGCATGGAACAGCTGGCGTTTCTATCAGCATTTCGTGTGTTACGACGGCTACCTTTTCGCTACACTGGATGGTTCATCATTCTGATTGCTCTCTTTGCTTTTTCTTCCTTTGCTCCCAAGTAAGCGACCTCCCCCTATGTTACCAAAGCGCTTTACTCAATCACGCACGCGTCGCTATTGGAAAGCACTCGCCTTACTGGCGGGCATAGGCTTGGCTTTGATCGGCCATGTTCAAGCAAATGACGACAATCTGATGCAGCACGTGCATCAATTTTTGTACGAAGAGACACAGGCATTAGGCGAGGAAGTAGTGATTGACCTGCGGCCACCGTCTCCCCACTTGCCGGTGTGCGTTCAGCCGGAACCTTTTTTGCCTAATGCGAATCAAGCCCCTTTAGGCCGCGTTTCTGTTGGGGTGCGTTGTGGCGAAGATCGCCGTCAAGTGCGCTATTTACAGGCTCAAATTGATGTCATTGGTAATTATGTTGTTGCCGCAAGAGACATTGAGCGGGGTACGCTGATCACCTCAGAAATGCTCAATGAACGCGGCGGTAATCTTGGCGACCTTTCCGCTCAAGCGTTGACCGCTGAAGAAGACATTGTGGGTAAAGTGGCTCAGCGCCCCATTCGTAGCGGCAGCGCTTTTTTAGCGCACTATTTACAAGCACCTCATCTGGTTGAACGCGGGCAGCGCGTTACGGTCATAGCGCAGGGCGCTGCTTTTCGTGTTTCTCGTGAAGGCGAAGCGCTTGAAAATGGCGCGCTTGGTGAACGTATCAGGGTGCGTTTTGGCTCTCGGGAAATCATGACGGCACGGGTCACTGAACAAGGTATTTTGGTGGTGGATTTTTAACACATTGCCTAAAGTTATGCTCAGCGCTGCCGATAGATTGGTATACAAGTTACATTAAGCGCCAAGCGCATCGGCGTTGACGATGAGGCAAACAACGTGAAAATTGATAATATTAGTTCGCTATTACGCTCGAACCAGGCTCAGCCTCGGGATGAGACGCAAAAAGCTGATAGCGCAAAGCCAGCCACATCGGGCAGCGCAGCTCGCGAATCGACTCAACTGAGCCAATCAAATATTGATGAGTCTCAAGATATTGATTCAGCTAAAGTCGAAGAGATTCGAAACGCTATTCGCGAGGGGCGTCTTGAGATGCGTGCTGAACGTATTGCCGATGGGCTGATTGCGAATTTACAGGATTTATAAGGAACGCTATTCATGAGCCTTGCTAATTTGCTTACCGACCAGCAGCACCGCCTTGATGCGTTGATGTCACTGTTATCGAGCGAGCAAAACCTGTTGACTCAAGGTGATGTTGACGGCGATGCATTAGCTAAAGTAGCTCTTGAAAAACAAGCCCTGCTTGTAGAGCTTGAGCGCATTGAGACCATGCGGCGTGATGTGCAAAAACGCTTGGGCTATGCAGAAGGTGCTAAGGGTGCCAGAACAGCAGCTAATGACGCTGGCTGCCAAGCTGCGTGGGAAAGCTTGCTAGAAAAGAGTGAGCGGGCTGCACGCATGAATGAGTTGGCAGGGCAAATGCTTTCGGTTCGAATGAAGCATAATCAGGCAATGCTTGACTATATTCGTCAAATCGCTGAAAAAACGCTATATAAGCCAGATGGCCGTAACAGCGCTCAACCTGGCAGAATCAACGCTTCAGCCTAATTTCTACTATCTCCATTTGTACTATCTTCATTTGCAGCACTATCTCCTCGACAAACTTAATGCATGACGTTTGAACCCTCCGACGATTCATTCAAAGAATAGAATCGCGGATTCTTACCCCTCTCACGCGCTCTGTTGCCAGAGCGAGGAGAGCGATACCGGGGTTC